>NZ_JBBOOE010000001.1:12500-755000 GCF_038002965.1 Robertmurraya sp. FSL R5-0851 | reverse complement strand
CTTTCAGGGATCTTACTAGCTTGCGCTATGGGAAATCTCATCTTGAGGGGGGCTTCATGCTTAGATGCTTTCAGCACTTATCCCTTCCGCACATAGCTACCCAGCGATGCCTTTGGCAAGACAACTGGTACACCAGCGGTGCGTCCATCCCGGTCCTCTCGTACTAAGGACAGCTCCTCTCAAATTTCCTACGCCCACGACGGATAGGGACCGAACTGTCTCACGACGTTCTGAACCCAGCTCGCGTACCGCTTTAATGGGCGAACAGCCCAACCCTTGGGACCGACTACAGCCCCAGGATGCGATGAGCCGACATCGAGGTGCCAAACCTCCCCGTCGATGTGGACTCTTGGGGGAGATAAGCCTGTTATCCCCGGGGTAGCTTTTATCCGTTGAGCGATGGCCCTTCCATGCGGAACCACCGGATCACTAAGCCCGACTTTCGTCCCTGCTCGACTTGTAGGTCTCGCAGTCAAGCTCCCTTGTGCCTTTACACTCTACGAATGATTTCCAACCATTCTGAGGGAACCTTTGGGCGCCTCCGTTACTTTTTAGGAGGCGACCGCCCCAGTCAAACTGCCCACCTGACACTGTCTCCCACCCCGATTTAGGGGTGAGGGTTAGAATTTCAATACAGCCAGAGTAGTATCCCACCGACGCCTCCACCGAAGCTAGCGCTCCGGCTTCTCAGGCTCCTACCTATCCTGTACAAGCTGTACCAAAATTCAATATCAGGCTACAGTAAAGCTCCACGGGGTCTTTCCGTCCTGTCGCGGGTAACCTGCATCTTCACAGGTACTATAATTTCACCGAGTCTCTCGTTGAGACAGTGCCCAGATCGTTACGCCTTTCGTGCGGGTCGGAACTTACCCGACAAGGAATTTCGCTACCTTAGGACCGTTATAGTTACGGCCGCCGTTTACTGGGGCTTCGATTCAGAGCTTCGCTTACGCTAACCCCTCCTCTTAACCTTCCAGCACCGGGCAGGCGTCAGCCCCTATACTTCGCCTTGCGGCTTCGCAGAGACCTGTGTTTTTGCTAAACAGTCGCCTGGGCCTATTCACTGCGGCTCTTCTGGGCTATTCACCCTGAAGAGCACCCCTTCTCCCGAAGTTACGGGGTCATTTTGCCGAGTTCCTTAACGAGAGTTCTCTCGCTCACCTTAGGATTCTCTCCTCGCCTACCTGTGTCGGTTTGCGGTACGGGCACCTGTTACCTCGCTAGAGGCTTTTCTTGGCAGTGTGGAATCAGGAACTTCGGTACTATATTTCCCTCGCCATCACAGCTCAGCCTATTGCAAGTGGGATTTGCCTCACTTGCAGCCTAACTGCTTGGACGCGCATATCCAACAGCGCGCTTACCCTATCCTCCTGCGTCCCCCCATCACTCAAACGGTAATTTGGTGGTACAGGAATATCAACCTGTTGTCCATCGCCTACGCCTTTCGGCCTCGGCTTAGGTCCCGACTAACCCTGAGCGGACGAGCCTTCCTCAGGAAACCTTAGGCATTCGGTGGATGGGATTCTCACCCATCTTTCGCTACTCATACCGGCATTCTCACTTCTAAGCGCTCCACCAGTCCTTCCGGTCTAGCTTCAACGCCCTTAGAACGCTCTCCTACCACTGACATCGTGTGACGCCAATCCACAGCTTCGGTGATACGTTTAGCCCCGTTACATTTTCGGCGCGGAGTCACTCGACCAGTGAGCTATTACGCACTCTTTAAATGGTGGCTGCTTCTAAGCCAACATCCTGGTTGTCTAAGCAACTCCACATCCTTTGCCACTTAACGTATACTTTGGGACCTTAGCTGGTGGTCTGGGCTGTTTCCCTTTCGACTACGGATCTTATCACTCGCAGTCTGACTCCCATGGATAAGTCTTTGGCATTCGGAGTTTGTCTGAATTCGGTAACCCGATGAGGGCCCCTAGTCCAAACAGTGCTCTACCTCCAAGACTCTTACTACATGAGGCTAGCCCTAAAGCTATTTCGGAGAGAACCAGCTATCTCCAAGTTCGATTGGAATTTCTCCGCTACCCACACCTCATCCCCGCACTTTTCAACGTGCGTGGGTTCGGGCCTCCATCCAGTGTTACCTGGACTTCACCCTGGACATGGGTAGATCACCTGGTTTCGGGTCTACGACCACATACTCATTCGCCCTATTCAGACTCGCTTTCGCTACGGCTCCGTCTTATCAACTTAACCTCGCATGTAATCGTAACTCGCCGGTTCATTCTACAAAAGGCACGCTATCACCCGGTATTTATCCAAAGGAAAAATACACAGGGCTCTAACTACTTGTAGGCACACGGTTTCAGGATCTCTTTCACTCCCCTTCCGGGGTGCTTTTCACCTTTCCCTCACGGTACTGGTTCACTATCGGTCACTAGGTAGTATTTAGCCTTGGGAGATGGTCCTCCCTGCTTCCGACGGAATTTCACGTGTTCCGCCGTACTCAGGATTCACTCAGGGAGGGAACGAAGTTTCAACTACAGGGTTGTTACCTTCTATGACTGACCTTTCCAGATCGATTCGTCTACTTCATTCCTTTGTAACTCCGTATAGAGTGTCCTACAACCCCAAGAGGCAAGCCTCTTGGTTTGGGCTAATCCCGTTTCGCTCGCCGCTACTCAGGGAATCGCGTTTGCTTTCTCTTCCTCCGGGTACTTAGATGTTTCAGTTCCCCGGGTCTGCCTTCATTACCCTATGTATTCAGGTAAAGATTCTATCCCATTACGGATAGAGGGTTTCCCCATTCGGAAATCTCCGGATCAAAGCTTACTTACAGCTCCCCGAAGCATATCGGTGTTAGTACCGTCCTTCATCGGCTCCTAGTGCCAAGGCATCCACCGTGCGCCCTTTCTAACTTAACCTATGGTTAATTTGTTTCTACTCATTTAAGAGAGAAAACCTAAAATGGCGATACTCGATTTCTTTCTTGACTTTTTTACTTTATCTAGTTTTCAAAGAACAACGTTTGATGGATGGTTATTTTTGCTTTCGCAAAAAAACCTTATTAAACCATCAAAACTGAACAAGAACAAATCGTCACGTCTGTATTATGTCTTGCTTACGCAAGCATTTTCCTTAGAAAGGAGGTGATCCAGCCGCACCTTCCGATACGGCTACCTTGTTACGACTTCACCCCAATCATCTGTCCCACCTTAGGCGGCTGGCTCTCTTGCGAGTTACCCCACCGACTTCGGGTGTTACAAACTCTCGTGGTGTGACGGGCGGTGTGTACAAGGCCCGGGAACGTATTCACCGCGGCATGCTGATCCGCGATTACTAGCGATTCCAGCTTCATGTAGGCGAGTTGCAGCCTACAATCCGAACTGAGAGTGGTTTTATGGGATTGGCTCTGGCGTCGCCGCTTTGCTGCCCTTTGTACCACCCATTGTAGCACGTGTGTAGCCCAGGTCATAAGGGGCATGATGATTTGACGTCATCCCCACCTTCCTCCGGTTTGTCACCGGCAGTCACCTTAGAGTGCCCAACTGAATGCTGGCAACTAAGATCAAGGGTTGCGCTCGTTGCGGGACTTAACCCAACATCTCACGACACGAGCTGACGACAACCATGCACCACCTGTCACTTTTGTCCCCCGAAGGGGAACGCCCTATCTCTAGGGAAGGCAAAAGGATGTCAAGACCTGGTAAGGTTCTTCGCGTTGCTTCGAATTAAACCACATGCTCCACCGCTTGTGCGGGCCCCCGTCAATTCCTTTGAGTTTCAGCCTTGCGGCCGTACTCCCCAGGCGGAGTGCTTAATGCGTTTGCTGCAGCACTAAAGGGCGGAAACCCTCTAACACTTAGCACTCATCGTTTACGGCGTGGACTACCAGGGTATCTAATCCTGTTTGCTCCCCACGCTTTCGCGCCTCAGTGTCAGTTACAGGCCAAAGAGTCGCCTTCGCCACTGGTGTTCCTCCACATCTCTACGCATTTCACCGCTACACGTGGAATTCCACTCTTCTCTCCTGCACTCAAGTCTCCCAGTTTCCAATGACCCTCCCCGGTTGAGCCGGGGGCTTTCACATCAGACTTAAGAGACCACCTGCGCGCGCTTTACGCCCAATAATTCCGGACAACGCTTGCCACCTACGTATTACCGCGGCTGCTGGCACGTAGTTAGCCGTGGCTTTCTGGTTAGGTACCGTCAAGGTACCGGCAGTTACTCCGGTACTTGTTCTTCCCTAACAACAGAGTTTTACGATCCGAAAACCTTCATCACTCACGCGGCGTTGCTCCGTCAGACTTTCGTCCATTGCGGAAGATTCCCTACTGCTGCCTCCCGTAGGAGTCTGGGCCGTGTCTCAGTCCCAGTGTGGCCGATCACCCTCTCAGGTCGGCTACGCATCGTCGCCTTGGTGAGCCGTTACCTCACCAACTAGCTAATGCGCCGCGGGCCCATCTATGAGTGATAGCCGAAACCATCTTTCAGCTTTTCTACATGTGTAGAAAAGAATTATCCGGTATTAGCCCCGGTTTCCCGGAGTTATCCCAGTCTCATAGGCAGGTTGCCCACGTGTTACTCACCCGTCCGCCGCTAACAAAGAGGAAGCAAGCTTCCTCTTTGTCCGCTCGACTTGCATGTATTAGGCACGCCGCCAGCGTTCGTCCTGAGCCAGGATCAAACTCTCCAATAAAGAGTAAGATTAGCTCTTAAAGTTAAAACTTAGAATTAACGTTGACGTTTGTTGTTGTCTTGTTCAGTTTTCAAGGTTCAATTAAGCACTTGATTATCTTATAATATCTTTTCACCGTTGTCAACTTCTACGAAAAACTTTTTCAAAAGTTAATTTCAAGTCGTTGTTGTCGGCTACATGTCATACTATATCATCTTGATTCGCAGAAGTCAACTTCTGTTTTCAAATTAATTTTAATAGAGACTTCAGATTTTGAAGCAGAAGTATATCTTACATAATTCTCAGATAGAACACAATAACTTTTTTTAAATTTAATCACCAGAGGAAAAGCGGACATCATAGATATCCGCTTCACAATTTTTCATTTATTTCGTTTCCGAATCTTAAAGATCGGATCCTTCATTGCCTCACCACGAGTGTACTCATCCAAACTTTTAAAAGTATAACCTTTCTTTTTTAAATCCTTAATGATTGTTTCTAGCGCATCCGCATTGTCCTTAGATACTGTATGCAATAGCAATACTGCTCCCGGATGAATCTGCTTCATCACATTATTATAGGAATACTGCCAGCCCTTTTGGTCGTCGCGGTACCAGTCAACAAAGGCGAGAGACCAGAAAACGTGGGTGTAGCCCATTTCCTTTGCCTTCAATAGGGTGCGTTCACTAAACACCCCTCGAGGTGGGCGAAGGTATACCATATGCCTAACACCGGTTATTTCTTCGGTACCTGCACGAACTTTTTCAAGCTCTCTATAAAATCTTTCGTCGCTTACGGTCGTCATATCTGGGTGATAATACGAATGATTGCCAACAATATGACCTTCATCCGCCATCCGCTTCACAAGGTCAGAGGCACTTTCTAAGTAATGACCCGTTATGAAAAAGGCGGCAGGCACTTTCTCTTTTTTCAGCACATCAAGCACTTTGGCTGTGTACCCATTTTCATAGCCATTATCAAATGTTAGGAATATGACCTTTTTCTTTGGATCACCTTTATAAAAGGCTCCGTACTTCTCTAACAGCTCATCATACTCTTTTCCGGCTTCGACCGGTTCTTCATTTGAAGATTTTTTAAAGCCCCAGTGAATCGGAGCATTGGAGACACTTGCTGAGACGATGGTCGAAAAGCTAAGCAATAAGGAAAAAAGGATGGCTAACAGCTTTTTCATCTGTAGTCCCCTCTCACAGTACAAGTTTTCCTTATTGTCCGTAATTAGAGAGAAAATCATTCATGTTATTTAGAAAAACCGAGTGAAGCTTCGTTAGCTAAAATAAATTCGGCAATTGCTTTAGCACTCGCCTCCGTACCATTATTAAAAGTATCCACTTCAATATCATAGGCTTCCTTCTGTTGGTGAACAAACTGAAGCTGTAGTCTTGCTTGTCCAATTCTTCGATCGCCACGTGCCAATTCTCTTCTTTCCAGTTCCTCCACAGGACAATGAACACCTACAAAATAGATGGGATAGTCTTTCAATGTATGATAGGCATCTGTTATCGTTTCTTGATCGTGCAGCACATGGTCGATTATGAGATGAATGCCTTGATCGGAAAACATGGCAATCGACCGGTGGAAAAACGTTTCTGTCGGGACAGGAATTAGACGATCTGTCCCGCGTTCTTCCATCCTTTCGATAATCGTATCGAAGTCATCCACACTAAAATGAAAATAGTTAGGAAGAAACTTCACGATTTCCTTTGACAAAGTGCTTTTCCCTGCACTTGATACACCATTTAAAAAGATAATATTCCCCTTCATTTTCTCCTCCGTTATGTAAAAAATCGAGTGCTACTTCAGCACTCGACGATTTTATATTAAAAGACTCGTTCTTTGAATTTAGCCAGTTTTTCTAAAGATGATTTTTCCACATCTTGATGTAAGCTATTCCCATGAGAATCCATTGTCACGACTGCTGTAAACCCTTCTACTTTTAAATGCCACATCGCTTCTGGAATTCCAAATTGCATCAGGTCTACACCTTCAACCGATTTTATACAATCTGCATAGTATTGGGCTGCTCCCCCGATTGCATTCAAGTACACACCACCGTGTTCTTTTAACGCAGCTAGAGTTTTTAAACCCATTCCGCCTTTTCCAATAACCGCACGGATACCAAATCTCTTCATAATATCTCCTTGGTAAGGCTCCTCACGAATACTGGTTGTTGGTCCAGCCGCTTTTACATGCCATTTGCCTTCTTCATCCTTTAGCATAACCGGTCCACAGTGGTAAATGATTTGTCCGTCAAGGTTAATCGGTGCATCATGGTCAGACAAATATTTATGAATAGCATCGCGCCCCGTGTACATCATGCCATTAATTTTGACAACATCGCCCACTTGAAGTTCACGGATTTGCTCTTCTGTGATAGGAGCTTCAAGAGTAACCACACGATTCTCTGTTTCTTGAGATGCAGCTGTTTGTGCTTGCGCTTCTTGTTTCGCAGCAAAATCTACGTTCTCACCTTCTTGGTACATCCAGCTGTTGATCTCACCTGTTTCTGGATTCACCTCTACTCCTAAACGGCGATATGCCCAACAGTTATAAGCTACTGATACGAAGAAGCTCGCAGGGATACGGTTTATGACACCTACTTTACAACCAAGGAGAGTTGTTTCCCCACCAAAGCCCATCGTACCAATTCCCAATTCATTAGCGTGATCCATCACGTACTCTTCTAATTTTCGAAGATCTTCGTTAGGATTCACATCATCTACTGAACGGAATAGTTGCTCTTTTGCTAGCTCATAACCAGATGTTCGGTCTCCCCCGATACCGACACCGATAAAACCAGCACTACAGCCTTGTCCTTGTGCTTGGTATACTGAATGCATGATACATTTACGAATGCCATCTAGATCTCGTCCAGCACGACCAAGTCCTTCTAGCTCTGCTGGAAGGCTGTATTGAATATTTTTATTTTCACAACCGCCACCCTTTAAGATGAGGCGCACGTCGATATAATCCTTTTCCCATTGTTCGAACTTAATAACAGGGGTACCTTCTCCTAGATTGTCTCCACTGTTATCACCCGTAAGAGAGTCAACTGAGTTTGGACGAAGTTTTCCGTCTTTAGTTGCTTGAGCAATTGCTTCTTTAATCGCTTTTTTCATCACGATTTGGTTGGCTCCAACAGGCGTTTTAATTTTAAACGTTGGTAGCCCTGTATCCTGACAGATTGGCGACACATTGTCGTCTGCCATCTTAATATTATTTGTAATCGTTGCTAAGCTCATCGCTGAGCGTGTACCTGCGCTCTCTTTTTCCTTCGCCGCACGAATGGCACGTCGAACATCCTTTGGTAGCTTTGTTGATGTTTCTACGATGAGTTGATACATACTTTCCTGAAACTTCTCGATATTCATGACTGGTTCCCCTTCCCCATGTATCTAAAAAATAAGTATGAATTTTTCAACATTTCCCCATCACATATTATACTCCTATCGCGATTTGATGAAAAGGGTTTCGGCCATTTGTTCCATCCGCTCCTTGAAATATAGAAAAAGGCCGTGACATTCACGGCCGCCCCACTCCATATTTCTTCACCAACAAATACCTCTGAAGTCCATGCGTCAGGCGAAGGGCTTCTTGCTGATGCTTGATCTCGAGATCACTCTCCCCACGTCTGCCTGCAACGTCGGCTAATATTGCTTCTTTCATCCAAGGTTTTTTTTGCTCACTAGCGAGTTGCGAGGCACGATCTAGCTCTCCCTCCTCAATCGCTAACAGCCCTTCATAATACACTCTTAATGCTGGCTGTTTGATCTGAGCAATAGAGTCTCTTTTCTCCACTAACGTTCCTTTGTATGCAGCATAGGTAACAGAATAAATCGTATAATAATGACCTTTTTTATATTTTTCACGCACATCTCGAAGTGCTTTTTCTACCTGAAAGTCATCCTCTTTTGCTAACGCATAATAAAAGTGAAAAATGGGCTGATTCAGTCTAGCTTCTAAAAACCTCTCAACCTTTTTCATATCGTCTGTAAGATATAGGTTCATCATGATGGGCAAATAGCTCACTGCCATAGTAATCAATAAAATCACCACAATTAATATCCAAAATGGAATATCAACCAATGCGGCAATCACACCAAGTACGATGGCAAACCCTAATATGATCGAAAACTGACTTCTAGTTAACATATAAGTTATTCCCTCTTTCTCTCCTGTTCGAGCAATTCGATAATACGGTCAAGTTTTTCTTCCATCGCTGAAGATGATGGTTTCTTCGAGCGGTTTAAATAGCTCACAAGTATGTAAATAAATACCGTAACAAACCCGACCATTAATAGCATGGATAATATCTGAAATAACAAATCTCCCATATTCAACATTCTCCACATCCTTTCTATATATATGTACGAATATATCAAACATAAGTTTCATCATAGAAAAAAGTGCAGCTACACTTTATCATTTATTGATCACGGTTATTAAATTCTCGGCATTTTGATTCTAAATCGTCAATCATTTCAATCAGACGATCGATATCTTCCAGCTCGGTATTTTCTGGTTCAATCGCATCCAATACTTCAATAAACATATTTAGTCGTTGTTTTAAAAATGTAACCTGTGAATTTTTATCGCTTACTTTGTTACCCAATTTGACTCGCTCCTTTCACTCGTTTTTCATCCTACAGAAATTCCTTCTAACTTTCAAGGCTGTTTGCTTCTATTTTCCCCATTTTTCAAAGAAGTTGAACATGGATTGACAGATTCATCATACAAATTGATAATAGCAAAGGATGATCTTGATAAAAGTAGGCTGAAAAGGGGAAAAGAGATGAGTATTTCAATTCAAACAACTTCTAGTGATTCTGGGATTGGAGAAGACATTATTCTTAGAGAAACTGATACAACAAGACTTTTGTTTAGACCTGAGTTAGTTAATAACCAACATAATTCTGATGCATCAGTTAAGGGATGTTTTATTTTTCAAAAGAAGAAAAAAAGGATTTATGGTTAGTCCACATAGCATCCTACTCAATCCCAATCTTTATATACAACCTTAATCTCAAAGGGTTTTGTCTTTCCATCTCTGTCAGACTGCTCTTTCCAGTAGTAAACTTTGTCTATTACATCAAGGAGCAGTTTATTAGCTTTTACAGGATTAGCATCTGTATCCATAGAAAGGAGCATCTCTATTTTAGCCCTAGCTTTCTTATGCTTATCTACCTCAGACTTAGCATCTGCTCCCTCTAAGCCCTGTAATTCCTCCTCAATATTTAGCTGTTGCTCTTTAATAGCCTTAATCTCCTCAGTAGCCTCATCTTGCTCATAGATACCTGCCTTAAAGCCATCCTGTACCCTTTTCTTTTGCTCATTCAGTTTGTTATATTGAAGAGTTAGCTCCTGCTGTTTTCTAGCTACATTACTCAAGAAAGAGTTATCTCCTGCAATAATAGCCTCAATCCTGCTGTCAAGGTCAGTAAGATGCTGTTTTAGCTCATTAAATACAGCCTCCTCAACCCTAGATGCCTTTGTAGCATTATTTTTGCATTTTTCTCCTTTAAACTCTTGTTTTGCCCTCTGAGACTTAGAGCTAAAACAGTTAAGCAGGTACAGCTCTCTCTGAGATTTATCTAAAGCCCTTCTAGCTGACTTTTTAACATACTTATTACAGAAAGATAAAGTTTGCCCACAGTTTGGGCATACAAGTAGCTTAGACAAAGTATATACTCCTCTTTGAGACTGTTGAGGAATAGTTCTCCTACCAGCTCTAATCTCCTGAGCTTTTTTGTAAGTATATGCATCTACTAAAGCAGGATGAGCCTCCTCTACATGGATAACATCCTCTCCCTCTAGCTCATAATGTACTACACCTCTATAGGCTACATTGGACAGGATAAGGGAGGTAGCTCTTGGAGTGAAATTTTTTCCTGACCTTGTTTTAATCCCTCTGAGAGTCAACTGCTCACAAATCTCAGCTTGATTAAGCCCTTCCTCTACATACATTCTATAAATATCCTCTACAATCTTAGCCTCAGTAGGATGAGGGAGGAGATGCTTTTGCTCATCTTTTGCATAGCCATAAGGAGCAATCCCAAAGTAAACACCTTTCTTGATAGCCTGTATTCTTCCTCTCCTGAGCTTTCTTTTTGTCATCCTCATAAAGTGGTTATCCATTTCTGACTGGATACCTGTTACAAATATATCCTCATCATTCATAAAGTTATAAGTCTTATTCAATGTATACAGCTGTAGAGCCTCAGCTTTCATAAACCTTACAAAGAGTCCAAAATCTGTTCTGTCTCTTGTTATCCTGTCCTGATCTGTACAAAGGACTCCATCATAAATATTTCTTCTCAGCTCCATGAGCATCCTTTGAAACTCAGGTCTATTCCAATCCTCAGTGCTACCTTCCTCAGAAAATACCTCATACTCCATGTTATTCTTTTCTGCATAGTCAGTAAGTAGCTCTAGCTGCCTGCTTATCTCCATAGAGTCTGAATCCTTGAGCCTTGACTTTCTGACATAGATAGCTACTAATTTTTTTTGTACTGTTGCCATTAGCAGTATCTCCTCTCTATATCCTCAAAAGTGTAAGCATATTGCTTAGTATATTACTTATTATATAAAGTTTTTGATAGGTTGCAAGATTTATTACATTGCAAATTTAAAAGTATTTTGCATCATTGACATAAGTTATACCAACTGCTCATAATAATTAAGTATTAATAAGATAGGAGTTTTTAAGATGAATAAACAAGCAACCAAACCCAAAATCACAATTAAAAATGATGCTTGGGAGGCTTATCTAGATGTAAAACAGTATGGAAAATCAGTTCTATCCAGTATAGAATTTACTACTACTCATCTCTGTAACATGAGATGTAGACATTGTGCTGTAGGACATACCCTTACAAATAAAGACTCTAAAGCCCTTCCTCTAGAGCTATTACTGCAAAAGTTAGATGAGATTCCTACCTTGAGGACTATGAGCATTACAGGTGGAGAGCCAATGATGTCCTTAAAATCAGTAGAAAATTATGTATTACCCTTATTGAAATATGCTAATGAGAGAGGCATCTATACTCAGATAAACTCTAACCTAACATTAGACCTAGACAGATACAAGCTCATAGCACCTTATTTAGATGTATTACATATCTCTCATAACTGGGTAACAGAGGATGAGTTTATAGATACTGGCTTTGCTATGATGGAAAGAAAGCCTACTAGAGAGCAAAGAAAAGCATTATTTGACAGGATGATAAGTAACTCTAAGGCTCTATCTGATATGGGAGTTTTAGTATCTGCTGAGACAATGCTAAATAACAGGACAGTACCTCATATAGAAAAAATACATAAGCAGGTAGTAGACGAAATGGGATGTATGAGGCATGAGATTCACCCTATGTATGACAGTGGATTTGCTGGTATGACTGCATCACCTAATAAGCAAGATTCATTACCTTCTATGTATCCTTCTGACTTTGCATCAAATCTAGAAGTTCTCGGGCTAGACGAAATTCGCCAAGCGATTCAAAGATTACTTGACTTCCGAAACGAAAATGTATGGATGCTGTTCGGAACGTTACCATTCTATGCGTGTAACACAAGCGAAGAAGATCAAGCTCTCTTACAAAAGCTTTATCGTGCAAAAAACGTAACTGTCCGCAATGATCCCGATGGTCGTTCACGACTGAATATAAATATTTTCACAGGGGATGTCATCGTAACGGATTTCGGTGATACTCCACCACTTGGAAATATCCAAACCGATGAGTTACCTGGCATTTTTAATAAATGGCTTGAAACGGATTTGGCAAAAAGCTTAAGTTGCCATTGCCCAGCCGCTCGCTGCCTTGGACCGAATGTGTTAGTGAAAAACAGTTATTATAAAGGCATTGATTTTTCTACACGTAAAGCTCTTATTTAAAAATAAAGGGTCGATCACCAAGTTTAGTGATCGACCCTTTATATGATTCTCCGTCTTATCTCGGCTTATCTGGTGCGATGAATCCAAATGCCATATGGTCCTGAACAGGAATCCAAGCGCCAATTCCTTGCGACGTTACGTTTTTCACTACAATCATTTTTTTGCTGCCTTTAAGCATGATATACACTTCACCGTAAGTGACCTTTCCTTTTTCATTCACAGCTGGTGCGTATCCATACAGGTAACCAAGGCGTTTCGGCGGTACATTGTATACCTGATCCTTCTTCGTTCCTCCACCTACGACGGTCTCAAATGCCAGAGGGAGACCTGTTTTTTCAGCAGCCTTTAATAGCATCATTTTCTTTACATCCTCTGCATTAGCCACCTTTGAGGTTAAGCCACCACGTACAATTTTCTGCATTTCTTGTACATAATGCATTTGGTAGTTTGTGTTTCCACCACGATTGTCTACATAATTCGTATTAATTTTTTGATATTCCCAGTTCGGTGCCGTTTCGCTTGATTCATAATTTAACGGCCACTGCCCTAAGTAAATGATTGCACGGTAACCGACAGCAAACGGTGTACTATTCACAGTCGTTTCATTTAACATGCGAATCAATTCTGGGTTTTCAATTTTCACTTTAGAAGATTCAATTAAATCCTTAGTTAGTTCACTAGGTTGCAAGGTCGGCATATCCTGCGTTGGGTTAGGATATGTATTTTCTTTTGTAATGTTTAGTACTGAGTTTGGAATTTGAACCTGTTGTTGCTTTTCCTTTTTTGTTTCAGGTGCAGCTGGTTTTTCAGCGTGAATGGTGGAAAAAGATAAGAGCGAGAAAAGAAAGCCAACGACTAGCGCATACAATAACTTTCTCATGTAGGGAACTCCTTTCAGCTAACTCATAGATTTGATATTAGTTTTTTCGGAGTTCCATCAAATTATCCATTTGCCAAAAATTTCTACCATTTCTTAATTAACACTCTTTCCCACATCAAGCTAAAAAAAGCAATAAACGGCCCAAGACCAAGTGCCACAGCAAAGGTGCCCAAACCAATCGGACCATGAAGAAGAATGGCAAAGCATAAGGCAAGGACCTCACCTATCGTTTTGGCTGTTCCAAGAGTAATCTTGTATCTCTCCTTCAAGGCAATCATAAAATCATCAATGGGGCTCAGTGGCCATCTAGCCTGTATATACGTAGCTATCCCTAATGAAATGAGTAAGATTCCTGAGCTAAGGCTGATTAGCTTAGGATAAAATCCAACTGGATGAAAGGCATCAAACACGAATAATAGCCACCCATCGATAAAAATCCCACTAATAGCAACCGTTATGGCACATGACACTTCGGGCATCGTCTTCTTAATTAGGGCATTCAAGAAGATTAACAGTAGACCAATAATAATGGACCAACCACCTACTGTGAGCCCAAGCAAATGAGTCAATCCAACATTGAGCGAGTCCCAAGGGCCAGCACCAAGATCCGCTTTTATGGTCAGAGAAGCACCTAAAGTCAAAATAGCAAGTCCACCAACATAGAACAATAATCGATGTATAAACAACGAGTAAATAAGCCCCCTTTCGTCAAATTGTAACAATATTGTAATGTTCTGAATATTTACATAAATACTTTTATCAGCTATAATTAGCTTACATTCTTAATAAAGGAGGATAGCAGAGCATACGCTTAACACTTTTTTAAAGGAGGTTTGTAGTTTATCTTGTTATTCGTCTCTTCTTTAACGAAACCATTATCATAGAGAGGGAGTTGATAAACTAGAAAACAGGCGTCTGTATCTTTTTATTCCGACCTTGTCCAACATATTCTTGAAAATATAAATATTACTTAAAAAAATAAAAAAAGACTCTGTACCGTTTTTTGATACAGAGTCTTTTTTGGCGTTTATTATGGCTGTTTTCGTAAACATTGTTGTTAAAATCTTAAGGCCGATTTTAACGTGGCAATAGCTATTTTACACTTTAGAATTTAGTTTGCAGGCTCTTTTCTTAAGAAAAGAGCCTTTATAATAAGTAAAATCCAATCCCCATAATAAAATAGGCAGCTAGCAATGTCGCTCCTTCAAACCAGTTGGATTCTCCATCGTTTGCAATGATGATCGACAATAACACAGCGGACGCCATCGCAATCAGCTCCTGAATCGTAAACACTAATGGCATCGGTGTTGGGAAAAATAACGACACTAACACGAGTGCTGGTGCAACGAACATCGCAATTTGCAGCGTCGAACCCACCGCAATTTCTACCGCAATATCCATCTTGTTTTTATAAGCCATAATCACCGCTGATGCGTGCTCGGCAGCATTTCCAACTATAGCCACAATAATAACCCCGATGAAAAGCTCGGTCCATCCAAAGGTTTCTCCGACTACTTCAAAGGTATGAACTAGATTTTCAGAAACATAAGCAACAGCGAGTGTGGCAATAAATAAAACTCCAATTGCTTTGTTTCTTCCCCATTCCGGTACCTCTTCTTCATGTTCTTCCCCTTCATGAGAGGTTTGATAGACTCCACGGTGAGTAACCAGCTTAAAAAATAACGCCGCCAAGTATAAAAGAATTAATATCACGGAGATCCCAACGCTTAAGGACATTTTTTCCGTTTGTTCCATGGTCATTGAAAATACTTCCGGTATCACAAAGGCTACAATCACAGCAAACATTAATAATCCCGAATTATGCCTTGCGTCAAACACATTGAAGGTTTGTCTTTTGTATTTTAGTCCTCCAACAAAAAACGAAAGTCCTGCCACCAACAAAAGGTTGCCTAGTACAGAACCGGTTAATGAGGCAAGCACGACACCCGTTAATCCTGCTTTTAACGCAAATACAGAAATAATGAGCTCCACCGCATTGCCAAAGGTCGCATTCAATAAGCCCCCCACTCGAGGACCGGTAACAATAGCCAAGCTTTCGGTCGCTCTCCCCATAAAACTAGATAACGCAATAATCGTTAAACAGTAGATGATGAACATGATAATACTCGACCAGTGCATCATGGTGCCGACCACAGATAACGGTACACCAATAAAGACCAATATCAAGAACACTTTATTTGCCATACTGCCTTCCTTCTTCCATGTAAAATTTATCAGTCATAAAAACTCGATAACGAGACAGATTATAGGTAGCTTCTTAAAAGGAGAGATCATCATGGATGTAAAAGATAAAGTACTACATATGTTTGATAATCACGCGATTGGAACGCTTGCTACGATTCAAGATGGGAAACCATTTAGCCGATTTATGCTCTATTTCCACGATGGGTTGACATTATATGCAGCCACTCACAAAGATACACATAAGCTCGATGACATGAATTCCAATCCAAATGTTCATATTTTACTCGGTCTCGAAGCAGGAAGCTTTACCAGTCATTATTGTGAAATAGAGGCAACCTCCCAGGTTGAAGAATCACCGGACCTTCGGAAAAGATTTTGGGACGATTCATTAGCTGAATGGATGTCGGGCTCAGATGATCCGAATTACGTATTATTAGCTTTTAAGCCAGAAAGAATACTTTATTTTGAAAAAGCGGGCAGTGATCCAGAAGAGCTAACCATGTAAAACGAGGGGCAGAAAACTCTGCCCCTCCCTTTTATTATCATTTTGAAGCAATTTCAAACGTTTCAACGATATCAATTTTTCCAATCACGGATTGAACCATCGAGCAGTTTTTCCGTGTTAATTCCATTGCCTTATGAATTTTCTTTTCGTCTAGGTTCACACCTTTAATCGTAAAGTGAACTTTAATCACCTCGACTCGATCCGCTTCCTCTTTGTTTCTTTCCACATCTGTAGCAATGTGTATATCTTCAATCGTCATGCGCATCTTTTCAAGCACTTTGCGAAGAACTCCCCCGCTACATACAGCAACTGAAGCAACTAAAAGCTGATAAGGACGGAATCCGTAAGCTTCATCACCTGCCACATCTAATCTTCCGTATGGTGTTTCTGTGTAAAACCCGACATCCTTCATATGAAATTCCATTTTCTCACCTCGATATGATTTCATACAGATGAGATTACACTATTTTTCCATTTTTAAAAAGAACTTCATCGCAAAAATTTGTTTCAACCTCCGAAGTATTCTTGTATGATGGGAGAAGAAATATGAAGGAGAAACTACACATGAAAAATAGTAAACAGGCTTTCTGGATCCTTGTCAGCATTGTAGCGATCTCAGGCTTCAGTCAAGGAATGCTGCTGCCATTAGTCGCGGTTATTTTTGAAAAAAGCGGGATCAGTTCTGGAATGAACGGAATGAATGCTACTGCTTTATATATAGGAATTCTTCTAGCCTCACCTTTTATGGAGCAGCCACTTCGAAAATTTGGATATAAAAACATTATTTTATTCGGAGGATTGTTGGTGGTCGTTGCCCTGGCCCTTTTTCCTTTGTGGCAAAACTTTTGGTTTTGGCTTTTGCTTCGCTTTTTCATTGGGATAGGTGACCACGCCCTTCACTTTGCCACACAAACCTGGATCACTTCTTCTTCTCCAGAAGCAACAAGGGGAAGAAATCTTTCTTTGTACGGATTGTTTTTTGGGATCGGATTTGCGGTTGGACCACTGATGACACCGCTTGTTAACATTAGTCCCTCCCTTCCATTTATCATCTCATCAGCCATGTGTCTCGTCGGTTGGGTGTTTATTTTTGCATTAAAAAATGAATATCCTGACAATGATGAAGGGCTCGGTGGCTTTAAAGACACAGGCAAACGTTTTGGGCAAGCTCTAAAATACGGTTGGGTCGCATTTTTACCACCGCTTGCGTATGGATTTTTAGAATCATCCTTGAATGGAATTTTCCCGGTATATGCCCTCAGATCTGGTATTGAAGTGTCAGAAGTGTCGATCTTGCTAACTTCCTTCGCAGTGGGTGGGATTATTACACAGCTGCCGCTCGGAATCATTAGTGACCGCTTTGGACGCCGGAAAGTGTTGATTGTCATTTTGTTTCTTGGATTTACGAGCTTCTCTGCAGCGAGCTTTTTAGAAGATTCATTTCTTGGTTTATTTATTTGCTTCCTATCAGCCGGTATGGTGGTTGGTTCCACATTTTCGCTAGGAATAGCGTTTATGACGGATATTATGCCGAAAAATCTATTGCCTACAGGAAATTTGCTTTGCGGAATCGCCTTTAGCCTTGGAAGCTTAACAGGCCCTTCGATTGGTGGAGTCATCATTCAAGCCTTTGATCAAATCAGCTTTTTCCATATCGTAAGCACCCTTCTTTTTTCCATCTTCCTTGTGATCGTTGTGTTTGGGAAACGGATGAAGGTAAACTTAGCGAGTGAAAATAGTGCGTGATCCTCTAACCTTTTACTTATTTTAAAATTAAAACTATTACAATGTATGTAAAGTGGTATATCCTCTACCCATCTAAGGAAGAAAAATATATTGAGCAAATCCCTTCTGAACTCATAAAATATATGGTATGATGAACTTAATAAAATATAACCTAAGCAATACTGCTGTCATCATTAGATGACAGCTTTCGTGTTTTTTAGGGGTAATGACTTTGATTATTTTTCTCAATTAGACGAATGGAGGAGAGAATATGAATACAGAATTAAAGGCTATAGAGAGACCTATTGAAGTAAATGAAAGCTTTTTTGAAAAAGTAAAGCCGCATGCGGAATTAATCGCTGCCATTACGAGTGGGGTTCTCATTGCGGTTGGTTGGACATTAGAAAAAATCGATTGGTCGACCACATCTATTATTGCCTTTCTGTTTGCTTTTGTGATCGGTGGATTTGCTAAAGCCAAGGAAGGAATAGAAGATACGATCGCAGATAAGGAATTGAACGTAGAAATGCTGATGATCTTTGCTGCGATCGGTTCGGCGATTATCGGTTATTGGACTGAGGGGGCCATTCTAATCTTTATTTTTGCAATGAGTGGAGCACTTGAGACGTACACTATGAACAAGAGCCATAAGGAGATCTCTGCACTAATGGAGCTTCAGCCGGAAGAGGCACTCCTTATCCGCGGGAATCATGAGGCAACGGTCCATGTAAGCGAGCTTCGTATTGGCGATCATATTTTAGTCAAACCTGGTGAACGCGTCCCTTCAGACGGAAAAATTATTAAAGGCCAATCGAACTTAGATGAAGCGGCGATTACAGGGGAATCACTTCCAGTAAGTAAAGGAATCGGGGAAGAAGTATTTGCTGGTACGGTGAATGTAAATGGATCTCTTACCGTAGAGATCACCAAACCAAGTAGCGACACTCTATTTCAAAAGATCATTCAATTGGTTCAATCCGCACAAAGTGAAAAATCACCTTCTCAACTTTTCATTGAGAAATTTGAAGGAACTTATGTAAAATCAGTTCTTGCTATCGTTGTACTTATGATGTTTGTGCCACATTTTGCCCTTGGCTGGAGTTGGACGGAAACCTTTTATCGGGCGATGATTTTACTTGTGGTTGCCTCCCCTTGTGCGTTAGTGGCGTCAATTATGCCGGCAACCTTATCTGCCATTTCCAATGGTGCGAAGCACGGCATCCTTTTTAAAGGCGGAGTTCATCTAGAAAACCTTAGCCACTTACAGGCTATTGCCTTTGATAAAACCGGGACCCTTACAAAAGGGAAACCTGAGGTAACGGATATCATTGTGGTCGAAGAGTTGGAAAGACAGCCCCTTTTACAAGCAGTCGCATCCATAGAGAATCATTCGAATCATCCACTAGCTCAAGCGATTGTTACTTATGTAAAAAAAGAAACAGGGTCTACGCTAGCTCATCCGGAGAGTATTGAAGATGTATCAGGGTATGGGGTGAGAGCAAGTCTTGACGGACTGGATTGGAAAATTGGGAAAGCTGACTTTGTTGGCAAGATGGAGGCAGAAAGCTTTTCTAATGGGATAGCCAAACAGCTTGCATCTGAAGGGAAAACGATTGTTTTTGTGAAGCAAAATGAAACGCTTGTTGCTCTTATTGCATTAAAGGATGTGGTACGTGAGGAAACAAAAGCGGCCATTGATTTGTTAAAAGCAAAAGGGATATATACGATCATGCTAACGGGTGATAGTGAAAAAACGGCTGAAGCGATCGCTGGCGAAAGTCATGTGGATGAATACGTCGCCGAATGCCTGCCAGAAACAAAGGTGGAAAAACTAAAAGAAATTCGAAAGCGGTTCGGTACCGTTGCAATGGTTGGAGATGGAATCAATGATGCTCCTGCTTTAGCAACAGCCAATGTGGGGATAGCCATGGGTGAAGGATCAGATGTAGCACTTGAAACAGCTGATATCGTGTTAATGAAGAATGACCTTCCTCGTATTGCCGAAGCCATTACACTATCACAAAGAATGAATCGAATTATCAAACAAAATGTCATTTTTTCTATCACTGTCATCATGTTGTTAATTGCTTCAAACTTCCTCCAATTTTTAGACCTTCCGTTTGGGGTCATCGGACATGAAGGTAGTACCATTCTTGTGATTTTAAACAGCCTACGTTTATTAAAGTCATAGAAAGAGCCGGGGTTCATCCCCGGCTTTTTAGCATGCTTCATCCTTTATTTTGCTATATAGTGCGTTAATCTCTCCACCAATAATCATAATAATTCCTGACATGTAAAACCAAATCATCAATACAATGATGGCTCCGATGCTTCCATAAGTTGCCGAGTAATTACCGAAATTACTTACATAGTAAGAAAAAGCCAGTGAAACGAGTGCCCAACCGATGGTGGCAAAAATAGCTCCAGGTACCGCACGGACACACTTGAATTTTTTATTTGGCGCGATCCAGTACAAACCGACAAATACCGTAAACAAAATGAGTGAACTAACCACCCATCGAAGCGCATTCCAAATGGACAAAAATTCATCTGATAAACCAAATGAAGAAAATAAGAAGATGCCGATTTGTTTTCCGAAAACAGGTAGCAACAAGGCGACAATAAAGACAAAAATCATTGCAAAGGTTAATAAGATCGACATGCCCCTTGCGACAAAAAAAGAACGGCTCTCTTTGACATCGTATGCATGGTTAAATGCCCGAACAATGGCGTTAATACCATTGGATGCTGACCAAATGGTGGCAATGATCCCGAAAGACAGCAAGCCGCCATTCCTTTTTTCCATAAGGTCGTTTAAGTTGGTTTCAATCAGAGTAAAGGTTTCCGTTGGAGCAAAATCTTCCACAAAACCTAAGAGCTCTGGTTGAGAAATGGGTAAAAACGAAATCAACGTCGCTAAAAATATGAGCAATGGAAATAAAGAAAGCAGAAAGAAGTAGGCTAGCTGTGCAGCTAGTCCAAATACATCATCCTGCAATACTCTTTTTGTAAGTAAGGTAAGAAATCTCAGATCAATAACCATTCCATTCCCCCTTCTTTACGCTGAACTATTCTTCTTCGTTTTGGAAAACCTCTTTTGTTTCCTTCACAATCCCCTTTACAGCTGGTGTTACTTCGCGAAGTTCCTCGACCTTGTCTGCAATGAATGAAATATCTCCACTTACTTGCTCAACGGTTGAACGAATTTTGGTGGTTGCATCCTTCACCTGTTCGACCACTTCATCTGGATGCTTGATATAATAGGATAGCTCTCCACTTGTCTTTTTACAACCTTGTACAACAGCCTGTCTGGTGTCACGGTCGAGTAAAGTGATTGCCCCTCCGGCAAGAGCTCCCCAAAGAACACCTGTCCAAAACTTTTTTGTTCCACTCATCTCATTTTCCCTCCCAGCTTGCATTCTCATTCGTTTGAATTTCTTTTAATAAACGTTCACAGCCGATCTTTAATAAATCAAACACTTCTTGAAAGTTCCCAGTAAAGTACGGATCTGGAACATCCACTTTTTCTGCTTCCGGAACATAATCAAGCAGTTTTACAATTTTGACACTCGACTGAAGAGATTTCAGCTTATGTATATTTTTTTCATTTTGAGAGTCCATGGCCACAATATAGTCAAACTCGTTTAGATCAGCAGCAAGAATTTGTCTAGCCACCTGTCCCTCGAAACTAATTTGATGCTGACTTAATATATCCTGTGTTCCCTGATGAGGAGGCTTTCCAAGATGCCAATCTCCCGTACCCGCAGAGTCAACCGTTATTTTATGTTCTAATCCTTCCCTTTTCACTAAATCACGAAACATCGCCTCTGCCATTGGTGAACGACAAATATTCCCGAGGCATACAAATAAAACTTTAACCATAATATTTCCCTCCTTTCTATATTTTGTAGGAAAAGGAAAAGCTTTTCAACCTTTCAGGAAGGAAGTTGGCGAAATTCATTTGACTTTTATAGGGGAACATGGAAAGATAATTTTACAAGCTTGTAGAAAAAGGGGAGAACGAACGATGAACTTGTCTGAGAAATCAGTAGAAAATGTGGAATATATGATTGAAAAGATAAAGGAAAAGCTAAAGGTATTAAACTTAGGTGCCATCAAACCATCACATTTTGATGAAAATATGTATGAAGAGCTAAAAGAAATTTATGACCTCGTGATGAAGAGAGATTCGTTTAGCCCAAGTGAAACGCAGGCATTAGCGGAGGAATTAGGGAATCTAAGAAAACAATAATCGCCGATATTTTTAACGGCTGGATGGCTCAGTTTACTATACTGAGCCATTTTTTATATCTATTTTTGGTTGATTGATGAGGGAAACAGCAGGTTTGATCATTAAGCGGAGAAATTTCTCTTAATTAGAAAATAGCACTAAAAAACGCAGGAATAGACGGAAAGATTCCGCCTATTGGCTCAAAAAACGTCAAAATGGGTGATTTTACTTTGCTTAATCGGAAAATCTCCACTAGCGTTGCAAAAATATCCACAAGGATACAATGGATTTACTTTTTATGTATTTTATGTATAATTTTTACAGATTTATTTTTCGACTTTGAGCCAAAAAGTTAAGGGGGTTATATTTGAACCCAGTTATCCAAAAAATGGATGTTATTTTCTTTGTTTTTTATATTTTGCCATTGAACTAGTACTTACCCCCACCTGTTTTACAATTGCCACACCTGCATCATGAAGTTCAATTTCATTTGGCGGGTGATGGCTCTTTTGTCTTCCTTTAGATGTTCTTTGTGGTAACCGGTGTAACTCATTGAGAAAACTTTCCCATGTCCTTTCGGCATGGATGCGAAGAAGGGTGAGCACTTTCCAGGTGGTCTTCTTATTATTCTCAACTAACCTAACATATAAAGTGACACAGTACGCCGCCATAGCAAAGAAAATCTGGTTCCAGATTCCTTGAGGTTGGGTACTTTGTAGTTTAACTAGACGTAGATGTTGTTTCATCCACTTAAAAAATAGTTCAATCATCCAACGGTGCCGGTACAATTCAGTTACTTCTTCAGCTTTCAAATCCCACCGATTGGTTACTACACGGTACTCTTTCCCTTCTTCATCCGTGAATTCCACAAGACGAAGGGGCTGTTCCATGGATCTAAAACTACTCCCCATGACGACTAAGGCGTCTAGCTTAACCCTACTGCCAGCGGGAACTTCATAGGATTTTATCATGTTCGCCTTATGCCCAGCTTGGATACGCATGGCGAATGGAATCCGGTTTTCCACCCAATGGTCCATTTTTTTGTAATCCACATAGCCACGGTCCATCACATGGGTCGCATGAGGGTCTACCACGAGATTAAGCATGACTTCACGATCATCCACATTACCTGTAGAAGGAATGACCATGTCGGGATAAGCTGTGCCGGGATCGGTTATCACAATCCGAGTATGTAGCTTCACGCAATTACTATGCTTTGTAAAATACGTCCATTTTCCTAGTGTAGGTCCAAGAAGCAGAGAAGAGGAATCTACGAGATGCAGACGGCCCAAAGAAGGGATCCCTTTTCTGTTACTCGTCAATTTATTCAACTGGGTAACAGCATCAAGAAATAACTGCCGTGGCAGGACCGAAGGTAAGGCATTGACTCGACGACTTAGTTGAGATGCACTTATACTAGTGAGGCCAAACAGTTCTTCTGTACCATCCATGGCACGAATACGTTCTTCTGTTTCCTCGTAGGATTTCCAATTTCCTAGTTGCATAGCGACACAAATCCTCATTAAATTAGCGGTGGTCAGTTTTTTTACTCCGTTGTCTAAGGACGAACCCTTAAATTTTTCAAATGGTAAGAAAGAAAGGCATTTACTAAATACAGTTTGATTTGATATGATGTTATCCATGAAAGTCTCCTTTAGTCGCAGTCACGGATAACGTGGGTTCAGCTTCTACTTTAGGAGATTTTTTTGCTTTCGTCCATAAAAATAGCCCCTTATCAATTGATAGGGGGCTATTTAAATATATTTTTTTGCCTGTGGATACATATGCAATGCTAGTGGAAAATCTCCGCTTATATCCCCTGAACAGAGCTCTACTCTGCCGTTTAACGGAAAAATCTCTGCTTATTTTTTTGTAAGATACATTGTATACCGAATTGAGGGGGGACAACAGCCATTGTACCCCCGGCTCTTTTTTACTGTTCCAACACTTCCGTGATTAATAATGTGTGATTTTCCCCTAACGAAACTTCTTCATTCGAATCTAAGTATCGCACGAACGGTCTTTGAAGATTACCTCTCACTTTCGTGACAATCGCTTGGCGCCCATTATTGAGAATGACCTTCGTTCCTGGAATAAAGTGTGGTACCTCTTGGACAAACAGCTTTACCAAGTCTGTGCTAAAAAGCGTTCCACTCTTTGTCATCACATACTCCATTACCTCATGAGGAGGAATTCCCTTTTTAGATAATGCATTTTCGTAAAAATTTGCAATGCTGCAGATTTGAGCAAATTCATGTATTTCTTTTTCACGTAACCCTCTAGGTACGCCACTACCATCAAAGGCCTCGTGGTGCTGATAAGCAACATGAGCAGAGAGCAAACTCACTTCTCTCGTCTTTCGTAAATATTCAAACCCTACTCTTGGATGATCATCCTTCAGAGGAGTTAGAACTTTTCCTATGTCATGAACCAAGGCTCCGACAGCTAAATCACGAATTTGCATTTGGGAAATGTGATATTTTTTCGCAATTTGTAATGCAAGAAGTGTGACATTAACCGAATGGGCGTATTCTCGTAGCTCTTCCGCTAATGATGAGGCAGGTATTAAAAGAATAGCCTTTCTTTTGTTTACTTCCTCCACCAGCTTTATCGCGAGCTGTTGAATGGGTCTAATCGGAAGTTCTTCCTTTTTCTCTACCGCTTTATAAACCGCTTGGAGTACATCTACTGCATCCACCCATGTGGGTACATCGAGCATCTCCTCCAACGAAATTCCGAATGACTCTGCGTCCTCTATAAATAAATATCGAATATCAAGATCGATTAACTTTTTCAGGTAGGATGGATGGATTGAGCGGCCGGCTGCAAGAAGCACCCTTTTTTGCCGATCAAATACCGGTTTCGCCAACTGCATGGTACGTGGCTCATATTCATCAATTCGAATTAATCTCATGCTTACTCCTTCTACAATCATTATTACCCTTAGTATACAAATTGTTCGATAGCATTACTATTGTCCTTTACTCCTAAGTTTCATTTCATCTATAGGATTGATAGAGGAATAGTTTGGATGGACCCTTCAAATAATATGATTGAGTGATTTTATCATCGAAAGGAGGAATGTCCGAATGGTACGTAAACTTCTTATGATTTTACTTGCTGGTTTTCTAGTTACGTCTGTTGTTGCTTGTGACGACGCACCAGGAGAAGATGAGATTGGCGATGGCGAAGTACAAGATGAGGAATAAAAGTTTTTAAAACAATAAGGGAACAGCACTAGTTATGTGTTGTTCCCTATTTTTGATCATATGCCCTTATACGCCCATCTTACGGCGTTGATTGCTCACCTTTTTGGTTTGCTGGCTTTTCATTTTCTTTGTGGTCGCAGGACCGTTGGCGCTAGCTTTTCCTCCTGCTTGCTGATTTTTCTTTTTTTCTAGTTGTTGCTTAATCGCTTCTTGTAAGCTAATTTTCTTTTTTTCTGTTTCATGATTTTCTGTCATGGGACTTCCTCCATCTAAATTCATATAGTTTTGTGTTGATAGTGATTGATTATTCTCCTTGGTCGGTTAAAATGATCGGACCATTCTTCGTGATGGCGATTGTGTGCTCAAATTGAGCCGAGTTTTCCCCATCAATGGTACGAGCGGTCCAACCATTGGAATCCATTTTGGTTTCGTAACTTCCGACATTCACCATCGGTTCGATCGTAAATACCATTCCTTCTTTTATGCGTGGACCTTTTCCTGGTAGTCCAAAGTGCGGAACATCCGGCTTTTCATGAATGGAGGTGCCAATTCCATGGCCAATAAAGTTTCTTACGACCGAGAATCCCTCTCCTTCCACATAGGTTTGGATGGCATGTCCGATATCTCCGATTCGATTTCCTATAACGGCTGCTTCAATTCCTTTGTACAAGCTCGTTTTTGTTACCTCTACCAAACGTTTTGTTTCTTCGGAAGCTTCTCCCACCATATACGTCCACGCAGAGTCTGCTAAGGCACCATTCACATTAACAACCATATCTATCGTGACAATGTCCCCTGTATTTAGTGGTTCTTTTCTTGGAAAGCCGTGGCAAATCTCATCATTAATGCTTGCACATGTTGCATACTCGTAACCTCTGTAACCCTTTTGCTGAGCAATAGCACCATGCCGGGCTAAATATGTATCAACAAACTGGTCAATTTCCCAAGTGGTTATTCCTGGTTTGATTATTTTTTTAATTTCTTTATGACAAGCAGCCAGAAGCTCCCCTGCTTTTTTCATTGCCTCAATCTCACGAGGTGATTTTAAAACAATCATTTATCTCACCTTCCCCCAAATCCCAATAATGTATAGTCTTTATTGTACTCTCTATTGGTCTATATTAGCAAAGCATTCCTATGTCTAATTTTGTTAGATATCCTCAAACAATAGTCAATCAAACGTTTGATTGAATTCCCTTCCCCCCTTTAATACCAACAAACACAAAAAAAGAATTTGTCGAACAAAAAAAACAGGTTTCACCCCCCCCATTCCCGGGTATAAAAGGGTGTCAGACACCCTTCGTGGACAAAATGGACCATTCTGTCTTTTTGTGGTGTCTGTCACCGTTCGTGGACAGATGGGGCGGTTTTGTACGTCTGGGGTGGACAGTGGAAATTTTTTATTTATGCCCACAATTAACACTTTCATTGCGGACTGTATTGTGTATAATGCTACATAGAAGTATTAAAAGTGGTTAATCCGTTTTTAATTACCAGAACCGTAATTACCTTCCATTTGTGACTAACTAAAGAAATTTTAAGAACGGAATCTACTATTTTCGTTCTGAATATGGAACTACCCAATTTTTTTTGCTATTATGAATTCATACAGAGAGATAGGTGAGTGATCTAGATGATTGGAGATCGTGTTAAAAAACTTCGTCTTGAGAAGAAAATGTCCATGTCTGAGCTAGCAGAACAAGCTGGTGTCGCGAAATCATACTTAAGTTCATTAGAAAGAAATTTACAAACGAATCCGTCTATCCAATTTCTTGAGAAAATTTCAGCTGTCCTTCATGTACCAGTTGATCATCTTATACATGAGCACCCAAATAAAGACGAACTAGATTCTGACTGGATGAAGCTTGTGAAAGAGGCTATGAACTCCGGGGTTTCGAAGGATCAATTTAAAGAATTTCTTGAGTTTAATAAATGGAGAAGTAACCAATCAAATAATAGCTAATGCAAAAAAGACAAAATCCAGGTGATTTTGTCTTTTTTTGGCTCTTTTTTTATACTTTGTAGCACTAGCGTTGCATAAATAGTGTCTTAATTTTCAGTTTAATTGTTCTTCCGGTTTGGAGCCAAAAAGGTAAATCCCTAATTAAAGGTGGCTCCATCCATTTGGAAATTTATTTACAATTAGACCTGTGTGACAACGACAATTAGTTTATTAAGGGATAGCTTTGCCTTCAATTTTTCGAAGCCAGATGTGTGCTGGTTTCCATAAGGCTGCCCTTAAATAACGGCTTATTTGTAAGGTTTTTCGCTTACTTTTTGTTTCAATTTGTGCTAGAACATGTAAGCAAAATACAATCAGCGCAATAAAAACTTGATTCTGAATGGCCCAGTCACTTTGTCCGTAGAATTTCTTTATGTTGAGATGTTGCTTAATCCATTTAAAAAATAACTCAATCGCCCAACGAGATTTATACATTTCAGAAATTTCTTCGGCACTCAAATCAAAGCGATTCGTGATTAAGTGAAGTAGGTTCCCTTTTGAATCCATGACTTTTAAAAGGCGAAAGTAGTTTTCAGCTCGATTTTGAATCGTACCAATGATCACCATTTGATCCGACAAAACAGTCGTTCCTTCTGGGAGTTTAAAATCACAAACTTCCCTGATGACGGCATTTTTTCGCAATCTGGTGAGGAAAAAGAAACCATCATCGGTCATTCGATCAAAGCGTTCGTAGTCTAAGTATCCACGGTCAAACACATACATGCATTCTTTGTCATCCACCATGATTTCAAGCTGATTGCGATCATGTTCCTTTGCCGTTGTCATGATCGCTTTTTCAGGATAGGAAATCCCTTTTTCCATAAACACAAGGCGTAGATGCAGTTTCACACCGGCCTTTGTTTTGCGGAATTTAGCCCAACGATGATTGGTCAAATTCAGTGGCAATGTGCTTGAATCGATGATTTTTAACGGCATGACCAGTTTTGTATAGTGTGTTTTAGCATGAATTTGTGATACTAAATCGAGAAATAGCCTTTGGAAAAGGTCAGGATTCAACCCATTTAATCGACGTGATAACTGAGAAATACTAATAGAATCAAGGTTGATCTCCTTTTGAAGTTGGTCATTGAAAAGACTATCACTTAGTGCATGAAGACTCTCAACTTCCTGTAATTGTGCAAACAGGAATAATTTTAGGAACGATTCAGTCGTTAATTTTTTCGTATAGAAATCTAATTTCAATGTTTTCACTTGCTCCTCAAATAAATGAGAATTAATTGGTGAAAACCATTGTCCAAATGAATTTTTTCGTGTAATCTTGTCCATGTGAGATGTCCTTTATTAGTGGATTTGGACGGGTTACCACCTGACTTTTCCATTATAAAGGACTTTTTCTTTGCACAAAACGAAAATAGTGAAGATTATGGGTATTTTTAATATTGAAATTTAATTAGTGCAACACTAGTGACTTTGTAGCATAATTTTAATAAAAATAGCTATTTCCACGTTAAAATCGGCTTTTAGATTTTAACAACAATCTTTATGAAAACTGCCTATTACAAAACAAAAAGCATTCCTATCCGGTCCATCCTTAACAGAAATACTTTCATTATATGTATGAAACAACACTGAGTTTCTTTTTATCTTTTGATTTCAGTCTCATCTAAAAATCTTCTAATCTCTTCTTTCTCCAGGCCCAACTTTTTTGCTTCAATGATTAACATCATCCACTCATAGTCTAGCTCTTCTAATGTCACTTCACTCGTTTCCAACATTCCTCAATCTCCCCCTAAAATACAATCGTATTCCAGGCAGTCCAGCCGTCTTAGCAAAAAACTTCCAACTACCTTAGACCTGCGACTTTGCGTCCCCCCTTTTCAGAAGGTTTGCCTTTTTCTGCGTTTTATTCTCCTAATGTGATTCACTTATCAATCATTTTACTACTCGATTTTAGTAAATTGTGTAAAAATTTGTCATACACTTAAAAACTATCCCAACTTTTTAGCAACAGTATTCGACAAAGACCTCCATAAAGAACAATTGAACACCAAAGGGTACATACATTTTTTTACATTTATAAAAATTTGCACAAAAATCATAAGTCTTCCTGTCGCCCACTGTCGAAATCATTTTTAAAATTTTCTGACTTTTGTTAATTAAGTCTTTATTCCTAGTTTTTGTTTCTCATAGGCTTTCAATTTTCTTTGGATTGGTATGATATTTACATGTACCCTTTCAAGTGTAATTGCGTCAAAAAATGGTAACTTTGTTAGGTTATGACCACATATAGGACAGATCCACTCCCCTGCTTCCGAACTGCTGTAAGAAGGGCGATAGCATTTGTCACAGTTTTTCCGGTACATTCCTGCCACCTACTATTCTAATAGTTTTCGTTTGTTATTCTGTTATTTTTTGTTCTATATAAAGAATTACTTACTTTTATTTTAGACGCAAGTACAGTTAAAACTAAACACCCTAAAGTGACCATTTTTTCGTTATAATGAACGATTTTCTTTCATTTTCATCTCCATTCTCCTTATATCTTACTTTTACAATTTTTTTTAAGAACAACTCGTTCGTAACAATGTACAGATCGACCTATTGTAAAACTATTTCTATTTTTATGCATAAAAAAAGGAATCAGTCCTTATTAGACTGACTCCTTCATGATAATTTTTAAGATAAAGTGTTAAGTTGAACAGCTATTTTTGATCCAACATCAGCATTATTTTTCACCAATGCTATATTAGCTTCCAAGCTTCTTCCTTCTGTAAGTTCTTTCACCTTTGCTAAAAGGAATGGAGTAACATTTTTACCTGCAATCTCATTTTCCTTTGCTTCTTTTAATGCCGATTCAATTACACCGTTGATAAATTCCTCTTCAAGAGCATCTGTTTCTGGGATTGGGTTCGCAATAACCACTCCACCCTTCAATCCTAGCTCCCACTTTGTATGAATCATGCTTGCTGCTTCTTTTTCATCTTCCACTTGAACGTTCACTTGGAAAGGACTTGTTCTTGTATAAAAAGACGGAAGAACTTCTGTACCAAATCCAACGACGGGCACCCCATGCGTTTCTAAGTATTCAAGTGTTAAACCAATATCAAGAATCGATTTTGCTCCTGCACACACAACAGCCACATTGGTTTGAGCAAGCTCTTGAAGATCAGCTGACACATCCATTGTTACTTCAGCTTCACGGTGAACTCCACCAATTCCACCGGTTACAAATACTTCGATCCCAGCAAGTTCTGCACAGATCATCGTGGCCGCTACCGTTGTAGCTCCATTTTTCTTTGTCGCCACTAGGTATGGTAAATCTCTACGGCTCGCCTTTTCAATATCATTTCGAGTAGCAAGCAGTTCTAACTCTTCGTCTGATAAACCGATTTTTATTTTTCCGTCTAAAATAGCTATCGTTGCTGGTACGGCACCATTTTTACGAATAATGTCTTCTACTTCCTTTGCCGTTTGTACATTTTGTGGGTACGGCATTCCGTGAGAAATGATCGTTGATTCTAATGCCACGACTGGTACATTATTTTTTTTCGCTTCTAACACTTCTTGTGAGTATTCTAAGTATTTTTCCATGTTTGATTGCTCCTTAGTGAAAATTATGTTGAAAAGCTTCTTGTAGCTGCTGATGATTCAATGACGGGTTCACCGTTTCTTCCGTTGCTAATGTTAGCATGGAACAAGCCATTCCAATTTTGCACGCATCTTCGGTTTTTAAGTCACGTAAATAGGCATAGACGATTCCTGCAACCAATGCATCTCCAGCCCCCGTTACATCAACCACATCAACCTTTGGCGGCAACAAGACACCCGCTTCATTCGCTTTTGTAAAGTAAATAAGTCCTTTATCCCCGCGTGAAATAACCACTCGTTCAACGCCCTTTTTCATAATCACTTCTGCCGCTTTAAAAAAGTCACCTTCGTCTTTGATTGGTTTCCCTGATAAAGCCTCAGCTTCATCCTTATTCGCGATCAGCCAAGCCACGCCATCAAGATTTTGTGGCAGCTTTTTAATTTTTGGAGCTGAAACTGGGGTAATGACAAGTGGAATCGCTTCTTCCCTACAGCGATCAATCACTTTAGCAAGTACGTCAGAAGGGAAGTTTGTATCAATCATGACAAGCTCTGTTGATGCAAGAAAGCCCCAGCGCTTTTCAACAAAATCTAGATCGACAGAATCATATATGCTCATATCTGCTAAAGCAACCGCCATTTCGCCATCTACATCCAAAACAGCCGTATACGTCCCCGTTGCTTCATTAGGAAGAATTTTTGAAGGCTCTATATCTACGTAAGACCTGGTGTAGTCCAGTAGCCATTTGCCTTCATGATCGTCGCCTACAACGGTCATAAGAGAAACATCGAATCCTAGTCTTCCCAAGTTTTCAGCAATGTTCCTTGCCACCCCGCCACAAGAATTACTAGTACTAGCAGGATTGGATGTTCCTAACTGAAGCTTATCAATCGCTTGCATTTTCCTATCCACATTAGCTCCGCCAATACAGATCACCTGTTTTTTATTAGGCAATACATATGCCCGACCTAATAGTTTTCCTTGCTTTGTAAGAGAAGAAATATAACCAGCAACAGCCGAACGAGATAAGCCCGTCCTTTCCGCCAACTCATTTTGAGATATAAATGGATCTCTTTTAATCAGTCCAAGTATCGTTGCTTCCTTATCACTCATACTTCACCTCATGACAATATATACATTTGTTTTCATTATAAACTTTTGTTTATCCATTTGCCACCCTTATTATTCTCATTATCTGGAAAAATATTTCTAAATGCTTAATTCCTGATTGTTGTCAATTGTTAAATTTGTATATTTTTTGAATTTTATTTGCCATTTTTATGAATAAACACTATAATTAAAGTAGATTCAACCATGTGTGAAGGAGGTATTTCCATGACCGTTGTTCACATCTTGAATTTCACCATTCCAATTGCATGCATTCTCTTTGCTGGGATTTTAATGGATCGAATGTGTAAACCGGAAGTACCACAACCTGATAATAACAACGACTAGTTTTTTGTTTTGCGTTTCTTGTAAGCGCTTCCTAATGAATAATCCCTTGTATCTCTTTTTGGCCACTCTTTGGAGTGGTCCTTTTTTATTTAAGGCTCTTTTCTTAATCTTTGTTGCTTTTGGGGCTATAAATTTGTTAATTGTGCAAAAAAAAGACTGAAGCCATCACAGGCTCAGTCCGCAGTTCTTGGTAAGATTAAAATTTCTACACGACGATTTTTTGCTCTTCCCGCAGCATCTTCGTTTGAAGCAATCGGTCGGAATTCCCCGTATCCCTTTGCACTAAACCAACTTGGATCAAGCTTGTCGTTTTCGAGTAAGATTTTCATAAAATTAATCGCACGCATGACACTTAGCTCCCAGTTTGATGCGAACCGTGCATTTTTAATCGGAACATTATCTGTATGTCCGCTAATAATCACACTTCGTGCTGGATCCATAATTAGTAAATCTGAAATCTCTCTAACAATGGTTAAATCCTGCGTTCTAACTGAATCACTGCCCGATTCGAATAAAACATTGTCACGAATCGTTACGTGTAATCCGTCATCTTCGAGTGTAGTCTCCAGTTTGTCCTCTAGCCCTTTGCTCGTAATATACTCGTTTACCTTCGCTTGAATGGCTTGGAGCTCAACCTGTTCTGCTTGTTCTGCTAGCTGTTGTTTTTGCTCTTCGGTCATCCCTTGAGATTGTGCTTGAGACTGTTCGGTACTTTCAGAGTCATTTTGCTGCTCGTCTGGTGCCGTTGCTCCTTCTTCAGGAATCGGGCTTGGAAACTCAAATATCCCCGTTCCACTCGTAAATTGAGCATTAAACACTTCTGCCATTGCTTGAAACTTTTTTGCATCCAATGAACTCATGGAGAATAATACGATAAACAACGCAAGTAGGAGAGTTAAAAGGTCAGCGTAAGGAATTAACCAAGATTCGTCAACATGCTCCTCATGATGATGCTTCTTACGGCGCTTACTCATTTGCCGCTTCTCCTGTCGCAGCTAAGAACTTTTTCTTTTCACTACCAGGTAGGTAAGAAGCTAGTTTGGTTTCAATGACTCGAGGCGCTTCCCCTTCTAGTATGGATAGAATTCCCTCAACCATCATTTGTTTAACTTTCACTTCTTGCTTTGACTTACGCTTCAATTTGTTTGCAAATGGATGCCAAAGTACATAACCGGTAAAAATACCTAGTAAAGTGGCAATAAATGCAGCACTTATCGCGTGTCCTAGTCCCTCGATATCATTCATGTACCCAAGGGCTGCAATCAAACCTACTACTGCACCAAGTACTCCAAGGGTTGGAGCGTACGTACCTGCTTGTGTAAAAATTAGTGCACCAGATTGATGTCTTTCTTCCATTGCTTCAATTTCTTCCGATAACACATCGCGAATATAGTCGGCACTTTGTCCATCGACAGCAAGCGATAATCCATTTTTCAAGAAATCATCGTCGATTTCATTTGTCTGCGACTCTAGAGCTAATAGCCCCTCTTTACGAGCTAGCTGTGCCCAATCAGAAAACATTTTTATTAGTTCAGCTGTGTCTGGTAACTTGTCTTCTTTAAAAAGCTTTCCGAACAGCTTTGGTACTCTTTTGATTTCACTTGTTGGGAATGCGATTGTTACAGCACCAGCCGTTCCTAACAAAATAATTAAAATTGCCGCTGGATTCACAAGCTGCACGGGGCTAACGCCTTTAAAGAACATCCCTACTAGTACAGCCACAACCCCTATGACAACACCTATTACCGACGTTTTATCCATACTTCATTCTCCTGTCTTTTCCTGAGTATCTTTTATGATAGAAGTCCTCTTTCTATCAACCTACTACTTTTTATTTCGGCTAATAATGTCATTTTTTAAGGGGAATATGTAAAAAATTATGTTGGAAGATGTGACAAAAAATGCCTAAGAGGTTTCTTAGGCATTAAAATAACTTATTATTTATTTTTTGCTCATAATTTTTAAAAATAGAGGAGTTTGTATTCACTCGGCGTTTGGATAGCATACTGTTATAACGCAGCATCTTTTCATTTAATTTTTTCTGAAGACCAAGTCTTTGATCATCGTCATCACAGGCTTTTAAAAGAGATTCTATCGACATCATTTCCTGCCTGAGTGCATGTTCTTCTGGAGAATATCCCGCATTTTTCAGCACGGTATATGCCATACGAAGTTCCTCTGGAATGGCAGATAAATCATCGAGCTTTAACGGTTTCCCGTAGCCAGGTACATGATCGAATTCTCCATTTTCAATCGCCTTACGAATGCGTTCCTCTGAAATACTTTGAGAAAAATCCATGAACATCCCTCCTTCCCTTATTATACCTTGTATAGTGAAAAGCGAGGGAGTTTTCCATCATTTGCTTTTTAACTTTGATCAGGCATCCAGTTTGCTGGGACACCTTTACCTGTGTTCTTTGCGTGCTGAAGTGCCTGCATAAGCCTTACATGTTCATAAAGGTTTCGTCCGACTTCCCTCGGATAGACGAGCTTAGCGACGATGATCTGTTCAGGATTTATAAAAAGAGAGGCTCTAAAAGCAGCTCCTGTTTTCTCATCCAATACTCGATACGATTTGGAGATCTCATGAGTTCTGTCACTCAACATAGGGTAGTAGACATTTTGTAAAAAGGGAGTCGTTTCTCGAAAGACTTTATGTGAATAGATGCTATCTGTGCTGATAGCCAAAATCTCCACATTCATTGCCTGAAAATAAGGATAAATAGCAGCGACCGCCGCTAGTTCTGTCTCTCAGACGGGTGTAAAGTCACTTGGATAGAAAAATAAGAGAAGCCATTTTCCCTTATATTGCTCAAGTTCAAAGGTTTTGATTTCTCCATTTACAAATCCACTTGTCGAGAACGTTGGAGCTTGATCGTCTCGAGTTGCATAAAATGGTGGTTGTTCATTTTGAGATTGATTCGTCACTTGGATCCCCCTCCCTTTTAAAAAATTTTACAACCCAGTACTTTCTATAAATATGCATGAACCTTCTGAACTGTCCTGTTTCTTTTCTACATAGAAGGGAATTTTTCCGGAAAAGCTAATTTGGAGGAAAGGAGTGTGGAAAAATGGCCCGTGGAAAAGATTTTGAGCATAAGAAGAAGGGACACCCTGGGAAGTTTCCAGAGGGAACTCTTGTTGAAAAACATACAAAGGACGCAATCGGCGATGAGGAGTTTCTTGTTGTACGTGAAGCGTTTAAAAACCGAGTGGAAACTCGAGACATCGAATAGACCTTGCATAAGCAAGGTCTTTCTTATTCCCTTTTTCTTTCGTTTTCCTGTATACTAAACCCGAGCAAATGGAAATTCGGAGGATAAATAATGAAATCACTCGTACTTGCTGAAAAGCCAAGCGTTGCTAGAGAAATTGCGCGCGTTCTTGGCTGTACGCAAACACATAAAAGCTATATTGAAGGGCCGAAGTATATTGTCACTTGGGCGCTTGGACATTTAATTGAGTTAAAAATGCCTGAGCATTATGATACGAAATACAAGCAATGGAATTTAGAAGACCTACCCATTATCCCTGATAAGATGGGGCTTAAGGTCATGAAGCAAACCTCTCACCAGTATAAAGCGATCGAATCTCTTGCCAAACGTAAAGACGTGAAGGAATGCATTATCGCTACCGACGCAGGACGTGAAGGGGAGCTTGTTGCGCGCTGGATTTTAGAAAAAATCCGCTGGAATAAACCACTTAAACGTTTGTGGATTTCATCCCATACGGATCGTTCGATTAAAGAGGGATTTGCTAAACTTCGTCCTGGGAACGAGTATGAAAATTTATATGCATCAGCGGTTTGTCGAGCGGAAGCCGACTGGTTAATTGGACTTAATGTGACTCGCGCTTTAACCACTAAATATAAGGACCCTCTCTCTGCAGGTCGAGTTCAAACGCCAACACTTGCGTTAGTGATGGAGCGAGAAAAGGCGATTCAGACATTTAAACCGCAGGAATACTGGACGATCTCTGCCCAAATTGGACCTTTGAAGGCCGATTGGGAAGAAAATGGGGAAAAGCGAATTTTCTCCAAGGACAAAGCAGATCAGATTTTAGAAAAAGGCAAAGGACAAAAAGCGATCGTTCAGTCGATCAATCGTACCGCCAAGTCTGAGCAACAGCCCCTTCCTTATGATTTAACAGAGCTTCAACGTGATGCGAACAAGCGCTTTGGCTTTTCAGCGAAAAAGACATCAAGCGTTTTGCAAAAATTATATGAGCAGCACAAGCTAGTAACTTACCCTCGATCGGTATCTACAAGAAAGGAGGTGTGCATAAATTATTAATCTTAAAACCAAATTAATTTAACAATCCATTTTCTGTTTATAAAGTGTGCATAATATTTTTATGTACATAAATATAACGAAACGCGGAAATATACGTTATTCATATTCTCTTTCGTTTGATACCATGTATCTACCGAAAACAAATATTCCTCAAAATCTTTACATTGTTTACTACTCACAATGAAATACACCACCAACACGAACCTGTTCTCTTTATTCCGTTAAGACTAGTCCTGAGTAAGATGTAATAAATAGACGGTTAATATCGAATATCGTTTATTTTCTTGAAAGTCAAGAAATGGATAAAGCTCATATCTTGAACCTAAACGAGATAGCTGTAACAGGCGATTGCGATGCAAATGACTAATTTTTACCGTCTCTAATTCTATTCCCCTTATGTATTCGAGTCGTTCTAATATTTTTAGAAATGTTTCGGGTGAAGGATACCCGGTGGTTCCTTTAACCAACCTAATATCGTTTTATTGGACTTTTCTTTTTCCTCACGTTCCTGATTTTATTACATTTTCAATCGGATGGGTGCCTCTTTTAAGGGTAGAGTTCCGAAAATGCAAACATGTATTATTAAGATGGATTTAGTGATAGTGAGAATAATAATGAAAAAGGGGCATTTTAGGACATGCTTGGTGGAGTTAAAGAAGTTATACAATTATATCGGCAAACACATGAGGCAAATACAGAACTACAAACGTTATGGATAGAACATGTACTGTTCACGTGTTAATGGTGGGTTGGGGTAGGATTGACCATTATTCCTTGGATTTTATGGGGGATATCTAGAAAAAAAAGAGTTCATGGGTTTCTTTAACCGCTTGATTTTATTATGGTTTATTTCTAATTTTTTAGATTCACTGGGAGTTCAACTCGGTTTTTGGTACTACCAATATGCAGTTGTACCATTTATTCCTGCTTCAATGCCTTGGAACACTTCACTTTTACCTGTATTTGTTATGTTTTTACTTCAATATAAAAATATATCTAGCCCTTTTATAAAGGCAATTATTTTTTGCTACCATTAGTGCTGTTTTGTTGGTGAACCTTTCGCGGTTTGGATAAAATTATATAATCCTGTAAATTGGAATTATCATTATTCTTTTCCTATCTACATTATTTTATATTTAATATCTCATTACTATTCGAGAATATCACTTCAAAAAAATATTGAGTAACCTAAAAATGAAGGATTGAGAGTGAATTCTATTATAATCAGTTAATTAAGAAGGAAAGGAGTCGCTTAAAGGGAAGAAGTTTTTGATTTTAAATCATTAGCTTTGCATTTATTTAAATTAAATTTGTCAAGACATTTTTACGGAAAGGTATCTGTAATTTTATTGAAAATATGGTAAATACAAGTCTTCTTGGGTATAAAAAAACCCCTTATAATTAGGTTTGGTAGTCCTGTCCAAATCCCTAAATATAAGGAGAATCCCATGGACAAGGATAACACAAAAACCACAATTAATGAACTACTAAAAGTATTAGATGAACAAACTTTTACTAAATTAATCAATGTAGTGGACATCGACAAGTATGTTAAGAAACTGACGGCATATAAATTTTTGCAGCTACTCATCTTGGCACAAATCAATGAATTAGACAGTTTAACCCATCTATCCAAGCATTCGAAAGATAAGAAAGAACTTCAGGTTCACCTGAATATGGATGGCATTAGTACATCTCAGCTTTCCAGAAAACAGTGTGATCTATCTCCGAAGTTGTTTGAGAAGATCTTACACCATCTTGTTTTTATGATTCAGTCCCAAATGAAACAATCTCCGATTGTTCGAGATATTGGACGTCTTCATGTGATTGACTCATCGACAATGAGTATGTCCATATCGCAGTATCCATGGGCAAAGTTTCGCAAAACAAAGGCCGGCGTTAGACTGCATTTACGGGTCGTTGTGACCAAAGATTTAACAATCCCTGATAAAGCCGTTCTATTGCCGGCAAAACATGCTGACCGGACCCAAATGAATGAACTAATCGAGATTGATCCTGATGCTCTTTACCTTTTTGACCGAGGATATGTGGATTACAAGCAATTCGATAAGTACTGCCTGGAAGGCGTTCGATTTATTACTAGACTTAAGAAAAACGCCGAAATTGAAGTACTAAGCGAACAATCACCCGATCCCGAAAATTTGATCTATCAAGATGCTGAGGTATATCTTGGAAATGCACAAAATGGTACGAAGATGCAGCACACCCTACGCCTAATCAAAACTAAAGATCAAGAAGGAAATCTTGTTATTATCGTTACTAGTTGTTTTGACCTTACTGCCAAAGAAATCGGAGATTTATATCGATATCGTTGGAAAATAGAAACTTTTTTTAAATGGATGAAACAACATCTGAAGATCAAATCCTTCTTTGGAAAAAGTGAAAATGCTGTCTATAATCAAATCTGGATTGCCTTGATCACATATTGTCTTGAAGTATTACTTCAATTTAGAGTCAGCCACGATGGCAGCCTGTTAGGGCTGAAAAGGACTTTAGAAACTTGTCTTTATGAAGGGCTTGATGCATTTATTCGTGCTCTTTTCCAGAAACCATCCCGACACTCAAAAGGACGAAGAAAATATGATTGGGAAAAAGATTTCGCATTGATTGTACGCCAATTTGACGAAGGTGAGGTGGATCACCTAGACGATTTAACATTTGACCCACTTTACCAATACTAAAAGGAAATAATTTACCAATTGTGGATAAGGACTACTTCTTATATCCTTATCAATCTTTTTAAATTCCGGATAAAACAATATATCTGAATATTCAATTATTTGTAGTTTCACCCATAAAAATCCAATTTGACAAGTTTCAAAAATCTTTATGCAACGCTAATGATTTTAAATATTAAAAATGAATATAAATCACCAGTTGCATTTAATATGGTCCGTTACGATGTGTGGTTTCGGGTACTTTTTAGCTGTCTTGTACGACATCTTCAATGATGGTATTCATTACCAAACATATCATCTAGGTGTGATAAGAGCCATAATTTAATATTTGATTAAAACACGATTTTAAAAACCTATCCAAAAAAGAAACTGGCTTACAGTGAATCTTTGGTGCAAAGTTTGCCAATTCCTTCTTTATCATACCTTCTAATGAGTATTATAAACACTTTTTCCCTGTATTCTTATGTAGAGATATTGATTCTTTTTAGTTTGAAACAATTATGTATCCAATTTTTTTATCAATTCTATTAGATAGCATACTAATATTTAGTTTCTGTTTTTTGTTGTCTTGCCTTCCAGAATATAAAAGTAATTTTTCCCTTTCACATCTCCAACTTTTAATTTGACAATGTCACCTACCTGTAATTCTGTATTAATCCCCATCAAATATAGCTATACATCTCTTTCGCCCAATCTCGGATTTTTGGTTTCCTTTTGTCTCCCAGTTTAATCCCAAGTTTTATTTCTTCAATGTCCTTTTTTGGTTTTAACGTTAAACGTTGAAAGGATTTTCCTTTTTTGTTTTGTTGTCATTTTTTCACCTTCTAAAATGTATGAAAAATTTGATGTTTAATAACAAAACAGTTCCTTTTTATGTATTAGACAAACCTTAATACGGCGACAAATGCATGCGTTTATCTTTGTTATTACATTTTCAATGTTAAATACCCATAAATAGGATGATTAAGAGGGAAAAACTCTTGAAACTTTGGGATAATATCCAAAAAATGGAAAAAATATTAGTCCTTTCAGGAAATACAATCATCTTATTTTATAAAGGTAGGGGTGTAAAAGAAATTGAAGTTGAGAAAAAAAAATGAAAAGTTATAAGAGCTATTGCTGTCAACGAGAAATAGAAGAAATGATGGGGATATGGAAAAGGGGTTATTATCGGAAAAATGGAGCTATACGTCAAAAATAATTTAGATTTAAATTTCCCAAAAATCATTGAATAAAAAATTCTCCATAAAGCAATATAAAAGAGTAAAAAAAAATTCAAGGAGGAAATTATCATGACAGTAATAAATGACGTTAAAACAGCTCTAGCAGGATTGAAAAGTGCTCAAGCAAGTTTTGAAACATTTGCTCTTAGTACAGATAATCAACAAGCTAAGCAACTTTACCAAGATGCAGCTAAGCAAACCCAATCCGTTGTAGACAGCATTGAACCACGTGTTCAACAAATCGAACAAGAAGAACCTCAATACAAACAACAGTAATTAGTAAGGCGAAAAAAGGTTGGCCTCTTAACCAACCTTTTTTCAGCTGTTCACATAATGGAAAAACATGGAGGTGATTTTTTTGAAAGATAAAATAACCACATTGAAAAACCTACTTTTTATTATAATGGTCATTGGTTTCGCATCAGGATGTAATGGTAATCAAAATGAATTTATTCAAGGTAATAGTACTTTTGGTATTTCACAAGTACATACAAGTAAGCCAATTGATCAATCCGTTGCCAATCATGCGAAAGAAAAGATAATTGCCAAGGAAGATATTACAGACGTAAAAGCTGTGAATACTGATAAAGAGCTTATGGCAGCGATTAAAGTTGAGAATTTTGATCGATTTCGATTAAAGAGTATCGAGAAGTCAGTAAAATCCGACTTAGAAAAAATATATCCGGACTATAAAGTTTTTGTTTCGACTGATAAAAAAATATTCTGGGAGCTTGAAAAGGTCGAGCAAAGACTGAAAAAAAACGATATGAATAAGAAGAACTTAAAAAAGGATTTGAACAAACTGAAAAGTCTTATGAAGGAACAAACCTAAAGAGGAAGGATCGAGTTATGTCTAACAATCAAAAGAAACAACTTACTCCTGTGCAACAGGAATATCAAAAATTGCAAAAACAACGAGAGATCAAAAGACCGGTTGTTAAAAATTGCATTAAGGCCTTTTTAACCGGTGGACTTATTTGTTTGATTGGTCAGCTTATTTCAGACTTTTACATTTATTATTTCGATTTTACTGAGCAAACGGCCGGAAATCCGACAGTGGGTACGTTAATTTTTATTACGATGCTTCTTACTGGTTTTGGTGTATATGATCGAATGGCCCAATTTGGAGGGGCTGGAACAGCTGTACCCGTAACTGGTTTTGGCAATGCGGTCATATCACCTGCCATTGAGCATCGTTCCGAAGGATTTGTACTGGGCGTAGGCGGCAACATGTTTAAATTAGCAGGGGCGGTTATTTTATTTGGTGTTTTTTCTGCTTTTGTCATTGCCCTCATCAAAACCATTTTAATCCAGTGGGGTGGTTTATAATGCTGGCAGGTCATCGTACATGGATTTTTGAACAAAAACCAGTGATACTTTCAACTGGAACAGTTGGAGGACCATTTGAAGCAAACGGAGCGATCGCAGAAGATTTCGATCTCCTTCATGCTGATTTATGGCTTGGACAGGATTCCTATGAAAAGGCACATAAAGTCCTTTTTGAAGAAGCCTGTCAAAAAGCCATGGAAAAAGGGGGCATCCAAAAAGATCAAGTTCAATTTATCCTAGCTGGGGATCTGATCAACCAGATAACTCCGACAAGTTTTGCTAGTCGAACAATTGGAGCTCCGTATTTTGGTTTATTCGGTGCCTGCTCTACGTCTATGGAAGGACTGGCTCTAGGTGCTTATATTGTGAATACGAAAGGAGCGAAATATTTATTAACAGGAGCATCTAGTCATGATACAGCTGTTGAAAAACAATTTCGTTATCCAACTGAGTACGGCGGTCAAAAACCACCTACTGCACAATGGACTGTTACTGGTGCAGGTGCCGCCCTTTTATGTGATTCTGGGGAAGGACCTCGTGTCACTTCTGCCACAATTGGACGTGTGATTGATATGGGCTTAACAGATCCATTTAATATGGGAGGAGCAATGGCGCCAGCTGCGGTTGATACCATTGAAGCCCATTTAAAGGAACGAAATATTGATCCATCTTATTACGATTTAATTGTAACCGGGGACCTGGGCCAGATTGGACAGGAAGTTTCCATGGATCTATTTAAAAAGCACGGAATCCCTATTAGTGAAGAACAATACCAAGATTGTGGCCTTATGATTTATCGGGAAGGACAACCCGTTCTTGCAGGAGCAAGCGGTGCAGGCTGTTCAGCAACGGTAGTTTATGGGCATTTATTAAACCGCATGAAAAATGGTGAATTTAAACGCATGTTAGTTGTGGCTACAGGTGCTTTGCTTTCACCATTGTCCTTTCAGCAAAATGAAACAATTCCTTGTATCGCCCATGCAGTGTCAATTGAATACGGAGGTGAACAATTAACATGATCTATTTTTGGGCTTTTGTCGTAGGCGGTTTAATTTGTATCATTGGGCAAATTATGTTTGATGTATTTAAATTGACACCAGGTCATACCTTAAGTGCTCTTGTAGTGATTGGGGCGCTTTTAGATGGATTTGGACTATACGAGCCTTTGATTGATTTTGCTGGGGCAGGGGCTACCGTTCCGATTACAAGTTTTGGGAATTCGCTTGTTCATGGTGCGATGCAGGAAGCTGAAAAACATGGGGTAGTTGGTGTACTGACAGGAATGTTTGAAGTAACTAGTTCTGGTATTTCAGCTGCCATTGTTTTCGGCATGATAGGAGCTTTAATTTTTAAGCCAAAAGGATAAGGAGAATTAGGATGACAGTAGGATCAGATGTTAAACAGTGTTTTGCCAGTCTAAAAGGGGTAGAAGCAAGTCTCTCAAGTTTAGCATTACGGACTCTTGATGATGAATCGAAGCGAACTTTGCATGAGGCTATGATGGTAGTACACGAAGTAACAAAAGATTTAAAAAAAAGAGTAGGAGAACTAGAAGGAGAGGAACTTCAGTACAAAGGTTTCTAGAAAAACTATATTTACAGGGGGTGTAAGTAGTGCCTGAATGGTTAGAGATAGCTGTACGCTCAGCATTATTTGTTGCTGTTTTATTTTTCATTACAAAATGGTTAGGGAAAAAGCAAATTTCAGAACTATCTTTCTTTGAATATGTCACCGGTATTTCTATTGGAAGTATTGGTGCAGAAGTGGCTATGGGACTTGAACGGAACATTTTTCACGGAATTATTGGAATTGTCATTTTTGCGGCTATTCCCTTTTTCGCTGGTTTAATTTCATTAAAAAGTAAACGTTTTCGCAATTTTACAGAAGGAAAAGCAACAGTATTTATCAAAGATGGGAAGATTATGGAAGATAATTTAAAAAAGGAAAGATATACGACAGATGAACTGTTAGAGCTACTTCGCAGGAAGGATGTCTTTCAAGTCTCTGATGTAGAATTTGCTGTTTTAGAGGCAACAGGTGATTTATCTGTGATGCTAAAGAAAGAAAATCAACCTTTAACAGCAAAGGATATAAACTTGAAGGTTGCTTCAATCAAGGAGCCTCAGACCATTATTATGGATGGTGCAATAATGGATGAACCACTAGCCACGATTGGACGAAGTCGGGCTTGGCTACATACTGAATTAGAAAAACTAGGGGTAACGATTGAAAATGTATTTCTGGGACAGGTTAATTCTTACGGAGAGTTAACGATTGATCTGTTTGACGATAAATTACAAGTCGCACCCCCTCAAGAAAGACCCTTAATTCTTTCAACCTTGAAAAAATGTCAAGCAGACTTAGACCTATTTGCTCTTGGAACGGAATCAAAAGACGCCAAACAAATGTATAGGTTAAACAGTGAAAAATTACAAGAAGCCATTGATAAAGTGACCCCTATTTTAAAAGGATAAGGATTTAGCTTAGATTCATACATGACGAAAAAAAGATACCATTTTTAATTGAAATAAGTTTAAAAACCTTAGTCCAATTTCGGACTAAGGTGAATTTTTTTACGAGGTGTTAGAAGTGTCTATTTTTTTAGTTAAAGTTATTTTTATCTATATTGTGTTTATTGTAGCAGTAAAAATTTTAGGGAAATCAGCTCTAGCCCAACTTACCCCTCATGATTTTGGAGCGATTCTTTTTTTATCTTATTTAGCTTTTGGTTCTATTAAAGTAAACGGAGTGATGGAGGGGATTATTGGAATCATTGTAATAACATGCATTCATCTATTTATATCAAAGTTAAGTTTATTAAATAAGTTAAACCCTTTTATTATCGGAAAACCGACTATTCTAATTAAACACGGGAAAATTATCTATCGAAATTTAAAGGAAAGTAGATATCCTTTACCTGAGCTGTTGTCTAATTTAAGAACATCAGGATATCCGGATATTCACGATATTGAATATGCGATTTTGGAAGCAACAGGTGAAATTAGCATTTTTCCAAGAAAAGAATTAGTTCCTATTACTCCAAAAGATTTACATATGAAAGTGGAATACCGCGGATTACCCATAGCCGTTGTCATTGAAGGGAAAGTGCAAAAGCGTAATTTAAAATTAATCAACAAAAATGAAAAGTGGTTAAAGGAAGAACTAAAGGCAAAGGGATATCTTCAAATCAAAGATATTTTTTATGCTGCTGTTAGAGATACCGATCATTCATTAACCATTAACAAAATAGATGTTAACGACTAATTTTAAGACGATTTCCTCCCACTATAAATTAATGTTTTCTCTTATTTACTCCTTCTTATATTTTATTCTCAGATAGGCAAATATGGATTTTTAATGGTACAAACAACCCAAATATTACCTTATTCATAAGATAGCATTAAGTTCGAAGTATTTATAAGGAAGGATCTGAGAAACCAAATGTTTTTATACCCCTTTTCATACCCCAGTTTTTATACTCCCTATGGGGGGTAAAAAGTGAAACTTTGCGTACTGTAATACCTTTTCTGAATTATGGTTTGCAAGAAGCAACATTTACATCATATTCTCATGCCCTTTCAGAAGTAGTAGCCATGACTTATTTACTGGGAAAAGGATATGACCCACAAACTGCTTTTAAAACAGTTGAATCATGGGAAGTTTAATGAAAGATTTTATTAAATGTTTCTAAAACGCTAATATGTGTTTTTATAAGAATATTTTAAAATTGAATAAGGGAGAGGACCACTTTGCAAACCGCACCCAAACCATGATTAGTATCCCATTTCCATCTGTATGGGGTATTGATGCTTCTATAGCTGGAAGACCAATCATTAGAGGTATACTTACCATTAATTCCATTATAGGCACCAAAGTAATGGGTACAGTTAATTTCCGTGGTACACCTATCCCAATTATCTTTATCTGCAAAATAAAATTGGACTTCCTAATAATCTGCTATACCGCGAACAATATCAATGGAACTTACCGATCATTCAAGCCGAAGCAGGCTGGGATATTACAACAGGGGATGAACATATTATTATTGCTGTTATAGACACTTGGGTTGATCTGGACCATCCTGATTTGAGCGGAAGATTAACAAATGGATACAATGTTCTGGAAAATAACGACTTTCCTGATGATGACAGTGGCCATGGCACCCATGTATCCGGAATCATTGCATCGGAAACAAACAACCAAGAAGGCATTGCTGGCATCACTTGGTATAACAAAATAATGCCTATAAAGGCAATGGGTGCTGAAGGATATGGAACGACCTTTGATATAGCAAAAGGGATTATTTGGGCAGTGGACCATGGAGCAAATGTCATTAATATGAGTTTAGGCAATTATCAGCCTTCTTCTCTTTTGAAAGAGGCAATCGATTATGCATACATTAAAAATGTAGTCATGATTTCTGCAGCAGGAAATGAAAATACTATACAACCGAGCTATCCAGCAGCATATCCTGAAGTTTTAAGTGTGTCAGCTGTCGACAACACAGGACGACGAGCATCTTTCTCAAATTACGGGGATTATATTGATGTCTAAGCTCCCGGAGTCCAAATTACGAGCACCTATTTTAACCAGCAGTATGCAGCTTTATCAGGTACTTCTATGGCTTCGCCTCATGTGGCAGGACTTGCTGGCCTCTTGCTTTCTGCAAACCCTAATTTAACTAACAGAGAAGTAATAGACATTATTAAGAATTCTGCATATGATTTAGGAATCCCAGGAAATGATAGCGATTTCGGCAATGGCTTAATTGATGTAAAGAATGCACTGGAAGCAGCCCAAAATGAATAATCTGAAATACTCCCCCTATTGACCCCATGTCAGGCAAAAGGCAATGAACCTTTATAAAAGTTGCCTTTTGTAGTTAAAAAACACCTTGAAATTTTTGAATTCATCCCCAAGTGGTTCCTAATTCTGGGTTCTGACATCATATTGCTAGGAAAATCCTTCACAAGCAATCCCCTATTCGCCAAATGGATTTTCTGGAAAAGTTACAACGGTTTAACTAAGGTTAGTCTATATAAAAAAATTGAATAATTTAAAAGCTATGGACTGGTTACCATAGCTTTTTACGACCTTATTGTATTGGAGGATTATGCGGAAACTGGGACATGTACCCTGTAAACTGCTGTGCTCCTGTTGAAGTTTTTGTGGCTGTTCCACTTCAAGCGAATACCATCCCTTTTGAAACATCAGATTATACAGTTCACGCTGCAAATTCTTCGTTTCGTCGAAAATCGCGTGAATGTCCTGATATAGCGAAGCGTGGCTTGCCTCATTCATTGCCGTAGAATAAGATGCCGTAATGTACTTTTCATACGAAAGCATATCGTTTAGGAAGCCTGAGACATTCAGTGATTCAGCATCGGTAATTGCCGATTCTTTACGGCATTTCACTGTGAATGGGCTTCGAATGGGCCGAGTCCAAGTGTTTAACAATGGAATAGCGAAATATGAACAACTCCTTGAATCCCTACAAGATGCTCAAAAAACAATTGATCTGGAATATTTCATTTTTCGGAATGACCAAATTGGCAATCGCATCACAGAACTGCTAATCGAAAAAGCATTAACTGGAGTGCAGGTTCGTTTTATGAGAGATGGCTTGGGGAGTTATAAGTTCCCGCGTGAAAAAATCCGGCAGATGGTTGAAGCAGGTATAGAATGCAGGACAATATTTCCTTTGCGATTTCCCTGGTTTTTGTCCAATTGGAATTATCGGGATCATTGTAAGATGGCCATAATCGACGGAAAGATAGCTTTTAATGGTGGCATTAACATAGGATATGAATATACAGGATTGAAGCCTGACGTTGGCTTCTGGCGGGATACTCATTTGCAAGTCATAGGAGAAGCATCAGCCGATTTGCAGCCTGTCTTTGATGTTCATTGGGAAATCGCTGTGCCGGAACGGATAAAATCAAAAACAAATTTGAAAACAAAATCAGAGGTAACGAAAATCAATCCAATCGTCAGAGCAGATTATTCCAAATGGTCAGCCGAATTGGGATCAGAGTTGAGCACCCTTGATGATAAAGAAATGGACATGTTCGCAAAAACTCAAAGAGTTTGAATTCAAAAATATCTGTTACCTTTTAATTTAAATATAGGGGTGATATCAATAGATAATATATTTGAAAATCTTAAGGAAATACGTTTATTAGAAGATAAACTGTATCATTTAGAATTAAATGGTTGGCTAAAAAATGAGTTTTTAACTTGGGAATGGTGGATACTAGTCGTTTTTTTAGTTGTGCCTTGGGTTATATGGGCTAAACTTGTTAAACGAGACATTATTTTAGAAATTAATAAAACTAGCCTCTTTTTCTAAATCTTAAGATTTACAACTAAGTAAAGTGAAATGACCAATATTAAATCTACAGTACAACCATTTTTATTTTTCTTGAAAATTAAGGATAACTCAGTTTCCTTGTTTAACAATTCTTTTCTTATAGTGTTGCTGATAACGGGAAATTGGTGATATTTCCATATTAAAACTAGCTCCGTACTACTAAAATAATTTGATATTTACCACCTTCTAATCAACTCAAATATGTAAGGAGTCTGTATATCCTTCCATAAGTTAGCCGAATTTAAATTAGATAACGGGAGGAAAAGCATATTGGAGGAAGTTAACATTAGTTTCCTGACGATCAAAGTTATCGTAGGTTTTGTCGCTTTATTTTTTATTATTATCATAACACGCAGAACCTCTATCTCTCAGTTAACCCCGTTTCACTTAGTTTTTATATTAGTACTTGGGGATTTTTTAGGAAATACCATTTATGAAAGATAAGGTAAGGACTTTTCATTTTTTATATGCCATCGGATTGTGGACTCTTCTCATGTTGGGGATAGAGTTTATAACTCTAAAAAACAAATCGGCACGTTCTCTCTTTTTAGGCAATCCTAATATCATCATTCGGAATGGTGTCATCGACAGAAAGTTACTTAAAAAGAACAAATTGGATATAAATCAGGTATTGAGTTTGCTTCGGCAAAATAATGTTTTTTCAGTTCGTGAAGTCAAATACGGTATATTGGAAGCGAATGGGCAATTAAGCATATTATTAAAATCTAAGTATCAAAAACCAGAAAAGCAAGATTTTAATCTTCCAGAAAGTCCAGTAGACCTCCCAACATCGTTAATTATAGATGGAGAAATTTTATGGGATAACTTACATGAACACGGCTTTGATAAACAGTGGTTACATAACAAATTAACTGCTAATGGATATGAAAATGAAAAGCGTATACTCTACGCAGATTGGCGAGAGAGTGAAGGTATACATATAAGCCCTAAATAAAATATAACCTGAATACGTTAAACACGTAACTTCAACGAAAACCTAAACAATTTTGTAACGTCTATGTAGGCTAATGTTTTAATGAATCGGATAAAAGGTAATATAAACAATACTCAAGTAGTTGTCGGTCACTCATTACTTCGGCGAATCCAACGTGGATTAAATAAGGGAGAATCCATGAATGCCTTGGCACGAGCTATTTTCTTCGGAAAACAGGGAGAACTTAGAGAAAGAGCATTACAAGATCATTTACAGCGTGCCAGCTCATTAAATCTAATTATTAATGCCATCAGCATTTGGAATACCGTGTATTTATCACAAGCAATTGAACATTTTAAAAATATAGGAAAATATCAAGAGGAATTGCTTCCTCACATATCACCATTGGGATGGGAACACATAAACTTTCTCGGAGAATATTCATTTATACCTGAGATTTTGAACTCGATACATGCCCTGCGTCCACTTAGGATATAAAAAAGCCTGGTTTTTCTGCTTAACGTAGAAAAATCAGGCTTTTACCTTCTAAAAAATTCCTTTGCGTATTATATCTGCGTTTAGTCGGCAGTACCCCTTTATGGTTTCATCCATGGCAATGCTGTTTATTTGAAGAACATTTTTTTCGCTTTCAACATTTTGGACTCTGGTTATAGGGGTATTAAATCTGTTTTTGACAGCTCCCTTTTCATTTTCGTGATTCTCTGTGTTTCTTGTATTTTGTACTAAAAATAGTAACCCTATGGATAAAAGAATAAGTATGGAAACGGTAACCAATAAGGCCCTTGGTATTTTTCTAATGAGACACCTCTAAATAGTTTTGTTATTAGCTTGTTTAGTCACAGGGATTTTAACGATGAAATAAATGGAAAATAAAAAAGGAGTTTCGTTTACGTTGCTATTAAAGAAAGGAAAGATGATTAACTTTTGCTATTACTTATTTCTTTATTTGTTTTTTCAAATTTGGGTATGTAGGCAAATGTCTAGTCCTAGGATAATTAGGAAAATAAGATAAAACTAAATATATTCAATTTAAGAAAGGGGAGTTATAAAAATTATACAATATCATAATTACATGTCTTATTATCATCCTCAATATTCCAGCCAGTTTTCGCAATACCCTGAGCTGAAGGAAGTGCTGCAATAACCTATTTAATTGGCATAGACCGTTTATTTAACGGTTGAATCTTGGGAAATTAATAAAATGTTTTAAAAATAGTTGATATGTTCCATGCTTATAAAGGAAAACTAGTAGAGTTGAAATGTTTAAATGTATTTTTGTACTATTGGTTAAAAAAACAACAATTGAGCTTTATCATAACAGTTAAATTTGGAACAATAAGGCACACCGTTTGAAAACAAACGGTGTGCCTTATTGCTGTTAATATTTATTCATCTATATTATCTGGATCGTTTACATCTTTAGGATCTTCAATGGGTTCTTCTGCATCAGGGACTAAATCAGCTTCATCATCTTTATTTTCATCTATATTATCTGGGTCATTTACATCTTTAGGATCTTCAATTGGCTCTTCTGTATCTGGGTCCACATCATTTTCATCTATATTATCTGGGTCATTTGCATCTTCAGGATCTTCAATGGGTTCTTCTGTGTCAGGATCTACATCCACTTCAGGTGGTGGTGGATCCTTATCCTCTTCTACATTATTACACCCCAATAACATGATGGCAGATAGAAAAACTGCTGTTAATAGCCTTAACCACTTTAGATTCATTTTTATCGTCCTCTCTATTGGTTGTTTACTTTCAATATTATCTTCTCCTTTCACTTTTTTATACGAACATTTTAACTTAACATCAATAAAATTAATGTCTTTGATCACCAAACAGTAGCGGCCTAGGTGTCAGGAATTGAAGATAAAAAATGTAGTACAGAGGAAAAGAGGCTTCTATCAAAAAAATGGTGCCATTTATCAAATATAATTACATAACTGTGGGTTTTTGGTCATTTAAAATCAGGATAAAATTGGAAGTTATAAAAAATATTCTTATACATCATTCTAATAAAGTAAAAATTAAAGGCGGCGTTATTTATAACAGTAAAAAATGACGTAAAGACAGGGCTAGCTTCGAAACATTTGCAATCAACAAGCTAAGCAGCTTTACCAAGAGGCTACACACTCAATCCGTTCTACACAGCGTTGAACCACGCGTTCAACAAATCGAACAAGAAGAACCGCAATAAGCCCAAGATGGAAGCCAAGCTTCCCAAGGCAGTACGCAAGGAGCACAAAATCAATAAGGAAATGAGTTTACAAGCAAAAATAATGAACAACAAGTAAGACAACAAAACAAACAAGCCCAGTCTCATAAAAAAAATAACTGAAGCACACGTTCGTAAAAATTACAATTCTAAGCTTTATGTCGCAAAATTCTTGGTATATTACAGAGAGCGAATAAAAACTAAGCTTTCTTACCAAGAGTTGTTTTATAAAAAATATAAAAGGAGCAAGTGTTATGCGATTACCCGAAGACTTTATAGATTGAGTCAAGTTTTTGTGGGAGGTTTTTTTGGATAGAAAAACTCCCCTCTTATTTAGTTATATTTCCCACCTAAATGAAAGCGTTATCTAAACAATTTAGTTTTGTTTTTGTTCATTTCCTTCATTTTTTAAAAACCTCGTAAGGCTTGTAAAGCATGGTATATCGGCTTTCCTTTTTGCCGATTTAAATATGATAAATTATTTCTTGTTAGCTCTCCGACTGAACTCTTTAACTTTTCCACATAATATTTTGGCTGAGAAACAGAAGCGGTTTGATCGTTAGGGTTAATTCGTCCTAAAATCGTCTTGATTTCTAATTCATCCTTCATACCAACCATAAAGTCAATAAATGCTTGTATTCCTTTATCGCACCAGCTGCGGCCGTTTTTAAGCCGTTTAGCGAATACACTCATCGTTCCTTCCGCACTTCCCATTGGACGATAGTGGCTTGTGTCTATGTCTTTTTCCTTCAACCATTCGCGATAATCTCCAAGGGCCTGAGGATATTTTGACAGCTGTTGTATGAACTCTTCTAACCGTTCTTCTTTCTTTTCGTTTTCAAGAGTACCAACTGCACTATTAAGTTCCACTAGGAATCCTTTCGCATCATATTGAGCCAGTTTCTTACGAATGACTCTATATCTCTTATGGCCTTTGAAAAGCGTTTTAACCTCACGAGCTACATGGAATCGGTCGATGACAAAGAATGCATTCTTATAGTGATCCTGACAAGCCGTAATCCACTGGGCTCCATCCCCATTAATTACGAGGTGATGTTCACTCGGATTGTAGTTGTAATTATCTATTAAGAACTGCTCAAATCCTTCCCAGAACGCTTCTTTACCTTTGTGGACATAGTGACGTTTTGCGATTAAGGATGTTCGTTTCCCGTTGACTATCCAGCCCTCATGTACGGAAGCAATCTTTTCTTCCCGCCCACGTCGTTTTCCACGTTGCCTTTTCACATATAGTCCGTCTACTTCTACAAAGAGCACTTTCCTCAATTGGTCGGTCGGCTTGACGAAAGTAACTTCTGTTTGTAGAAGGTGTTGACGAATAGTCTCATGGCTGATTACTTTGTAACCTAGTAGTTTCTCAATCATGGAGGAAGCATGACGATAGGATGTACCTTGAACTGCCATTTCCATTGCCATCGTTTCAACTAGGGGACTGAAACCTTTTGACCCCTCAAACTCTAAATAGTGATCAAGGAGATAAACGTATCCACCCTTTTCCCTGTCCCTATAGTAATTCCGATTGATGATAATAGAACCGAATGAAGTATCCATCTCTACGGCTCGCTTATCCTGAAGGTAAAATCTCTTTTTATCTCTATTTTCTGCAATCTGTTGATCCATTTCTTCGAGTTGCTTCGTGAGAACTTCACCAAATGTCTTTTGAAGCATAACAAATAAATCTTTTTCCAGTTCTTTTAATGTGGGTAATTGTATGGTATCTTTTTTCATAGGACTCCTCTTCCTTGTATTTGTGGTTTTCGCAGACTTTACTATACAAGAAGAGAGTCCTTTTTTCATTTGATTTTATTTTCCATCTACCGCACTTCCGTTTGGTGACCTGTTTCTCAATGGATGGGTCTACGCCCCATCCATTGAGAAACAGGGTACAACATCTCCCACAAACATTTTACTCATACGACTTTATAAGAGCTAGGCATAAAAAAGAAGGGTTAAGTTTAGATCAATGCTTTTCAAATCCTATCATACATAGGGAGATACATGGGAATAAGGTATTCGTTCCATTGGATTTAAAGAGAATTTGGAATCAATAAAAGTTTTTAGCAATGAAATATAGCAACCGTTTTGATTATAAGGCTATTTTATATATAAGGGATCCCACCAACAAAAAGCGCTTAAAACATACGCTAAGCATAATTCGTCATGAATAAAGCCGATTTTTCCTCAACTTACGAGAAATAATCGGCTTTATGGATAAGGGGGCAATCGATTGTCAAAATGAATCCATTCCTAAATACTATTTAAAAACCGGTTGATGTGAAACCATTACCATAATCTAAAAAAAGAGTATTATTCGGGGTGACACAAAAATAATTTATTCAAGTGGATTAACGGACTAGTGCGCCTAATATATGTGATATATATAAAGATATCTTACCATAGTGTAACGGGAGGGTAGTGATTTAGTACAGGATATCTGATGTTAAAAAGACTCCGGCAGGAGGAACGCCGTTCTGATATATAGGAGGTTCAGTGAGTGCTGTATCAGTTGTAGCAATCCAAGTTCCGTACTCACCTGCAAGCAAAGAGGGAGGTTTCATAATAAACCGTCCACTTAAAACGAAATGACGAATTCTAATCGAGGGATCATCAAATATAATTAAGTTACCAAAAAATGAGGCATATGGTGAATCAAAACTTATTTGTTTGGTGTTTTCTTCCCAATACCCATTAATTTGAATAGGTGTACCACGAAAATTAATTGTACCAGATACTTTATTATTACCTGTAATAGAATTAATGATGAGTACTCCCCAAATAATGGGTCGACCGGCTATAGAAGCCGAAATACCCCATTTTGATGGAAAAGGTATACTAACCATGAGTTTCTGTGCAGTTTGCAAAAGTTGATTCCTCGTTTCGTAATAATCATAAATACAAGAGTTTAAAGTTTAATTTCTATCTATACATCAGAGTGTTAAAAAAAGAAAGAAAGTCTAATAAATTATTTTAATATTTATTCATTTTGAATCTTCCATATTCGGTTTCGAACATTTCATTTACTTCCCAAGATTCAACGGTTTTATAAGCTGTTTGTTGATCAAAGCCTTTTCCCAGAAGGTAGGCCATTGCGGCAATTTCAGTTAGCGCATGTTCATAGGAAGTAAGAGCAGCTTCTTTTAGACCATAATCAACAAAAGGCTTTATTGCCATTAATGTTTCACTTTTCAAATCCTGATCCGAATTTTCTCTCTCATCGGATTCATTACCCTCTAGATTTGGATGTGCTTCTTTGTATAGCACCTCCCACTGTTCATACAGACTTGTAGCTGTCTCAAAGTCCTCAGAGTCTACTGTTAAATTTTTTTGTAATTTACTCATTAAATTACGCCATGTCTCTTCCCATTCCTCTAAAGTTCTTAAGTCAAAGAGTTTTGAGAACTTCGGTTTCACACTTTCCCAATGAACATAAATGTCGGTACACCATCCCAATAAATATTTATAGTTTTCCGTTTGGGCTTCCATTTTTTTATCACCCTTTTTAAATTTTTTCACTTCTAAAAAAAGAAGCAATATCGAGTGTTAAATGAGGTTAAATACCTTTTAAAACCAATTTACAATTCTAGGGTATCTCACTTATGTCCCTAGACTAGGCATTTGTCTCATTTAACAAAATAAATTTTGTTTTCTTTCCAAACGGATAAATATGTTGCATTCTGCAAGTATAATTTTCCTTTGCAAACAAGGCCGGTGTTAAAAGTATACAGGCATTTTTAAAACGTTCTTAACAAACAGATAAAGAGCAGGTAAGCTGAGGAACTTGATAAAAACCTGAAGGAAAGCCAACTCAATCGATTATGAAGTATATATAGGGGTCCTGCCGACAAAACGCGAATATTATACGCTAAGCAGATGTATTAGAATAAAAAGTCAATTCCATACATTAAGAATTGACTTTTGTGTAATTAATGAAGCTCCTTCTATGTAATTTCGCTACTTAATATAGTTCCAGAATTACTCTTTTATCGTTCTTAATAATGTCCGTCTTGGTATTTCAATTTTCCTGAGTTCACTAAATTAACTTGAATGTTGATTTGCTCGATACTATCCTTATTTAAGAAAAATCGCTTTTCTTTTATCTCTTTATTCCATTTCTGGGGGTTCTCACGATATAATATTTCTCCTAACTTATTAACATCCGAATTTATCTCTACTCCTTTCTCAAAAGTCTTTAAAATCTCATCCCTTATTATTTTTTCAGTGTTAGCAATTAACTTATTTTCACTAATTTCCTTTAACTTTTCGTTTATTCCAGCTTGTACGACTATGTTAATGTTATATATCACTTGTTCGTTATGGATAACAGGTGTAATTTTTATCTTGGGTTTTTCTAATACTATAGAAACAATAGGTTGGTCATCTTCAACTATCCACAAAGGAGATCGAACAGTTTTTTCATCCATCCATCTTAGACCGTTTAAATCAGATTCAGAAAGCCAGCCTTGCAGATGCTTATTCCTTACAAAGAAAGCACCGTCATTTCTTAACAATGGTGCTTTATTATCTTCCTCTTTCCAATTTTCAGTGGATATTTTTATAGAAGGAATGTAAGCTGTTTGCCCAACAGGATCGCTATCTCGTATGAATTGGAAAAATTGAATAGGTTGTATGTAGGATCTTTGCTTATATCCTTCTCTTGGTTCGTGAAGAATGGTCGAAAGTCCAGATAAGGTGAAAAATGATTTTGTTTTAAATACATCTTCAATGGATTCCTTTGTAGCATACAATAAGATATTATATCGTATTTCCCGATACCGATTAATAAAATCAATAGAGGTTTTAATATCTTGCTTAAGTAGTTTATTGCTCAAAATTAGTGTAGACACATGTCCCCAAAAAAGTCTTTGTTGTGCATCCTTGTATAATTGATTTAATGCTTCTGTCATCGTAATTCCTTCACCTCTCCCAATCCAAACCGGTGGCTGCTTATCAGGTCTGGCGCCTTCTAGTCTAGCCACATTAGAAAAGTCCAGTAATTGAGCATAGGCTATATATTTTCCATCTTTATAGTCCATTCAAGTGCTGCAACATAGTAAGTATCTTGTACTTCTTTGATATTCCAACATCCCGATAACACCGAACTAAAGAGAGTTATTATGCTTATTAAAAAGAGTTTGCGTATTTTCAATATCGTCACTCTCCTTCATCCGTCTTTGAGCTATCAGGCGTACGAACATAACTTACTCGTTCTCTATAACTTTTCCATGGTAATCGAAACAGTGCTTTAAAAAAATCCGAACTAGACTTCGGAAATACTAAAGCTAGGTAAGGGATTCCGAAAGAACGTAACCTCGCTATATAAATAACGATAAAAAATCCTGCAATCATAAAACCGTATAGACCCATAAAAATCGAACAAACAAGAACAACGCCTCTGAGAATAGATATTGCACTTGCTAATATTTGGTTCACTAGTGTATACCCTGAAATGGCAGAAAGAGCCGTAATAACAATGACTGAAGGAGAAATAAAACCCGATCGAATTGCAGCGTCACCAATGATGAGTCCGCCCACCACGGAGAGGGTTTGTCCAAGAGGTGAGGGTAATCTTTGGCCAGCTTCACGGAACATTTCAAAAAGGAATAAATCTAATGGTGCAGGAAATGGCAAACCCGATCTTGCAACAGTTACAGTCGCAAGAAGAGGAAAAGGAATCTGATCTTGATGGTATGCAAGCAGTGCCATCCAGAAGCCGGGTAGGTAGACAGCTAAAAGAAATCCTATCCATCGATAAAATCGAGCTAACGAAATGGGTAAATAGTTAATATGTGAATCTTCTGCTGTTTAATCAAGAAAGTAATGTTTACAGGAGCAATAATGACTAACGGAGAGCCATCTACTATTACGATTATTCTACCTTGTAATAAACAATCTACTGCAAAGTCAGGTCTTGATGTATCAGCAGAAAGTGGGAAGATGGATTACAACTTGATGCATTGAAACATTATGATGTGGATCAGATTTTCGAAGAAAAAGAATCGGGAAAAAAGAAAAATCGCCATCAGTTAGATGAGCTTCTAAAAATCCTCCGTAAAGGTGACACAGTGGTTGTCTATAAATTAGATCGTATCAGTCGGAGTACCAAACATTTAATTGAACTCATGGAACAGTTTGAAGAAAAAGGAATTCATTTCGTTTCTATTCAAGATAAAATTGACACAACGACAGCTATGGGACGATTCTTTTTCAGGATGTTGGCTAGCATAGCAGAATTAGAAAGGGACATTATTAGTGAGAGAACAAAAGATGGCTTGGTGGCAGCTAGAGCTAGGGGAAGAAATGGAGGTAGACCGAAGGTTGGATCAAAAAAAATCCTGCTTGCTTTAAAGATGTATAAAAGTAAAGACTACTCCTTATCACAAATTAAAGATGCTACAGGAATAGGAGCAACAACTTTATATCGTTACTTAGGAAAGAAAGAAATATCTAACGAGGAGCTATAACATGAGAGGAAAAGAATTGTTGACCTCTGATCAACGAAATATGTTTATGTCCATTCCTGACGATATTAGTGATCATGACATAGAAATGTACTATACCTTTAACTTAGAAGATCTTGAATTTATTAATAAGCACCGAAGAGACCATAATCGTATAGGGATTGCCTTACAGCTCGGTAACTTACCCTCGATCGGACTCTCGTTACCTCACGACCGATATGGAAGCGACGATGCTTGATCGAGTTGAAGCGATTGCTGGGGGCTATAAGGAAGAAGTACGTAGCATTCTCGCTAACAAAGGGAAGGTAGTCGCCAAACGGGTGTTTAATAATGGAAAAGTAACTGACCACCATGCGATTATTCCTACCGAAGAGCGATTATTTCTTCGTGATTTAGAGTCAGATGAACGAAAGCTGTACGATTTAATTGTGAAGCGATTCCTTGCTCTTTTTTACCCTGCCTATCAGTACGAAACCGTTCGTGCCATATTTGATGTGAACGGGGAGTCATTTTCTACGAAGGAAACGGTTGTAGTTGATGCAGGTTTTAAAGCTATTACAGGAAAAGACGAGGAGATAAGTGGTCAAAAGCTCGGACAGATCACGAAAGGGCAGTCCTTCTCGATGGGCCAGGTTCAAGCGGAGAAAAAGCTAACCGAACCTCCTGCACGATTCTCAGAGTCAGATATTTTAGGTCAAATGGAGAAATATGGCCTCGGAACCCCTGCTACTCGCGCCGAGATCATCGAAAGAATCATTGAAACCGAGGTCGTTGAACGGAAAAATGGACGTTTACATCCGACTCCTAAAGGAAAGCAATTGATGGATCTTGTGAATGAGGAGCTTACGTCTCCAGAGCTTACTGCACAATGGGAAAAAGAGCTTGAAGCCATTTCACGTGGCAAAGGGGATCCAAAGCAATTTTTAAAACGGATTCGGAAGCAAACCGAGCAATTGATTTCTGAAATTAAGACGAGCGATAAATCGTATCGTGCTCATAATTTAACGGGATCCAAGTGTCCAGAGTGCCAATCTTTGTTGAAAGAGAGAAACACAAAAGAAGGCAAGATTCTCGTCTGCTCAAGTTCGGAATGTAACTACCGAAAGCGTAAAAATTAACAATATAAAAGGAACGCTTAGGCGCCCCAGGCACCTAAGCGTTTTTTCAGGAACAAAAGTGTCCACCCTACACGGACAAACCAGGGCAATCTGTCCACGAGCGGTGACAGACACCACAAAAAGACAGATTGGGGGGGTTTGTCCACGGAGGGTGTCTGACACCGCAATAGGTACTGCATTGAGGAGGGTTTTCAGCATGAGAATACGCGATTGGGATTCCAATTTGAAGGTTCGTTTGTTTGGTGAGGCGTTAATGAACATTACCTTTTGGATGTTTTTTCCCTTTTTAACGATCTATTTTACCGATGAATTCGGGAAAAGCCTCGCTGGTTTGTTATTAATTCTTTCACAGGTTTTATCGGTTTTTGCCAATCTTATAGGTGGTTATTGTGCCGATCGATACGGTCGTAAACGGATGATGGTTCTTTCTGCCTTTGGCCAAGGCATTTGCTTTATGTTGTTCGGACTGGCTGATTCACCATGGCTTCAGTCTCCATGGATTGGCTTCCTCTGTTTCTCATTTGTTGGTTTTTTCGGATCCATCTACTGGCCAGCTAGTCAGGCCATGGTGGCTGATGTGGTCGACGAGGAAAACCGAAGCAGCGTGTTTGCCGTCTTTTATACATCGATTAACATCGCAGTCGTAATCGGTCCACTACTGGGTGCGATTTTCTATATGAATCACCGTTTTGAGCTTCTCCTTATCGCGGGGCTTATATGTGTCGGTTTAGCAGCCGTCCTGCAAAGATGGACACGTGAAACAGCACCAACTTACGTGCACAAGGGAAGTACCACTACGAAATGGTATTCGTTCGTTGGTAATCAGCTTCAAGACTATAAAGTCATTATCAAGGATCGAACCTTCCTTTTATTTATCATCGCTGGGGTACTAGCCGCACAAACCTTTATGCAGCTCGACTTGCTCATTCCAGTCTATACAAAGGAAGTCGTTCATAACCAATCTCTCCTAACGATCGGCAATTGGTCATTAAGTGTCGGTGGTGAACAAGCCTTTGGTTTCATCCTTGCAGAGAACGGCTTGCTTGTTGCCCTTTTAACCGTAGCTATTACTAAATGGGTCATTGGTTTTCAGGAAAGAAATGTATTTATCATCTCTTCCCTGTTATATGCCATCGCCATTATCGCATTTGGCCAAACAGAATGCATATGGGGACTTGTATTCGCTATGGCTATATTCACTCTAGCAGAACTGCTTGTTGCCGGGTTACAGCAAAGCTTTATTTCAAAAATAGCCCCTGAGCATATGAGAGGACAATACTTCGCTGCAGCAAGTCTTCGATACACCATTGGTCGAACCATTGCTCCGATCTCCATTCCATTGACTGTGTGGATCGGCTATGAATGGACCTTCTTTACCATTGCCGTTCTTGCCATCGGTAGTGCCGTTATCTATTGGATCATGTTTTCAAGGCTGGACCATAAACAACACCCTTTAACAGATGCAAAAGGCTCTGCCTAAGTATTATTAGTCGCCACCCGATCATGTACAAAAAAACCTTTCGGGTGGCGAATTTGTTTTCTTTTTTTTGAAAAAACGAATACAATAAGAAAGAAGAATCCACCAAAAAGGAGACTATACATATGAGCTTTCAAAATAACTTAGAAAAATACGCAGAGCTGGCTGTTAAAGTGGGCGTAAACGTCCAGCCTAACCAGACACTCGTTATCAATACATCACTTGACTCAGCTGAATTCGTCCGTCTAGTTGTACGTAAAGCCTACGAAGTTGGTGCCCACAATGTCATCGTCAACTGGCAAGACGATGAAGTGACGCGTACCAAGTACGAATTAGCACCTGATGCTGCTTTTAACGAGTATCCAGAATGGCGGGCTCGTGAAATGGAAGAGCTTGCCGACAAAGGCGCTGCCTTCATGTCCATCGTTTCTTCAAGTCCTGACCTATTAAAAGGTGTCAACCCTGAGCGTATCGCAAACTTTCAAAAAGCTGCGGGTACAGCATTGAGCAACTATCGTAAAAAAATCCAGTCCGATAAAGTGAGTTGGACGGTTATTGCCACTCCTTCTCCTGCTTGGGCTGCTAAAGTATTCCCAGACGCAGCACCTGAGGAACAAGTGAGTCTCCTTTGGGATGCGATTTTTAAAGCAACTCGTGCAGACCTAGACAATCCAGTCGAAGCATGGAAAAAGCATGACGAAACACTTCACGAGAAAGTTGCATACTTAAACGAACGCCGCTATAAAAAGCTACACTATACCGCTCCTGGAACAGACCTAACAATTGAACTTCCAGACAAACATATTTGGGTGGGTGCTGGAAGCATTAACGAACAAGGAAACCACTTTATGGCCAATATGCCTACAGAAGAAGTGTTTACAGTTCCACACAGAACAGGAGTGAACGGATATGTAGCAAGCACCAAACCGCTTAGCTACGGTGGAAATATCATTGATAACTTCACCATTACTTTTGAAAATGGACGCATTGTCGATGTAAAGGCGGAGCAAGGCGAGGATATCTTAAAACGCCTAGTTGATACAGATGAAGGATCACATTACTTAGGAGAAGTCGCATTGGTACCGTTCCAATCGCCCATCTCTCAATCCAATGTGCTTTTCTACAACACCCTTTTCGACGAAAATGCATCCAACCATTTAGCGATCGGAAGTGCCTACGCATTCTGTATCGAAGGTGGAAAAACGATGTCTGCTGAAGATCTTGAGAAGAATGGTCTCAACGAAAGCATCACACATGTTGATTTCATGATCGGCTCAGCTGAAATGAACATCGATGGTATTACAAATAATGACCAAACAGAACCCGTATTCCGAAACGGAAATTGGGCTTTCTAATTCGATACTAAAAAGGCTTGGTTCCCAAACCAAGTCTTTTTCTATAAGAAAAATTTTTCCCACAGATGGTCTAAACCCTCCGACTTTCCTATATTTTATAACATGGATGATTCCACATACTTCAAAGGAATAGGTGAGGTCTAGATGTTTGTTGTAACTTATTATGATCATAGAAATGTTTTATTAACTCAGTTACTCAAAAATCTCCCTGCAGAAGGGGAAAATGTTAAGATCAAGGGGCGAAAAGGAAAGATCACGGCCGTATCACCCATCGATGAAAAGTATGTTCACGTATATGTTGCTCTTGAAGCAGTTAATAAAAATAAACTTGCAGTAGTAGATAACTCCAAAAAGAAAAAGCGATAAAAAAAGCATGAGGAAATTCCTCATGCTTTACTTATTGTCGTTATTTTTCCCTTCGACTCCAGCACCTAATTCCTCAAAGCTTTTTACTTTTCCATGAGGATGCTGATTTTCTTTTCTCTGCCTCCACTGACGTTCTTCTTGACTCTTTGATTTTGTCATCACAGATGCTCCTTTTCAAATAACTTCTTATATATTTTCTCAGGAACTACTACAACTTATGTAATCATCTTGTTTTTTACAAACAAACCCAGCAGCACCTCGGTTACCTGGATAACTGAAAGAGGCTATTGCAATGAAATTCGAATTATGGGAGGATGAAACTACATATATATAATTGAAGTTGAATTTAGGAGTGAATAACGTGGACCAGTTACATATTGTCGTTTCTGGTAAAGTTCAAGGGGTTGGCTTTCGATACTATACGCAAATGAGAGCAGCCCAATATGGAGTCACCGGCTGGGTAAAAAATATGGAGGATGGCAGCGTAGAAATTATTGCTGTCGGTCAACCGGAGGATCTCCAGCTTTTTATAGAGTCCGTACGAGAAGGAAATCCATTCTCTAAGGTCAACAACATGGAAATACATACAAGGGAAAAAATCGATCCATACCCTTCCTTTAAGATTAAATATTAATACTCAGTAAAGAGACCTCATTTGAAGGTCTTTTTCTATTTCCAATAAATCACCAGTTGTGTTTTTCCTTTTTATGGACATATTAGATTTGTACCATGATGAAAAGTCTTTGGAGGAAAAGAGTGTATGAGTTATTTAGATACTGCAGCTAGAGTAAGCATCACCTTTATTGCCTTGTATGTATTCTGCCGAATTCTTGGTAAAAAATTGATTTCTCATTTAACACTCTTTGATTTCATAGCAGGGATTACGATTGGTTCCTTGGGAGGTTCTTTTATCTTTGCCGATCAAATCCCCCTTTCTATCGGTCTATTTGGAATGGTGATTTTCACCACTCTGACTCTTATTTCTGATATCCTCTCCATGAAGTCTCACCATGCTCGTAAGCTTCTTAACAGTGAGCCTTTGCTTGTCATAAAAGAGGGGAAAATTTTAGAAGACAGGATGTCCAAAGCAAGGCTTACGATGGACGATTTATTATTATTATTAAGAAAAAAGGAAATCTACTATTTAGATGAGGTGGAGTATGCTTTTTTAGAAACGGATGGATCACTTTCCGCCCAGAAAAAAATAGCTCAGCAAACCACGAAAAATCAAGATTTACAAATATCCCCCCCCTTTTCGTGGAATTCCAAGAAACTTTATTATTGATGGAAAGCTCGTTATGGATCACTTAAAGGGTACTGGAAAGGATGAGAATTGGGTGAGCAATATGTTGCAGGCAAACGGAATCCAAAGCCTTTCGGATATCGCGGTGGCTCAACTGGATGAACTAGGTACCGTTTTTCTAGATAAAAAAACAAAAGACACCCTCTAAGGTGCCTTCCATTAAACTTGTGACTCATATACATCCTGGCTAGATTCTACCACATACTCGGGCTTTGGTTTACCACATACTCGGGCTTTGGTTTACCAGCATTGGCTTTATGCCCAGCAATATGATCGGGGTGCTTCTCCCAGTTTTTCCAATCTGATTCTGACTCCCAGCGAATCATAACGATGACTTCTTCGTTCCCACGGCGACTTTTCTTCAATAGCACTTGCTTATCAATAAAGCCTGGTTGCTCTGCAATCAATCCGCCTTGCTTCGAAAAGCGCTCAATGACCTTTGAAGAGTGTCCTTCTTCAACCACAATTTTTTTCATTTGATAAAACATTGGAATGGCCTCCTATTTGTAAAAAGCCGGAACGAAGTCCGGCTTTCACCATTTATTTAAGTGCTGCTTTTACTTCTTCTACCATCAATTGCGTGGATTGAACACCATTTCCAGCGATGTACCAGTTTACAGCATCAAGGTAAATAATTTTTCCGTTTTTATAGGCATTTGTTTTCTTTACTAACTCATTTTCAATCGTTTCTTTTGCACCCACTTCTCCACCAACGGCAGCAGAGCGATCAATGACAAAAATAACATCTGGATTTTTCTCTAGAATGTATTCAAATGTAATACTTTGACCGTGTTGAGATACTTCTAAGTTCTCGTCTACTGCTTTGAATCCGAATGCATCATGAACAAAACCATAACGTGAACCTGGGCCGTATGCACTTACCTTTCCTTCGTTCGCTAATAAAATCAGAGCTTTGCTTTCAGAAGCCGATGCTTCCTTGTTCACTTCATCAATGCTTGCTTTTAACTCTTCTACTTTTGAAGCAAGAACATCTTCTTTTTCAAAGATTTCTGCTAAAAGCTCAAAGTTCTTTTCAAGTGAAGACATATAGTTGGTATAATCCACATCAATGAAAACAGTTGGAGCAATTTCAGCAAATTGGTCATATAATTCCGCTTGTCTTCCAGAAATAAAGATCACATCTGGCTCTAAGTGATGAATCGCTTCAAAATCAGGCTCTTTTAAGCCACCTACATTCGTATATTCAGAACCAGCATATTTTTCTAAGCTTTTTGGAACAGTTGCTTGTGGAACACCAGCCACTTCTACACCAAATGCATCTAATGTATCAAGAACACCAAAATCAAATACTACTACCTTCTTAGGGCTCTTCTCTACAGTCACTTCACCATATTCGTGAGTAATCGTTACTTCTTTTGACTCTTCTGTTGTTTCACCTTCCGTGCTAGCAGCCGTGCTTGCTTCCTCTTTGCCACCACATGCAGCTAATAAGAAAAGCATAGTGAAAATAATTGAAAATAAACCAAACTTCTTCATCTTTCTATCCCCTTTTTTATGAATTAAAGTATACGCAGATTCTGCAGTTGTTCATTTCTTGAATCGGTATATCCATATCATAAATTTCCTTCAAAGCTTTTGATTGGATAATTTCATTCGTTGGTCCATCTTTTACGACCTTACCATCCTTAAGAGCAACGATACGGTCCGAATAGACAGAAGCAAAATTAATATCATGAAGAACGATCACGACCGTTTTTCCAAGCTCATCCACCAAACGGCGTAAAATTTTCATAATCTGTACCGAATGCTTCATATCCAGATTATTTAACGGCTCATCCAGTAAGATATACTCTGTGTCTTGAGCAATAACCATCGCTATAAACGCTCGCTGCTTTTGCCCTCCTGACAACTCATCTAAGTATCTGTCTTCCATGTCCTTCAACGCCATGTACTCGATTGCTTGATCAACCATCTTCTCATCCTCAGCCGTTAAACGGCCCTTTGAATAAGGAAAGCGACCGAATGCAACCAGCTCACGAATCGTTAAACGAACATTCATATAATTCGATTGCTTTAAGATCGATACAATTTTTGAAAAGTCATTGGACTTCATCTTTTTTATATTCGATTGATCAATGAGCACCTCACCTGAATCTGCATCCAAAAGACGACTCACCATCGATAACAGAGTGGACTTTCCCGCTCCGTTTGGGCCGATAAAAGAAGTAATCTTTCCTCTTTGAATCGAGACCGTTACATCTTCTACGACTTTCTTTTTTCCATAAAACTTCGAAAGTACTTGAACTTGGATCAAGATGATCGACTCTCCTTTAGCAGTAAGTATATGAAGTACACGCCACCAATAAAGTTAATAATGACGCTTAGTGTCGTTGAAAAAGTAAAGATTCTTTCTACCACCCATTGGCCACCTACGAGGGCGATGACACTAATTAAACCAGCTCCACTGATCAGAATCTTGTGTTTATAGGTTCCAAACAACTGATAAGACAGGTTTGCTACAATCAATCCAAAGAATGTAATCGGACCAACAAGTGCCGTTGAGACGGAAATAAACACCGCAACAAGGATGAGCATTTTCTTTACTAATGAATCATAATTCACACCTAGATTGACGGCATTATCTCTACCTAGAGACAATACATCTAAATACGTTGTATATCGCCAAGCATAAAAAATGAGCAATCCGATAATCCCAATCGCAATCCATAAAATATCGGTATTGATATTATTAAAGCTTGCAAACATTCGATCTTGTACAATTTGGAATTCATTCGGATCAATCAATACCTGTAAGAATGTCGAAATGCTTGAGAAAAAGGTCCCTACGATAATTCCAATTAATAACAAAAAGTAGATGGGTTGATTTCCTTTCTTAAAAAGAAATCGATAGAGTAATAGCGCAAAGACAATCATCGCGACGACTGAAATGCTGAAATTCACTTGCTTGTTCGTAACCGTAACATGGGTTGAACCCAAGAAGAAAATAATGACGGTTTGGATCAGCATATACAGGGAATCTAGCCCCATAATACTCGGAGTAAGGATTCGATTGTGAGTAATCGTTTGAAAAACAACCGTGGAATAAGCGATAGCCACCCCTGTTAAAATCATGGCAACTACCTTGAATCCTCTTCTGGGAAGAGCATAATCATAGCTTCCATTCAAATCATGAAATAAATATAGAGCACAAACGGCTATTGCAGCCACAGTCAGTAATATATTCTTGGTTGAATTACGCATACGCCTTCCTCCGGAACAACAAGAATAGGAAGATTCCACTACCGATCACACCGACCATTAATGAGATAGAAATCTCATATGGATAAATAAGGACTCGGCCGAGAATATCGGTTACTAGAAGAAAGATAGCGCCCAGTAACGCCGTATGTGGCAACGTCTTTTGCAGATGATCTCCTTTAAAAATAGAAATAATATTCGGAATAATTAAGCCTAAAAAAGGAATGACCCCGACGGTAAGAACCACCGTCACCGTAATAAGAGCCACTAATACCAACCCTATATTCACGACTCGCTTATAGGCAAGACCCAGGTTTTTAGAAAAATCCTCACCCATCCCAGCGACTGTGAATCGATTAGCATACAAGTAAGCTACTAATAATACCGGTATACTTATGTACAACAGCTCGTAGCGACCTTTCATAATCATTGAAAAATCTCCCTGCAGCCATGCTGACATATTCTGAATCACATCAGCCCGATACGCAAAAAACGTAGCAACCGATGATAAAATATTTCCGAACATGAGTCCGACCAGCGGGATAAATATAGCATCCTTGAACTTAATTCTGTCCAGGATTTGCATAAAAAGAAAAGTTCCTGCTAAGGCGAAGGCAAAGGCGATTCCCATCTTTTGAAGCATTGTTGCATTCGCAAAAAATAGCATCGATACGAGAATTCCTAACCTTGTCGCATCTAATGTTCCAGCGGTTGTCGGAGAAACAAATTTGTTTCTACTTAATTGCTGCATGATCAAACCAGCAATACTCATCCCTGCTCCAGCTAGCAAAATAGCAATTAACCTTGGAACGCGACTAATTAAAAAGATCTCAGTTTCTTCTGATTGAAAGTCAAGTAACATCCTCGGTGAAATGCTGCTTACCCCTACAAAAAGAGATAGAACTGAAAGAATAAGTAACGCGAGTAGTAAGTATCGTTTCTTCATCGGCTCTCCTCTTTATCAAATATCTAATAATGAGAATCATTATCATAAGCTTTATCATATATTTATATACAAATAGTGTCAACCTAAATGAGAATGTTTTTCATGAAAAATTGAAAAATTACCCAAACTTACACCTCTCTTTTACTTGATATAAGAGGTTTTCTCAAGATGTGAAAATTTTATGACAATAGTAGATTCACTGAGTTCATATAACTAACTAAAAATAAAAAATATGTAGGATATAATTGGCAAGTTTCTTTATTATGAATACAAAACGAAATTTATATAAAACGAACTAGCAAATGAAATAAGCGGAGGATTTCCGGTTAGATACAGAATGGAGCCTTGTTTTGGGGTAAATAAGGGAGGGTTTTCCGCTTATGCAAAGCAAAATCTCCTATTTTCGTATTTTTTGAGCCAATAGGCGGAATCTCTCCGTCTATTTAAGCCTTTTTTAATAAAAATTACTAATTAAGCGGAATTTCTCCGTCTATTAATCAGCTCAAGTGCTTAACCAGGTCCCCAACCGAGAAGTGCGGACCCTCTTGAACCTAGGTATTGGTACTCAAAACGGCACTGCAAATGACATAAAGAAAAGACGTATGCATACGTCTTTTCTTGTGTATTTTAATAAATAAATACCCGAAAACAGAACCCTTTACTATAAAGGACTACAGCTTTGCATTTGTAATATGGGCAAGATGATGATTTCCATGCCATGCATACAATCCGATATTTTTCTCTACTGACACGAGCCCTGAATCTGGATGGACGAAGGTTCGTTTCATTTCTTCTTCACTCACGCTTTTTAGAAGTGCTACTAATCTTGTGTGGACTGACTCAATAAGTGTTAAAGACACCTCAACCGGTAGCTTCGAATCTTCTAACTCAGCCCATCTCGCTTCCTCATATGGCTTAATAACAGGGCTGGCTTCGGTCAAGGCCAACTTAAAACGAATATAAGCGTTCATATGGCTATCGGCAATATGATGTACCACCTGTCGGATCGTCCACCCTCCGTCACGGTAAGGCGTATCAAGTTGTTCTTCGCTTAAGCCAGAAACAGCTCCTTTTACCTTATTAGGCAAGCTGGCGATTTCCTCTATCCATTGATGTGTTAACGTTCTATTGATGTCTCCCTCAAACTGAAACGTCCCAATCGGGTATCTCTCATCCATCTTTACCCTCTCCCCATCACATCTTTATTTATCTGCTTGGTCCGAAGTTCCTTTCTCCACACCTGAACTAGGACCATGCTTCACACCTTTGCTTTTATATGGCTTTGCATTCTTAGCTTTTTTTGCTCCAGCTTGCCAACGCGTCCAGCCTTTTTTTCCCGTACCTTTGCCTACTCCACTCTTGCTCTTTGCTTTTACTCTCGCCAATTCTAATCACTCCATTGCTATACTATCTTATATTATAGACTAGTTTTAACTTATTGGAGGATCATATGCTGATATTTCACAATTTAAAGTAGACGAACTTACTGCCAAGCTTTCTCTAATAACTCTCTAAAAATCTCATTGAGTAAAGGTGTGGATATGTCTTTTTCACTTGCTTTCATGTTCTTTGTCATGCTTTCCATGTCTTCAATCTCTTGTTGTAGATAGTCGTTAAGAACTTTAATTGGAGGTTCTAACTGGAATGAGTGCTCTTTTCTCGCTTTTTTATGGGCGATTAGTTCTTCAATGGATTGTCTTTCCGGGCCCACAGGAACCAGTTCTTTTACAAGTACCTCAAACTTAATAGGTGGAAAGGTATGATTCAAAATAATCCACTTCCCTGCCAAAATCGGACGAAGAACCGTAAAGTACTTTTTATGATGTACCTCTTCTTCTATAAGGTACGAACGGAAGTTTCTTTTCGCCATACTAACATAATGGTGAATATTGGTTATAGGTGAAAACACCTTCTGTTCGATGGCTAACAACTTTTCAAGAGTAGAATAATTTTCATAGTAAATGATATCAGAATGAAGCCACTCGAAAAATGGCGGATTTGATTTTCGGAACAATCTTAATGCTTTCGTTAGTTCCCATCCACTCATGTCTAATAGTGGATGAACGGGGATAGAAAAGGAATCCTGTGAAGGGAACTCTAGTACATCTCTTCCTTGATCAATGGACAAATACCATTCCTTTGTATGTATATATAGAAATCTCACATCATAATCACTATCCATGGAAGAAAATCCCCAAGCCCGACTTCCCGACTCACATGCGTACAATACTTTAACATCATATTCTCGCTCCATTTGCTGAAGAACTTCTATTATATGTTCCTTCATGAAATCCCTCTTTTCTTTTATCATAATGGGCAGAAAATTGAAAACCAATACTATCCACTAATCGAAAAAAACCGGCAGGAACTCTTCCCACCGGTCTATTGCTATATTTTAAATTTCTTAATCATTTCGGCAAGCTTTGCACTTGCTTCATTTAACTCAATGGCTGATTGTGTGACCAAATCGAGCGCACGAACTTGCTCCTCAGTTGATTCACTTACCTTATCTGAAGCTACTGCAGAGTGCTCTGCAACGGAAGCGATGCTTTGAATTGATGCGACCACATCGTCTTTTAAATCATTGATATGGTCAATATCGCTTCTGATCGATCCGATGGAAGAGACAATCGCATGAATCGTTTGTGAAATATCATTAAACGCAACTTCTGTTTGACCAACAGCCTTGCTTTGTAGTTCTGAAATGGCTACGGTTTGCTCCATTTCCTTCACAACATGCTGTGTTTCTTTTTCAATACTTGAGATCGTTTGTTTGACTTGTTGTGCTGCTTTCGCTGATTGTTCAGCCAGCTTTCTCACCTCATCAGCAACTACAGCAAACCCTTTTCCACTTTCCCCTGCCCTAGCTGCTTCAATACTCGCATTCAAGGCTAGAAGATTCGTTTGATCTGAAATCTCTGTAATCGAATGAATGACTTTTTCAATTTCCTTCACCTTTGAGTCAAGGTTATGAATGACTGTTCCAACACTCTTAATAACCTCATCGCTTTCTATGGCTCGTTGTCTTAAGAAGTTCATTTGCTCCAAGCCTTTTACATTCGTCACTTCGGCTTGCTTGGATAAACCAGTCATTTCATTGACATTATCTTTTACTTTTTCGATTTGTGTAGATAATCCGATTGCCTTTTGGTTTGCACCGTCTACGTCCTGTGCTTGCTGATATGCACCTGTGGCAATCTCTCCTGTTGCTCTTGCTACCTCTTCACTTGCCGCAATCGTTTCCTCTGATACGGCTGTTAAGTTAGAAGCTGAGTCGTTTACACTGTCTACCGATTTTTCTACAGAGGTTATCAGGTCACGCATGTTTTCAACCATAATGTTAAAATGATCGGTCAGTTGACCGGTTTCATCCTTTGATTTGCTCTCCACATGAATCGTCAAATCTCCTGCTGCTACCTCTTGAACTTGCTGATTTAATAGGGTGATTGGCTTTGCGATACTTTTTGATAGGAAATAGGTAATCACAAGACCAATGATAATGGCGATTGCTGCAATGATGAGGATCGCGTCTTGAAGGATTTTGGCGCTTTCTAGTACGTTTTTCGTCTCATATACCATTCCGACCTTCCAGCCTGTTTGGCCGAGTGTTTGGTAGTAGAGTTCGAAATCCGTTCCATCTTCTGTATATGAAGTTGCCCCTTTTTCTCCACTATTCAATTGAGAAAAATAAGATTTTTCACTAACATCTTTTCCTTGATCCTTTGGATGAACTAAAGCTATTCCGCTTTGATCTAATAATAGGGAATAACCATTATAGCCTACTTTTGTCTCTTTGATGATTCCTGATAATCCAGCTAGGCTAAGATCCATCCCAACAACCCCAAGAGTTTCCTTCGTTACGGGATCAACCACAGACTGTGCTACCGTTACGATATATTCTCCTGAGCTTGCATCCTCATATGGATCCGTCCAAATGGTTTCTCCTGAAGATTGAACGGCTGCTGTGTACCAAGGTCTTCCCGTTGGATCAAAATCTGCAGGTAGCTCAATAACAGGGGTAGTCGTAAATTGCTTTGTTTCTGCCCCAACATAGATGGTTGCAGCATTTTGATTGAGGTTCATAAATTCTTGAAAGTCTTTGTCAATTATAGGCCAATAAATGCTTAAGCCATTTTGCTCGTTCGCTTTCACTTGCTTTAAGTAATCAATAACCCGGCTATCTTTACTATAGCGATCAACCGAACTTCCATAAAAATGTAAGTATAAGTCCATATTGCTTTTCAAGCTATCGACTTGAGCACTCGAGCTCGAACTCACACTAGTCAAGATTTCATCTTTCGTTTTAAAAAACGTCACAGCTGAAACCACTAATAAAGTAACAGCAATAAGGATACTGACCGTTAGCATAATCTTGGTTTGTATTTTATTAAACATATCCTCACTCCAACAATGTTTTTTCTTTATATCGTCACAGGTTGAAGAAATTTGAAGGATTTTGTCGAATTTTTAGAAAAAAATAAAAAGCAGAGAATTCAATCTCTGCTTTCATGGTTTTTAGCGATTATCAATCGTCTCTGGATTCAAGTCATGATTCATTAAGCGATAATGGGCCATTTCTTCGTATTTCGTACCTGGCTTGCCGTAATTTGTGTATGGATCAATGGAAATTCCACCTCTAGGAGTAAATTTACCCCATACCTCAATATAGCGCGGATCCATTAACTCAATTAAATCGTTCATAATAATGTTCATGCAATCCTCATGAAAATCTCCATGATTTCTAAAGCTAAACAGGTATAACTTTAATGACTTGCTTTCTACCATTTTCTGATCAGGAATATAGCTAATGTAAATCGTTGCGAAGTCTGGCTGACCTGTTTTTGGACAAAGGCTAGTAAACTCCGGACAGTTAAATTTTACAAAATAATCGCGATTCGGGTGCTTGTTATCAAACGCCTCCAGAATGCTAGGAGAATACTCAAACAAGTACTTCGTCCCTTGATTTCCTAATAAAGTTACGCCTTCTAATTCTTCATCTTTTCTTCCACTCATGAAAAGAACCTCCTATTTAAAAAAATAAAACCATATCCTCGTTTGGATATGGTTGATAGGTATCATCAAAGCCATAGTTTTTTATAGAGGGTTTTGTTCGCTATGAACCTCTCCCGACACACGGGAATATGAATATGTCATCGTTACTATAGTGAATTTCTGTAAAAGTGTCAACGGTTTTTTATTCCACTTGTTTTTAGCAATTCGTGCATATTTAAAGCAAGATTAGGAAAAATTAACCTTCGAATGAAGGAAAGGAGGGATATTAATGAAGAAATTTGTTGGAGTCATGGCTGCATGCTTGCTTTCGATGTCTATCTTTGGTGCCACGTCTTCTTTTGCTGAAGTGGAAAAACCTGAAGATGCTAACAACACCCAAGAAGTGAAATTAACTGACGCTCAAAAGGCAGAACTCGCTAAATTACATAAAGGTATTTTGGAGCAGAAAAAACAACTGATTCAAAAATACGCTGAATTTGGCGTGATCCCGAAGGAAAAAGCGGACAAAATGATTCAGCGCTATGAAGAGCATTACAAAATGCTTGAAGAGAATGGCTTTATTTTTAAAGGACCACACGGTGGATCCGACCGCGGACCACACGGTGGATCCGACCGCGGACCACATCACCAACACAAAAGCGAAGAATAACAACGAAAAACGGACCAGCTGTGAAGTGGCCCGTTTTTTGTTGGGTATTATTCGTGATTATAATCCCTTATTATCCGCTGGGAATTTTACACCAATTTGCTTGCGCACTTCATCCATAATTTCCATCGTTACTAAGGAGTTTTCGTATGTATTAATATTTGATTCCGTCTCGCCTTTTTCAATTAGTTCAATGAATTCCTTTGCTTCATAATACATTGAATTTACTTTTTGTGGAACGGAAAGGTCTACTTTTTCTCCATTTCGGTATTCGAGTATAACCTTTTCTGGCGTGTTCACTTTATCGATCACTAAATTTCCGTCTTCCCCTTGAATTTCAGAAGGAATGCTAGAACTCGTGATTTTTGAGTACATTAACACCGCATCCATATTTTTATAAGTTAAAAGAATACTCCCTTCTCCATCCACACCAGATTCCAGCAAGACACCAGATGCTTTAACGGATAAGGGCTTCCCGAATAGTGCCACGACTGGGTAAATACAATACACACCAATATCCATCAATGCCCCATTCGAAAAAGTAGGGTCAAAGGCATTTAAAATCGTTCCACTTCGATAGGCATCATAACGAGAAGAATACTGGCAATAGCTTGCAAATACACGTCGTACCTGACCGACTTTCTCTAGATTCTCCTGAATCACAGCAAAGTTTGGAACAAAGGTAGATTTTAATGCTTCCATTAAAAGAACATTGTTTTCCTTCGCTGTTTGAATCATTTGTTCCAATTCCACTTTGTTCGAGGCAATCGCTTTTTCACAAATAACATGCTTTCCATGCTTTAATAATAAAATCGCTTGTTCTGCGTGCAAAGAGTTCGGACTAGCAATATACACCGCATCCAGATGTTCACTTTTTGCCATTTCCTCTAGGTTTGTAAAGAAATGCGTAGCCTGGTATTTCTCCCCGAATTCCTTCGCCTTCTCTTCTGACCGTGAATATACGGACGTTAATTGAAAACTTGGCAGTTCATTTGCCGCCTGTAAAAATGATTCGGTAATCCAGTTTGTTCCTATTACACCAAAGCGTATCATTATGTTTCTCCTTTGCCATTAGTATGCTACCATTATCTTCCCTTCTTACGATTTTTTCAACCTTCATCAAAATCTCCTTGCCAACATTAGGAAATACAGGTATTATTTAATTGACCAGTGTTCAATTAATGAGGTGAAATCTTTGTCTCCTAGAAAACCTGCACAAGACGAACTAACCAAAGAAGCGATTATCCATGTTGCTCGTGAATTATTTGTAACTAGTGGCTATCCTTCTTTTTCAATGAGGAAGTTGGCAAAAGAGCTTGGATGTAGCCATGGGGCGATCTACTACCATTTTAAAAATAAAGCGGAGCTTTTTTATGGGATTGTCACTCAAGATTTCCTTACTCTTGATCAAGTACTTGAAGAGGTGCTTTCCACTCCAACTAACTCTAATGAGGAAAAATTGTATTTGATTCTTTTCGAGTACATCCGTTTCGGCCTAACCCATCAGCCTCAATATGAAGTCATGTTTCTGATTAAGGATGAGGAGATTAAAGGCTATCTGCTAGAGGCTCCTAATAAAAGCTATTTGCATTTTGCCAATGCGGTTGCTAGCCTTGCAACCAAGCGACTTTCACCAAAGGAGATATGGTCCTTATTTATTGGGATCCATGGGTTTGTCACGCATTACTGCCGAACCGAAACCACCTTTGAGGACGTGAAACCACTAGCCAAATCACATGTGGAGTTTCTATTAAAAGCATTAAAATAAAATAAAGGGTGGCAGAAGCCTTTTATTTTTACACTTTATTGAACAGTGGTCAATAACGGATAAAAGGAGAGATTTTATATGAAAAAAGCATTGGTATTAGGTGCAACTGGCGGCATGGGATTTGCTTTAGTAGAAGAACTTGTTAGTAGAGGAATCGAAACGATTGCCTTGGCGCGTTCTTCTGATAAACTAGCTCTTTTCAAGCATGATTGGGGTTCGTTAGCAAAGATCAAGGTTGGCGACGTGTTGAATGAGCAACACTTAGGTGAGGCAGTGAAACAGGTGGATCTCGTATTTCACTCTATCAATATTCCTTATGAAAAATGGAATCCTGGCTTATTTCAGATTCTTGAAGCTGTTCTTACTCAGTGTTCCAAACACAAAAAACCCCTCATTTACGTTGATAATATTTATTCTTACGGCAGACAATCATCACCGGTTACAGAACAAACCTCTAGACATCCACATACGAAAAAAGGAAACATTCGCTTACAGCTGCAAAGCAAAATTCAAACATCAAAAGTTCCTTACATCATTGCCTACTTCCCAGATTTCTATGGACCTAAAGCAGAGAGTACCATCCTTCATTACACCTTTAAGCAAATGCTAAAAAAGCAATCAGCTGGTTTTGTTGGAGACACGACCCTTCAACGTGAATTTATTTATACGAAGGACGGTGCAAAAGCGCTTGTCGAACTTGCCTTAAGAGACGACAGTTACAATCAGGATTGGAATATTTCTGGTGTGGGCACGATTTCTGGAGAAGAAATTGCGAAGATTGCCTCTCATTTTCTTGATAAACCTGTGAAGGTAAAAATGATTGGCCGACGGATGATTGCGGCTCTCGGTCTATTAAATCCTTCTATGAGAGAAGTGACAGAGATGATGTACTTAAATGAATCACCTGTCATCCTTGATGGATCCAAGTACGAAACGCTTATTGGACCACTTCCAAAAACACCCTATCAAGTTGGCATTGTCGAAAACTTAAAAGAGTTGGCCAAAAAATAGAAACAAAAAAAGACTCGTAAAGAGTCTTTTTTTCAAGCTTAAATTAAGCTTTGTTTACGTTAGCAGCTTGTGCTCCACGTTGTCCTTGTTCTACGTCAAAAGTAACTTCTTGACCTTCTTCTAAAGTCTTGAAGCCTTCGCCTTGGATAGCTGAGAAGTGAACGAATACATCGTCTCCACCTTCGCGCTCGATGAATCCAAAACCTTTTTCTGCGTTAAACCATTTTACTTTACCTTTTTCCATTGTGAGTTACCTCCTAGTGCCTTGACACCTATAATACTATCCTTGCTCTCATTGATATAAAGAAGTAGTTTCTTACATACCGAACAAAAATAATTCTCTTACATCTTACCATCAATAACTAGTTTTAGCAAACGCATTCAACGTTTATTTTTCGAGTCCTTTTGACATGATTAAACAAATTGAAGCAAAGCTCTACTTTTTTCTACTATAATTTTAGTAGAAATCATTTATTTTTTTTCGAAGCTCTTCTATCCCTTCTTTGCAAACCCCATATGGTAGCCAAGAGCATCCTTTACAAAGATAATCCAAATCGTCAGGAGTGACTTTGGAAGCTGTTAAGGCGACTAGATGTGACTTCAAGTAAGTCTTCTCTTTCTCTAATCCTAAATGGGATAGAACTTTTTCATCCATAGACAAAACATGCTCATTAGATCCTGCACTGGCCTCACATTTTGTGTTCCCTCGATGGGGACAAGCCATACATGCATCATCAAAGGCCGCTACCGTTTTTATCATAAAGTCATCATGATCATTTCTTACTTTTCCTACTATTTCCGTCATTCTTTCAACAAATGTTGGACTATAGCCCCTTCCTCTGAAACCATGAACACAGAGGAGATGATGCCCTCTTAACACCTTTTCTTCTTCCATTTTCTCTTCCTCCTCTCACTCCATTATTCTAGCAAGAAAGGCAATATCCTTTAATGATTTTCTTCCGCCAGTTTTTTTAGAGAGAAATGAGAGATACCGATCTTTTTACAAATCGTTATATAATGCATAAGTGTGAGCAACAGAGCCCCTGTGTTCAGACCAATTAGAACCCCCTCCATCTGAAAGTCGCGGAGTGAGCCAAGCACGTACATAATGGTAAACTGGATAATGGATGACCATACCGTATGATAAAACGCATCCTTCATCAGACCGAGCCCAATCAAGTAAGCCTGCATCGGGATGACAAAGAAATGAAGCAAAAAGTATGGCCAGAGGATTTGCAAATATCCGGAAGCGACCGACGACTCAAAAAACATACTTGTAAGTGGTTCAGCAAAAAAGTAACAGACGAGCATAGCTGGTATTCCGTACAATGCCGTCCCTTTTAGCACCTGCTGCAACAGTCGTTGGAGCCGGTTAAAGTCTCCAATTGCATACGCTTTAGAAACAGTCGGTATCAGCATGATCAACAAAGAATGACCAATAAAAGCTGGGAAAAACCCAATTGTCATCGCTACACCAGTGAGCATTCCAAATTGTTCCGTTGCTGCCTGCTCGCTCACCCCTGCATGTACAAGAGCCATTTTTATAATAAAGGGTTGTACCGCATGAGTTAATGAGTGAAAAATCCGAAGTCCTGTTGTTGGAATGGATACGGCCATCAAGCTCTTTCTTACCTCTTGATTAGGGAGGGCCTCTCTCGGCCTTCTTTTTAGCTCATGATACTGAATAAAAAACGTATGGATTAAATAGAGGACGATGACAAACTCGCTCCCAACAAATGTACAAAAGGCAATAAGAATGGCCGTATCCGTCTGGAATTCGAACAATTGGAAGAGAAAGACGAGCAAACCAAGCTGCACAAGCTTTCGTACCAGCTGTGTCGATGCAATCTTGCTCATTTGCTGTTTTCCCATAAAATACCCACGAGCGATGGAAGAGAATGAAATCATCGGAATCAGTAGGATAACGAGCCAGCGCAAGAGCGGATGATACGTGTCAAATGTCGATATATACGGGAGAATGATCGTGACAGCAGCAAGTAGGACGGAAGTGAAAATAATTGTTAGCTTAATCACATGCTGAAGCATGCTTTGGTGATAGCGGGCATCTTTTTCCGCAATAAACTTAGAAATCGAAACGGGCATCTCAAAGCTTGCTAGCATAATAATTAGGAAAATGGTCGGCAAAATTTGCATATATAAGCCAAGCCCATGCTCCCCTAACTCCTTAGCTAGTACCATATTCGCAATAAACTCTACACACTCACCCATAAAGGTGGCGACAACCAACAATAATGTTCCTTTCATAAATGCACTCATGCTGTCTCTCCTTACATTTAATAGCGTTCACCATACACTATATGAGACAAGTTCTAAGAATATTTTCATTAATTACTTCGGAGGTCGGGATTTGGGGTCAGAAAGAGCAGGTAACTGTATGGATTAAAGGGATTTCGACAGGTGTTGAGGGGTTTCGTACTTAGGAGTCCAAATCCTGGGGTATTCGGACAAAACTTGGTGATATTAGTGCTTGGGAGTCCGTATCCTGGGGGTATTCGGACAAGACTTGGTGGTATTAGCGCTTGGGAGTCCGAATCATGAGGGTATTCGGACAGGATTTGGTGGTATTAGCACTTGGGAGTCCGTATCCTGGGGGTATTCGGACAAGACTTGGTGGTATTAGCGCTTGGGAGTCCGAATCATGGGGGTATTCGGACAAGACTTGGTGGTATTAGCGCTTGGGAGTCCGAATCATGAGGGTATTCGGACAGGATTTGGTGGTATTAGCACTTGGGAGTCCGTATCCTGGGGGTATTCGGACAGGATTTGGTGGTATTAGCACTTGAGAGTCCGAATACTGGCGTTATTCGGACAGGACTTGGTGGTATTAGCATTTGGGAGTCCGAATGCTAGTGGTATTCGGACAGGATTTGGTGGTATTAGCACTTGAGAGTCCGAATACTGGCGTTATTCGGACAGGACTTGGTGGTATTAGCATTTGGGAGTCCGAATGCTAGTGGTATTCGGCCAGGACTTGGTGGTATTAGCGCTTGGGAGTCCGAATGCTGGTGTTATTCGGACAGGACTTGACTGGTATTAGCACTTAGGAGTCCGAATGCTGGCGTTATTCGGACAGGATAGAAAGAAATTACCTTTGGTAGTATGAATCCGATAGTTAAATGCTTACAAGTGTATAATTGCAGATAATATGACAGTCTAATCGATAGTATCGAATGCCAATTAAACTAAAATCCTTTGTTTAAAATTCAAATCCTGATACATCATCTGTGCCAGACGAAGTCGCATTTTTTCCCCACCGCTTAGCTGAGATACCTTGCGAAACACGCTGTGACCATAAAATAGAAAGCGGGCAAGAATATGTCTGGCTTCTCCTTCTGTTAGCTTTATTTCATCTCGAAATAGTTCGATCACCGTTTCGTCCTTTTTATTAGGAAAAATATGCTGTGAAAGATACCCGACTTTCACATTACTTCCAATCTTTACTTCTCCGCTATCCGCCTGCTCTTGCCCGAGAAGCATTTTAATAAGCGTGGATTTTCCCGTCCCATTTTCACCAACCATGGCCACCCTTTCACGGAATTGAATGTGGAGATGCACATCCTGAAATAGCAAATGCTGCCCAAAGGATTTATTTACCCCCTTTATGACCACCACATCCTTGCCACTTCGGTCGGCTACCTCCATCTCCAAATTCATCTTTTTGCGATTCAGAATAGGCCGATCCAGCTTCTCCATTCTCTCGAGCGCTCTTTCCATATTACGCGCACGCTTATGAAGCCCTTCATTCGGCGGATTGGCACGATTGGCCCACTCACGTAGTCTTTTAATGGCTTCTTTCATTTTTTTAATCTTTTTTTGCTGTTCTTCGTATGCTTGAAATTCCTTTAAGAGGCGCTCCTCCTTCTCCTTCACAAAGACCGAGTAATTCCCTATATACGAAGTAATCTCCCCATCCTCTAAATCAAGCATTTTGGTCACCACATCATCGAGAAAGTATCGGTCATGAGACACTATAACAACCGTACCTTTATACTCTTTTAAAAACTGTCCCAGCCACTCGACTGACATCAAATCTAAATGATTCGTTGGTTCATCGAGTAATAAAAGATCCGGTTGCTTTAACAGAAGTTGCGCTAAGCCAATCTTTGTTTTCTCCCCTCCACTTAGTGACTGAAACGATTAATCTAAGAGGTATTGAATAGAAAGGCCATTTGAGATGCGATCGATATTAGCATCCATTTCGTATCCGCCTAAAAGTGTATATTGATCCTGTAACTGTCCGTATTTTTCTATGCATCTTTCAAGCTCCTCTGCAGAAAGATTCGGACTCGCCATCTTCACCTCAAGCTCTTTCATTTGCGTCTCCATCTCTACCAATGAGGCGAATGCCGTTTTTAACACATCTAGGGCCGTTATTTCACTTTGGAAAACAGGAATTTGCTCTAAGTATCCAATTGTCGTCCCTTTTCTCCAATGAATTTGGCCACTATCTGGTATGTCTTCTCCAGCTAATAGCTTAAAAAGAGTTGTTTTTCCACTCCCGTTTCGACCAACGAGTCCGACACGATCTCCTTCATGTATTTCAAGTGATAAATTTTCAAAAATGGTGTTCCCACCAAACATTTTGCTAATGGAATTTACGCTTAAAGTAATCATTATTTAACGAACCTCCGGAGTTTTTTATATACAAAAAAACCATGGGAAAAATCCCATGGCACGAAAAATGTGTACGAAAAAAGAGCGCGGAAAGCCCTCTTTCATCCATTCATTATTTGTGGAAAAGAGATGTTTCACTGTTTAGTTTGCTATGGAATTGCTAAAAAAGGGCAGACTTCTCCCGTTGTTTGCAAAACCAGCAAAAATTGCACGGACGATATACGTATAGTCCATCCAGAATCCGCGCATCAAAACAGCATTTTTCATCTCTTTCCACCTCCGTTTCAGTTCAGTTACCTTCATCATATTCATTCCGGAGCTGAAAAGCAAGAAATTTATGTAAATTTTTACTTTACTAGGTCATGTTTGAATGCGTAAATCACGGCTTGCGTTCGATCTTGTACTTGAAGCTTGCTTAACACATTACTCACATGCGTTTTTACCGTCTTTAGAGCAATAAACAAGTCATCCGCAATTTCTTGATTGCTTTTTCCCTCAGCCATCAACAAGAGGATTTCCATTTCTCGTGAGGTAAGCTCCTCATGCGGTGCTACATCATTTTTTTGACGCATTTTCATCATCATTTTGCCTGTCACCTCAGGTTCAAGAACCGACTGCCCATGATAGGTGGCACGTACGGCATTAGCTATTTCACTAGCCTTTGAGGTTTTTAACATATAACTCGTTGCCCCCGCCTCAAGTGCTGGGTATACTTTTTCATCGTCTAAAAAGCTTGTAACAATGATGATTTTTGCCTCGGGCCATTCTGCAATGATTTGACGTGTTGCTTCAATGCCATCCATTTCCTTCATCACTAAATCCATTAATACGATATCCGGCCTTAATTCTAGTACCATTGGTATCGCTGCTTTTCCGTTATCCGCTTCACCTACAACCTCAATATCTGGCTGTGCCGATAAATACGAAGAAACTCCAATTCTCACCATCTCATGGTCATCCACAAACACGACTCTAATCATTGCTCTCACCCTTCCTCATCAACGGGACCTTCACTTCTAGACGAGTTCCTTTATCTTTTACACTAATAATTTTACACGTTCCACCAATTTCAACGGCACGTTCATACATATTTTGAAGTCCATATGAACCTGCTTTTGATTCTTCCACATCAAAGCCAACTCCATCATCCACTACCCTCATGATGATAAAATGGTCGCGCTGGATGAGTAATACTTCGAGCTCCTTCGCTTTTGAGTGACGAAGGATATTCGAAACCGATTCCTGAAGAATTCGAAAGAGATGATCTTCCACCCCTTTATCCAGTGGAAACTCCTCTACCTTCCATCCTATTTCCATCGTTACTTTTTGTGATAGTTCGACTAACAGCTCTTCAATTCCTTCTTGGAGAGTTTTTCCTTTTAACGGCACTGGACGTAAATGAAGTAGAAGCGCTCTCATTTCCAATTGAGACTGGTGAATCATTTCTTCGACCATCTTCATTTGCTTTGCTTCTCGGTCTTCACTTTCCACCTGCTTGGTCTCATTGATAGCCGACATCATCATCGAAGCGGCAAAGAGCTGTTGACTTACGGAGTCATGGAGCTCTCTAGCTAAGCGATTGCGCTCTTGAGAAATAATTTCTTGAATCCGATTTTCTTGATCCTCTGCCTTCTCATTCGCAAGCTTCTGTGACGCCTTTGCCTGGTCAGCAATTTGCTTCTGGATTTTCCGAACTCTGTGGACAATCGGTTCATAGGAAATCCCATTCTCCATCTGACTTTCGCGCCCTTCCTCGACTTCGTGAAGAAGATCGTCAATCGTTTGCATCTGTTTTCGCCAATAAAACCCCGATCCCAAACCAAACAAAATTCCAATCGCAATACTTACGCTTGGAAGGAAAAAGATAAATGGGATATCCATTAAATCACGTTCCCATAACTCTGACCAATTGTAGACTGGAAAAGCCATGAAAAAAGAAACCGATAAAAAGAGGAAGACTAGTAGAGAGAGCGTAATGCCCCACACAATTTGGCGTTGTACGATACTCATACTCGCTTCACCTCGAGGTCACCCACCAGCATTGAAGTGAATATCTTCACCTTCTGATCCGCTTTCTCATACTCGCTCGTTTGCACATGCAGTCGCTGATTAAATAGCTTATCTCCTGTTACATTCAATATATTACTAGAGCCAGCAAGAACACTGTGATTCACACAAACCTCAACATCGTATGGAACTTGAATCTGAATATTCCCGACTAATCCTCGTACAAATATAATCGTCTCACCTTTTGGTAAAACGGTATAGCTTAGGTCGATGATCGTGTCACCGATTCCCGTTTGTATATTAATATCATTCCACTCATATACATGGTCTTTCGTTCGTTGTTCACCGAAAAAAGTATTATCAAATAAGGGCGTTTTCTTTACGATCGTTTCTGTTTGTGGAGGACTCGATTGTGCTTCGACTACCTCAGGCTGTATTTTTTCTGGGGAACGCTTGGACTTGGCAAATTGAAAAATTAAATAGCCCAATATCCCAAACAAAAAGACTTTAATAGTCATCATATTAAATACACTTAAAATAAAGAAGATCGTTCCTGCCCAAAATAAGAACTTGCCTGATGTTTTTGGCTGGCGCTTCCTCCCAATATAGATCATTCCTGATGCAACAAGGAGGGAGAAGATCAGTCCACGATTAAAGAAAGTGACTTCAAGTAATAACAATACAATTCCAAACATCACGGCCCAGCTGAGAAGATCACTCTTCTTTTTTCCTACCATGTTGATTCCTCCTCTCCTGTCCTATATAGACCTATAGAAGGCGTATGTACTACGCCTTCTAATCTCCACCTTTTACAATACCAGTTTTTTTTATAAAGTAGTAGCTTCTTCTTTTTTCATTTCTTTTTCTAGTTTGGCGATGCGGGCATCGATGGTGTTTCTGTAATAGGAAGTATTTACTTTCTCTTCCATTCGATCAAGGTATGACTCAATTTCTTGAAAGCGCGAAACGGATTGGTTCGAGAGGTTGTCACTGTCTAGCACTTTATTCATTTGATAATGCGCACGAGATAGATTTTCTCTCCCCATTAGTTCCATGCGGCGAATATGCATATCCTTCAACTTATGCTTCATTTCCTCGTATTTTTGCTCTAGCTCTTGCAATTGATTTTCTGTGTATCGAAGGGATTCGCTTAATCGTGCGGCTCTCTCTTCGTATTGAAGTTGCTCTGCACTTGCAAATGTGTAAAGCTCCGTTTCACCTGCATGTTGTGCTACTTCTGCTTGGTATTTTCTTTTTTCAGCCAGTTCCTGCGCTTGCTTCAACTCACGAGTAAACCCATCACGCAACGTATATTGTCTTTCAACTAGCTTTCTTACTTTTTCTGTTTCCACTTCACATTCACGTAAATACTGGTTCAGCATGGCAATCGGATTTTTATTTTCCTTTTTTTCTAGTGCTTCATTTAAATCCGCTACAATCGTGTTTTTTAATCGAGTAAATAAGTTTGACATAAATATCTCTCCTCTTTTTAAAATTAGTTTTTATTTAGTTCAGACCATTGATTTTCAAAGTTTTGAAAAGGGTCATTTGAAACGGTTTCTTTCACTTTGGTTTCGTTAAATTTTTTATAAACAACATAAAGAATATATGCAGCGACAATTCCTACGATCGCCGGTGCGTTAGAGATCGATGCCATCAGGAGAATGAATCCTAAGATACCTAACCCGATTTTCATCCCCGTCGAATCTGTTTTTAAAAACTGCTTAAACACAAAGTACAGAATCGCCACGCTGACCACTAACCCTACCAGTGGACCAAGATTTGCTAATAAAACTAACGCTGCAATGCCTCCAATTAAAAGCAACCCGAATTTTTTCATTTGTTGTTGCCTCCCTTCTTGATATCATCTTACCTAGATTTCGAACTTCTCATAACGAGCTTAAGCTTGATTTACATATACGACTTGAGGCTTAGAGAGTGATAGGACTGGTGGTAAATCACGGGTTTGAGTGGGGTTGTAAGAGGAAAACTCGTCATTTTAGTTGTGGATGGTGAGGAGGTTTCCAAATAAAAAAAGCCGGAGTTTCCCCCGACTTGCCCTACTTCGAAATAAACATTTGTGTCCAGTAATGCTGCTTGGATCCGCCTTGGGCATAACCAACACCAATATGCGTGTAGCCTGAGCTCAGGATGTTTTTGCGGTGACCTTCGCTGTTCATCCATGCTGTCACTACCTCTTGTGCTGTACGCTGACCGGCTGCAATGTTTTCTCCTGCACTACGGTACGAGATTCCGAAGTTTTTCATCATATCAAATGGCGATCCGTATGTAGGGCTTGTATGAGAAAAATAGTTACGGTCTCTCATGTCAGCTGATTTGTAACGCGCCACTCGCGCTAGTTGCCAGTCCGCTACCAGAGGCTTTAACCCATACTTGGCACGTTGTTGGTTTGTCAATTGCACCACCTGATTTTCAATTGACTTTGTCGCATCAAAATCTGGGATATTTACCTTTTGTCCTGGATAGATTAATGCCGGATTTTTAAACTGAGGATTTGCTTGGATGATCTCTGACAATCCCACTTGATAGCGAACAGCAATTTTCCATAAGCTATCTCCCGGTTGGACCGTATACACTTGTTGTGCGAACGAGTTTGTCGGGATAACCACCAATGACAGTAATAGAACGATTCCTAAGAATAGCTTTTTAAGCAAATTTACCACCTCCTAACAATAATAGAATTCATCTTCCTCCTCCAAAAAAATCAAGGAGAATGTTTCCAAATCGGAAAAGATTTATGATCCCCTTCATATAGTGTGTAAAGGAGGGATTTCCATGGGTTTGATGTGGGTAACAACCGTTGGATTCGCTATATGCTTAGGAATTGTTGGTGGTGTGTTTATTTATTATCTAAGAACAGCACTTGATTCAGAGGATGCACATCGAATTGATCCCGCTCCAAAAGAAGAATAGAAATCAGTGGCTCGGATCTCTCCCGGGTCACTTTTTTTATTTCCTTTGACAACCTGGACAATAAAAACATTTTCTTGAGGATACCTCTTCAAAGCAAATCGTTTCTCCGCACCTCCCACACGATTCCCCTTCACGATCGTACACAAAGCAATGATCATTATATCCCCCCGTAAAGGTATCGCCTTTATATAAAGGCTGATCCATATAGCCTTAAATCAAGCCAGGCTTTATACGTTAAATGGCCATTCAACGGTTCAGGACCTAAATCAGACAGCTCCTTTTCAAGCTCCCCTTCTGTTAAAAGATGCAGATAGCCCAGCCTTAACCCAATAAAATACAACTCCATTTCCCCAAAGGAAAGAATCACCTGTTTGGTTCGGTTTGGCTGGTCATTTTCACTTCCTATATACATCCACCCGCCAAGCATTAAGTGCAGCAGTAAGCTGTCTCCCGTACTTAATTTAAAAATACCGGTATGTCTCCATTTCTGGCAATTCAGGCATGGCTGACTCTCCTTAAGTTCGGTTTCTTTTAGTATGTGCAAAACCAAATGGTTCGCTTGGAAAATTGTCCTTTCTTCGATACATATTTCTATCTCAATTGGAAAAATTATGTTCATCTAGAAGATTTGAGGAGGAACGGCTATGTCTATGAAGGACTATGAAATGCCCCGCTTTCCAGAGCCTTATTGGAGAGACATGGATTTACCGATTTACAATTCTTTAATCGAGGATATCCATGTGGATGTGGCTATTGTTGGAGCGGGGATCACCGGTATCACAGCGGGATATCTATTAGCTAAGGAAGGCTTAAAAGTTGCCATTCTTGAAGCTGGGAGGGTTCTAAATGGAACGACTGGTCATACGACGGCAAAAATAACAGCTCAGCATGGATTAATATATAATGAATTGCTCCAAAATTTTGGCGAAGAACGAGCGAAAATGTATTATCAGGGCTCTGCTGACGCTCTTGAGTTTATCAATCAAATGGTAAAAGAACATAGCATCGAGTGCGATTTTTCAACCCAAGAGGCTATTATTTATGCCGTTTCAGAGCAAAAAGCCTATACAGTGGAAGAAGAGGCAGATGCCTATCGTAAGCTAGGCATACGTGGGGAGTTAACAGAAAAACCACTTCCCTTTAATATTAAATCCATGTCTACTCTTGTCATGCCTGATCAGGCCCAGTTCCATCCACTCAAGTACTTGAATGTACTTTTACGTAAATTTATTGAAGCTGGTGGAGTTGTTTACGAAAATGTAACCGCTACAGATGTAGAGGAAGGCTCTCAGCCTCAGGTGGTTTTAAGAAACGGGAAAAAAGTATCCTGCGATCATGTTATTGCAGCGTCTCATTTCCCGTTTGTGGATAAAAATGGTTTTTATTTTACTCGCCTTGAAGTGAAACGCTCTTATATCGTTGCGGTAACCACGCAAAAAGAGTTTCCTGGTGGCATGTTTTATAGTGCCGACTCACCTACTCGCTCGTTAAGGTCTACCCCTCTAGAGAATGGAGAACAGCTTGTTCTTGTCAGTGGTGACGGTCATAAAACTGGACAAGGTGTGGACACCATGAAGCATTATTTGGCGCTAGAGGAGTTTGCTCATGATGTATTCGGTATTAAAGAGTACAAGTACCGCTGGTCTGCTCAGGATCTGATTACATTAGATAAAATTCCTTATATTGGACCGGTTACGGAGAAAAATTCCAATATTCATATTGCTACGGGCTACCGTAAATGGGGCATGACGAACGGGACGCAGGCAGCACTTGTCCTCGCAGATTCGATCCTCGGAAAAGATAATAAATACCGGGACTTCTATGCTCCTCAACGTTTCGATTCCGATCCGGATATCAAAAAATTCATTAAGATTAATGCGGACGTTGCAAAGCATTTGGTCAAAGGAAAGCTTGAGTATGTGGGGAAAGAACCAGGTGAGGTGGAGGTAGATGAAGGAGCAGTGGTGATGGTGAAAGGCGAGCGCGCCGGTGCTTATCGCGATCACGAGGGCTGCCTGCATCTGGTAGACACAACCTGTACTCATCTAGGCTGTGAGGTGGAATGGAATCACGGAGACCGTACATGGGATTGCCCTTGTCACGGATCACGTTTTTCTTATGATGGGGAAGTCGTAGAAGGTCCTGCGAATAAACCACTTAAAAAAGTGGAATTGGATTAAAAACTGGCCGAAGCAATTCGGCCAGTTCTTTTGTTATTGATTCGTCGGACGATTACGGTGAATGTCCTTTTTTTCTGTTGTTGTAAACTCAACAAGCTCTGAGCTCGTTTGTGGTTGCTTTCTGTTGTTATTACGCTGTGCATTGGAATTTCCAAGCTTTGTTCTTCCCATGTAAAACATCTCCTTTTAAAAAGAGGATACTTACATAAGTAGTATGAGAAGCAAGCCCACACCTTATTCGAAAACTGGAGGTTTTCTGTGCTTGGTGGCTTGCTCAAACGCAAAACCAAGCTTAATTAGAGTTGGTTCACTATAAGCAGTTCCGGTGAATGATCTTTTGAAGTCAACTCACCAGAAGCCATTTTTTCCTGAATTAGATCGATCGTTGCTTCTTCAAGCCATTCTTCATAAGCTTTATGTAAACGTGGACTCTCCATTCCTCCAACCCCTTTTTTTAAAATATAGCTTTATTATACAACAAGGAGTGGGAATTCCTCCCACTCCTTGCATCTTACTTTCTTGAATCCGCATCCACCATTTGACCTTTAAAAAACACCTTTTTTACAACACCCTTTTTTAACTCTCTAGAAAATCTCTTTAAATCTCTTTCCTCACGTTCATTTACTAAAGAAATAACCGTACCTTCTGCACCAAATCTTCCTGTACGTCCTGATCGATGTACATATTGCTCAATATCTCTAGGGAAATCATAATGAACCACATGTGTGATGCCTTTTATGTCTAACCCTCTTGCTGCAACATCCGTAGCAAGCAGCATATTCACCTTGCCTGTTCGAAAATCCTTCAAAGCATTTTTACGTTTGTCCTTGTTTAAATCACTATGTAAAACAGATGCTTTTACATGTTGAAAGGCAAGCTTTTCTGATACTACATTCAGGTTTCCGATATCTTTAATGAATACTAGGACACTTACCTCTTCCAAGCGCGATATTTTTTCAAGCAGCTTAATTTTATCGCGTTGTTCCGCAGCAAAATACACATGGTCAACCCTACCAGACTCAATCGTCTCATCTTTTGTTACTTTAATAACCTCAGCATCCTTCGTTAATTCCTTCGCTAAAGTCACAGAATGCTCCGGAAGAGTCGCTGAAAATAGAACCACTTGGCGATCCGCCTGAGAGGATTTTACAATATTCTTTACTGTCTGTAGATGCTCCTTTGTTAAAAGCTGGTCACCTTCGTCCAGTACAATCGTTTTTACCTCATGCATTTTGATTTTCTTTTGTGCAATCAGTTCCATCATCCGTCCAGGGGTTCCCGCAATAATATGGGGCTGTTTCTTTAGCTTTTCGAGCTGGCGCTTGACGTTTGCTCCTCCGATAAAAGAGGCAGAACGAATTCCGCTTCCTTCACTCCATTTTTGGATCTCAGAAAGGATTTGCATAACAAGCTCCTGCGAGGAAGCCATAATGACTGCTTGAATCGTTCGTTTCTCTGGATCAATTTTATTTAATACCGGTAGAAGATACGCTAGTGTTTTTCCCGTCCCTGTTGGTGACTCCGCTATCACATCTTTCCCTTCTACGATAAAAGGAACGGCTTTTGTCTGAACACTCGTTAACTCCTTAAATCCTTCTTTTGTCCATACATCTTGTATAAATGGCTGTAGCTCGTTTACAATTGTCGTACTCATATGCTTCTCCTTTAATCAAAGCTGATCTATTTCAGCTCTTCTCTTATAAACCTATATAAATACTAGCGGAAAGACCCCACAATGTCTATTCTCTTGGAATTTCTGTAATAAAGGTTTTCCCTCTAACACCAGATCTTCTTAAATGAAGATTGGTATCAACTTCTACGTCAGCTTGTGCAAATACTTCATCCCAGTGATCTTCCACTTTTTTGTACTCTTTATGATGTTGACGATTCAATGCCTCTCCAAAACCAAATATATCAACACCAAACTCTGTTTGAACTTTCTTGATTGTTTCCTTTATATCGTTTGCTACATAACGATTGATTTTCTTTTCAAAATCCTCGTATGTTCCAATTTTGGTCAAATCATTCATACATTGAGTGGCTTCAATTCTTGTTTCACCATTGATTATCACCTTTAAAACAGGCTTGCCATTCTCGAAATCGACTTTTAGTTTGTTATGTGTTTCTGTCACAGTTACAGCGATATACCTTTCATCCTCAGGTTTTTTTTCCTCGCCCGAACAAGGTATACTCATACTGGTTTTCTTTAGCTTTTGCGTCCAGTAGTAATTTCTTGTTTCGTCCACACTTAAATATCCAACTAATCGGTCGTCTCGGAAAACAGCCATCCCATCCATTTCTACAAGCGCATCCATTTCCGTCTTCATATTATTTTCAGAGCTTGCTCCTTTTTTGGGGTCCCCTGTAAGCACTAATGTAGCTGATACAGGATTGCGACCCTTGGATGTTAAAGCGGAAATAAAATCGGTCAGTCTTACTCCCGGGTCTCCTCCCCACTCTTCATTAAAAGATTGTGTTTGTCTGTGTATTTTTAAAGATGGAACCTTTTGGGTGGGATATGTCACCTTTGCAAATTCTTCTGCTTTTTCACCTTTTGTTACCATGATGTTAAAGTCATTACGAAACTGACCACTTCGATCAAGATAATCAATAAATTCCAATATCCCTTTCTTTGCAATTTCTTCACTGATATATAAAACCCTCGTGTGTGAAAAAATTAATCGTCTTGTCATTCCAATATTCATTTTATGGAGAAGCTCAGATACCGAATTTCCTTCAAGTGAGTAAGTTAAGGCCGGAGTAGCCTGCCCACCCATTTGATTTTTTGAAAATTGAGCTGCATTCACGATCTCGATGGTTAATCTGTATTTACTGTTCTTTCCCTCATCAACCGCAAGCCCTGTGACAATGGAAACATCGTTCAATTCAATTCGATCCCAACAGCCGGCTAACATAACGACACATCCCCATATGGATAATGCATGTTTGATTTTCATTTTTGTCCTCCTAATGGTTGGTCTGGAGGACTTGGCTGATTATTTTCTTCACTTCTGACAGGTGATTTTGGATATAAATACGAAGGTCGATTTTTATTTAACCATATCGGCACACGAACAAATACATCATCCTGATTTCTTGGTTGAAACGGTGCCACTGGTGCCAAATAGGGAATACCAAAGGACCGAAGACTGACTAAATGAATAACCATAACGATTAAAAATAATAGAACACCATATAACCCGATAAAGGCCGCGATAAAAATAACAACAAAACGGAGCAAGCGCGTGGCAATAGAAAAGCTATAGATAGGTGATACAAAGCTAGCAATAGCGGTAAAAGCGACGACAATAATGAGAACATTTGACACCAGCCCCGCCTCTGCAGCCGCTTGCCCTATAACGAGTGCCCCAACAATAGAAACAGTTTGCCCAACCACCCTTGGCATCCGTACTCCAGCTTCTCTCAACACTTCAAAGGAAAGCTCCATAATCATGATTTCAATAACAGCCGGGAATGGTACACCCTCCCGTTGTGCTTGAACACTAATCAATAACTGTGTGGGCATAAGTTCATGGTGAAAGGTGGAAATAGCAACATATAAGGATGGAAATAAAAGGGCAAACATGAAAGACGAATATCTAACGATCCTAATAAAACTTGGCATAATAAATGGCTGATAATAATCCTCGGATGCCTGAAAAAAATCAATAAATAGAGTGGGTACCGTTAATACAAAGGGGCTACCATCTACAAATATGGCCATTTTCCCCTCTAATAAGTGTCCGCAAATACTATCAGGTCGTTCGGTGTTATACACGAGTGGAAAGGGAGTAAGGGTTTTATCGACAATAAATTCTTCGACATTTCCTGAATCCAGTAAGGCACCTACATCGATCTGATTCAATCGTTTTCTTACTTCTCTTAAGAGATCTTCATTGGCAATGTCATTAATATACCCAAGTGCCACATTGGTTTTTGAATCCCTCCCCATTTGGAAAATTTCAAACTTAAGTCGAGGATTTTTCAGGCGCTTTCTGACTAATAACAGATTAACTGGCAATCCTTCTACAAAACCGTCCTTCGGTCCACGAATGATTGTCTGTGTGCTAGGCTCTGAAATGGCCCGTTGCTCTGGCAATCCAATCCCTAATGAAAGTGCTTCAGAGTACCCATCGACCATAATGATTGCTTCCCCGTTTAATATCCCCCATACCACTCGATGAAAGTTTTCCGCCACTTTATAATCAATCGAAGGAAAATAAAGCTCTCTCATTTCAATCATATTACTGAATGAACTATCGTTTGGATGATTAGTTGCACTCTGAATGACTCGATTTGACAGCTCATTTTTGTCAGTCATGGTGCTTAAATACGTTATATAAGCTTTCTGTCCTCCAATTTTAATGAGTTCACACTTAAAGTCAAAGGTTCCCTTGAACAGCTCTTCTAAAAGCTTTTTATTTTTTTCCACTTGATTATAATATTGCTTTGGTACATCCTGCTGTTCAAAAAGCTCTTCCTCTGTTGGTTTTCCGTTGTTCTTATTCTTTTTTCTTGAAAACAATGAACTGAACAAACTCATTTTCTTTCCTCCTTGCTCTTTCTTGTTTTCCATAGGAGAATTGGTAGGACCATCAACGGAAAAAATAATTGAAACGGGACATGCATAAACAATGGAACGACGATTAGACCCTCTTCAATATGTTCAGCAAAATTATCACTAATTTTCACTGAGATAAATGCAATAATCGTTCCAATCGGTACCACGTACATCCGATAGGGTCGATTGCTTATGAGCTCTAATCCTTTTAATGCTCCATAGAAAAACACACTTACTTTAACAATAATTCCAAACATAACGATGAAAACAACGATGAGATCGACCCGTTCGATAAACTCTAATAATGATATTTCCCGAGCCGACGATAACAGAGGAAAATTCGATCTTGCTCTCGCCTCTACACCAAGAGTGGTAATTTGTAAGATAGCATTGTAAATAAGCATGACTCCACTTGCCATAACAGCAAGCAGAGTTACTTTTTTTGCTTTTTTAAATTTCGATGTGTACGGGATAATCATCGTAAAAGCAATTAATTCTCCAAAAGGAAAAGTTAATAGCTGTGGAAAAACAGCTTTCATCACCGGTTTAAATCCATCGCCGAGAATCGGAAACAAATTTTCAAATTCCATTTCACCCGTGATAAAAACAGCTATACCGATGATAATGATAAAGGAGAAAAAATAGGGCATGAACACTTCACTGGTTCTTCCCATTACCTCAATTCCTAAATACAACATATACATAATCACGAGTAACATGGTTATCGCTATAAACTCAATCGGCGTCTCGTCAAAAATAAACGAAACTATCAGTTCACAAAAGTCGCGAAGAACACGGGAAGCAATATAAAGAAAGTACATAATATACAGTAAAGTGAATAAATTGCCTAACCACTTTCCAAAGCAAAACTGGAAAATTTCAAAGAGATTTTTTCCCGGTAACCTTGAGAGCATAAAATAATACATCAAGGCTAACCCCAACCCAAAGAACATGGCTAATCCAAACGCAATCCAAGCATCCTGGTTTGCATCATTCCCCGTACTTACTACGGCCGCACTTCCAATTTCAAAAATAAAAATCAATATAAATAATTGCCAAAGGGACAACTTCTCGACAAGTATATTTTTCATGACGGTTTACTTGATTTTTTACTTTTCCTAAACCGGTAATCTACCACCATACCGTAGATCAATCCGGCTATTAAATTCACAAACAACATCCATTGACTTGTCCCTTTTTCAAAGAAAATATTTGCATTTAAAATTGACATTAACGAACGTTCATATAAATATAGATCAAACATGGTAATCACTCCGATAGAGGCTAGCAATAAGAAAGTAAACAAAAAGGTTACCAACAGCAATCATCCTTATCCGATAAAAATTAACTCTCATGCCACTTTTGTATATCATTTGTTACTTGTGGGTGAATTATGCTGATTTGGTAGGAAATTCCGAAACTCTATTTTTACGCAAATAAAAAGACAGCGCTCGCTCGCGCTGTCTTTTTATTCTTATAATCCTTCAGGTTCGAATGTTTTACAATCTGTTTCACGGCTCGTATCCGCTTCTTTACCGCGATGGCTTACAATGAAGATTTGCTCTGCCGCACACTTCATTCCTTCTTCGTTGTACACACAATTACTGACTTCACATAAAACGTCTTGTGCCATGGTATCACACCTCCCCTATTGATAGGGTAAGCAAAAAGAGAAGGGGACATTCGGATTCCAACTTGGCAAATCCTTGAATCAGTCTTAGCTCTTTCTGATGATGGCTGTCTTTCGAATAAGCTGATTAATTACTTCTGAAAAAACGATTCCCATCGCAATCGCCCCTGAAATCAAGAAAGCTTTTGCCGCAAGGGCTAACGCAATATTATAGTCATTTTCAACAAAGTTTCGCATTGCATCATATGCCATTCCGCCCGGAACAAGCGGGATGATTCCAGCAACGATAAATATGATAATCGGCGTTCGATACAGCTTAGCAAACACCTGACTGGCCACAGCAATCACGAAGGATGCCACTAACGTAGCATTCACTGCATCAGCACCGTTCATCGTAAAGAGAATATATATAATCCATCCAAGCATCCCAACAAAACCGGATTGAATTAAGGAAGTTTTAGGAGCGTTAAAAATAATACCAAAAGCGGCGGCGGCCAAAAAACTAAATAGCAGATGTTGAAGAATGTACATTGGCTTATCGCCCCTTTTAAAGAAATGATAATACAACAGCAATGCCTGACCCGATCGCAAAAGCGGTTAGTAACGCTTCTGCCCCTTTAGATATACCTGAAACCAAATGTCCCGCCATTAAGTCTCTAACGGCATTGGTTAAAAGTAAACCCGGAACGAGCGGCATGACAGATCCGATGATAATTTTATCTAACTCTACACCTATACCCATATGAACAAATAAAAAGGAAAGAATACCAATAATAATCGAACCAATAAACTCAGAAAAAAACTTAATCGGGACCATTCTGTGAAAGTACATCACACTCGTAAACCCAAGCCCACCTGTTAGACAGGCTGGCAGAAAATCGTTCCAGCTACCATTAAACATAATTAAAAAGCAACCACTCGCCATTGCTGCTGCAAGGATTTGAATAGTAGTTGAATACGTTAATTGGGATTCCTCTACCTCTGTTAACGCACGAAAAGCATCCTCTATATCAAGCTCTCCACTCGTTATCCGACGAGAAACCCCGTTTACCAAAGCCACTTTATGAAGATCCGTTGTTCTTTCTGTAATGCGCACAAGCTTTGTTTTGGTAGGCTCTGTGCTTTCAATTGAAAAAATAATGCCTGTTGGTGTGACAAAACAATGGGCCTCTCTAACTCCAAAGGCTCGAGCGATTCTCTCCATTGTGTCTTCTACTCGGTATGTTTCAGCCCCGCTTTGGAGCATGATTCTCCCTGCTAATAAACATACTTCCATAATGTCGTACACGACTTGCTTTTTCTCCACTTTTATCACCTTACTGCTGACTTTTTGAATGTAAAGACTACTTTATCATATTTCTCAGATTAGCGGGTCACTACTTTTATATGTTATATTTAGAATATCGAAATTTTCAAAAAAGTAGGTGCCACTCTTTGAGAAAACTTGTCATTACTCATAATCTGGAACAAGTATATGTTAACGAAATACAAGCTGTTTTACCAGACTGGGAAATTGTTGTGGGAAAAGAAATCTATAAAGAACATATTCCTACCGCTGAAATCATTTTAGGATGGAAAAAGGATATTAAAGACCTTTTAGGAGACTCCTCTACTCTGAAATGGGTGCAAACTTGGAGTGCCGGTGTGAATAATTTACCTCTTCCCACTCTTCATGAGCGCGGAGTACTAGTGACAAGCGCGAATGGTGTCCATGCCTTTCCCATTTCTGAAACCATTTTCGGATTGATGCTTGCCCTTACTCGGAATATTCATACCTATGTTCGAAATCAATCTTCAAAACATTGGCATCATGCTGGCTTAAAGCTTGAGATCCACGGAAAAACGATTGGTATTATCGGTGTCGGAGCCATTGGAAAGGAAACAGCTAAGATCGCTAAGGCGTTTGGAATGAAAGTACTCGGGGTAAGGAACTCCCATTTGTCTGAGGAACATGTGGATGAAATGTACACGACAGCAGAACTTGAGACAGTCCTTCCACAATGTGATTATGTCGTTTCTACCCTCCCTTTAACGAAGGACACAAAAGGATTATTCTCTAAGAAACAATTTCAGCTCATGAAGCCTGACTCCTTTTTCATTAATATTGGTCGTGGCGAAATTGTGGTGGAGGAGGATCTGATTCAGGCACTTCAAACCGGGGAAATCGCAGGGGCCGGATTAGATGTATTTGAGGTCGAACCTCTCCCTGAGAACAGTCCTTTATGGGAAATGGAAAATGTGATCGTTACTCCTCATACTTCTGGTTCAACTGAATATTATGACCGTCGAGTGGTGGAAGATATCTTTTTGCCAAACTTACGACAGTATATAAATGGTGAGAAGCCACCGATTAATGTTGTAGATTTTGTAAAGGGATATTAAAAAACACAGGTCCCTTAGAACCTGTGTTTCCGACTCGATGGGACTTTAACTCATAAACGACGCTACCCGTATCAAGGATACGAGAGGTTGCTCTGTTCTTTGAGCTACGAGTCTTAACTTATTGTGCCTCAATAAAAACAAATTATGCAAAAAGGATGTCCTGTGACATCCTTTTACAGTACTTTACTCAAAAATGATTTTGTTCGTTCCTGCTGCGGGTTGGTAAACAGCTCTTCAGGTACATTTTCTTCCACAATATAGCCGCCGTCCATGAAGATGACTCGATCGCCCACTTCTCTAGCAAACCCCATTTCATGTGTCACCACTACCATGGTCATGCCTTCTTTTGCTAGCTGTTTCATTACCTCTAGAACCTCACCGACCATCTCTGGATCTAGTGCAGAGGTTGGTTCATCAAAAAGCATGATTTTTGGTTCCATTGCAAGTGCTCTTGCAATCGCCACACGCTGTTTTTGACCACCTGATAATGAATCAGGATAGGCATCAGCTTTATCTTCTAGACCGACTTTTCGTAAAAGGTCTAAACCCTTTTGACGAGCCACTTCTTCATCGACCTTCTTCACCTTCACTGGTGCCATCACAATATTTTCAATCACCGTTTTATGTGGAAATAGGTTAAATTGCTGAAATACCATTCCTACATTCTGTCTTACTTTATTAATATTCACGCTTTTATCGGTAAGGTCGACACCTTCAATATATACATGACCGTCGGTTACGGATTCTAACAAATTCAAGCAGCGAAGAAACGTCGACTTTCCTGAACCAGATGGTCCAATCACCACAACCACTTCTTGCGGTTGTATTTCAGCATTAATGTATTTTAGTACTTCGTTCGTACCAAATGATTTTTTTAGATTACTTACTTTAATCATTCTGTTGATAACCTCCTCTCAAGACGGTTTAACAAGAAGCTCAAAGATAATGTGATAACGAGGTAAATCACTGCAACCGTAATATACGGTTCCCAAACTTTGAAGTATTGTCCTTGCATAGCCCATCCCCAGTACATAATCTCTGGAGCCGCAATGACCGCTGCTAAAGAGGATTCCTTAATAAGTACGATAAATTCATTTCCTAATGGAGGAATCATTCTCTTAAACGCTTGTGGCAGAATGACGTGTCTCATAGCTTGTACATGAGTCATACCAAGTGTTCTAGCTGCTTCCATCTGCCCTTTGTCAATCGATTGAATTCCAGCTCGGAAGATTTCTGCAATGTATGCTGCTGCATTCAGTGATAATGCAAGAATAGCCGCTGTCACTGGCTCCGTCTTCCCTGTAAACAATGGAACGAGACCAAAGTGAATGAGCAAAATCTGGACAAATAAAGGAGTTCCTCTAAAAAATGTAATATATAAGTCAAAAGGTAGTGACAACCACTTGTTTTTCACCATTTTTCCTAACCCAATGGCCAAACCAAGTGCTGTTCCAATAACAATTCCTGCGAGCGATAAACCAAGGGTAAGCAAGGTTCCCTTTAAAAACAATGGCGCATAGTCCATGATGAGATCAAAACGAAAGTCCATCATACTCCTCCTTTACTAGGATGAAAAAAATGGCGTAACACTATGTAAAAGAGTTACGCCCTAAATAATCAAGTAACCAATTATTGTTGTGCTTTTAAATCTTCAAGGTCCGGCTCAGAACCAAACCATTCTTTATAAATCTCTGCATATGTTCCGTTTTCATAGATCGCGTTAATGGCTTCATTAATTTCTGCTGTTAACTCGCTATCTTTCGGGAACACCCGCCGGACTTGCCGCTTCTGACAGTGAACGTGGCAACATAAAGATACCCGAACCTACCATATTTCCAACGACTAATGCCGTTAGTATCCATAAACCTAACTTCGTTTGTTTTCCCATGATATTATTCCTTTCTATAATTATTCCCCAACTCTCAAAATAGAGGTCCCTATAGACATAAAAAAAAACACACCAAAACGTGAGTACAGTGTGTTTTACAATAACCGCATCAGGCCACTGGATAGTTCAACATAGCTTACGAGCTATGACAGTCCTACACCTATTCGATGTAGTCCCAGCTACTATAATTAGAGAATTATAGTGCTTCGGCGAAAATTCCTTTCAACTGACATCATGGAGCTTCTCTTGCTCTCATCCAATCTACTCTTACTTTTCGCAACCTCTACCTCACCTTTTATCTGATGAGGAAAATATTTAATTAAAATGCTTTACCAGAATAATTCATGAACGCTTTTATGTCAATGGAATTAATTACTACTGTACCGTTCGAACATCAGAAAATGGATAAAATACAAACTCACTGACGCCAACAATCTTTTCCTTCTTAATAAAACCAAGGCCGTTTCTTGAGTCCATACTGCGAAGTCGATTGTCACCTAATACAAAATAATGCCCTTCCGGTACAAGAATAGGTCCATAATCTCCTGTTAACACACTACCTTGGTCATGCGCCTGCTCTCGATTACTTTCTAAATACTCTTCGCTGTGAACATCACCATTGATCAGTAACTGATCATCCCTAATTTCGATCAAATCTCCAGGCAAGCCTATAATTCTTTTAACGTAATTTTCGCCTTCTCCTTTAATAATCACAATGTCCTCACGATCAATTTTGTCTGTATTGACTTTGCTCACAAATATTTTCTCTTGATCGTGAAGCGTGGGTTCCATCGAGGCACCATCCACAATATAAGGAGCAAAGACAAATGTACGAACGACGACTACGATAGCAAAAGCAATAAACACCGATTTACCCCAGCTAATTATTTCTTGCTTCTTCTTAGTTTCTCCCATCCTATTCTGCTCCCTTTTTATGTAATAAACTTGTTTACATTTTATCATAATCCCTTAGCACCCACGGTGACCAAAGCTCACTCACAGCCCATAAATCGTTAGACAAGATTCTCCAAAAGTTCCTAGAAAAAGTAAAAAAAAGTCAGCATTAGCGCTGACTCCTACCTACAAGTTATGATTGACTCTTCATTTTTCTATACTGATACATTTTCCACTGATAATGAATAAAGCAACCGATACAAAAACCTAAAAGGGCAACGGTTGCAGCAACCGCGACTAGAATGGTAAAGATATACCCTATCACCGGCAGATTGAAGGCAAACCCCATAAATCCTGCCCCTAAGCATAAAATAGCAATTTTTTGATTAAACTGCTGTTGCTCCCAATCTTCTTGCAGATACTTTGATGGTGCTTTTTTTAAAAACCGCTTCGTTACCTCCATAATCGGATTTATTCGAAAAATAACGCCAAATATACCGGAGAGTAGAGGAATCAATAAAAGCCATTCCATATTAGTAACCCAAGTAAGGATAACGGTAAGTACAATAACCGACTGATTGACTTGCACAAGTGGCTTTGGGATCGTACGAACATCAGCTGACATCTATATCACACCTTTATTATAGGATTAGTTGGTAATTTATTTTAACTAATATCCAAGTATTTGTATACAAATTAGCATGACTCTAATCGAACGAAAAAATGATAATTGGCATAAGTCTTTTCAGTAAAATAAGCGGAGGTTTTCCGGTTAGATACAGAATGGAGCCCATTTCGGAGTAAATAAGATGAGGTTTTCCGATTATACAAAGAAAAAACCCTCATTTTCAAATTTTTAAAGTCAATAAGCGGAATTTCCCCGTCTATTTATCAGCTCAGGTGCTTAACCCTAGATGCGGGAATCAGCAACTCTAATAAAGAAACTCGCCAATTTGGCGAGTTTTCCTTTTTTACACACCCTTTTGTTGCTGTTGTTCCTTTAAAATATCACGAATTTCCGAAAGCAATTTTTCCTCCGTTGTTGGTGCCTTTTCTTCCGTTTTTACTTCTTGCTTCTTTTTAAACTTCTGTAATAATTTCACAAATAGGAAAATAGAAAAAGCAATGATAAAGAAATCAACGACATTTTGTATGAATTGACCATACTTGATGGTTGCATCAGCATATGTATATTGTAGGTTCGTAAAATCAAATCCCCCTAATAAGAGCCCAACAATCGGCATAAGGATATTGTCTACAAGTGAGCTAACGATTTTTCCAAACGCCGCACCTATAACCACCCCGACAGCCAGATCAATCACATTTCCTTTTAAAGCAAACTTCTTAAAATCCTGCCACATTTTATTTCCTCCTATCCAAATGTATACAGATTAGTATATCTTGAAACAGGGAACGTATGTAAACATATGCTCATGAAACAGATGTCTGCATTTTTCGAATTGTCGAAGGATTTTCCGGTAATTCCCTTTAAATTTTTTCTTGCAACATGACATTTGTCATGTCCCACTCTATACATTTATGCCTTTTCATGACCTGCTCATAAAGACTACAATAACAGTAGTTAAATTTAAAACCTTGTAGGAGGCTTTTATGAGCAAGCAAAAAACAGCTGAATTAAGAAAAAGCATAGTCCCTTTTGAAAAGTCAGATATAAGTAAAAGTATAAAACAAATGATTAACACCTTTGTCCCATTCTTCGGTTTATGGTATTTAGCGTACGCAAGTCTTTCCATTTCTTATTGGTTGACATTGCCTCTTGCTATCGTTGCTTCTGGATTTGTGATTCGAATCTTTATCATTTTCCATGATTGCTGCCACCAATCGTTCTTTAGAAATCGTAAAGCAAATGCGATCGTTGGTAACATCAGTGGAATTATAACAATGTTCCCTTATGAACAGTGGAAGCGAAGTCACAATATTCACCATGCAACAAGCGGAAATTTAGATAAGCGTGGCATTGGTGATATTTGGGTAATGACAGTTGAAGAGTATTTAGCTGCTACACCAGCTCAACGCCTTCAATACAGAATGTACCGCAATCCGTTTGTCATGTTCGTTCTAGGACCGATATTCTTGTTCCTAGTGACTAATCGTATCAATGTGAAGGATGCTAAACGCAAAGAGCGTCTCAACACTTATTTCAACAATATCGCGATCGTTGTGTTGTATGCGTTTATGATTTGGTTAGTTGGTTGGAAAGCTTTCCTTCTTGTCCACGCTCCTATTTTGTTTGTTGCTGGAGCATTAGGAATTTGGTTATTTTATGTACAACATCAATATGAAGACAGCTATTTTGAACACGAAGAAGAGTGGAACTATGTGAAGGCAGCTGTTGAAGGAAGCTCTTATTACAAGCTTCCGAAGGTTTTGCAATGGGTAACTGGAAACATCGGCTTTCACCATGTGCATCATCTAGCACCTAAGGTTCCAAACTATAATCTAGAACAAGCACATGAATCTACACCACCATTACAAAAAGCAACAACCGTTACTCTAGGTACAAGCCTTGAGTCCATTCACTTCAAGCTTTTTGATGATGAAAATAAGCGATTTGTAAAATTTAAAGACATTCAACATCTTCTTGAAGAAGGAAAAGCTAGCCTGCAATTAGGCGGAAAGCGTCCTACCGCTGAGGAGAAATTATGAGGAAGCTCACCAGGTCTGGTGAGCCTTTTTGTTAGATTTCTTTTACATATCTTTCATCTGGAATCTTGTTTAGCATCACATACAAGCTAGTATTACCCCCACCATTTACAAAAGACATTTCCTCTTCCCCAGAAAAATGAATCACATCATGCCTAGCTACAGCCAGGCTTTCTCCATCCACATGGAAGGTTCCTTCTCCCTCTATCACCTGAATAAACACATTTGTTCCAGGATGTTTATGAGCGGGCAGTGCCCGATTTTTCGAAAAGTTTAAGACGAATACCGTACTCTCTCCTTCTTTAAAAATGACTCGTTTCGTAAATTTTTCTTCATTATATGTGATAAAGGTAGATAAGCTTTGTTTTTGCATCATGATCATTCCTTTCCTTCTTTATGACTACATCATATATTGATTCGTTTTGTTTTGATGTGATTTGAATCATTTTAAGAAAGAAACTTATCTTCGCGCACCCTCAAAACCATCAATCCCCAATCGCACCCTCCACCGCATAACGACTCACATCCAGCACGGTTTCTTCTCCAAGAGCGAGCTTTGCGAGCTCGGCACCCAAAAACGGGCCGCTCGTCAGGCCAGAGGCTCCGAGTCCATTCGCGACGAAAACACCCTTAAGTCCGGGAACAGGGCCAATCACTGGTAGAAAGTCGAGGGTAAATGGACGAAAGCCCACTCGTGTTTCAAGTACCGTCGCTTCCTCTAAACCCGGAAATACCTCTAATGCTTTCCCGATAATTTCATTTAACCCACCAGCAGTGACTCTCGTATCAAATTCTTTATGGTCTTCATGTGTCGAGCCAACGACCACCCGACCATCTTCAAACGTGACTAAATATTGATTATTCGGAGGCATAACAACGGGCCACTTAGACGTATCCACACCTGGTAATTCTAGATGGACAATCTGCGCTTTTTGCCCCGAAACTTGAAATTTCACCCCAACGGGCTCCAGCACCTCTCGTGCCCAAGCTCCTGTCGTGACAAGCACTTGATCCGCCTCAAACTGCTTACCATCAACCACCACTCCACTCACACGGCTATCTTCACATACGAGTGAAGCATTCCCACTTACGTATTCCGTACCGAGCTGAACGGCAGCTTTTACCAATGCATCACGCATGAGCCTTCCGTCTACCCTCGCTCCACCGGAAACATAAACCGCTCCATATCCTTCTGCTACGAGAGGAAACACCTCTTTTGTTTCTTCATACGTTAAGATGTTCACCTCGCCGATTTCTGGTGCATCCTCTCTCCGTTTGATGGTCCTATCTGCCATTTGCCTCAGTTTTTCCTCATTTGTATGAAGGCTTAGGGCTCCAACTTTTCGGTATCCCGTATGATTTACTCCATAGGAGGACAATTTATCAACTAATTCAGGATAATAACGTGCACCATGCTTTACTAACTCATACCATGCCTTATTTCGTCTTTGCGAAATCCATGGGCAAATAATTCCCGCTGCCGCATTTGTGGCTTGTCCCACCTCGGTACGGTCAACCAAGACAACACTCTCTCCCTTTGACGCTAAGTGAAAGGCTGCAGAGGCACCTAATATTCCTGATCCTATTACAATCACTCTTCCCATCATGAACACCTATTTCCTATCGTAATAACATTAATATTACTAAACGTTCTTTTTCATCTCAAATTCAAAAAAATAGTAAATCAAAAAGCCATTGTCTATAATAGATTTATCACCATTTTTATATAAATTCGTACATATATTTTGTTTAACACAATGATTAGAGAAACGGGATTTTCCCGAATGGGAGTGGATGGTTATGAGCACACCTCTTGCGGAAAAAGCTCCACCTTCAGAAAAAGAGAAAGAGAAAATATGGACACGTGACTTTATTCTCATTTGCTTATCAAACTTTTTTGTTTTCCTTGGCTTTCAAATGACTTTGCCCACCATTCCTTTATTTGTGGAGAACCTCGGTGGAAATGACCAGCTGATTGGAGTGGTTGTGGGAATCTTTACTTTTTCCGCCCTATTAATTCGACCTTACGCTGGGCATGCGCTAGAAAGCAGAGGACGCCGATTTATTTATCTGGTTGGATTAGGGATTTTCGTCCTATCCACTGGTGCTTTCGGTATGGCTGGAGGACTTGTTTTCTTATTTATTTTAAGAATTATTCAAGGAGTCGGGTGGGGACTGTCCACAACTGCTTCAGGTACGATTGCGACCGATTTGATTCCATCCAAACGTCGTGGAGAAGGAATGGGATATTACGGTCTTTCTGGCAACTTAGCGCTTGCCATGGGGCCGACACTCGGACTTGCGCTAGTAGGTTACCTTAGCTTTACTGAACTTTTCTTGATTTGCGGCGTACTCGGTGCCGTCGCTATTGCCTTATCTTCTCGGATTAGATTTAAACCCGTTGTACCCGTAACTACTTCTGAACCTAAAAAGCTCGACTTTTACGAAAAAACGGCTTTGCCCCCTTCGATTCTGCTTCTTTTTATCACGGTTACATTTGGTGGAATCGCTTCCTTCCTTCCTTTATATACAGTAAAAAAAGGAATTGAAGGAATTGAATGGTACTTTCTCCTTTATGCTATTGCTCTTCTGATCTCAAGAACGTTTGCTGGAAAGCTCTATGATCAAAAAGGGCATCGCTTTGTATTCCCCGCTGGTTCGATCATGATTATGGCTGCCATGATTCTGCTTGCCTGGATTCCAAATAGCACGATCCTTTATTTAGCAGCCATTATTTATGGGTTCGGCTTTGGTACGGTGCAACCGGCTCTTCAAGCGTGGAGTGTTCAAAATTCTCCTATTAGCAGGCGCGGAATGGCTAATGCTACCTTTTTCTCCTTCTTCGATTTAGGCGTGGGAATTGGTGCGATCGTGTTTGGACAAATTGCTTTCTGGTTAGACTACCATAGCATCTACATAGCATCAGCCATTTCTGTGTTCATTGCGATACTGCTATATTACACTGTATTTGGAAAAGAAAAGGCGAGAGCGCATTAAGCACTCCCGCCTTTTCTTATTCCACAAATTGATCGTAAATCTCATCAAATATTTTTGCCATTTCCATATCCAGTGAAGTGAGACCTCCAGCATTCCAAGAGCTAAGTTTTATCGTTACCACTTTATAATCAATAGAGATAAATGGATGATGATTACGATGTTCCGAATAATTTGCTAGCTCATTTACAAAAGAAACACCTGTTAAATAGTTTTGAAATCGATATCTTTTGCTCATCCATTTACCCTCGTCCCATTTCCAGCCAGGCAAATTTTTCACATATGTAATAATGTCTTGCTCTAGCAGTTTCTCCATAGCGATTCCCCCTTAAAAAGCTAAGCCATAAATAGAAAATCTCTCAAACGGATTTCCTTCTGAACAAATGATCTCGGATGTTAGCTGAAACATGCCCATACTTTCTAGAAAGTCGATATACTCTTCACTTGCATAGTACAAAATCAGCTTGATGTCTCGATCATTCTCCTCCACCGATTGAAGGATACGATGAATTATATTCCGGAAAATATGAATAGAGAACGGGTTAAAAAAGTAAAAAATAATATCCTGCTTGTGGATCGGGTATTCCTCTGCAAAACCGTTAAAAAAGTGAATCGAATGATCTGAGCCATACTTTTTACGATAATTTTCTCTATTTTTCAAGGCAAGCTGATAATACTCCTCATTCATCTCTACACCCGTTACGATTGCTCCAGTATAGTGATAGAGAAAGAAATTTAGCCTTCCTTTTCCACAGCCAAAGTCAACGATACGGTCCGATGGTTTGAATTCATATTCATGGATGAGTTGTTGAAGATGCAAATAGGGTGTGGCTTCATACCGGTGAAATTGCAATGACTTGTAAAAATGGAGTTGTTCACCCGTTGTGACGATATGTAAGCTCTTGTCGAAATCCTGTTCTTTCATGTTAGCTCCTCTGATGTATAAAATTTACCTTTTATCCCACCTGCATGATAAAAACCATCTATATAGATTTTATGAAGGACCACCTGTTTTGCACGATACTGGATGGCTATGACAGGGTGTCCCTCAAAATCATACGAAGGGTCCCCAAGAATAGTGAATTGGTTCACCACGACATTCCGGTATGCGGAGACCACCATCGCTCTTGGAGTTGACACTTTATAAAGGGAAGTAAAGATAGGAGCAATGGCAACCAGATTCATGGCTTTTAGGTTATAGGCTGTTTTCGACTGTGGATCATTTCCTTTATGATGACCGATATGGCGGAAGTTGAAGGCGCGATTATCTTGAACCGACAAATGCCCAATGATGGTGACATAGGAAGCAGCGGAAGCATTATGATGAGCCTTGACTTCCACTCCCCCAAAGCATCTAGTTGTCGTATTGTTCGCAAGCCAGACATATCTCGAGCCATCATCGATTTCAATGCCATTTGAGTTGCAAGAGCCCGTTTCATGAGCTCTTCCACTTGGATCACACATATGCGATTTAGATATAAAAATATAATCACTATGATGAGTGGTAATTCCGTCATCTCCAAATCCGTATCCGTTACATTCATCGAGCCAGATATACTGACTTCTTCCTGGACCCATGAATCCATCTTTTATGTAATAGTAAAGCGTAGAAGAAACGTCAAAGGCATGTAACCCAGCATCAATGGCTTCTACCTTTTTCACCCACCCATACTTCACATGAGCAAATGTGAAGCAACTCGATCGATTGTTTCCACTCGCGGTTCTTTCCTCACTCGATAGTCGATTCACATTCCAATCAAGGGTCATACCTTCCACATAAATATGGTGATTTCCACTGATATGATGTTTATTGGTGAGAAGAATGGCGGATTTTAGAGCGTCATGATGGAGTTTAAGTATTGTTTTTCCCTTTCCTGCCCCAACAAGGATCGTGTTGGAGGGAAGTTTAATTCCTTTTGTGACAAATACACCTTCAGGGATAATAATCTTACAGCTGCCTCGACCAATGGCTTTTCGAAAAGCGTTTGTATTGTCAGTTATTCCATCACCAACTGCCCCAAAGTCAACCACATTTCTTTCGTACTTTATTTCACTTTGAAGTTTCTGGAATTCGACGTCTAAATCTGGAAGCCATGAGGGGATCGCCTCCCCCTTTTCATTTACGAGGGTACTCATATCATTTATGGAAGGACTAGGATGCACGACAATTTTCCGAAAAAGAGTGTCCGTCTCTTTGATCAGTTGATCTATTGGGGTTGAGAACTTTGACCAACGCCGAATCAACTCTGGGTTTTGCTCTGGATTATGATGTTTTGTTAGGTGAAGCAGAACCTGTCACCTCCAGGTGAAGATAGTGTATATCTTCATAGTAGTACACCCCTTGATACAATAACAAGGATCGGTGGTATTTTTTTGAGGGTAAAAAGAAAAGAGCACCCAAATTGAGTGCCCTCACATACTTACACCATAATTTTGCAAATATCGTTTGTAAATTCTACTGGATCTTCGATTGGTAACCCCTCAATGAGCAATGCCTGATTGTAAAGAAGCCCTGTAAACAAGGTTAGCTTGTCCTTGTCATTAGCAAACGCATCCTTTAAGGAGGCAAATACTTCGTGGTTCACGTTGATTTCTAACACTTTGTCTGCTTTGACATTTTGGTTATTTGGCATCGCTTGGAGAACTTTCTCCATCTCAATGGACACGTCACCTTCCGTTGTTAAGCAAACAGGATGTGATTTAAGACGCTTAGATACACGTACGGCCTTTACCTTTTCTCCAAGCGCTGACTTCATGTATTCAAACAGTTCTTGGTTCTCCGTTTGTTCTGCTGACTCTTTTTCATCTGCTTGCTCTTCAATTCCTAAATCACCACTAGAGACGGACTTGAATTCTTTTTCCTTATAATTCATTAGCATACGAATCGCAAACTCATCAATATCATCTGTGAAATAAAGGATTTCATAGCCTTTATCCGCCACAAGCTCGGTTTGAGGAAGCTTTTCAATGCGCTCTACTGACTCACCTGATGCATAGTAAATATACTTTTGATCCTCAGGCATTCTTGACACATACTCATCTAATGTAACAAGCTTCTTTTCTTTTGATGAATAGAACATGATGAGATCCTGAAGCGTCTCTTTATTGCTTCCAAAATCGCTATAAACACCAAACTTTAATTGGCGGCCAAAGGATTGGAAGAAGGCTTCGTACTTTTCGCGGTCTTCTTTTAACAAGCTTTGTAGCTGACCTTTGATTTTGTTTTTAATATTTTTCGCAATGAGTTTTAATTGACGATCATGTTGCAACATTTCTCTAGAGATATTGAGAGATAAATCTTCGGAATCCACCATCCCTTTCACAAAGCTGAAATAGTCCGGTAATAGATCCGCGCATTTATTCATGATGAGAACACCGTTTGAATAAAGCTCCAACCCTTTTTCATATTCCTGCGTGTAGTAATCAAATGGAATTTTTTCTGGGATATATAACACCGCTTGATAACGAACCGCACCATCCACGCTGATATGAATATGCTTTAAAGGCTTATCAAAGCCGTAATGTTTTTCCGCGTAAAAGTTTTCGTAGTCCTCTGTTGTTAATTCGTTTTTGTTCTTTCTCCAGATTGGCACCATGCTATTAATGGTTTGCTCTTCTGTAACCTCTTCGTATTCCGACTCACTGCCTTCTTTTAAACGACTGCTCGTAGTATCCATTTTAATAGGGTAACGAATGAAGTCGGAGTATTTTTTTACAATGGATTTGAGACGATATTCTTCTAAGAACTCATCGTAGTTATCGTCTTCTGTATTTGGCTTAATGGTAAGGATGATTTCCGTTCCCACTTCACTTTTTTCATACGGCTCGATCGTATAACCATCGGCACCTTCTGATTCCCACTTATAAGCCGTGTCGCTTCCTAGTGATTTGGTGATAACCGTAACCACGTCTGCCACCATGAATGCAGAATAAAATCCAACACCAAACTGCCCAATAATGTCGTGACCATCCTTTAGCTCATTTTCAGACTTAAAGGCAAGTGAGCCACTTTTAGCGATGACCCCTAGATTGTTTTCCAGCTCTTCCTTGGTCATACCAATACCTGTGTCGGTAATCGTTAACTTCCTGCTCTCTTTGTTAGCAGCAATCTTTATAAAATAGTTGTCTTTATCAAAAGTGATGTTATCGTCGGTTAAGGCACGATAATAAATTTTATCAATCGCATCACTTGCGTTTGATAACAATTCACGTAGAAAAATTTCTCTGTGTGTGTAAATGGAGTGAATCATCATGTCTAACAATCTCTTTGACTCTGCCTGGAATTGCTTCTTTTCCATTCTAAAATCCCCTCTCATCAATCAATATACGTAATTCCTTTAGCACTCTACCACTCCGAGTGCTAATCACTATTTAAATATCACAAAAAAGCCCCACCTGTCAACAGATTCGAAAGACCTCCCGGTGACAGACACCCTTCGTGGACAAAATGCCCCTTTTTGTCCACGAAGGGTGTCTGTCACCGTTCGTGGACACTTGGACCGTATTTGTACGCCTGGGGTGGACAGTTCAGTTGACGTAGAGGGCTTCGCCTTCTATTTTCAGCCCTTCAGGTGCTTTTATATACAGTACATCCATTCCAATGTTGCCGTAAGATCCGCCGGAGAACCATTCAACCTTCTCTGAGGAGAATTGTTGAAATGGAAATCCACTTGATATCTCGGCTAAATTTACTGCTACATGAGAGGGATTCATAATTTCAAGTTTATTCCCTTGCATCTCCATTTGAATGGCACCTTTTTTGTCAGTAAGATCCATTCCGTTCACAATGGTTTTTCCAGAATAATGAGTAACCTGAATTTCTTTTCCCATATCCGGGCTTTTCTCTATAAACACTTGAACATAATAATCATTAAGGGTTGTAATACCCAGCTCGTCACCGGTTATTGGAAAGTTCCACTTCTCTACAACATCTAATCCATTCTCTTCTTCAAAGGATCCTCGGAACGCCTCATTCATCACCTTATCCTGAAGCTCCATACTCTTTTCCACTTCCTCTTCTGACATCATTTCAAAAGAGGAACTATTCGTAGGTAGAAGCCAAGAAGCACCAGCAAACAGAATCAGCAAACCTACGTAACCAAGAAGTAGAAATCTTGTAGTTTTCATTCCGATCCGAGCCTTTTTCTTCGATTTGGACAGTTGAGAAACGACTGCAGCTATCACCAAGATTAGTAGAATAATGGCTACCATCATACCCCCACCTCCAAACGATTTCCTAACATATATGCGAGTAGAAAAAAGAAAAAGGTAGTGATGACACTTTTAACAGCGAAAAGGAAAAACGAAGCCTCAAGAACATAGAAACTCCCTATATCGACGATTAATGTAGCTTCTCCTCCTAAGTACGCTTGGATCGTAATGACAACAATAAGAAGCACAGGAAGTAAAAATGCGACTATCTTATTCATCTGAGCAAGCATTCCAATAAAATAACCAACGCTCGCAAACAATAAAATATAGAGAAAAAATCCTCCTAAACCCTTACATGCCTCTACCAAAGACAACTGATCTACCGCAATCGATGGTGTTCTCAAAAACTGTGAAACCACTAATCTTAATGCATACGTGGTTAGAAGCCCCATGATGGCAGCAATCACACTCGCTGTCGCTAGAAACAGTACATTCGCAAGATTGCTCACCTGTCGAGTCGTAATAAAATTGAAGTCATCATATCTATGCTGCTTGGTGGTCAGCGAGATTCCGTTTGAAAAAGCCCAAACCAACGTAAAAATAGCCACCAAACTACCACTGTAGGTTTTTACATCGTAACTAAAGGTACCGGCACTCCCTCCCATAGAGCCCGTTCCGCTTATCGAAAATAACATCCCAAGCACTTGGATAAACATAAGAGAGGTAAAAACGCCCAAATACGCTTGCAGTTTGTAGCGATACTGTTTGAAAACAACGTCTCGGATATTACTCTCTGTCAAATACATGATCAATCCCTCCCTTAGACTTGCTTGTAATATACATCCATAAATCACTAACGGAAACAGGTGACAGCTCAAGTTCTAGTAACTTTGCTTGCCGCTCTACTTCTACCCCGCGTTTCACAACAGCATAGCTCTGATCAATCCCAACTGCTTGTTGGAAAATAGCGGTTTCATTTATCAACAACTCTTCCACTACGGAAGTTCTTCCGGTCACACCAACCGCGAATTCTTTCAAATTTTCCACACTTTCATGAAGATGAACGGCCCCTTCTTTTATCAGCAAGATCTCTTCGAATAGTTCCTCCATCTCATTTAACAGATGACTGGATATGACGATCATTCGTGGATGGGCTAAATAATCTTTTAAAATGGCACGGTAAAAATCCTTACGAACGGCCGCATCCATCCCTGTCGTTGGTTCATCAAATAAGGTTAGTGGTGCTCTAGTGGATAGCCCCATAATCGTGTTGAATGTACTTCGCATCCCTTTTGAGAGACTGGCGTGGTAGGAATGTAGGGAGATAGAAAAATAATCTAAAAGTCGGTGGGCTAAATCACGATTCCAGTTCGGATAAAAGCTTTCTGCTGCCTTTAGAATGTCTTCTAATGTAAGAGCAGGATTAAAGGTGACTTCATCACTCATAAAAATGGTGTTAGCAGAAACTTTTAGGCTATTAAAGGGTTCTTCCGAAAAAATGTGGATCTCCCCAGATGTTTTTTCCAGAAAGCCTGCCATCAGTTTTAATAAAGTGGACTTACCCGCTCCGTTTCGACCAATCAACCCTATGATCTTTTCACCCTCAAGAGAAAAAGAAACACTTCTTAAAGCTTGATGCCTTCCATATGTTTTTGACAGGTTCTTGCATGCAACGATATTCATTACTCTTCCCCCTCCTTTTGAATCATCTCTATTAGTTCTTCCTTACTTATGCCTAATTGCCGAGCTTCCCTAACCGTTTCTTCAATAAGCTCCTTCAGTTTGGTGTTGGTTCGTTTTGTGAGGATGATCTTCTTTGCATCTGCAGCCACAAACATGCCAAGCCCTCTCCTTTTGTACAAAATGTCTTCATCCGCTAATAAATTTAACCCTTTTGCTGCCGTAGCAGGATTGATGTTGAACATTTCCGCCAGCTGATATTGAGAGTAAATCTTTTCGTCAGGCCGAATGGAGTCCCTTAATATCTCCCCTTCTAAATACTCAGCAATTTGTACATAGATTGGCTTCATACTATTTGAGTTTAAGATCATGTTCCTCACCTCCTATATCCATATGGTACGCTAGTGCATTACTGATATAATGTACTATATATGAAAAATATGGAAAAATCAAGCGTATTTAGTTGTACACTAACTTTTTGCGACTTTATTCATTTTTTATTTTTCCCGTCCATATAATGTAATGAATGAATTCGAACAACTAGAAAAATGACAGCTTGGAGGAGACCGCATGAACGAGTTTCTCGAAACAATGCAGCGAAAGCTTGGGGAATTAAATGATCAATCTTGGACGGTGGAAAGCCTGCTCAATAAAATTGCGACTGGTACACCTATTCGTATGTCAGAAGAACTGGTCAACCGCCTGCTACATCTTCAACCATTAGAAGGAACCTCCAATTTACAATGTTCGTTTGAAGGGGAACATCTGGTCTTAACAGGAAATACCAAGGTCATGCTCGTACCTGTTCCTTTCCGACTAGAATTGAAACCTATCATGGCAAAAGGAAGACGGATACAATTTGAGGTAGTCGACTTAAAGCCGAGTCTAAAGGAGTCCATGAAAAAGAAGCTCTTAAAAGATGCGGACGGGGTAACATACGAAGATAACAAACTCACCATTAACTTTAATGACATTGAAGTCGTTCGAGACATACCGTTCGGAAAATTAGCTGGTGTAAGAATCAAGGAAAAAGTCCTTTGGTGCAAAATCGTTATGTAGCAAAAAGAGAGTCGGTCCATTTCAACCGACTCTCTCTTATACTAAGCTAATTCATAAGGTGTTACATTTCTCTCAATAACTCTAACTCCTTTAGGGGAAACCAGCTGTCCCTTCGCACTATAAAATGCATTTGAAGCAACAATTTGATCCATCGCCACCTTCACGGCAGCTGTATCAACAGGTTCCTTGGGAGACTCCAAACTAATCGTCGAAGTTTCACCTGTTTCTGTTATGAATTGTAATTCTAATGTTTTGGCCAATTTTTTCACCTCCTATTGTTTAATAACTGAGCCCTACTTACGCGTTTACCAACTCAAAATTGTCAGCTCGTTCAATGTTCACAACTGGTAGTGAACAAAGACTTGCTAATGCTTGACCTGCTTGAAAAAGTTGATCCGCTGTAGCCTCCTTACGCACATTACTAAATATCTTCGTTTTAATGATAACTTCTCCTTTCGAGTTCAACCCATTCTCAAACAATACTTTAAGCTTCGTATCCATGATTATCGCCTGTGCCATCTCTATCACCTCCTCTCACCTTCTATATAGAAAGAAAAGAGGCATTTGGACAGGTTGTTTATAATTTTTTTTATTTATCCTCATGTTTGTTCTCGTTAAAGTTCATTTCTGTGGATAATGTGTATAACTTTGCTTATAAAATGTGGATAATGTGGATTATTTAAGTTGTATACAGTTTACTAACAGCATTTTCACAATAGTAATCCACAACATGTGAATAACCTGTAAATAAATCAAAAAATTGAAACTTTATTGTTATTAAGAACGTCATAGATTATGATAAAAATAGAAATATATACCAGTAGAATCGTTCCCTTCTAAGGAGTGTAGTTCATGATGAAAAAAGCCAGCAAAAAGAGACATGTTCCCTTACGAGTAAATCTCCTATTTTTTATTGTTTTTGTCTTATTCGTCATCCTCATTGTGCGCTTAGGTACCGTACAAATGGTCCAGGGCGTAGCCTATAAGGAAGAACTCGAAAGAACAAACGAAATCATTGTTAGCCAACCCGTTCCACGCGGAAAAATGTACGACCGAAACGGAAAAATAGTAGTGGATAACATTGCTCAAAACGCGATTACATACACCAACTGGGGAGCCAGTCAGGAGGAAATGTTAAAAACCGCAGAAAATCTCTCCGAACTCATCAAGATGGATACAAAGAAAGTGAGAGATCGGGACAAAAAAGATTATTGGATCATAAAAAATCCTTTATTGGTGAAAGAGAAAATATCCACATCCGAAGAAGAGGCCATGAGAGATTCAACAGACAGTGAAAAAGAATTTAACAAAAAGTATTATGACACGTTGCTAGAACGGATTACTCCCGAAGATCTCGCCTCTCTAAAAGAGAAGGATATGCAGATAATTTCTATTTACCGTGAATTTGCAAGTGGCTACGAATATACCCCTCATCTCGTAAAAAATGTTGGTGTAACCGATAAAGAATTCTCTATGGTTAGTGAGAATCTTAACTTTTTACCTGGTGTAGACACGGTGACGGACTGGGAACGAACGTATGCATTCGAAAATACATTAAAAACAATCTTAGGAAAAACCACTACTAGTGAAGAAGGGATACCAGCAGAACAGCTAGATTACTATCTCTCACGCGGCTATAGTAGAAATGATCGTGTTGGAAAAAGCTATCTGGAATATCAATATGAAGATGTTCTGCGCGGAAATAAATCCAAAATAAAATACTTAAAAGACAAAGCAGGAAATAATGTAGGAACGGTCCCCGTATCCGATGGAACGCGCGGCAAGGACCTCATCCTGACCATTGATATGGACTTACAGCTAGCCGTTGAAAAAATACTAGAAGAAGAGCTTCTTGCTACCAAACGGGGATTTGGCGGAACAAAGTTTCTAGACCGTGCCTTTGTTGTTTTAATGGATCCAAATACCGGTGAGATTTTAACAATGGCTGGAAAGCTTTTAGCGAGAAGCGAAGAAACAGGTAACCTTGAAATCCAGGACTTCGCGCTTGGCAACATTACTACCTCCTATAATGTAGGTTCCTCCGTGAAGGGAGCAACCGTGCTTACAGGATACCAAACGGGTGCTATTTCTCCAAATACTTCCCTATATGACGGACCCATTGCCATTAAAGGAACTCCCGTGAAAAAATCATGGAGAAATATGGGGACGATTAATGATCTGTATGCATTAGAGCAATCCTCTAACGTGTATATGTTCCGTACTGCCATAAAAATCGGAGGAGGACAGTATGTACCAAATGCTCCTTTAAGCTTAGCACCAGACACTTTTTCAAAAATTAGAGATTCCTTTGCTCAATTTGGATTAGGTGCAAAAACAGGAATTGACTTACCAAATGAAATGACCGGATTTAAAGGACCTTCAACGAAGCCAGGTTTTGCCCTTGACTTAGTTATTGGACAATATGATACGTACACAACGATGCAGCTTGCTCAATATGCCGCAACGATTGCTAATGGAGGCTACCGCATTCAGCCGCATATTGTAAAGGAAATCCGTGAGCCTGGTACGTCTATTGATAAGCTTGGCCCCGTTTACCAAGAAATACAACCAAATATATTAAATCGGGTCAGCATGAAGGACGAATGGGTCGAACGAGTTCAAACCGGATTCCGCCGAGTGATGACCTCAGGAACAGGAGCAAAAGCCTTTGGTTCTGCCCCTTATAGCCCTGCAGGAAAAACAGGTACCGCACAATCCTTCTATGACGGACCAGACCGTGATCAATTCCCTAAAAACGCACCACCGGAAGTGATGAATGTGAGCTTAATCAGTTACGCGCCTTCAAGTAACCCCGAAGTAGCCATGGCCGTCATTGTTCCATGGGTGTACACTGGAGACACAGGTCCCTCCCCGAACTTAACCATCGGGCGTAGAGTACTAGATACGTATTTTCAGATGAAATAGGCCGAACTCCCGCATGGAGGCGGGAGTTTTTTCGTTGATTTTGTGCTGTGTGGGAGGAAGTTTTGCCAGGTCCCAACTACACCCAATAAGCCCCCCTTATTCCCCATCATAAATTTTCCATATTTTACTTATCTCCTCATTCTTCCTACACTTAAACTATCAAACACGGAAAGGACCGATTGTATGAACTTTTCATTTATTAAAATTGATCATATTCAACTTGCTGCACCGGCTGATAGTGAGGATCAAACGAGGCATTTTTTTAGTACGATTCTTGGTTTAACAGAAATCGAAAAACCGGCGGCGCTAAAAAAACGCGGAGGGGTTTGGTTTCAACTCGGTGCTCAACAAGAGCTTCATATCGGTATCGAAGAACCCTTTTCTCCAGCTAAAAAAGCTCACCCGGCGTTCGTAGTTAAAAACCTGAACTCTTTAAAAGATCACCTACAAGATCATCATGTTCCGTACAAAGAGGACACCCTTATTCCCGATGTGGATCGGATTTATATCGATGACCCCTTCGGAAATCGAATTGAAATCATCGGAGAATAATAATTATATTCATCCAATTATTAAAAATATAAATGTTCAAAATATATTGACATAACATTTTTCATTTGTTAAATTAATAACCATATTACAAATTGATGACGAGAAGAGTAGGATTCAACCCCTTGTACTAAAGAGAGTCGACGCGTGGTGAAAGTCGATGTTCAAGCTGGATCTGAAAATCATCTCCGAGATGCAAAGCTGAACACTAGTAAGCTTTGACGGGTTCCGCCGTTACAAGGATCACGTATGTTGGTACGTTGACTAAGAGCCGACTGCTTTTTTGCAGCGGAATTAGGGTGGTAACGCGAGCTATCAGACTCGTCCCTTTCATTAGGGACGGGTCTTTTTATTTTTCTAAAATAGAAAAGGGGAAAAGAAAATGAAGAAATTTGACACTTTGGTTATTGGATTAATGTTATTCTCTATGTTTTTTGGAGCTGGAAATTTGATCTTCCCTCCGGTATTAGGAGCACAAGCGGGCACCTCTTATTGGCTAGCGATTGGCGGGTTTATTTTAACAGGTGTTGGATTGCCTTTTGCTGTGCTTCTTGCTGTTTCACTAGTTAAAGATGGAGCTGCAGAAATCGGCAATCGCGTCCATCCATGGTTCAGCACGATTTTTATGGTGATTGTGTACCTTTCCATCGGACCATTTTTAGCGATTCCAAGAAATGCAAATGTTGCTTATGAGATGGGAATCAAACCATTCTTAGGAAGCTCCTCCAACTCAGCTTTCGTATTATTAGCATTTTCTTCGGTCTTTTTTGCGCTTGTATTTGTAGTGAGTTTAAACCCTTCAAAGATGGAACAATATATGGGGCGCTGGATCACTCCAGTCTTACTCGTGGCAATGGTCACTTTATGCACAATCGGTTTATTTAAGATGGATGGCCATTTGCAAACACCCGCTGAGCCGTATCAAGCGAATGCCTTTTCCACAGGCTTCATCGAAGGATACAACACGATGGATGCTCTTGCCGCTCTTGCGTTTGGAATCGTTATTTTATCTGCGATTAAACAAAGAGGAATTACAGATAAGAAACAATTAACCAAGTATACCTTGAAGGCAGCACTTGTCGCTGGCGTTCTTCTTTCACTCGTTTATGTAAGCCTAGGACTTATCGGTGGAAAAATGGCTGCTTCTGGTTCATATGCAAGCGGTACTGATTTGTTAACTGCCGCATCCACCCTACTACTTGGTTCAAGTGGCAAGGCACTTCTAGGATTTATCTTTACGTTAGCTTGCTTTACAACTGTCGTCGGTCTTACGGTTGCATGTGGTCAGTACTTCTCGAAGCTTCTACCTAAAGTAAGCTATCGAACAGTGGCCCTGATTGTTACACTCATTGGGTTTACCCTTTCCAATATGGGACTTGCACAAATTTTAAAAGTTTCTGTTCCGTTCCTTGTGACAGCTTATCCGCTAACAATCGTTTTAACCTTGCTCACTTTCTTTAGTCGTTATTACAAAAATATTCGTAAAGTATATGGCAGCGCAATGTTATTTACCGGTATTTTTGCTGTAAATAGTGGCCTTGCTACAGCTGGAGTGAACCTAGGATTTTTACAATCGGTGGCAAAGGCACTCCCATTTGCCTCTGTTGGTCTTGAATGGATCATTCCTGCTTTCGTTGGAACAGCTATCGGATGGCTCCTTGGAATCTTTGAAAAAAAGCCCGTTCCATCCCAACTAGTAGAAACGAAAGCATCCTAAGCCCTCAAAAATAGAATGGAACCTCTTTCCATTCTATTTTTTTTATAAAAAACGAAACCCTTTCATCCTTACTTCGTATACAATAGAGAAGTAGAAATATACATTACAGGGGGAAAACAAAAGGAATGAAAAAGTTACTATCAGCTTTGCTAATGGCAGCACTTATTTTTTCACCAGTTGGAAACATTGTGTTCCAAGATCACACCACGACAGTGGAAGCAAAATCGTATAAATCAGGAAAGAAAAGCTTCAACAATAATTCAAATACAACGACCAATAACAACAATTCATTCTTCCAAAATAAAAAATCGGATTCGACCACAACTAATAAATCTACCACTACAGCAAATAAAGGATTCTTCTCCGGCGGTCTGATGAAGGGACTTATGATCGGTGGACTTGCTGGTCTATTATTTGGTAGTCTATTTGCAAACATGGGAATCTTAGGTTCCATTCTTGGATTCATGGTCAATGTGTTTGCTATTATCATCTTAATTAGTGTCATTCGCATGGTTTTTACCGCTCTTAAAAAGAAAAAGAAGCAAGAGAATACGAACCCATGGAGAAGCTAATTATTCCCGAACAAGATATTATTAATGCAATTTGTGTTTATATCGCTAAGAAAAAGCAAATCAAACCTGAAGCAGTCGAAGTAGAGCTTATGTATGATGATGATTACGGCTTTTCTGCTGAAGTGTTCGTGGATGATCGAAAACAAGTGCTTATCACTGCGAATTTAATTGAAGCGTTACGCCTTTGGATCGATGAATATTTAGGAAGAGATCCATATGCTCCAATCAAGCTACATTTAGACGACAATGAAGGAATCATTGCTTATATTGGATAAAAATAACAACCTCATCCACACTCGGATGAGGTTATTATATGTTACTAAAGCTTGGTAAAACGATTTCAATCGTTGTTCCTATATTTACTTCACTTGAGATATGTACGGTGCCGCTATGGCCCTCAATAATATTCTTACTTACCATAAACCCTAAACCCGTTCCCGTTTCTTTTGTCGTATAAAAGGGCTGTCCGATCTTGGATAAAATTTCCTTTGGTATTCCACATCCGGTATCTTTGAACCGAATGGTGATACCAGAAGTCCGCATGCAATTTTCCATCTCAATATGTAATGACCCTCCGTTAGGCATGGCATCAAAAGAATTTTTCATAAAATTAATGAACACTTGCTTAATTTGGTTCTCATCACAATGAATCATTGGTAGAAGACTTTCGTGCTTTAAATCCACCTGAACACTTTTCATATTGGCTTCTGCATCTAATAGTGAAATACATTGCTTTAAGGTTAAGCGTAAATCGGTCTCTTTAAAATTGTTTTTTTGTGGCTTTGCTAGTGATAAGAGTTCACTTAAGATCAGTTCAATTCGAGCGATTTCTGACTCAACGATTTCATAATACAGCTGTTTTTCATTGGAGTTTTGCAGAAGCTTTAAAAACCCTTTAATTGCTGTAATAGGATTTCGAATTTCATGTGCAATCGCAGCTGACAACTGTCCAGCAATTGAAAGCTTTTCCGACTGAATCATTAGTTCTTCCGCTTGTTTTCGGACTGTTATATCACGAAAACTAACAACGAGCCCGTTCTTGCCCCCCTGATAGTCCTTAATCGGAAAGCTTGTAATCATAACATCCATTGTCATTCCATTTTTCTTCTTAACCGTTGTTTCGTACCCTTCCACACATTCTCCACGAAGGACCTTTTCCTTTAATGGCTCTTCTTCTTCATCTGCAAAAAATCTAACATCGCGCATTCTAATACCGATTAATTCCTGAAGATTCCAACCAAACTCTTCCTCAAACTTAGTATTAGCTTTTGTTAGAACCCCTTTTTCATCGAAGATTAAAATAGGGTCTAAATGATTATCAATAAAAGATTCTAGCTGGGAATGATTCGTCTCCACTTGTGGATCCATCTGTTTACTAGATGTGATATCAACCACTTGGCCAATAATATAATCCGCTTGTGACGTACTAACTTTATGGGCATTGATGGATCCCCAAACCACATGACCTTTCTTATGTACAAACCGCTTTTCTACTTGAAAAGAATCTACCTCTCCAGCTACTAACATTCGATAATTTGAATCTATTGTTACATAATCTTCTTCATATAATAAACATCTTAGCCCTAATTGAACGATTACTTCATTTGAATATCCTGTAAAATGACAAAAGGACGAGTTTGTTTGCACGATCTTACCATTTATCCCTAACAGCACCATTCCTAATGGGGCATGGGTAAATGCCTCAAACAATAGTTCTTTATCCATTGCGTGTAATTCCAAGTAAGTTTCTGTCAATTCCCTATCCCCTATGAACGAAAATTAGCGGATTCCCTTAAAGGTTTGCTCCTGCAAATTTATAGAATCGCCCTTACTTCTCATTAATTTAACCTGCCATACCTGCTCGTAAAGGTAACTTGTCTATCTAATAGTATCTGGCTAAAGGTCAATCACTGCTCAATTGAATAGTTTTCTACTAATTGTCTTAATTTTCTTTTGTCTACCTCTTCCTCTAATAACTGTATAAGTTCATGATCTAAAGCCAACTTCAATGCTGCAGCATAAGCATCCATCAACTATTTGTCTGATATTTTCAAAACTTACTATACCCCTTTTTCCATAAACTTGCTGCAATCCGAAAGAATTTAATAGTTATGATCATGACTTCATGAAGCGTAAATACTATTAGATTGTTTCTTCTCCCTTACGTAAGTCGTTTATACTAAAGGTAGAACAAGAATGAAGGTCGTCCCTTCCCCAGGTTTACTCGAAACCTCTATAATTCCACCATGATTTTCTACTGGTCTTTACCGGTTTCTATTTCATCTCCTGCTAGTAAAAAACTAACAAGCTCATTCATTTGCTTATCCGTCATCTGCTTTACCCTCACTCTTTATTTTAACAAAGAATGGTATTTTTAAACAAATCTTTCATTTTTACTCATTGAAATTTACATATAATTCTAGTTTAATATATTCATTTTTGTCTATAATTAAACACAAAAAAGAAGGATCTGCCTTGCGCATGCAGTCCCTCTACAAAAATAGAGACCCTCCTTTATACCCAAATTATATATATGGTAAACATTGAATATAAAAAAAGGTAGTAGGCAAGAGCCCACTACCTTTTTCACACCGTACTATAGGTCCGACTTTGAATTTTTTCTATCATTAACTCAGCCAGTTTTTCACATTTTTCATAATCCTTAAACTGTGGCTGTAATTCTACTTTTAGTGTGGCTACTAAGGAAGTATGAACATAGAGCATATCCCTAAATTCATCCACCGCTCCACAAAAGGAAGGGTAAAAGGAATCCCCCGTCCCAACCACTCCTGTGGCGAGCTCTCGAACATGTTGACGTTCTATTTCTTGGTACACAGGCTTCATTTCTACTGGAATTTCTCCATTGCCCCATGTGTAAGTTCCGATGACCAACCCATCATAGTCATCCATGTTCGCACGGAGAAAATCTTCTACTTGAAATAAATCCGTAGACATTGATCGTGATTGAAGGCAGCTTGCTACCATACGAACAAGTTCTTCTGTATTCCCCGTGACGGATGAATAGACAATCGCTACTTTTCCCTTAAAGTTCGTCAAAGCCATTGGACTGTGTCACCTTTGTATAGGTACGGGATTTCTGCTCAAAAAAGTCTGACTTGGTTTCATTAATCATTTCGTCACTAAACACTTGAATCCATGGCATTGAATTTTCACGGTCACCATAAAGATGATCCAGACCCAATTGACGAAGCCTTTTATTGGCCAGATACTCCACATATTGTCCGAACTCTTCCAGATCAATTCCGTTCATCTCTGCTAATATTTCTCCCGCCCATTCCTTCTCCAGCTCCACCGCTTCTTTGATGCGATTCTTTGCATATTGAATATTTGCTGGGTTATTGAGCTCTGGATTTTCCGTTAACATAATTCGTACAAACTGAGAAATAAAATACGCATGCTGCATCTCATCTCTTTGGATATAGCTAATCATCGTACTCGTCTTTAACATCTTTTGCTGACGAGCAAGATTATAGAAAAAGGCAAAGCCCGCATAGAAGTAGATTCCTTCTAAAATGATGGAGTTGATGGCTAGCTCGTATAAATTCTGTGCATTTGGATGGGAACGGAATTGTTCATAAGCATCCAAAATAAGTTGGTTTCTCTTTTGCACGATCGGGTCATCCTTCGCTTGATTAAAACGCGCATTTTGTTCACTGACTGGAACCAATGAACTTAATATATAGGAGTACGATTCATTATGAACAGCCTCCTGCTGAGCAATGACCGCAAAGATGGCCTTAAAGCTAGAATCGCTCACATAATCGAGCACTTGACTCATCGTTGGTGTTTGAAGGCTATCAAGGGAGGCAAGCTGCGTGTTCACTCGTAAAAAGATATCCTTTTCATGTGAAGATAATGAATCCCATTGTTTAATATCATCTTGCATATTGATTTCTTGTGCCTTCCAAAAATTAGACAGCAAGGTTTGATACAAATCATACATTTGTGGATAGGCGATATCATTCCAGTTTAAGAGACCGGAAGATTGTCCGTTAATAATACCTGTTGAACGATTTGGAAAAGTTGGATTCAACAGTTTGATTTTATTTAATGGGGCATTGATTGACATGGTCCCTTCTCCTTTCAAGCTTAGCTATGGCAAGCTTCACATTCTTCAATCTCTGACTGTGAGGTACTTCTCACATAATACGTGGTTTTTAACCCTTGCTTCCATGCTTCTATGTGTAAATGGAGCAAGTCTTTTGCTTTAATATCATGTCTCACATATAAATTAAAACTGATGGACTGATCAATATGGCGTTGACGTGCAGCGTTTTGGCGGATGCTCCACACTTGGTCTAACTCATGCCTTGCTCTACGGTAGTACGCGTATGTGCGATGGTTTAAGTCAGGTGCGGTTACCTTGAACTTAAAGTTCTTCTTTTCCTCTGCATATTCTACTGCGTACAATGGATCAATTCCATCGGTGGAACCACCAATTTTTGCCGTAGAAGAATTCGGGGCAATCGCCATCAGCCAGCCATTACGAATTCCGTTTGTTTTTACTTGTTCCTTTAATTCACTCCAACGCTCGGACGTGTAATTTCTCCGCTCGAAGTACTTTCCTGTAGCCCATTCAGACGTCTCAAATTGACTGAATGCTCCTTTTTCCTTCGCAAGCTCCATAGAAGCTTGGATGGTATAATAGGCAATATTTTCGTATAGTTCATCAGCAAACTGGACCGCTTCCTCTGATTCCCAGTGGATCGATTGTAAGGCTAATAGGTGATGCCATCCAAACGTACCTAGGCCGACCGCTCGATATTTTTGATTCGTTAATTCGGCTTGTCCGACTGGAATGGTATTTAGATCAATCACATTGTCTAGCATCCGCACTTGAATTCTGATTAATCGTTCAAGCTCATTGGCACCATAAGACTTTGCGAGATTGATCGAGGAAAGATTACATACAACAAATTCTCCCGGCTTTCTTACGATTACTAGATTGCCATCTTCGTCCTTGTATTCTTTTACAATCGTTGTACTCGACATGTTTTGGGCAATTTCGGTACATAAATTACTGCAGTAGATAGACGTTCTTCCTTCTGTACGCTTATTTGGATTTTGACGATTGACCTCATCTCGATAGAACATGTATGGTGTACCTGTTTCTAACTGTGCGACCATGATTCGGGCCATAATATCCATTGCACGGTAGGTTTTTCTTGGTAAAAGAGGCTGATTCACCGCTTCTTCGTATTTTTCCGTAAAATACTTTCTATCATTTTCATCATAAAAGTCTTCAAGTCCAAGAGGTGTTCCATTTTCGTCCTTCCAGCCCATCAGCTGCTTTACTTGGTGTGGACAGAATGTATGCCATTCCCCGATGCTTCTGCCATTTTCATCTTTTTCTAAAAGTTTTTCCATAAATAAATCTGGAATGGTAACTCCAGTGAAAATATCGTGAGCCTTTCTTCGTTCATCACCGTTATTGGTTTTTAGCTCAAGGAAGCCATTCATCACGTCTTTATGGAATATATCTAAATAAATGGCGACTGCTCCTTGTCTTTGCCCCAATTGATCGACACTTACAGCCGTATCATTAATCAATCGAATCCAAGGTACAACACCAGAGGACATCCCTTTGAACCCTTTGATATCGGAACCTAACGCACGAACCTTTCCGTAATAAATTCCGATGCCACCGCCTTCTTTACTTAAGCGAGCGATATCCCAATTGTTCAAATAAATCCCGTCAAGCGAGTCATCCACTGTGTCAATAAAACAAGAGGACAGCTGACCGAAGTTCTTCCCAGCATTGGATAAGGTTGGTGTTGCGACAGTCATATATAAATGGCTTAATGCCCAATAAGCTTCTTTTACTAACTCTAGTCTTTGGCCTTTCGATTCGTTCATCATGATAGTCATGGCAATCACCATGAATCTCTCTTGCGGCAATTCATATACCTTTCGATCATGATCTCTTGCAAGGTAACGATCGGCAAAGAGGAACAGACCAATATAGTTGAAAAGCTGATCTCGTTCCGGATTGATTCCCGCTGCTAATTGTTTAATTTCTTCCTCTGTATACATTTGCAGCAGTTTTGGAGAGTAAATTCCTTTCTCCGTTAACGTTGCTAGCAAATCGTAAAAGTCCCCATATGTATATGTGGAATCGTAGTTTCGGTTTTGTGAAGCTTGTTTGTATAGTTCCGTTAAATAGATTCGTGCGGCAACAAAAGTCCAATCCGGCTGGTCCATCGCGATTTTATTTAAAGAATAAAATAAAGCTTGTTGGCTCACTTCTTTTTTTGCTGCCTCTAATTCATTGATCATTTTTGTTATCTCTGTCGCGTCTAACTGATAAGTTGAAGAACACTCTTCAATCGCTCTTAACACCGACTTATAATCTTCATGTACATCTACTACTGTCATGCTCGTCCCTCCTGAAAATAAAAAATCCGCTAAGGTGGGTCCTTGAGCGGATGAAACGATTTCAGCAAAAGACAAACAGGCAAACACGATTTTGTCTTCTGTCGCCATCGTCTCATCTTCCCAAGTCCCCGAAGAAGTTGAAACATCTTAAGTAAGATAGGTCTCCTGACTTATGCTTCACTCTACTTTGAACCCTTCCCATTTAGGCACCTACTTCTCGTAAGCAAACTACACAGTGGTTTGTTCATTTTGTCAGCATTTACAGTTGCGGGGGCAGTTCTGGTCTTTCACCAGATTCCCTATTAAGCCGTGCGGCATCTTATCTTAAGGCAACAACACTATATATAGTTGGAATTTAATTTTATATACCCATATCTAGATAATACAAATTTAATACTAAAGGTAGTTTAGTAGATTAGCAAGTAGAAAATGTTTGTTTTGGTAAAATATTGTTGTTGACTTCGGGAGGACATGGGGCCTGTAGCTACTCACTATCGGCTGTGGATCAGGTTAAGCAACCGATCTGATAAATAGACGGAGGTATTCCGCTTAATTAGTAATTTTTTCTAAAAAAGACCTAAATAGACGGAGAGATTCCGCCTATTGTCTCAGAAAAATTGAAAATAGGGGTTTTTTCTTTGGATAAGCGGAAAACCTCCACTTATTTACCCCAAAACGAACTCCGTTCTACATTTAACGTAAAAATCTCCGGTTATTTTACTTTTGCTGGTTACTTGATTAAGGATAAGACAAATTTCAATATCTTCATGAACACCGTACTTCAAAACAGACGGTGAAGGTATCCCAATCAAAAGCACAACTAAAAAAGAAGAACTCCTTTTCATTTTCAAGGAGTTCTTCTTTTTTATATTTAATTCTCAGCTAACTTCGCCGGTACCACCTTTGGCGCCTCTTTTCCTTCTAGAGGATCCTCTGCTTGAGTGGCACGCTTGATAAAGAAAGCGAGAATGAAGGCAACAATTGAAATCCCTGTAGCCACTAGGAATGCATCGTTTATTCCTTCGAGCATCGCCTTCATCATGATCTGCTCTTTCATTTGAGCGATCATTTCAGCAGTTGGCTGTGCGACTCCTGCTCCTTGACCGGCTGCCGTCTTCATCGCTTCGTCAGCTAGTTCTTGAGCGTGTGTTTCTGTACGATTGGACATAACTGTAACGAGTAATGCGGTTCCGATTGCCCCAGCCACTTGGTTTAACGTATTGTTCATTGCTGTACCATGTGGATAGAAACGCGTCGGAAGTTGATTTAATCCGTTTGTTGAAACAGGCATCATAACAAATGACATCCCGATCATCCGGACCGTGTAAAGGATAACTAAGTGGGTATAGCTTAAATCTACCGTTAACTGACTAAACTCATACGTAGTGATCACCGTGATTCCTAAACCAATAAGCGCCAATACTCGCCCACCAAATTTATCAAACAATCTCCCCGTAATAGGAGACATAATCGCCATGGCGATGGCACCTGGTAGGAGCATTAGCCCTGCGTCCAGTGGAGAAATTCCACGAATCGTTTGAACATAAATGGGAATAAGGATCATTCCTGAGAACAATGCCATGTTGGTTACCATGGAAATAGTAGATGACAAGGCAAACATTGGGTATTTAAACACTCCAAAGTTTAACAACGGAGTGTCTTGCTTCATTTGTTTTAAAATAAATGTTACTAGCGAAATGAAACCGACGGCAATCGCCAGGTACACATGCGGACTGTCCCAGCCCTTGCTTCCTGCTGAGCTGAAGCCGTAAAGGATTCCACCAAATCCAATACTTGATAAAAGTAAGGAGAAAAAGTCTAAACGAAGATTACTCTTTTCTTTCTTATCTTTTAAAAGGAAGAATCCGATTAATACCACTACTACTGAAATAGGGGTAATAAAGTGGAAAAGCATTCTCCAATCATAGTGCTCAATAATCCACCCTGATAAGGTAGGTCCAATCGCTGGCGCAAACATGATAATTAAACCAAATACCCCCATCGCTGTTCCTCTTTTTTCAATTGGGAAGCTAACAAGCATGACGTTCATAAGCAATGGCATCATAATGGCCGATCCGGATGCCTGAAGCATACGTCCTGCTAAAAGAATCGGAAATTCGTGAGCCACACCAGCAACTAGTGTACCGATCGTGAATAAACTCATAGCGACTAAAAATAAATTACGAACAGAATATTTCTGTATTAAGAAGGCCGTAGCCGGAATTAATATCCCGTTAACGAGCATAAAGCCTGTAGTTAACCATTGAACCGTGGCAGCTTCTACCTCTAAATCCTTCATGATGGATGGCAAAGCAATATTTAATAAGGTGTTATTTAAAAACGTGATGAAAGCCCCAATTAACAGAACTCCAATAATTCCGTATGGCGGCCGTTTATCTTGTTTTTCAGCCATGTATGTTCCCCCTATACTATAAGTCCAATAAAATGTACTTCAGTTATATACTTAACATATATTATACCCTCAGTACAAAAAATGCAATGGAAAAACACAGCTAAATAATGGGTTTGTAACCTTCAGAAAAATAAGTTACTATATTTTTATACAGTGAGTCCAAATATGAATTCAGGTGATACGATGAAAGATCGGAAGCAACATGTTATCGATACAGCACATCAGCTTTTTGTAGAAAAGGGATTTCAAGCAACCTCCATTCAAGACATTTTGGATTATAGTAGTATTTCTAAAGGAACCTTTTATAATTACTTTTCTTCCAAGAACGAACTACTTATGGCCATTTTCCGAGTGATACAAAAAAAGTTTGAGCACGAAAGAAACGAACTCTTAATTGGAAAAGACCCGTCAGATATTGAAGTGTTCATTAAGCAAATGGAGCTGCAAGTGAAGACGAATCGAGCGAGTAAACTGATTCCTTTATACGAAGAAGTACTATTTTTAAATGATTCTGAGTTAAAAAAGTTTATTAGTGATTTTCAGTTACGAATGTTACGTTGGGTATACGAACGCTTTGATGAAATTTTTGGAGAGAGCAAGAAGCCTTATCTTCTGGATGCTGCCATTATGTTTACAGCTATTTTCCACCATAACCTTAAGTACGAGAGAATGGCGAATAGCTTAAAGAGTAATCCTGAGCGAGTAGTCAGATATAGTGTCAATCGACTTGTGGCGTTAATGAAGAATGTCGGGGAAACCGGTGAGCAACTTCTTTCACCAGAACTGTTGGATGATTGGTCTCCAACTTGTCATAAAAAAGATAAATCTTATCAAGAAAAGCTAACTCTAGAAATCATGAGTCTGAAAAAAGAGAGCATGAATATGCCCGACTCTGTGAAATATATTGAGCTACTTGATTTTATTCTAGAAGAACTTTTGCAACCTAATAATAAGAGGCAATTTGTAGTAGAAAGTGCTTTAGCAAGCCTAGAGGGTCACTTTGGAAAAGCAAAACTACAACAGTTACGTTCATATCTTAATTAAAGAAAACTAGCAGGTTTCTATCCCTGCTAGCTTTCTTTCGTTATGGTTTCATGGTTTTCCAGCTTCCCACATGGTGGATAGCCAACCCCTTATATCCAGGGCTTGTTCCGTAATGTGAGGCAACGGAAGCCAGCTGTTCGTTCATGTAGGCTTCCCCTTCTTCAAAAAAGGAAATCATATCGCCTTCGTCTGTTGCCCCTGTTTCTACACCGATGACTAATGCCTTATGGTGTTTGCCAGCAAAGGCTACTTCATTTTTTACAATTTCAATGATGGCAGGAGCACTGTCACGGTAGGCCATAATTGTTACACTATTCGTTTTTGTAATAACCCACTCTGCTAGATTTCCTTTGCCATACGTATTGTTATAAGACACTTCATCAAACCAGAATGGCAGGTCGGCTTCAAGTGGCAGTTTTAAACCTGCAGCAGAGGTATTCGCTTTTGTGATTAACTCTTGAAAGCTTTTGACAGTTGCCGCTCTATTCGTATTCCAACCGCTATATAAGTAAGGCTCTACATCTAAATGAATGCCTGTAAATTTTTGCGAAGCGGTTGATCCTGCTTGATAGGTTTTCAACCAATTCATTAACGCATCTTGATTTCGATATCCTTTTGGAGCTACCCAGCTTGGTGCTCCGTCTAGAGCATATACTTTTATTCCTTTTACGGATGCCTTCGTAATAAAGCTACGATATACATTCATAGGGATATCACGGTCAATTTGTACATACACTTTGTTGATTTGCTTTTGTTCAAGAAAGCTTAAGGTTCCTGTTTCATTGCTCACAATGTCCCACGGATTCCAAAGCCATGTGGAGCGATCTACCGTAGAAGCACTCATGTTTGATCCAAAGCCTCCCATTGAAAAAAGCAACACCATAATCATAGATACAACAAGCTTTTTCATTTTACGTTCCCCCATTCTGCAAGCCGAGGCTCACAAAATGAGACCTGGCAACCTGACGACCATTCGCATGATAAGCGATTAGGCTCACGGCTTTGCGTCCTTCCCTTTCGGTAAAGTTTGCCTTTTACAGTTTTTCTTTTAGGCTCTTTTCTAAAACATTGTTGCTATATACATACTTTTTAGGAATTTAACTATAAGGTATAAGAATATTTTCATCCTTAGAAAAGAGCTACTCTCCAAATAGTCAAAAAAACCCAGCGTTATACGGGGAAAAATCCGGCATTTGGGATTTTTCCAAAACAACCAATTTACGAAAACAGCCTTCTTTTATTATACTTTATCAAAACCGACTTTTGCCTCAGGTATTTTTACCCGATCAGCAATTTTCTTAATCTTTTTATAATGAAGAAAGATAGAACTCCGATGAAGGCAATGTATAACTCAATGATCCATAAACTCTTGATGTATCCAGTTTGGAAGAATACTAAAGGAAAATCAATCGCCGCATGAGCAATTATAGCAAGCAGTACGTATTGAAACTTCTTTTTAATGACCGCTAGTAAAACAAGTAAAGTGAAAGCGATTTGCATATAGAGAGCAAAGAAACGCTCTGGTATTGCCCATAAGTAGTGAGAGATTCCTTGATTTAATAACGTCTCTTTAATGGTTGCTGCCTGATCACTTGGAAGACTGGCTCCTATAGATGAATCAAATGTACCTGCATTGATCATCGTTGCAAAAAGAAGAAATGGTACCACCGTTGAAAGGGCAATAACTACGGCTTCAATGCCACCCCAGCCTACCCCGAAAGACAGGCCACCCCTGTAATCCTGATATTTTTTTAACAGCCAGATAAATAAGATATACCGTCCCAATTCCTCGAAAATCCCTGCAGCTAAACCGCCATATAATCCAAATAACCATGGATGGTCCGCATAGTTTGGAAAACTGGTTATGACGAGAACATGAAGAAGTTTCTCTAATACTTGAGTGATAATAACAAACCCAATGCTCCCTATTATTAACGGCTTCAGAGAAATGCCTACCTGTTTTTTTGTCATCAGAATGGCACTCACAAATAGAAGAATGGAAAATATGATAACTGCGACCATGCTCAAGATCACTGCATTGCTAATCATAGTAAATCCCCCTTGTTTTTATTATCATTATTGATAATGATAATATTAAATCATGAGTAAGATTCTGTCAATTGGTTTCGTTCTTTTTTTGTCAATTAAAAAAGCACCCCTTAGGAAGTGCTTATTTTCTGGCTATATGAACCTTTAATTGTTTCCCTTTTACCGTGGTATGTTTCATTTCGGACAACACCTGTGGCCCTTTGCCATTTAGGATTTCTACATAAGAAACTGTGTCAAGAATCGTGATAATTCCGATATCCTGTGCAGAAACACCCTCAATTTTACAAATGGTTCCGACAAAATCCACGGCGCGCAGCTTCTTTTTCTTTCCGCCATTAAAATAGAGCTTGGTGATATCCTTATTGAGTTCTTCACTCTTTAGTTGCTTTATTTCTGGCTCTGAACCAATCTTCTCTTCAAAGGCAGATCGTAATCTCTCCACCTGCCCCGAAGCAGGTTTCTCCTTTTGTGGAATGTGAAAACCAATAAGCTGCTCAATTTCTTCTAGCAGTCGTCTTTCTCTTTCTGTAACAAAGGTAGTAGCTTTGCCTTTCATCCCCGCCCGACCGGTTCTTCCTGTACGATGCACATAGCTTTCTTTTTCGTATGGAATATCAAAGTTTACCACGAGTGAAATATTTTCAATATCAATTCCACGGGCTGCCACATCGGTTGCGATCAGGTAGCGAAACTCTCCCCGTTTAAATTCACTCATCACTTCAAGACGATCTTCCTGAATCATTCCACCATGAATTTTATCGCAATCATATCCAAGCTCTGTTAAATGATCGACCACCATATCCACACGGTCCTTTGTCCGGCAAAAAATGATACAGCTATCCGGGTTTTCGATAATCGTTACGTTTTGCAATAATTGCAGCTTTTCCTGTTCCTCCACCCAATATAAGGAATGCTCAATTAATCCAGTTGAAGTGCTTAAAGCTTCCATTTCCACCTCAATAGGTGCTTGCAAATAGTTTTGGGCTAGTTTTTTTACGGTATCTGGAAGAGTGGCTGAAAAGAGCATGGTGATTCTTTTGTCCGGAACCGCCTGTATAATGGCCTCTACTTGCTCGATAAAGCCCATATTTAGCATTTCGTCCGCCTCGTCAATGACAAGGAATCGAACTTGATCGAGTAGAAGGGTGCCTTTTTGAATATGATCGAGCAAGCGACCTGGTGTCCCTACAACGACATGAGTCTTTTGCTTAAGCTTCGTTTTTTGATACATAAAGGATTGCTTTCCGTATATTTCTACTGCATTGATTCGTTTTAAACGGCCGATATTTATAAAATCTTCTTTGATCTGTACAGCTAACTCTCTAGTTGGGGTAAGCACTAGAGCTTGCGGTTTATTTTCTGCCCAATCAATCATTTCACAAATCGGAATGGCAAAGGATGCTGTTTTTCCACTTCCTGTGCGTGACTTAACGATCACATCCTGCTCCTCAATGACAAGTGGAATAACCTTTTTTTGGACTTCAGTTGGTTGTTGATATTGTAGGCTCGCTAAAGTACTCAATATTTCTTCACTTAAGGTGAAATCTGTAAAATCCATAAAACAGCCTCTTTTCAAAATTTCTTTACAATACTAATTTTACCGAACGTATTCTTTTTATTAAGCAATATGTAAAGTACATTTCATTTGACCACATATTCATTAAAATGTACATGTTTCTTTAGGAACAGAGGGAAAACATATTCACAATGCTTAAATCTTTTGTTTTCAGCAGCTAAATCTTTTACGGGGGGCACTCATCGTGCTAAAGGAAAAACAATCTTTGATTTGCATAATAAGCGAATGCTAGGTTTGAGTAAATTCCCTCCTCTTTCCCCCCATGGAAGGCTGGACTTACTATTTACTCAAAGGAAAATCCAATTTAGGGTGTCTGACACCCTTCGTGGACAAATATAGCAGTTTTGTCCGTGTGGGGTGGACACTTAAGAGGGTCACTATATTATTTGTTATTTTTTTACATGCAAATAATTTTCTTTTGTTTGTGGTTTCGTTACAATGATGAAGAAAGTTGGTGAACATATATGTTTAAGATTCTTCTAATTGAAGATGATTCTAGTCTTTTTCATGAAATCAAAGATCGCCTGACACAGTGGTCTTATGAGGTTCACGGGATCGAAGACTTCGCCCTTGTTCTCGAGGAGTTTACAAAGGTCAAGCCTGATCTAGTCATCATTGATATACAGCTTCCTAAATACGATGGTTTTCACTGGTGCCGCCTGATCAGAGCCCATTCTAATGTGCCGATCATCTTCCTCTCTTCACGTGACCACCCAACCGATATGGTCATGAGCATGCAGCTAGGGGCAGACGATTTTGTTCAGAAGCCCTTCCATTTTGACGTGTTAATTGCGAAAATCCAAGCGATTCTACGCCGAGTCTACAACTATAGCAATCATACAGTCATTTTGAAAACCTGGTGTGGTGCGACAGTGGATTACGAGAAAAATACAGTAACAAACAACAACGGATCAATCGAGCTGACCAAAAATGAAATGTACATTTTAAAAATATTAATCGAAAAAAAGAACAGCATTGTGAGCCGCGAAAACATCATTAAAAGCCTTTGGGACGATGAACGGTTTGTTAGTGATAATACACTAACGGTAAACGTCAATCGATTACGAAAAAAACTGGATGAGTTACAGCTTGGCCACTATATAGAAACCAAGGTAGGTCAAGGGTATATCGCCATCGAAGAGGGCACTTTACCATGATCCAAAAATTCGTAACCGAACGACGTAGTTGGATAATCTTTTATGTCTTCATCCATCTCTTAATGGTCTTTGTCGCTTTTCTCGATTCTGCGATTCCGCTCAAACCCATTTTATACATTGTGTTTTTATCCATTCTCCTCTTCTCGATCTTCCTTTTCATCAGATATCAAAAGGAGACTCGTTTTTTCAAAGGAATTGATGAGTGGGAGAATAACTTAGATTTGTCTCAAATTCCTCAAGCAGAAAGCCCCTTTGAGGAAATGATAGAAAAAAGTGTCTATAAACAAACGGAATTGCTAAGAAATCAGTTCAATCACCATCAACTCTCATTAGAGGATGAGAAGGACCAGCTGTTAGCCTGGATTCATGAAGTAAAGACTCCTTTAACAGCCATGCATCTCATTATTGACCGCATTCCTGATGAAAAAACAAAGGCCAGTCTCACGCATGAATGGCTACGAGTTCACCTATTACTCGACCAACAACTTCATCAAAAACGGCTTTACTTTATTGAGAATGACCTTTTTATTGAAAAATTAGATCTTCACACTCTGGTGATTCCAGAAATCAAGACCTTACAATCTTGGTGTATCCAAAAAGGCATTGGCATAGATATTAATCTACAAGAACGAGAGATCCTTACAGATGCGAAATGGTTCGCTTTTATCCTACGTCAACTGTTAACCAATGCCGTTAAATACAGCAACCAGTCAGATATTTACATAAGAAGTTTAAAGAAAGACGATCATATGGTCATAGAAATACAAGATTGCGGGCGCGGGATTGATCCACGGGACATGACACGGATTTTTGAAAAAGGGTTCACGTCTACTTCCACCCATCAAGATCATTCGGCCACGGGCATGGGATTATATTTAGCGAAAAAAGCGGCTGATTCCCTTCTAATACAAATATCAGTTCAATCGACTCCAGGTGAGGGGTCAACTTTTATGCTCACTTTACCTAATCGTAATGAATTCGTAAAAATAACAGGCATGTGACAAAGATGTCACATGCCTGTTTCAAATGTTAGCTGAATCGAAGGATGGGAGCTCCCCACCTCATTTATAATCAAGTCATTGAAGGAAGGAGAGAATAAGATTGAATATTCTAGAAGCCAAACAAATACACAAAAGCTACGGAAATAAATTTAATAAGCAAGAGGTCCTAAAAGGCATCAATATGTTCATTGAACAAGGAGAATTTGTCAGTATCATGGGAGCCTCTGGATCTGGTAAAACCACTCTATTAAATGTGCTTTCCTCGATTGACCATGTGAGCCAAGGTTCTATTTTTGTGGAAGGAAAAGAGATTACACAGATGCGTGATAAAGAACTCGCCCTTTTTCGCCAAAAGAACTTAGGCTTTATTTTTCAAGATTACAATTTATTAGATACACTGACAGTCAAAGAAAACATTTTGCTTCCTTTATCCATTACAAAAACACCCAAAAAGGAAGCCGACCAAAAGTTTACGGAAGTGGCCAATGAGCTTGGAATCACTGAGCTTCAACATAAGTATCCGAATGAAATATCCGGCGGGCAGAAACAACGAACATCCGCTGCCCGTGCATTCATTCATGATCCGAGCCTCATCTTTGCTGACGAGCCAACGGGTGCACTTGATTCAAAGGCTGCGTCCGATTTATTAAATAAGCTTAGCCAATTAAACCAAAAGCGAAAATCCACCATCGTGATGGTCACGCATGATCCAGTAGCTGCGAGCTACTGTTCAAGAGTCATCTTCCTGCGAGACGGACAAATCTATACCCAGCTAAACCGAGGTTCAGAAACAAGGCAAGCCTTTTTCCAAGATATTATGAAAACACAAGGAGTGTTAGGAGGGGTGCAAGATGACCATTAATCAACTCATCCTTCGCTCCTTTAAAAAGAATGTAAAAAACTATTATCTGTATGTATTTGCCTTGATTTTTAGCGTCTCTCTTTATTTTGCGTTTGTTACCCTGCAATATGACCCTGCGATGGACGCCGCCAAAGGGAGTATTAAAGGAGGAGCTTCCATTCGTGCTGCGTCCGTCCTTCTTGTTGGAATTGTTACCGTCTTTCTCGTGTATGCCAATATGATTTTTATTAAAAGACGCAGTAAAGAAATCGGACTCTTTCATTTGATTGGCATGACGAAACGGAAGATATTCCGCATTCTTGGCGTAGAAAATGCCCTTCTCTACTTTTTATCGCTAGGCATTGGTATTTTCGTTGGATTTTCATTTTCTAAATTAATCATGATGATCCTGCTAAAAATTACGGGAGTAAATGCTGTTACGACCTTACATTTTTCAAGCCAGTCATTTATTCAAACCGTCATTGTGTTTACACTCATTTTCTTATTCATTCTTGGGATGAATGCACTTTTTATTCGAAAACAGACGATTTTATCCTTATTTCGAGTAACTTCTTCTGCCGAGCAAAAGGTACAAAAGCTATCTGTATGGGAGATGTTCATGGGCATTGCGGGGATTTCACTCATTGCCTTTGGTTATTTTGTTTCCACCAAACTGTTTAGCGGTGACATTACAGAGATGAATGAACTCTTTATTGCCATGGTGATTATTTTAGTATCCGTTATTCTTGGAACCTATTTCTTTTACAAAGGATCTGTTAGCTTTATTTTTAACCTGATTCGAAAAAAGAAGGACGGATACTTAAATATTAAGGAAGTTCTCTCCTTATCTTCTATTATGTTTCGCATGAAGTCGAATTCGTTCCTGTTAACCATTGTCACTACGGTATCTGCACTTGCCATCGGATTGTTATCGTTAAGTTATATCTCCTATTATTCGGCAGAAAAATCAGCTGAAGATAATGTAATAAAAGATTTTGCCTTCACTAGTCAAGAAGATGCACAAATATTTAAGAATGCATTGAAGAGTAAAGATCTTCCTTTTGAGGAGACGGTTATTGATGTGGTGATGGTTCATGCGAATCTGAAATCAATCATACATTCCGGCGAAGTAATGGATGTGGACTTAAGTAAGATGGCGTTGCCTGTGGTTAGTGAAAAATCGGTTCCTGGGATGGATGTGTCGCCAACTGAAACGGTGTTTACAGGATACAGTGATATGCTATCCAAATTCATGTCTCTTGAAGACTCTGGAAAAATTGAATTTCACAGCAAATCCGGATCTATTCCGCTTGATTATATTGGATTAAGAGATGAGTATATTGTTTCCTGGTATTTTACAAACGGTGGTCAGCCGGTTGCCATCGTGGATGATTCCTTGTTTTCTACCCTTCAACAAGACTTCGATCCTGAGGTTCAGCGAGAATCTTCTGTCTTTATCGGGATTGACATGAAGAAAGAAGAGACGATCCAACAAGCCAATGAGCTTTATCTGGACCTAGGACTTGATGAAAATTACATGAATGATTCTCAGCTACAAATGAGCACAGACCAGAAACTACTCATGGGGCTCTTGATGTTTATCGTTGGTTTCCTTGGTCTCACCTTCCTTATTACATCCGGGTGTATTCTTTACTTCAAGCAAATGGACGAAAGTGAAGATGAGAAATCAAATTATACCATCTTACGTAAGCTCGGTTTTACTCAAGGAGACTTAACAAAAGGCATCGGTCTGAAACAGGTCTTCAATTTTGGTATTCCTTTAATCATCGGTCTGTCTCATAGCTATTTTGCGGTCCAATCCGGCTGGTTCTTTTTCGGGGCAGAGCTTTGGACCCCTATGTTACTAGTTATGATTCTTTATACAGGCCTATACTCCATTTTTGGATTTCTGTCCGTGCTTAATTATAAAAAAGTGATCAGAAACGCCCTTTAACTTTATATATAAAAAAGGATAGATGAGCATAATTAAATTGGCTCTATCTATCCTTTTTTTGTACGATGGCTAACCGAACCCTTTTCTTTAAGTATGAGTAAAGGATTATTTTAATTTTTGATTAAAACACTCCTCACAAATAAATGTACCTTCATTTCTTAAATATGCCTTAACTTCAGTGAAGCCTTTTCGCTTTGGATATCGCATCTTAACAAAAACAACCTCATCTCCTTTTATTTCTTTCTCGCAAAAAGTACATCTTGGTTTATCCCACAACACGAATATTCCCCTCCTCAAAAAATCCCTTTCCTTCTACCTATACGAATATCCCGTTGTAAAGGTTTCCTATTGGGATACATAGTACCGTAAAAACTGAAAATAATACCAATGAGGTGATTTAGAAGGAGATGACATATGGAAAATGTAGCTAATGTTGTTCATATAGGAGAATTAATAGCTGTCTCTAAAGTTTTTCAACTCAACCCTTTTCGAATGGTAACATTAATAGAAAAGGGGGCTATGGAAGTGTTCGAAACGAAGGAAGCCTTTGTAGCAAAATACGGAATCAAGGAAACTTATGACGAATTAGAAAATTGGTGTGAGTTAAACAATGGGAAGATTTTTACCAAACCTATAGTAGAAAGTGAGTACAATAGCAGTCACTGACGATGTCTTTCAAACGTATTAAGGGTCGATTGAAAAAAGGTGCTACCTATGTAAAGGCAACACCCTTTCTGTCCTTCTACTTTAAAACCATGACTATATCCAATATTGGGAGATACTCCAATGCCCCCGTTCGTTTACAATCTTTGTCTAGCCGACCTGAACTTTTCATGATGCTTGAAAATCCATGAAACCCTTCGTGCCGCCTTACGAATATACTTTTTTACCGTATCGATCGAGTCCACCCCGTCCCAAAACCGGCCGAGGAAATGGATAAACACATCTAGACTTCGAAGCTGGATTAAAAGAGGAATAACATGAATTTCTTCTTCTGTCAGCTGAATTCTACTGCCATATCCAGTGAGGAAGGCAGTAATCTTTTTGAAAATGATGGTTTCATCCTCTTCATCATCAATAAAATCGGAAAGAGCAACTGCCACTTCCATGACTCGTAAATCATGGGTAACAAATTCAAAATCAAGAATGGCGGAAATCTTTCCATCTTCTCCAGAAAGAATGTTAGAAGCATTTAAATCTCCATGGACGAACTGATGCGGAAGTCTTTTTAAAAATGGGACTTGGGCTTGAAATGAAACTAGTTGTTTGTAAATAATGAATAATTCTTGAGCGACTTCCACAAAGTCCACAGGTGGATTTAGGGAAAAGTCTTTCATCTGATCCAAAGAACATCTTGGGTGTGTATGATCCAGATCATAATATGGTCTATATACGGGCCCTTGATTTACAGTGACCTCAGCAAGTTGTACAGTAAGTTGCCCAGCCGCCTTACCAAATGAATAGATTTGCTCGGAGTCCTCTAGAGCAGGATTTGTCCCATCGATAAATGGAAACATTGCTGCAAGAGATCCGGACTGAGTTTTAACAATGGTTTGGCCATCATTTGTTCTTAACAGGACTGGGAGGGATAAGGACATAGGCCGTTCGGTTAATGCTAGTAATACCGCATGTTCGAAGTTTACTTTGTCTTCATCTTGGTGGGTTTCATAAATTCTCAATACATATTTCTCATTGTTTGCCAGAATAAATAGAGTGGTGTTGTTTTTCCCACTTGGGCCGGGAACACTCTCCCAGTTATCAAATGGAAAGTACAAAGGAACGGTTTCTTCCATATAGGATATTTTTTTCATTTTAATCCAAAATCCTTTTTAAAAAGAATCTATCACGTACAGGAAAAAGAAGATAGTATTTTTGGATAGAATTTATGATAAGCGGACTTGATAGAAATAGGCAAAAACTTAGTAGGAATAGGATAAGAGATTTAAAGGATGAATGGCATAATTATTTCTAAAAAGGTCACGGTACATGTGGCAATAATTGAAGAGAGGGAATAATCAAATGGAGTATGTGAAACTTGGTAATACAGGCATTGATGTATCTCGATTTTGTCTTGGATGTATGGGTTTTGGGGACGCAAATAAATGGGTTCACCAATGGGTATTAAACGAACAGGACTCTCGCCCCGTAATAAAAAAAGCGCTTGAATTAGGGATTAACTTTTTTGATACTGCCAATGTATACTCACTTGGCACCAGTGAGGAATATCTTGGGCGAGCTCTGAAAGATTATGCAAATCGTGATGAAGTCGTCATAGCCACAAAAGTACACGGGCAAATGCACAAAGGTCCAAATGGTTCTGGACTTTCTCGAAAAGCTATTATGAGTGAAATTGATCATAGCCTGAAGCGTTTGGAAACCGATTATGTTGACCTTTATATCATCCATCGTTGGGACTACCAAACTCCCATTGAAGAAACAATGGAAGCCTTACATGACGTAGTGAAGTCTGGAAAAGCAAGATACATTGGTGCTTCTGCGATGTTTGCTTGGCAATTCCAAAAAGCTTTACACGTGGCTGAAAAAAATGGGTGGACGAAATTTGTCTCTATGCAGAACCATCTCAACCTCATTTACCGCGAAGAGGAAAGAGAAATGCTCCCTCTTTGTAAGGAGGAGAAAATTGGCGTGACTCCATATAGCCCACTAGCATCAGGGAGATTAACGCGCGACTGGTCAGTAACTACACATCGTTCAGAAACCGATCAAGTCCAAAAGTCTAAATACGATGCAACTTCAGAAGCTGACCGATTAGTGGTTGAACGAGTAGCTTCTATAGCCGAGAAACACGGAGTGCCTCGAACACATATTGCACTTGCTTGGCTATTACAAAAAGAAACCATAACATCTCCAATCATCGGGGCAACGAAAATATCACATCTTGAGGATGCTGTAGGAGCTTTATCGGTTAAGCTTTCACCTGAAGAGATTGCATTCCTTGAAGAGCCCTATGTACCTCATCGAATCGTAGGTCATAGTTAGTTTCGAATAGTTAGAACCAACCCAATTCTACCCATGGTAGGTTGGGTTTTTAACGTATTGCAGGAGTTTTTCGGACTAGACTTGATGGAATTTGTGCTTGGGTGTCCGAATCCAGTGATTATTCGGACTGGACTTGTTGGGTTTTAGGACTTGGGTGTCCGAATCCAATGGGGATTCAGACACGTCTTGTTAGGTTTTAGGACTTGAGTGTCCGAATCCAATGGGGATTCAGACACGTCTTGATGGGTTTTTGTACTTGGGTGTCCGAATCCTGTGGGCATTCAGACACGTCTTGATGGGGTTTAGTACTTGGATGTCCGAATCCAATGAGGATTCAGACACGTCTTGATGGGGTTTAGTACTTGGATGTCCGAATCTAATGGGGATTCAGACACGTCTTGATGGGTTTTTGTACTTGGGTGTCCGAATCCTGTGGGGATTCAGACTGGACTGGTGAGATTTCGCACTTAGGTGTCCGAATCCAATAGGGATTCAGACAAGTCTTGATGGGTTTTTGTACTTGGGTGTCCGAATCCTGTGGGCATTCAGACACGTCTTGATGGGTTTTTGTACTTGGGTGTCCGAATCCTGTGGGCATTCAGACTGGACTGGTGAGATTTTGCACTTAGGTGTCCGAATCCACCATCTACAAGCTTGAACAAACTCCCCAATTCCCCTTCGCCTAAACATTTCTGTTCCTTAATGCTTCTCTATCAACATTTTGTGGTGGTTGTTCTAACCATCTGTTTTCAATCATCAATTTAACACCATCACCTGCGTATTGAAGGATTTCACTCATTAATCTTGTATAGTGTCCACCTATATCCTTTCGAAGACTTGTCCCAATCCCTGTCCCATAACCAGCAACACTAAGCGCAGATAAACTATTAATGTGAAACATCATTAGCTTATCTGAGAATGGAGGTTCAATTGATTGAGATATGGTTGAATCCCACGAACTAGGCATTGCGACTCCATCGTCTACAAGAATTTCTCTAAATACCGTTTCATGTTTAGCTGCTATTTCTGCTCCTCTTTCCATATACTTTCTCACTTCTGAAGACTTAGCTGTTTGGGAAAACCCCGCTACGAATGTTCTGCCAATAGAGTTTGTTTCTGTATTTTTAGAGATATGAGCTAACTCAATGACAGTTAACGGTCTATGTTTCCCGACGATACTAGATAGAAAGGATTCACTTTGAAGGTTCTCAGCTTTTTCCATTGGTGGTAGAGTAGGTGAACGAATAAATGCCCCCTTCTTCAAAAGGATTTCACATGAATCATTATAAAGTTGCATAAACATTTGGGAGGTTTGTGAAAAGAATTCCCTTACATCGTTTCTTGCCAATACTTCGAGCAAAGCTGAAGATGCAGCGGTTCCTGCGGCAGCCATGTATTTAATGTAACGTAGAGCAAAGAGGGCAGAATATAAACGATCCGCTTCCAGATTAACATCCTCTTGCGAAAATCCAATCGGAATCCCATGCTTTTCCTTTTCAAAGATTTCCTTGACCCCACTTACAACATTACGACAATTTGATAAGGCAGATTGAATAATTTCGTTACTCTCTTTATCTTCATTCACATTTGCAAAATGCTGGATAACACAATGCGACATGGAGTTCTGCATATAAGCACTCCACAAGGCCGCTACTTCAGATGAAATTAGTTTTGCGCTATGTTCCATTTTTAATTGTAACTCCTTTTTTATTTTTACTATGTCCAAAAAGAGTAACAAACTTTTGTTTCATTTATTAATTTCTCTAAAGAGTTATCAAATTCACACTTTAAAATCATTATAATATAGTATCAATTATAAATAGAATGTGATAAAATTAATAAGCAAGAACATGACATTCTTTCCTAAAGGATTTTAAATAACATTTATAGTATGGGAGGGTTTTATAGTGAAAGAAGAAGTTGGAAAAATGGCGTTAAGAGAGGTAACGAGAGAAGAGTTTCTAGAATTGGCTCAAAATGGCGCTCGTGAATTATTTGATCTTGAACATTATAAAGTGTTTGATGGATCAAAAGGCGATGAACAAAGTCACTTTGTTTACGATATGAGAACTCACCGTTGTTTTTTAATAGATATAAATACTTGTTATGAGTTAGTAACAGCTTTCTATTGTGGTGGAAATAAGTCGACGATCTATCAAAATATAAACGAGATTGCATCATCAGTAAAATAACAGAACTTGGATGAAAATATGGGAACCCGTCAAACGGAGTTCCCTTTCTTGTTTAACAAACCACCCTTAAACCCTTAACGAAGCACGGAACCCTCTAGCAGCATAGTAAGAGTCCGCACCATTATGGTACACGAAAACATGACCAAAGCGACGATCGCAAAAAAGGGCACCACCGAGTGCTCTAATATCAGAGGGGGTTTGTACCCAGCTTGATGTTTTCAAATCAAAATTCCCAAGCTTCTGCAACTCTCGATATTGTTCTTCCGTCAATAGTTCAATCCCCATAGCAGTGGCCATATCGATGACGTTATTTTCCGGTTTATGATTTTTCCTTGACTCCAGCGCTTCAAGATCGTAACAAACGCTTCTTCGACCTTTAGGACTTTCCGCTGAACAATCATAAAATATGTATTCGTCGTTCTCCTGATCATAACCAACCACATCTGGTTCCCCACCGGTTCTTTCCATTTCGTTGAGCGACCACAGTTTCTCCGTTCTAGCTTCTAGCTTTTCTTGGATCTTGGCCCATTCAAGACCTTCATGACGATTCAAGTTTTTCTCAAAACGTGTTTTCAAACCTTTCAATAAGTCTTCCTGTTGTTCTAGTGACAACTCCTTTGTCATACTAGTCCCCCCTTATTGTTTTTTACTTACATAGTTTAAGTATATATAAACATTCGTATGATGATAAAGGGTTTTCAGAAACCATTTTCGTTCAGTCATGCTGGAAAATCCCTTCCTGTTGTGAAAAGGAAAAAGGCGACCTCCTTCTTGAAGAATCGCCCCAATTTTTTAAGAAAAATCAAAGTTATCAAGCAATGCACGCACTTCATCTGTTGATTTTGTGTTCATCAATTGATTTCTTAATTCACCCGCTCCACGGAATCCTTTGACATAAATTTTGAAGAAGCGGTGAAGTCCTGTAATGGAACGTGGCACTAATTCCGCATATTGATCTTGAAGATCAAGCTGCAGTCTTAATAGATCAAGGTATTCTTTACTACTATGCTCTCTTGGCTCTTTTTCAAAAGCAAAAGGATTTTTAAAAATACCTCGCCCGATCATAACGCCATCAATACCATATTGTTCAGCAAGCTGCAGCCCAACTTTACGGTCAGGAATGTCTCCGTTGATCGTTAGTAGCGTATTGGGGGCGATACGGTCACGTAATTTTTTGATTTCCGGAATGAGCTCCCAATGCGCATCTACTTGGCTCATTTCCTTCCTTGTACGCAAATGAATAGAAAGGTTCGCAATATCCTGTTTGAAAATATGGGTAAGCCACTCCTCCCACTCCTCAACCTTCTTATCGCCAAGTCGTGTTTTCACACTGACAGGCAGTCCGCCCGCTTTGGCTGCTTGTATAAGTTCTGCCGCCACGTCTGGACGGAGAATAAGGCCACTACCTTTCCCTCTCGATGCCACATTCGGTACAGGGCAGCCCATATTTATATCGATGCCTTTAAATCCTAGCTCTGCCATGCCAATACTCATTTGACGGAAATATTCGGGATTATCCCCCCAAATATGTGCCACCATTGGCTGTTCATCTTCTGTAAAAGTCAAACGGCCGCGCACACTTTTCATGCCCTCTGGATGACAATAGCTATCCGAATTTGTAAACTCTGTGAAAAATACATCCGGTCGACCGGCTGCACTTACAACGTGACGAAAAACAACATCTGTCACATCTTCCATTGGTGCAAGTACAAAAAATGGCCGTGGTAAATCACGCCAAAAATTATCTATCATTTCAAACTCAAATCCTCTCTCAAACTCATGGTCCATAATTAATAAAGCCAAGCTTCTTTTACACTTATATCATGCCTAATATCTTATTATCAAACAAAAGTATATTTGATCATTTATAATTGTGAAAAACGGTAGTATTTTCTTTTTATAAAAACGGTTCCGAATGGTATCGGACTAAAAAAGATAGTAAAATAAACGGAGATTTTTCCGTTAGATGCAGAATGGAGCTCGTTTCGGGGGAAATAAGTGGAGATTTTCCGCTTATGCAAAGCAAAATCTCCACTTTTCGAAATTTCAAAGCCAATAGGCGGAATCTCTCCTTCTATTTTAGTTTTTTTTAATAATTATTACTAACTAAGCAGAATTTCTCCGTCTATTTATCAGTTTGAGTGCTTACCCTTATCCCCCCACCCAATAAGTGCGGATCCTCTTGAATCTACTTGAACCCTCAATACGCCAAGCAACAACCAAATGATCACTTGGTTAATAAGGTCACCAGAATTTCTGGTTGACCTTTTTCCATTTGTCATACTATCGACATAAGATGTATTAATTAGAAATGGTGATATTTCCTATACAGCTTACTTATATTAGACACCGTGTTTAAAAAAGTGGAACTAAGGATATTAGTTGAATATTGTGGGGGAGTTTTCAATAAGAATTTACCAATATTTAATACCTTAAGAAAGTGACAAAAATATATAAATCTATTATTTTACTAGTCAATGAATGGTAAAATGACTTGTTGGCTTGATAAGATGTAGGAGACACCGATATTACTATAAAACGGGTGGTGAGGATTACTTGAAGAAAAAGAAGGTATGGATCAGTACTTCTAGTGTTATTTTTGCTTGTTTCCTTCTTTATTTTTTTCTACCGTCTTTTAGTCAACAGAAAGAAGAACCTGTGAGTGTTGCATCAAATGTGACTAACGAATCCGTTAGCCTTTCTGTTGATACTAAAGCCGAGGAAGAAGAAGCAACCGTCATTAATGATAAACCAGTAGCAGAGGCCATTAAAGAAAAAGTCAGAGAAATGATCGAGGGTACAATAAATTTCTTTAGTCATGATAAAAAAATCGTTTCTATTGGAGATTCACTCACTCAGGGAGTCGGGGATGAAACAGAGAGTGGCGGTTATGTTGGTATTTTAAACCACACATTCGAAGATCAAAACATGAATATTACCATCGAAAACTTTGGAAAAAGAGGGAATCGAACGGATCAATTGTTAAAAAGGTTGGAAAATGAAGAGATTGTATCCGCTATAAAAGATGCTGATATCGTTTTAATCACCATCGGTGCAAATGATATTATGAAAGTAGTTAGAAGTAATTATACAAACCTTAATATAGAGCCCTTTCAAGAAGAAAAGGTTAGCTATGTTGAGAGATTAACTGCTATTTTCCATAAAATAAGTGAACTAAATCCAGATACTCAAATTTATTTGATTGGATTTTATAATCCATTCGAGCGTTACTTTGGTGATATTGAACAGCTAGACATGATTATGAATGATTGGAATCAAGCCGGTGAATTAGTTACAGAAGAGTTTGAGAATGTGTACTATATCCCTACAGAAGACTTATTCTCTAATTCTACTACCAACCTGTTAGCTGATGATAATTTCCACCCGAATACGAGTGGGTATAAATTAATGGCCAAGCGCGTTCTCGAGTATCTAAATGAATATTATGAAGAAACTGAGTTACCACATGAGGATATCGAATAGAAGGTGAAATGGGATGGAAATACAACTAAAAACAAAACCGTCATGGAAACAATTATTTTTAGGTATAGTTGGAGCGAATGTATGCTTTGTTTTATTTTTCTTCATTTTTCTACTATGGCCCGTATCTGATACAGAAATATCTAAAGAAGAATTACTTGAAGAGGAACCCGGGGCCGAATTTACGATTTCTTCGAGTAAGCAAAATTTGGATGAACTAGTGAATCAATATGTAGATAATTATATGAAAGATAAAGATGATAAATATACAGTTAAATTTGATGAAAATGTCCAATTATTAGGTTCAATCGAAGCCTTTCAGACCGACATCCCCATATCTATCACATTAGAACCCTCGGTACAAGAAAACGGCGACCTTGTGTTGTATGCTTCTGATATGTCACTTGGATTATTGGGACTGCCAGAAAAAAAGATTCTTGAATATGTGAAGAAAGAATTAGATACACCTGAATGGGTTAACATTGACCCTAAAAATCAACTGATCTATATTGGCGTAACACAAATGGAAGTGAAAAGTAACTTTAAAGTAAAGGTACAAAGTTTTGATTTAAAAAATGACCATATTACGTTCAAAATTAAAGTACCGAATAAAACATTAGGTTTATAGATTAACAAACGTTCCCGAACGAAAAAGCGGATTAAGTATTGCTATATAAGACATTGAGCCTTATCTATGAACTGATCCCATTTCATCCAACTTCATTATGTTTTTTTGAGACCTCTTGGTAAAATGAGGTCTTTTTTCTTTCACTGAATTGTCCACAAAATAAAAATGAAACCATTTTCCTTTCATACCGTATTCCATTACTGAGGTGATATATATGAAAGAACAAATATGCTTATATTGTAAAGGAACTAATTTCGTTGAAGCAACCGACTATATAAACCTTCGTCCATTGAACTCAAAGTTAAAAATAGGATCAGAAAAAATTTACACAGTATGCCTGAATTGTGGAGAAGTATTTTCTATTAAAATTAAAAATCCATCAAACTTATTAAAGTAAAAATTCAATTAATAAAACTAGAAATCCACCCCTAAACATGGAGAGTAAAACTCTTTCGGCTGGGTAGTATATGGTTAGGATGGTGTGCCTACATAATTAATCAATAAGGAAGTGAGTAGATGAATCAGAGTAACGAGCGCAATAACTTCGGTGATGAAAATGTAGAAGAAGTGGACAACAATCAAAATCCCAGTGACTCAAGTGAAACAACAGGAACACTGAATGGAGCCGTTGCCGGTGCGATGATCGGCGCTCCATTTGGCCTAGTTGGTGCTGTGATAGGCGGTGTTTCAGGCGGTGCGATTGGTAACCAGATGGTTGAGGGAACGGAAGCAGATGACCAGTCAGATTTTGAAAGTCGTGATGGGAACAATCTTAATGACTCATTAAAGGAGTAGCCCTTTTGATAGAATTGGTTAATCCGAATTCTTGGGGAGATTTGGACAGGACTTGAACGAAAGCTCTCTTTGGAGTTCGAATCCAAAGGTTATTCGGACAGACCTAACAAGAAATTACCTTTGGGAGTCTAAATCCTAAGGGAATTCGGACAGGACTTGACTCGAATTCGCTCCTAGCTGTCCGAATCCTAAGGGAATTCGGACAAACCTAACAAGAAAACTGTCTTTGGTTGTCCAAATCCTAAGGGAATTCGGACAGGACTTGAACGAAAGTGCTCTTTGGAGTTCGAATCCAGAGGTTATTCAGACAGACCTAACAAGAAACTGTCTTTGGTTGTCCAAATCCTGAGGGAATTCCGACAGAACTTGACTCGAAATCGCTCCTAGGTGTCCGAATCCAATGGGAATTCGGACAAACCTAACAAGAAATTACCTTTGGGAGTCTAAATCCAGTGGGAATTTGGACCGACACGCTAGTATGAAATTGTGTTTCCCTTCAAAACAAACTTGAATATCCCTTGTTTAAAAGAAAAACAGCGTAAGACCATTCTCACGCTGTTTTTTTGTGTAATTATATACCTGCTAACTCAACACTACAGGAGCAGCAATTTCTTAAACATGTCAATCACTTCAATCACCTCATCAGCACATTGCTCATCTTTATTTCCTCCTTCAATAATTTGTTCACTTCTTTACATAGGAGTTTTTAACAATACGAAAAGGTTTTCATGATACCTTTCCGTTTGATCTCTTAAATAATTATCTTACTCCCCTGTTCTAATATAACCAACACAAATGCAGATATGCATTTGTGTTTATATTTGATCTTTAACATTTTAGACACAAAGGCATTTTGTTTGATTCTGTTAATAATTAAAAAACAGACCTAACTTGGTCTGTTTCCATCTTAAATATCCACAAATAGTAATTTAACTTCCTTTTCCTCAAGCCTTTCTCTTGTCCGATCATCCATGTTTGAATCCGTAATAATGCAATGCACGGCTGATAAGGAGTTTATCTGTGAGAACGCTCTTTTTCCAAACTTGCTTGAATCCGCCATTAAGATTACTTTATCGGCAATCTGGATCATATCCTTTTTTAATAACGCTTGCAATTCATTCGTATCACTAAGTCCACCATCTGGATGAATCGCCTTACATGAAAAGAACATTTTATTCACATGGTACATCTTCAAGGAACGTTCTGCTAGAGGGCCTACATACGAAAGAGAAATCGACATCAGGTTTCCACCCGTTGAGATGACTCGGATTTGTTCCTTTTTACTAAGCTCTAAGGCTACTTTGATCGAGTTTGTTAATACCGTTAACGGCATGTCTGGAAGCTCTTTCGCCATATACCAAGCGGTTGTGCTCGCATCAAGAACGATCTGGTCCCCCGGTTCCACCATTTTCACCGCTTCTAATGCGATGGCACGCTTCTCAGCCGCCCTTGTAATTTCTCTTTCCACATAAGAAACTTCATTGTCTTCCTTTTCAATACTCACGGCACCGCCATGACTTCTTTCGAGCAAGCCATCTTTTTCTAATTTTTCAAGATCTCTCCGAATGGTTTCTTCCGTCACTGAAAAAATTTTGCTCAGTTCGGACACTCGAATACTTAAACGTTCATTGACTAGATCAACAATTTTCCTCTGCCTTTCAGCTACTAGCACTGACGTACACCCTTCCCCTATTGAACGTTGATTTATATTTGTTTATTTTTATTTTTATGTTAATTTCATGTTAAATTATAGCATATTCTTTGAAAAACAAAAAGATAGTAGACCCTATAAAGGAAGATCTACTTATCTTTTTTGTTATCTTTTTGATAATACTTCTTTTTCGTAGGCTTTTACTTCTTCTAACCAAGCCTCTTTTACAGGCACACCCATTTGTTCACAATAGTAATCCCAAATCGCTCCGAACGGATAGGTTTTGAATTCTTCCATTAATGCTAGTCTTTCGGTAAAATTGCCTTCTTCTTGAAGTTGTTTTAATTTTTCGTTTGGCACAAGCATCGCGTATAACAATGCCTTCACCATGTTTCTTGTACCGATTGTCCAAGCCGCTACACGGTTGATACTGGCATCAAAGAAATCAAGACCGATGATGACTCGATTCAGTGCATCGTTACGTACCACTTCAAGGGCTATTTCTTTTAGTTCATCATCTAAAATTACCACATGGTCACTATCCCAGCGTACCGGTCTTGATACATGAAGAGCTACCTTATCACTATATAAAAGCATTGAAGAAATTTTGTTTGATACCGTTTCTGTTGGATGATAGTGTCCTGTATCTAGTAAGCAGATTTTATCGTTCTTTAATGCATAGCCTAAATAGAATTCGTGAGAACCAACCACATACGATTCAGAACCAATTCCAAATACTTTGCTTTCTACCGCATCCAGATTGTATGACTCATCAACAGGAACAGCGAAAATTTTATCTAAAGAATCTTTTAAACGTTGTCTTGGAGTCAGTCGATCACTTGGGATATCCTTATAGCCATCTGGAATCCAAATGTTTGTTAATGCTGGTGTTCCGAGTTCTTTTCCGAAATACTCTCCGATTTTTCTACTTCCAATACAGTGATTAATCCAAAACTCACGAATCTCTTCATCTGGATGTGAAAGCGTTAATCCATCTGATGCTTTTGGATGGGAGAAAAGGGTTGGATTATAATCTAGCCCTAATCCTTGTTCCTTCGCCCAAGCTACCCAATTTTCAAAATGCTTCGGCTCTAGCTGATCACGTTCCACTACTTCCCCGTTGGTTTCTGCGTAGATCGCATGAAGATTCACACGGTGCTTACCTGGAATAAGAGAAAGTGCTTTTTCTAAGTCGCTACGCAATTGCTCAGGTGTCGTTGCCTTTCCAGGGTAGTTTCCAGTTACATCAATTCCACCAGAAAGTTCGCTAGGATTCACTTCAAAACCTGCTACATCATCGCCTTGCCAGCAGTGGATAGAAATAGGTACTGATTTTAGTTTTTGTAATACGTCTTCTACATCGATTCCCCATTTTGAGTATGCTTGCTTTGCTAATTCAAAGTTTTCCTTAATCGTCATGATATTCTTCCTCTCCGATTATGAGTTGGCTACTGATTTAATAGGTTCGTATTTTTTTACTTCAAAAGATTGTTTGATGACAGAACGTGCTTCCTCTAGATCCGTAATTTCACCTAATGCCATCAATTGAGCTACGATATTCCCAATAGCTGTGGCTTCAATCGGACCAGCGAGCACTTCTTTGTTTGTCACATCCGCCACAAGCTGATTCAGCATTTCATTTTGACAGCCACCACCGATAACATTGATCTTGTCAAATGACTTCTCAAAGATGCTTTCAATTTCTCCGATGGTTTCTTTATAGCTAGCGGCTAAACTATCATACACACATTTCGCCACTTCCCCAGGTGTACTTGGAACACTTTGTCCCGTCTCGATGCAATAATTCATGATTTCTTGGATCATGTTGTCCGGCTTTAAGAATCGATCATCGTTGACGTTAACGATTGCACGGAAGTCTCCCGCCTCTTCCGCTAGTTCTACCAGTCTAGCGAACGAGTACTCGTGATTGTAATTTCGCTTAACCTCTTGAATCATCCAAAGCCCCATAATATTTTTCAAGAAACGGAAGCGATAAACCGCCGATCCGGTATCATGTGTGGCAGGGAGAATCACGTTCATATCAAAGCCAAGCTCCGTTACTAGCTCTTCCTTCAAGTTCCCTAGAATCGTCTTTGGCATCTGTATTTCATGGAACATGTCCTTATTTATGCCTAATATATCTAGCAGCTCGTAATCCCATTTTTTCGTAAATGCATTGACTAGCTGTGTGGATGTTGCGTTTGTATATTCGTTCGATTTTTTCCCTGTTAGTAAAAAGTTCAAATAATCCGGAATCATTAAAAAGGATTTTGCTTTTGCTAAGATGTCAGGATGATTTTTTTTCAAGGAATATAACTGATAAATCGTGTTGAACTTTTGAAATTGGATGCCTGTTTCTAGGTAAAGGCGTTCCTTGGAGATGAGCTCGAATACCTCTTCCATCATGCCATCGGTTCGTGGATCACGGTAGGATACGGCCTCCGTTAGCGGCTGGTCATTTTCATCTAGTAAGACAAAATCTACCGCCCATGTGTCAATCCCGATGCTATCTGGTTGGATACCAAGTTCACGGCACTTTTTTAATCCTGTTTTGATTTCATCAAACAGTCGATCAAGCTCCCAGCAAAAATGATTGCCTTTTTGTACGATTTGATTCTCAAATCGATATAATTCGCTTAACTGTAATTGTCCATTTTCTCTATGGCCTAACATTAATCTTCCACTTGAAGCACCAATATCAACAGCAATACTGTACTTGTTCATCCTCAACGCTCCTTTAGGTGTAATCGCTTACGATACTACTATCATACTAGATTCAGAGAAATATCCTATAACGGGATTTATTTAATTTATTGACCTTATTTGCAAAAAGAAAAGCGGAGGCATCTTGGTCAGGGGGGTCTGGGAAAAGACGAATCGCGCAGGAAGTCCTGCCTTCTGGAGCGAGTTGGCTTATGACCTCGAGGGTCAAGGAGGCGGAGCTGGACAACGAAAAGCGAAAGGGCCCGTTTAGCGACGTATGGACTCCTCGAAAAAGTTTTATGACGCGAGCGTTTCTGTTTTTATAGCTCTCGCGTCATAAAACTCTTCTTAACACAGATGCTTCTATTTTTCTCGGCTTTCATGTCATAAACCTCTTCTTATGACACAGATGCTTCTATTTTTCTCGGCTTTCATGTCATAAACCTCTTCTTATGACGCGTAAGCTTCTATTTTTCCCGGCTTTCACGTCATAAGCTCATGCTTTCCCTTTGTGGAAATGTTGGACAGAGAAAAGCAGGGGCGACATGTCATAATGCTCTCTCTCCTGATGGTAGGCCTCCTTCAGGAGAGAGTTTATTAAAAGTCCTGCTAGAGCTAGAGTTTTTTAAGGGCTATATTTATTTTCTTTTTCTGTGAAAATAAATATGGGTTTAAACAAGATCAGTTGTGTTAATGATATTATTAATGCAATTTTTGCAATAGGAAAGCAGAGGTACCTAAATTTATGGTATCTCGAATATCTTTTTTAACTTTTGTCTATACTGCTAATTTATGTTGACTCATGGTAGGGTTCTTTGTTCTTTAGCATGTGATAGATGATTGTAAGCATTCGATGTCCAATGGCAACGAGTGCTTTTTTCTTTCCTCTTCTTGCAGCTAGTGACCAATATTTAGCGGATAACCTGGTGTTTTTACTTCGTGATGCTGCCCACGCAGCTTCGCAAAGTGCTGACTTAATATGAGGGTTTCCTTTCACCGTCCGTGTGCTTTTTCTTTTCCCTGCACTTTCATGATTTCCTGGTGATAGTCCTGCCCAGGAAGCAATATGTTTGGAAGTAGGAAATTGTTCCATATTTACTCCGATTTCTGCAATTATTGTAGCTGCTGTATCTTTTTTAATACCTGTCATCGTGACAATGATATCCACTTCTTCTTTGTAGTCTTTTAAGATTTCATCTATCCTTTTTTCAATATCTGATATTAACTCTTCTAGATAGACAATGTGCATCCAAGATTGTTTGATAAGAAATAATTGGTGGTCATTTATCGTACCAAACAAGGAGTCCGTAATTGACTGTTTTTTATGAGCCATTCGACCATGAATTCTTTGTTCAACGTCTTTTTGATCTAAGTAACCATTAGACATTAGTTGTTCTAAAAGTTTCCTGCCGGAAACTCCAAATACATCTGAAATTACTGTACTTAATTTGATATTTGAAGTCTCAAGTACCTTTTGGATTCGATTCTTTTCAGATGTCATATGACCAATCCATTTCTTGCGGAGACGAGTTAGATCCCTTAGATTTCTTATGTCCTCTGGAGGAACAAAGCTCTTCTCTATTAATCCATGTCTTAATAATTTGGCAATCCATTCTGCATCTGACACATCTGTCTTTCTACCGGGAACGTTTTTGATTCTTTGTGCGTTTGCCAAGGTAATATCAAAAAAATCTTCTAAGATGTTATAAACAGGTTTCCAGTAAACGCCAGTGCTTTCCATCGCAATATGAGTTACCTGTTTTTCTTCTAACCACTTTAGAAGCCGAAACAAGTCTTTAGTCATAGTAGGAAATGTTTCAGTTTCTTTTACCAGGTCTGCCTCTGATTCACCCATTAGGACACAGGCTACAATAGTCTCTGAGTGAACATCCAAGCCAGCACACCGTTTGTACAATGTTTCCATTTGTTCAACCTTCCAGAATTATATTCCACAAACAGTGGAATGAATTTGAAATTAAGCATTTTTCTGTTCGTAGTCATCTCTCATAGGAGAGAGCTAACAATGGGTTGTGCACCAAATTCATTCCAACAGTTTTTTGTACAGGGTAAGACCACCAATAAGAGCCACGTCATATACTCACTGTTTGTGGTATCTACATTATGGAGTGGGGAACCAATTTTCATTCCTGGGTTAAGAGCGAAAGATCATGATTGTTTTTTGAAGTTAATTCTGTAGAACTTCTTAAAAACTATCTATTAAAAACGAAAGAATTATAGTACTATTACATCAGTAATATTATCCTAGTTTTGATGAATATTTTAGATAAAGGAATGGATTTATGATGGATACTTTGAAGAGTATTGGTCATTTTTTAAATTCTGCCAAAATATTAGTGTGGGTATTATTTGGATTAATCTCCTTAATTGGAAGTATTGATAAACTATTTCCAAATGTTTTTCCTGAAGGTATAAAAGCTTTAAAAAGTTTTAAACAATCCACCACCGACAATCGTTTTCTTTTATTACTTATTTCATTTTTAGAGTTCCTAATTTATTCTATTTGGAAAATATCAAGTGCTCTGTTTAAAATTACAATTGCTACGATTCAATTAATAATTGTGTTTTTAAAGAAGACTCTAACTCCCATAATTATTAATGCGAATAAAAAACTAGAAACGGCAACTGAAAAAATCGATAAAGTTTCCCAAAAAATGGAAGAAACAACTACAAAAATGGAAGAGGATAGTACAGATAGTCCTAAGAGGGGTTCCGTCAGGAAAATGCGGATTTACAACGTTAAACTATTTTTTTGGAAACAAAAACCTTGCTTCCCCAACGCTAAGCAGAAGAAGCAAGGTGAGTTAATAATTTCACTTGCCAGAATCACGAGGTGGATTCACCATGTTCATGTAATTTATATCTTCCAGGGTAAACAATATTCACCTCAACCTTAACATGGCGCAGGGAATCTTGGTTTAAAACGAGTTGCCGTTTTCCTGTGGCAATGCTCTTCCATTGATGTGGATGTTTGCGATACAAAGATTCGCCCAAATTGTAAATATCTATACCCTCTTTAAAAGCAGTTTGATACGTTTTGCGGATTTGCTCCTCTATTTTTTCCCGAGCCATTTGTGTGAGTTCCTTCAAAGTTAGTATCCCCTTTCCATCCGTATGGGGGATTGATGCTTCTATTGCGGGGAGATCCATTATTAGAGGTATACTTACCATTGATTCCATTGTAGACAACAAAGTAGTAGGTACAGTTAATTTTCGTGGTATACCTATTCCGATTAATGGGTATTGGGACGAAAGCGCTAATGGTTATAGAAGGTGAGATACAGAACACCTTCAATCCCCCGAAAGAAGGGGGTGGTAATGATGGAGAATGTGATAGTTCTTCTCTCTTCGATAGTTAACCTTACCTATCGCAATAATAAATTTGACGACAGTATTGTTAGTAAAGAAGAGTAGAGAAAAAGAACCCTCATCCAACAGCCAAGAAGAATGAGAGTTCTGAATCACAGCAATGGGTTAGGGGATATACTCCCCTTTCCCATCCATCATTATTATATTCATATAATAACTTATATAAACAAAATGGACAAGATTGGAGGTATCTTTCATGTTAAACATATCTTTTTTCATTTCCATTCTTACAGTGATCATTTCGATAATTACCCTATTTATTATTAGAAAAATAAAAAAGGAAAGTTAAACGGTAGCGATTAGTCGCTATCTTTTTTTGTACTTTCACCTAAAAAAACTACAAAACTATGCTGAGCTATTCTTTGCCAGATCTCGAGATAGGGTCCCTTGACCCACTTTGTCCATCATTAGAGTCGACAGCTTAGTGTTCGTGTTCAGCTTCCATCGCATCTGCTTTTGTTTTATGGACGGTTCCGAATGGATGATTTGGTGGTGCATAGATTGAATAAAGTTTTAATGGGATATTTCCTGTATTTGTTAGGTTGTGCCAATACCCTGCTGGAACAAAAATGGCTGAGTCGTCAGTAATTTGTCTTACAAAGTCTAACTGATTTCTGTTTTTCCCCATTTGAACAATTCCATCGCCTTGTTCAACACGTAGGAATTGGTCCACATCAGGATGTATTTCTAAACCGATATCTTCCCCAGGTTGCAAACTCATTAATGTTAGCTGTAGGTAAGTTCCTGTCCAAATCGCAGTGCGAAAATTATTGTTTTGCTTTGTAGCTTCATTGATATTGATTACAAATGGCTGCTTACCTTGATCAGTGAACTGGCGTACTTCCCTTTCCATATGTGGGTAATGGTATCCCCAATAGTAGTAAGGCATAGGAACATGCGTGTAATATGGGTGGTGGTGATGATGATGGTGATAATAATGATATGGGTATCCATATGTTACATAATTCATTTTACTCAATCCCTCCTCAAATTGCTAAAATATCCTATGCAAGAGAGATAATGAGTGGAACCCAAATTTTTAGGTGCTGATTCATCTTTCAGTTGGGGCAACGAACCTAGTCCCTGTGTCCCGGTTATTTCTTGGTGAACAGGGTGATGAGGAAAAACACTATGAAACTTACAAGTAACGCAACGCCTCCACCGATGTAGAAAATTAATGTGACACCTTCAGGTAGTGGAATTTGAAACTAACCTTATCATTATTGACAGTTAAAATTGCTTCAAATCCCTTTCCTGCCTTGCTTTTAAAACCTTTGATTTTACTTGTTTTCCTTTAAAAAGGTCAGTCTGTTTGATGATAATGCAGCAAGTGGGATTGGTTTATAAACTATAAACCGATCGAAGTAAGATGGTATATACTTTGTGAAGCAATAGAGGGAAATTTACTTTCCAGTCCATCCATGACAGCAAAATGGGAAAGTTATCTAAAGAAAATTCTAATGTTTTACCACCTGCTGCTGCCTTTTCAGTCTCAAGTATGCTCTTGGGACAGCAATTGTTTTAATTAGACCATGACTTTATAAAAACAACCTTCGTTTGTGATTCACAATCCCCGGAAATTTTTAATATAAGTAATGAATGCTTATTTTTTTCCTTCCGATAGCTTTCTATATAAAGAAGCTCTAGATACATTTGTAATTTCACAAATTTGATTTACAGTCATATTTCCTTCTTTATATAGCTTTACTGCATAATTCATTCCTGCGTGATTTTTATGATATTTCTTTAACCGTCCTTTAAACTTCCCTTCTTTCTTTGCGAGCTCAATTCCTTCACGCTGACGCATACGAATAAGGTCTCGCTCTAATTGGTTAACACCAGCCATTACCGTAATTAAGAATTGGCTATATGGATTATCTTCTGATAAATCTAGCCATGTATCCTTAAATGATTTTAAGCTTGCCTTATTATTTCGTATTAAATCAATCAATTCAAATAAATCTTGCGTACTTCGAGTGATCCGAGTTAAATCTGTAACATAAATAATGTCACCTTCCTGTAAATCCTCTAACATTTTTTGAAGTTGTTCACGATCTTTTGTGGCTCCTGAAATTTTTTCTTCATAAATAATATCCATTCCAATTTCGTTCAATTGCCGAAATTGCCTTGAAGGATTTTGGCTAGTCGAACTGACGCGTACATAACCGATTTTCTGCAAAATTTCACCTCGTTTTTGAGATAAGTCTTATGAGACACTCTTAACTATGATTGTCACTTTTGGAGTTATTTTGCACTCATTTTAAGTGCTATTTTGCACTATATATAAATATAAAAAGGTCCGATTTCCCAGCATTAAAATTGGGAAATCGGACCTTTTTGTTACTTCACAAACGCGCCCTTTTCTTGAATAAACAAAAAGCTCCTATTAGCTGGTATTTTGGAAGATTATTTACGTTTTCTTATTGAAGAAGCAACCCTATATAGTGAAAGAAGTATCCTTTCACCTGTTCCTATTTCTATCTGAATAACTTGGAATTATTTTCATAGTGAGTAGAAATTAAATGTTGCTTTATAATGAAAAATGGAAAGGTGTGAGTGCATATTAAAATCTTTATTGTTGTTCTTATTATAATACTTTTAGTTGTAGGTACTATCTATATGTTTAACAAAAAGGAAAATATAATCAAGGATGAAGCACCATTAGCAGCTGGAATGAATTTTGACCTTGAAGAGATACAACCCTTTTTAAATAGATTATCATCTTCGGTATTGGATTCAGGTTTTACTGCTGAGGAAATCACTACTATTGAAGCTCAAATAGAAAAAATGAATAAGGATAACGAAATAAAAGAGATTGGTACCTTTGATGTTATTTATAAAGGAGATAAATCTGAGATACGTATTGAAGCTGAAATTCATATTGAGGATGACTCCAGAGAAGTTGTTTTACTTATGTATACTAGTCCAGAATTAATTGAAATCATAGATGAAGAAATGATGAAGCACGCAGAGGAGATAGGTGCGTAAGCAAAAAGAGATGTTGTAATGAACATCTCTTTCTTTCACTTCCTGCGTCGTTACATTAAGTTGAAACCTTCACAATCTTCCCTAAACTTTTAACATATATATCCAATTTTCTTTAAGGATGTTGCTCAATTAAATGGCCCGATTGCGGAACAACCGGAAGCTGGCTTTTTATATTTACTTGACCCCGATTACCAAGCTATCCCGTGCGGCTTCAACAACTTCTGTTGTTATTGTTTCAAGCTTATTAATTTCAAGTATTCTTTCAATCTGAGTGAACAGTCTCTGTATGAGCCTGAAGTTCCCGCCGGTAATTTTTATTATACTGGTTATTGCTTCATAATCGGAAAAGTCTTCAAGTTTTATTGAAAGTCCTAACTCTCCCCATTTATATTCCAAGATATGATGGGTTTCATCTTTACTAAGTTTATCAAATTCATGAGCGAATCCAATTCTAGAGTAAAGTTGGGGGTACCGAGCTAGTCGTTTTTCAATGCCGGGCATCCCAATTAGTATCATTGCTATATCATTCCTATCATAAATATCCCTAAGTTGTTCTAAATTTTGCATTTTTAAACGGTCAATTTCATCAACAATAATCAAGTCAATGTCTTCATAATCATTAGTGGAATACTTTTCTTCTTCTCCCAAAGTGATTACTTTGTACATAGTTCTTGCCATATTCATTCTACCCTGAATAAGATTAATCTGTTCAGTCATTTTGGTCGCTCGCACTGCTGGGGCTGTATAAAAGATTGTTTTGGCTTCAAGTATTTCTTCATTTGCGTCTACGCCAATTTCTTTTGCGGTTTTATAAGCTATTTGTTTTTCGATGGAATCCCAATTTGAATAATACCTTGAGGACAATGTTTTTCCAACACCGGGTAATCCATAACAAATGCCTATGTACTTGTATTTTATACAAGCGTCACAGAACTCGGCAAACCTTTTATATTCTTTTGTTTCAATAAACTTTTGTGTTTTATTCATTGAAATACCTCTTAAGTTTTGACTTTTTGGAATTAGATTTATTAGGCTTTTCCTCCAAATCCTTTTGCTTAGACAAGGCAATTTCTTCTGCAACAGTTTTTCCAGAATCAAGTTGTTTCTTTAGATTCTTCCTTATTTTACTTCGTGCTGAAACAATATCCTTTAAATCTACTGTATAATCGGAGATTTCAGGAGCAATAGCCGTACATAAGTATTTATCTTGATAGAACACTCGAATCTCTGCAATATCCCTTGGATCGTAACGAATAATGACTGATTCACCAACGTATGCAGCAAGGTTTGTATCAATATATCTTAGTCCCTGGAAGTGAATCCCATCAGAATGCACCTTCCTTGGTTTTGCTACGTTTAACAATAATAAATCAAGACTTTCTAAACTTTCGGGCATATTGGGGAGGAATCCGGAATTATTCCATGCATGTATAGGCTCTTTTTTTGTTGTGCCATGAATCCTATGGTGATAGTTACTTATAATGAAATTTTGTAATCTTTCATCTAGTTCTTTAATGGTAAGAAGTGAAGTGCTAGTCTGATTTCCCAAATAACCGGGTAAATCTTGTAGAAATAATTGATTAATGGTTAAAAAAAATCTCTCTATTTTCCCACGCCCTCTTGGAACACCGACTGCAGAAAAGACTAGATTAATTTTTAAATCAATTGCTACTTGTTCCATATGGTTGGATGTAAAATCGCTTCCATGATCTGTATAAAATTTCTCTGGGATACCGCATATTTGCCAATCAGGATTACTTTTTCTCCATATTGCTTGGTGTAATACCAAAGATGTATGTATAGCAGAGGGGTTTTCAAAAGATAAGTAATACCCAGCGACTGCTCGGCTATAATCATCTAAAATGATTGTTAGCCAAGGTCTTTCTGGTTTTCCTTTTTCATTTAAAACTATAATGTCTAAAGGGGTATGGTCAGCTTGCCAAATTTCGTTGGGGTAGTTTGCTTCTCTTCGATGAATTAAATCATATTGATTGTTGTATGCTTTTTGACCGTCATGCGCTAACTTCTTTAAGCTTGGCGAAAGGGACTGTGATATCTTATATACTTGATAATAACTTGGTTCTTGCCAGCCTTTTTTCTGACATTGCTCACAGATCATTCGATGAATTGACGTTAATGAATTCCTTTTGTTCTTCAATATCAATTGTTCAACTAACACGACAATTTCTGGCTCCAAATGTATTTTGCCATCGTCGCTTCTTGTTTTTCGAATTAAACCTTTTAAGCCCAATTGTTTATAGTCCCGAATCCAGTATTGTAGCGTTCTTTTTGCAATGCCGGTTTCCTCTGTAATGACAGTTAATGTTTTTTCATTGATAAGATAGGGTGAGATAATTTTATACTTTTCTACTGCTGCTTGCCGTTGTTCTTCCGAATAAGCTGTTAATGGAAGCTGTTCATTTTGCATAGGCATCAACCTTTCCGATTTATTGTCGTTCCAAATAGCGATAAATCGTTGTGCGAGACACACCCCACTTTTCCGCAACATCTTTAATCGGGGTGCCACTTTCAATTAAAGCCTTCATCATTTCAATATCTTTAGCTCCATACTTTTCAGGGCGTCCACCTAGACGCCCGCGTGCTTTGGCAGCTGCTCGTCCCGCAGCAGAGCGCTCTTCGATCAAATTACGTTCAAATTCTGCAAATGCTGCGAACAAATGAAACATTAATTGCCCCGTAGCATTGCTTTTGTCCATTGTTATGTTTTCTTGCAGACTATGAAAGCCAATCTCCCGTTCATTTAAGCTGTTCACAATTTGAATCAAATCTTGCATGTTGCGTCCTAGTCGATCCAATCGCCAAACGACAATTGTATCCCCTTTACGTGCATACTTAAGAACTTCTTCTAAACCGGGGCGTTGTCTTTTTGTTCCACTCATTTTATCGTGAAAAATTTTTGTACAACCATGTTGCGTTAAAGCATCTGATTGTAAATCCAAATTTTGTAATCCTGTTGACACACGTGCATATCCAATTAACACCAAAATCACTCTTTCTTCATTTTTCCTTTGATTTCATTGTAACATAAGATACTAAATATAAGGTTAATGAACATAGATTGATGGACGGAGTTTTGTTACATTACAAACAGTAAAAAACGCCCCTTATGAATTAAAAAGGAGCGTGTTCAGAAAAGGACGAGTTTTGTAACATGTATCTAGCTTGTAAAATATTAACATGTTATCATTTTGATTAAAGGGCGCTTTTTAATTTTGTTCTGCAATCTGGGCCTTAAAGGAATAACATTTCTAAATTAAAATGGATATTTATGTTAATTTTTGTGTAAGTTGTGAAACAATGTACTCAAACTTACCGGTGCAATTGTACAACAAGAAAAATTAGCTAATTGAATTATACATATAGTGCCATTAGGATATTATTCAATGAAAGTATGGGTGTATTAATGGATATAAAAACATTATGGGGGTTAAGGGTTCAGGAATTTTATAGAAAGATGTTCAGATACTATTCAATAATTGGTGCGAATGTTGTTTATTTTTTTCTGATTATTAGTAGTATCTTTATTTATTATTTTAATTTATTTCTTCAGTGGATACCTCCTCAAATATCTGTTGAAGTAATCTTATCACTATTTGTAACCTTCATTTTAATGCAGACAAAAGTTCGTACATTTATTAAAAGGGCAGATATAGTCTTTTTGTTGCCATTAGAATGGAAATTAAAGTCGTATTTTATTAAATCACTTGTATATAGTTTTGTTATTGATTTTATTAAATCGCTTAGTTTGATTACCATTTTATTATCCCTATTTTTACACAAAACTAATATAAGTCTTCCAGTCTTCTTTTTAATAGTGGGGATTGTTTCTTATAACATTTTAATGAAGTGGACTGAACAATGGTTAAAGAACCATGTACAATTTGTGTTACATAGGTTAAATAGGTTTTTTTCAATATATTTAATGTGTTACTTTTTGTTTAAAAATGACTGGGTTTTTGAGCTTGTTTTAATGAGTATAAATTTCGTCTATTTAATTTATTTTATAGGAAAAAAAACACTAGTGTTGCACTAATTTAATTTCAATATTAAAAAGACTCAAAATCTTCACTAATTTTATTTTGTGCAAAGAAAAAGTCCTTTATAATGGATAAGTCAGGTGGTAACCCGTCCAAATCCACTAAAAAGGACACACGCATGGACAAGATTACACGAAAAACTTCATTTGGGCAATGGTTTTCAGCCATGAATCTTCAATTAATTGAAGATCAGGTGAAAATCAAGAAATTAGACTATTATACAAAAAAGTTAAGGACAGAGTCCTTCCTGAAACTGCTGCTCTTTGCGCAGCTAGTTGAAGTCGAGAGCCTGCACGCTCTTGGTGATTGTCTTTTTGACGAACAGCTTCAAAAGGGAATTGAACTAGATTCGATCAGTATTTCTCAGTTATCTCGACGGTTAAACAGCTTAAATCCAGATCTGTTTCAACTTCTTTTCCTCGATTTAGTGGGGCGGATTCACGCCAAAACCCACTATACAAAACTGGTTATGCCTTTGAAAATCATTGATTCGAGTACATTGCCACTTAATTTGACGAATCATCGGTGGGCAAAATTTCGGAAAACTAAAGCAGGCGTAAAGTTACATCTTCGTCTTGTCTTCATGGAAAAGGGATCTTCCTATCCGGAAAAAGCCGTCATCACCAAAGCCAGTGAACATGACCGAGGTCAGTTGGAGGTTCTGGTCGATGACAAAGAATGCATGTATGTGTTTGACAGAGGATATCTGGACTACGAGCGCTTTGACCGTATGACGGATGATGGATACTTTTTTCTCTCTAGACTACGCAAAAACGCTGTGATCCGAGAAGTCAGTGATTTTCCATTACCTGATGATTCATCTGTTTTGTCTGATCAAATGGTGTTGCTCGGAAGCACACAAAACCGTACAGAGAATTACTTCCGTCTTCTAAAAGTGGCTGATTCAAAAGGGAATCTGCTTCACCTCATCACAAACCGTTTTGATTTGAGCGCAGAAGAAATTTCAGAGATGTACAAGGCCCGCTGGGCCATTGAACTTTTTTTCAAATGGATCAAGCAGCACTTAAACATCAAAAAGTTCTACGGCCAAAGCGAGTGGGCGATACAGAATCAGGTGTTCATCGCGTTAATCGTCTATTGTCTCAATGTTCTCGCGCAGATCGAGACGGACAGCAAGAGGAAAATTCTGCAGATTAGCCGATATTTAAAGGCAGCATTGTGGAAGCCGGCTACGATCTGGATTCGAAAAATAGAAGGAAAGGCTGTTCCTTAATCAGCCAAACTGTCGGTGTCACCTCAGTCTAATTGTAAAATAATTTCCAAATGGATAGAGCCACCTTTGTATGGGTATTTCCTTTTTTGGCTCCAAATAAGGAAAATAATTAAACTGAAAATTTAAATATTATTCATGCAACACTAGTGGAAAAAAAAGAAATCTGAATTGGCAGTGGCTAATAGTTGAAGAAGAAAGTGCCTTATTAAGAAACTTTAAATTTATTAATATTTTCATGGATGTTCCTAATCTTAAACGTTCTTTTCGGAATAGACGTTTGCTCACTATGATTCTGAAAAGGTGTATCCCATATAGTCAAAGTAGCACATTCGTATATTTATACTCACACTTGTTTGTAAGATATAATGATTACTTTTACCTTTATTTAAGACTAACTTTAATTGGCATATTTGTTAATTATGCTATACCAACAAGTGGTTGGATTTTTAATCTCCTAATTTTATTTATGACTGGATATCAAGTAATTCCTTTACAACATGAAATTAAACAAAGTGTATTACTTTACCCTATTTCTAAAACCCAGATAAATGATTCTTTCTTAAAGTTTGTCTTGGTTGTATTATATGCACAATTATTTATTCTATATTTCGCTATGTTCATTTATACTTCTACTGCTAAAATATACTATCTTGTAATTGGAAGTTTATTTGTTTATGTATTCGTGTATTTCTTTGTATCAAAGAGAGTCAATGTCTCAGGAAGTGCCTTAAAAGAATAGCGTGGTGTTCAACTAACAAGGGCTTTAGCAAAATAACTGAGGAACTATTTTGCAACTTTGAAGTTCTTCAATTTTCCGTAATCGGGTGCGTTTGTAAAGTAACAAAAAAGGTCTGATTTCCCAATTTTAATGCTGGGAAATCGGACCTTTTTATATATATATATAGTGCAAAATAGCACTTAAAATGAGTGCGAAATAACTCCAAAAGTGACACAGTCTACTATACTTGTACCAATAGAGTACACTCTATTGATATATAATTGAACTAATTAACTGAATAATTATGGAAATGGGATGATACTGAATGAAAATTGCGAGAGGTAGAGAATTGCTTACACTGGAACAGAGGCAGGATTTTATGCAAATCCCTGAAGATGAATGGATATTGGGGACCTACTTCACTTTTTCCAAACGGGATTTAGAAATAGTTAATAAGCGAAGGAGAGAAGAAAACCGTTTAGGGTTTGCTGTTCAATTAGCTGTTCTTCGGTATCCCGGTTGGCCATACACTCATATCAAAAGCATCCCGGAATCAGTCATACATTATATATCGAAACAAATCGGTGCCACTCCATCTTCGATTAGTCTTTATCCTCAAAGAGAAAATACACTTTGGGATCATTTGAAAGAACTTCGAAGTGAATACGACTTTGTAACTTTTACTCTAAGAGAATATCGAATAGCATTTAAGCATCTTCATCAATTAGCTTTTGAAAATGGCGATGCCATACATCTACTACATGAATGTATAGATTTTCTAAGAAAAAACAAAATCATACTGCCTGCTATTACTACACTTGAAAGAATGGTGTGGGAGGCAAGGGCAATGGCTGAAAAGAAACTGTTTAATACTGTTAGTCAATCTCTTACAAATGAACAAAAAGGAAATCTTGAAGAGATCATTACTTCGCAGCATCCATCCGAATCCAATAAAACGATATTGGGTTGGTTAAAGGAACCACCGGGTCATCCTTCACCCGAAACATTTCTAAAAGTAATAGAACGACTCGAATACATACGAGGAATGGAATTAGAAACGGTACAAATTAGTCATTTGCATCGCAATCGCCTGTTACAACTATCTCGCTTAGGCTCAAGAGGAAATTCAGAAACAAAACGGTAAAAAGCTGAATGAGAAAGTTATACACTTTACGAACATCGGACAAGCTTTAATCAAAGCAAAAAAGGAAAAATTAGACGTTTTTGAGGTTTTAGAATCCGTTATCGAATGGAATTCTTTTGTCTCTTCGGTCGAAGAAGCTCAGGAGCTTGCACGCCCTGCCGACTATGATTATTTAGACTTACTGCAAAAACGATTTTATTCACTTAGAAAATATACGCCAACGCTATTAAGGGTATTGGAATTTCATTCTACAAAAGCAAATGAGCCACTTTTACAAGCTGTTGAGATTATCCGTGGAATGAACGAATCCGGAAAGCGAAAAGTGCCTGATGACTCACCTGTGGATTTTATTTCAAAACGTTGGAAAAAGCATTTATACGAGGATGATGGTACAACAATCAATCGTCATTACTATGAAATGGCTGTTTTAACAGAACTTCGGGAGCATGTTAGGGCAGGAGATGTTTCCATTGTTGGCAGCAGACAATATAGAGACTTTGAAGAATATTTGTTTTCAGAAGATACATGGAATCAAACGAAGGAGAATACAAGATTATCAGTTAGTTTATCATTCGAGGATTATATGACGGAGAGAACCAGCAGCCTTAACAAAAGGTTAAAGTGGTTAGCTACCAATTCCAACAAGTTAGACGGGGTTTCTCTTGAAAAAGGAAAGCTGTCAATTGCACGCTTAGAAAAAGATGTTCCAGAAGAAGCAAAAAAATTTAGTGCAAGCCTGTATCAGATGCTACCAAGAATAAAATTAACCGATTTACTGATGGATATTGCTTATATAACAGGATTTCATGAGCAATTTATTCATGCTTCCAATAATCGAAAACCGGATAAAGAAGAAACAATTATTATTATGGCTGCTCTTTTAGGAATGGGAATGAATATTGGTTTAAGCAAAATGGCTGAAGCAACACCCGGACTTACATATAAGCAATTGGCCAATGTATCACAATGGCGCATGTATGAAGATGCAATGAATAAAGCCCAAGCCGTATTAGTAAATTTTCATCACAAATTGCAATTGTCCTCCTATTGGGGAGACGGTACAACATCCTCGTCCGATGGTATGAGAATGCAGATAGGTGTTTCATCGCTACATGCAGATGCAAACCCACATTATGGAACTGGAAAAGGAGCCACCATCTATCGTTTTACAAGTGATCAATTTTCTTCTTATTACACAAAGATTATTCATACTAATTCAAGGGATGCGATTCATGTTTTGGATGGTTTGTTACACCATGAGACGGATCTAAATATAGTAGAGCATTATACAGACACGGCTGGTTACACAGACCAAATATTCGGACTGACCCATTTATTAGGATTTAAATTTGCTCCAAGAATACGAGATTTATCAGACTCGAAATTATTTACAATAGATAAGGCAAGTGAGTATCCAAAATTAGAAGTCATTTTACGTGGACAAATAAATACAAAGGTCATTAAAGAGAATTATGAGGATGTTTTGCGATTAGCTCATTCTATAAGGGAAGGAACAGTTTCAGCATCCCTTATTATGGGGAAATTAGGTTCTTATTCAAGACAAAACAGCTTGGCTACAGCCTTACGTGAGATGGGCCGAATAGAAAAAACGATCTTTATTTTGAATTATATTTCGGATGAATCATTAAGAAGAAAAATACAAAAAGGATTGAATAAAGGAGAAGCCATGAATGGACTGGCAAGAGCTATTTTCTTCGGAAAACAAGGCGAGCTTAGGGAACGAACCATACAGCATCAATTGCAAAGGGCCAGTGCCTTAAACATAATTATCAATGCCATCAGTATCTGGAATACTTTACATCTAACAAAGGCAGTTGAATATCAAAAACGGTCAGGTAGTTTTAATGAAGAATTATTGCACCATATGTCACCTCTAGGTTGGGAACATATTAATTTACTTGGAGAATACCATTTTAATTCGGAGAAAATGGTCTCGTTAGATTCTTTAAGACCCTTGAAACTTTCTTAACGTTGTTAAAACTGGGGGAATCGTCTTGAAAATGGGCTTAGCGTTGTAAATCCGCATTTTCCTGACGCTACCCCTAATAACAAGAAAATTGAAAGAAAAACCGTTGATAAAAGTTTCATCCACTTAAGATTCATCTTACCGCCGCCCTTTCGATTGTAGTAAATTCTAAATTATTTTCTAGGTTGGTTAACAACTAACCAACCTTTTGTCTCGCATAACTATTGTTGTTTTACCTTGAGTTTATTCTTCTTGAACACGTGTTCTTTTATTGTATTACATTACCTCTATATGGATCTTGACTTTGCATGTAGTTAGAAAATTGCTGAACCGATTGTTGAATAGTTTGTGGAGTTTCTTTTTCCAAACCGTACCATCCGTTTTTAAACATTAAGTTATATAGATTGCGGTGACAGTCTTCTGTTTCTTGGGAAACAGACGCTATTGTACGATACAACGATTCATGGCTAGCTTCTTTTAATGCAGTCGAGTATGAGGAAGATATATATTTTTCCGTAGTTAAGGCATCGTTTAGAAAATCTCTATCGTTCATTTGCGGCGTCTTAGGGACTGGTGTTTCAGGATTTTTAATCCTGTTTGGAGTATTATTTTCCACTATAGTTTCCTCCCTCTATAAATGTTGATTTAGCAACAGTTTAACCCGTTGCTGGGGTGTCAAAAAAATATTTTTCGACACGTTCCCTAACAATATTTTTATATTATGTGAATCTATTCCAATACATGGGTACGCTACGCGGTCACTACTGGGTAATAGTGGTAAGTAGTGTTAGGGAATTATTTGATGCACAATGGATCTCTGCGTAACTTATGATGACGTACCCTCCCATGTCTCTGGGCATCAATGTGCCTACATTCCTTCGTTCGGTCTAGTCATAAGGCAGAGGCTAGCGAAGCTCCTTTAGGGACTCAAGGTCGAATGGAAAAAATATTGCCAGCTTCTCCGTGTCATCCTATTGTCTAGGTCTTTTAAGGGGATGTAGAACTTTACATAGCCTCTGCGAGACTAGGAATATCCTTCATCATTCGCTGTGCGTCAAACGCTTTGTGCTTTGTACAGATTCCATGTAACACTTTTAATAGTTTTCCGCATAGTACCACGATGGATTGCTTCTTGCGTAACGGATTTTCCTTACGGTTTGTGTAATACTCATGTAGTTTTCTAAAAGCTTCATTATGGCGAATCATCGGCATCATCACCCGGAAAAGGAGGGCGCGTAGCCTTCTTCTGCCTCTTTTGGAAATGCGCTTCTGTCCTTTGTGTTGCCCAGAGGAATTTTCACGTAATGTTAGTCCCGCAAGTTTCATGATTTGGCGTGAATCTACATAGTGTGAAAAACTACCGATTTCAGCTAATAAATCGACAATTGTAACATCTCCAAGTGCTTGAACTGATGAGAGCCATTCGTACTCTACGGATGTTTGTACAAGTTCAACCAAGTGCTGTGTAATGCTTTCAATATCTTGTTCCAACTGGTGATAACGGCGAACGAGTGTGGCGATTTCAATACGGGCCATCTCACGTCCCTCTGTTACTCCTATGGAGTTAGCAGCGACTTCAATGAGACGCATTGCTTTCGGTCTCTGGGGGGATTTGAGTCCCTCAACCTGACGATAAAGAGTTAAAACTTCATCGGGTTGTTTCTGATGAAGATCACTTGGAAATGGGGTACATTCAAGTACAGCCATAGCCATTTTTCCGAATGATGGAAACACCTGGGTAAACTCAGGAAAATAGCGATCTAACCAGCGAATCATCATATTTTTGACAGCTCCAAGTTCCTCTGTCAATTTACTCCTAAACGTTGCTCCCACACGGAGTTCAGCTTCCTTGTCTTTCAAGATACGTGGATAACTGAAGCGCCCATCTTTTATGAGTCGAGCGATTACCAGCGCATCTTTGCGGTCATGTTTGGTTGGCAGATTGTCATCTAACTCTTTTGACCGTTTGACATGCATAGGATTGGCCATAACTAGGGGGATGCCCCGTTCCTCTAGAAAATAGGCTAAATTGAGCCAATAATGGCCAGTAGGTTCAATCCCTACGATGACTTCCGTTTTCTCGTGTTCTTTCATTTCAGTTAGAATACATTGATAGAAAAGTTCAAACCCATCTCGAGACTGAGAAACAGAGAATGACTTTCGGAGCACCCGTCCGCGATCATCCACAAAGCAAGCGTAATGAATCCTCTTGGCAATGTCGATTCCGACTACAAGTGTTTTTTCGGTGACTTGATTTATTTTATGATTTTGTTTAAAATCCATATGGAGTCCTCCTTGGTTAACTAAGTTAGGGGTCATCTCGGCATACGATTTGACACCCCGTATCATACCAAGAGGGCTCTTTTTTGTTCAAGTCCCCGATAATCCTTCTAACAGGAATGCTCCTTATTGATTCATATTTTGTGAAGGTTGAGTTACATACTGTTGCATCTGTTGAAGCAGCCGTTGATAGTGTCGATCATGCATTTGTCCAGCTTGTTCAAGTGCTGCTCTTACTTCGGGATTTTGACATTGTTGAGCGAAAAAATGCATTTTCTTCATCGCAAGTAAATTCCAGCTTAACATATCGTTTACATAGAGATGATCCTTTGTTGACATTATTTCAGGCGGTTGTGTCATTAAAGCTTGTGCTTGTTGATTATTCATACCCGTCTGCATTTGTTGCATGATGTTTCCTCCTGTTAACAATGTTGTAATCACTTTAGGTAGATTGCCACACAGCGGTCAAAAATATGCAGGTATTTTAGACTAGTTTTAAAGACCCCCCACCTCTAGATAGCATTAAATACTCCCCACCTATACGTAGGTGGGGAGTATTTGTGGCTAAACTAAATATTAATTTATCCTATTCCAGACCCTGTTTAAATCTAAGGGGACATAGACTTTATCACCATGAATTTCCTTATGTATGATAGGATTGGTAAAACTTTCATCTAAATAATTTTCAATTATTTTCTTATGTCTAGCTCGTGGTTTTGTTCCTAAAATATTTTCAGTATAGTCCTTGTACATTACTAATGTATACCTCGCTTTTTTCACCATTTTCTTGTTTATTGAAAAAATATTAATGAGACAAACAAATTGTAAAATACTCCATTGACAAGTCCTTCACTGTGTTTGAAAAGGAATTCCCTGCAATGTAACAATTTCCAAGACACCTAGTAACTACGAATAAATTTTCTGTATTTTAATCCGTTTATTAATAACTTAATTGTCCATTTTCACTATCCTCCTCTCATCGCTTTTTCTTACATGTGTATCTTTTCCAAAAGCAGTGGAAAATTACATATCTAAATTTTTAAATATTTAAAGTCTGATAAAATTCAATGAATAAAAATCTTTTAATACTGCAATCTAATAAAGGTCAAAATAAAATATAGGAGGTGTTATTCATGACAGTCATCAATGACGTTAAAACAGCTTTAGCAGGATTAAAAAGCGCTCAAGCTAGCTTTGAAACATTTGCTCTCAGTACGGATAATCAACAAGCTAAGCAACTTTATCAAGATGCTGCTACACAAACCCAATCTGTTATTGATAATGTTGAACCACGTGTTCAACAAATCGAACAAGAAGAACCTCAATACAAACAACAATAATGAGTATGGCGAAAAGGTTGGTTGAGAGGCCAACCTTTTTTAGCATCCCAATACTGGTAAAACATGGAGGTGATTTCATGAAAGTGAAAATATTATTTTTCATTTTAATCCTTATCGGAATGGGTTCAGGGTGTAACGGAAACCAAAATCAGTTAGATAATTATAATGATTTGAGTATTTCACAAGTACATACAAGTAAACCAATTGATCAATCTGTTGCCAATCATGCTAAAGAAAAGATTATCACTAAGGAAGAAATTTCGGATGTAAAGGCTGTGAATACAAATAATGAGCTTTTAGTAGCGATAAAAGTCAGAAATTTCAACCGTTTCCGATTAAAAAATATCGAGAAGTCAGTTAAATCTGACTTAAAAAAAATGTATCCAGATCACAATGTATTTGTTTCGAGTGATAAAAAAATGTTCTGGGAACTTGAAAACATAGAACAGAGACTGAAAAAAAACGATACGAATGAGAAAAACTTAAAAAAGGATTTAAATAAACTGAAAAGTCTAATGAAGGAACAAACATAAAGAGAAAGGATCGAGTTATGTCTAATAATCAAAAGAAACAACTTACTCCTGTGCAACAGGAATACCAAAAATTGCAAAAACAACGAGAGATTAAAAGACCGGTTGTTAAAAATTGTATAAAGGCCTTTATAACTGGTGGTCTTATCTGTCTGATCGGTCAGTGTATTTCTGACTTCTACATTTATTTTTTTGATTTTACTGAGCAAACGGCCGGAAATCCGACAGTGGGTACGTTAATTTTTATTACGATGCTTCTTACTGGTTTTGGTGTATATGATCGAATGGCCCAATTTGGAGGGGCTGGAACAGCTGTACCCGTAACTGGTTTTGGCAATGCGGTCATATCACCTGCCATTGAGCATCGTTCCGAAGGATTTGTACTGGGCGTAGGCGGCAACATGTTTAAATTAGCAGGGGCGGTTATTTTATTTGGTGTTTTTTCTGCTTTTGTCATTGCCCTCATCAAAACCATTTTAATCCAGTGGGGTGGTTTATAATGCTGGCAGGTCATCGTACATGGATTTTTGAACAAAAACCAGTGATACTTTCAACTGGAACAGTTGGAGGACCATTTGAAGCAAACGGAGCGATCGCAGAAGATTTCGATCTCCTTCATGCTGATTTATGGCTTGGACAGGATTCCTATGAAAAGGCACATAAAGTCCTTTTTGAAGAAGCCTGTCAAAAAGCCATGGAAAAAGGGGGCATCCAAAAAGATCAAGTTCAATTTATCCTAGCTGGGGATCTGATCAACCAGATAACTCCGACAAGTTTTGCTAGTCGAACAATTGGAGCTCCGTATTTTGGTTTATTCGGTGCCTGCTCTACGTCTATGGAAGGACTGGCTCTAGGTGCTTATATTGTGAATACGAAAGGAGCGAAATATTTATTAACAGGAGCATCTAGTCATGATACAGCTGTTGAAAAACAATTTCGTTATCCAACTGAGTACGGCGGTCAAAAACCACCTACTGCACAATGGACTGTTACTGGTGCAGGTGCCGCCCTTTTATGTGATTCTGGGGAAGGACCTCGTGTCACTTCTGCCACAATTGGACGTGTGATTGATATGGGCTTAACAGATCCATTTAATATGGGAGGAGCAATGGCGCCAGCTGCGGTTGATACCATTGAAGCCCATTTAAAGGAACGAAATATTGAGCCATCTTATTACGATTTAATTGTAACCGGGGACCTGGGCCAGATTGGACAGGAAGTTTCCATGGATCTATTTAAAAAGCACGGAATCCCTATTAGTGAAGAACAATACCAAGATTGTGGCCTTATGATTTATCGGGAAGGACAACCCGTTCTTGCAGGAGCAAGCGGTGCAGGCTGTTCAGCAACGGTAGTTTATGGGCATTTATTAAACCGCATGAAAAATGGTGAATTTAAACGCATGTTAGTTGTGGCTACAGGTGCTTTGCTTTCACCATTGTCCTTTCAGCAAAATGAAACAATTCCTTGTATCGCCCATGCAGTGTCAATTGAATACGGAGGTGAACAATTAACATGATCTATTTTTGGGCTTTTGTCGTAGGCGGTTTAATTTGTATCATTGGGCAAATTATGTTTGATGTATTTAAATTGACACCAGGTCATACCTTAAGTGCTCTTGTAGTGATTGGGGCGCTTTTAGATGGATTTGGACTATACGAGCCTTTAATTGATTTTGCTGGGGCAGGGGCTACCGTTCCGATTACAAGTTTTGGGAATTCGCTTGTTCATGGTGCGATGCAGGAAGCTGAAAAACATGGGTTAGTTGGTGTAGTGACAGGAATGTTTGAAGTAACTAGTTCTGGTATTTCAGCTGCCATTGTTTTCGGCATGATAGGAGCTTTAATTTTTAAGCCAAAAGGATAAGGAGAATTAGGATGACAGTAGGATCAGATGTTAAACAGTGTTTTGCCAGTCTAAAAGGGGTAGAAGTAAGTCTCTCAAGTTTAGCATTACGGACTCTTGATGATGAATCGAAGCGAACTTTGCATGAGGCTATGATGGTCGTACACGAAGTAACAAAAGATTTTAAAAAAAGAGTAGGAGAACTAGAAGGAGAGGAACTTCAGTACAAAGGTTTCTAGAAAAACTATATTTACAGGAGGTGTAAGCAGTGCCTGAATGGTTAGATATAGCTGTACGCTCAGCATTTTTTGTTACTGTTTTATTTTTCATTACAAAATGGTTAGGGAAAAAGCAAATTTCCGAACTAACTTTCTTTGAATATGTCACCGGTATTTCTATTGGGAATATTGGTGCAGAAGTGGCTATTGGACTTGAACGGAACATTTTTCACGGAATTATTGGAATTGTCATTTTTGCGGCTATTCCCTTTTTCGGTGGTTTAATTTCATTAAAAAGTAAACGTTTTCGCAATTTTGTAGACGGAAAAGCAACTGTATTTATCAAAGATGGGAAGATTATGGAAGATAATTTAAAAAAGGAAAGATTTACGACAGATGAACTGTTAGATCTCCTTCGCAGGAAGGATGTCTTTCAAGTCTCTGATGTAGAATTTGCTGTTTTAGAGGCAACAGGTGATTTATCTGTGATGCTAAAGAAAGAAAATCAACCTTTAACAGCAAAGGATTTAAACTTATCCGTTCCTTCTATCAAAGAGCCTCAAACTGTCATTATGGATGGGGTCATAATGGATGAACCACTAGCTACAATTGGACGAAGTCGTGCATGGTTACATACAGAGTTAGATAAACTAGGGGTTACGGTTGAAAATGTATTTCTTGGACAAATTAATTCTTTTGGAGAGTTAACGGTTGACCTTTTTGATGATAAGTTGCAAGTTGCATCCCCTCAAGAAAGACCTTTAATTCTTTCAACTCTAAAAAAATGTCAAGCTGACTTAGAGTTGTTTGCTCTTGGAACCGAATCAAAAGAAGCTAAGCAAATGTATAGTAAAAATAGTGAAAAACTACAAGAAGCTATTGATAAAGTGATGCCTATTTTAAAAGGATAATGGTTTATTTCGCTATCTTGGATGATCTTAAGACACATAACAAAAAAGTAGTACCATTTTTTTATATAATATCATTAAGTCGAATCTTGAAAATAAAATCTTTGGAAAAATATTTTTTTAAAATTGATTCGGGTATATGTATATATAGAAAGTTTTTCTTCAGCCGTTAAATTTAAAAACGCTAGGAAATTTTTTCAACTAAATATTCTGCTACAAATGATGTAAATACTCTAGAAGGAAGTCGTGATACCTATTCGTTAGTAGGGAAAGAGCAGAAGTATCAAAATCGTATTTATGTTATCGCCTAGTGTAAAATAAAGGGAGTAAACTGGGAATGCACCTATATCATATATTATAATTGAATAAATTTAATGTCTATCTGCAAAAACTGCCTCACCTCGGGTAGTTTTTTTGTATCATTAATAGACATTTTCCTTTAAACAGGGTTACTTGACCTACAAGGGCTAGGGTTATTAGTTATCGTTTTTTTGCGCTTATGTTGCGTCTACTTGCACTTCAGAAGTTATATTCAGTGAAGTAAAAGTTGTCTATAATGCTAACGTTTTTGGCATATACATAGAACACGTCCATTTAGACAGGAGAGTTCTTAATAAATGCCATATTTTATGAAAGCAGTTGCTATTCTTGTAGGCAGCATGTCAATAGCGTTGGGAATAAATACTTTTTTAATACCAAACAAAGTTTTAGATGGCGGAATTATTGGCCTAGGTTTAATTATTAGTTATTTATTAAATACAAACGCCGGGTTCACGATAATGGTATTGAGCATCCCCATTTTTGCTCTAGCTTGGTTTAAGTATCGTTCATATTTTTTTAATAGTTTGCACGGTATGCTTTTATCATCATTTTTTATTGACCTTTTTCATAACGTTAATCAAGTTCCTATAAAATTTTCACCAATTCTTAGTTCATTTACAGGTGGTGTATTCATTGGTTTTGGCATTGGTCTTATGCTTCGCTTCGAGACAAGCACAGGTGGAACAGATTTATTAGCCCAGTACTTTTCTGAATTCATTAAAATTAATGTTGGGATCATCATTCTCATTATGGATGTTTTTGTTATTTGTCTTGGGGGTTTATTCGTTTCAACAGAAACTTTCTTTCTTTCGGCTATAACTATTTCATCTGGTGGAATAACTACAAGCCTTTGCACTTGGAATTTTAAAAGCAATGATTATTGACCAAGTAATTCCAATTAATAACAATTAGGCAACTGTCTAGTCATTGGACAATCGCGGAGCATATGATGAAATTGTTATTATCAAATAGGTAAAAATCACTAACAAGGATGTTTTAATAAAAGGTTTGTGTCATTTTGAATAATTTACTTTTGATAAGTCTATTATCAATTACCGGAGGCCACTTAACTTTTCATAACCAGAAGTATTAACGAAATTTACCTATTTGTACTTTTAAACATGTCGATTGTTTTTTGAATATTATGGATGAAAATTATGGTCGGGAGATGAAGAGGAGTGGAAGAAGTAGAAGAAATACAATATCGTGAAGAGTTGCTGAAATGGTGTGATAACATTTATTTGCATTGGGAAAGAATGAAACCAAGGTTTTCAAAATTATTTGATTTGAAGACCTTAGAGGAATGGGAAGAGTCATGTCGTGGGTTGAAAGAAAAATTACAGATAGATACAGAAGCTGATCTTGATGAATATCACACAGCAAAAAACTTATATGAACAGTGGGAAATGTTGTATGGAGAATCAATAAGTGGTAAAGAAGACGTTAATTCCGATGTGAGGGAAGGTGTGGAGTTGTCCACTCAATCTGATCGCGAAATCGAATTGTCGGATCGGGAAAGTGATAAAGAGGACGAACTTATACGGGTGACAATTAATTTGGAAATACCGAGACAGGATTTAAGGAAAATTTTATTAGACTATAAAATGGAAGTCTAGCCATCCCAAATAGAGAGGGGTCAATGGCCTATTTGTAATTCGTATAGAGAAAACGCCAAACCCTATGTTCAAGGTGTTGGCGTTTGTTCATTTTTTACTCTTTATAAATAGTTATTTACACAACACTATTATTAAATTCCAAGTATCAAAAACCAGACAAGCAAGATCTCAATCTTCCAGAAAGTCCAGTAGACGTCCCAACATCGTTAAAAATAGATGGGGAAATTTTATGGGATAATTTACATGAACTCGGATTTGATCAACAGTGGTTAGATAACCAATTAACTACTAATGGATATAATAATGTAAAGCGTATACTCTATGCAGATTGGCGAGAGAGTGAAGGCATACATGTAAGTCCTAAATAAAATTTGTTAGGATAAGAGCACATCAATTTTCTTGATGAATATAAACTTTAGTCTTCAACAATCAGGCGCTTTAATGAAGTAACTAAAGCCTAATTTTTCACTTATAACACCGAGAAATTAGACTTTTTATATTTTGATATCCTTAACGTTGTAAATCCGCATTTTCCTGACGCTACCCCTAAGAGTAGATCATTCAGGCATATATGATAGATGTTGAACTTAGTATTTCTTAAAAGCAGCTATGAATTATAGCTGTTTTTTATTTTCTAACCAGCTTTTCTACTCTAAAAATCCTTCTGCACTCTGTTCACCCCTTTTTCCCAAAATCAAACTAAAAACCCAATAAAAAGAAGCAGATAAAAAGTTCATCTGCCTTTCAGCTCCACTCGATAGTCCTTAGGAGTTTTTCCGTATTTGCTTTTAAAAATCCGGTAGAAGTAGCTCATATTATCGTAGCCGACTTCATCAATGATTTTTGTAATGGGCATGTCGGTTCTTTCTAGAAACTCTTTTGCTTTCGTAAGTCTTTTTTCTTGTAGAAGCTCTTTAAAAGTATACTTTGTCGCCTGCTTGATTTGCTTACTGACCGCGTAGTGAGGCTGATTCAATTGCTCGGCTAACTCATAGAGAGAAGCATTTTGGTAATGTTCATCAATATACTTCATCGTCTCGACAAGGATATAATGGTGCTCGGTGCTTAGTTCATTTTGCTTTAACTTATCTGTGTGCTTTAATAGCTCAATCATTAAAAGCCCCATATAAAGCTTTAAGGTCGCCTCTGAAAATAACGATGGTTCCATGATTTCATCGATCATCTTCTTAATTAACTCTTGAATGGCCTCCACATGGGTAACGGCAAAGTACAAGTATTGTCCATTCTGCGTGTGATTATAGAGACTGTTTATAATGAAGTTACTCATTAAATTGGTGGAGGATAAATAGGAAAAAATGAAATCAAAGAATTTTGGCTGAATAATAAAATTAATGATAATATCCTCTTTTGCACAAGCTTCAATTTCGTGTTCAATATGCTGGTTCAAGAATAAAAGTTCACCCTGCTTTAAGTGGACATTCTCCGTTCCAACCTTCTGCTTTAACTCCCCATGGAACACGTAATTAATTTCGATATAATTGTGGCGATGCTTGGGAAAATCAATAAATCGGGTATGCTTTCTCAGCATAATCATCTCGTTTGGATTCAAGAACTTTTCACTTTCAATAATAAAAGACGTTTGATTCGTATAAAGGTCCTTTTTGATTTCACTACTTTGCTCGAGAATCATCTGTTCTTCTTCAGTCATTTCCATCAAGGTTTCAAGAAGATCATTTCCCATATTACACCTCATGAACGTGATTTGTGTTGTCTTTAGTGTAATATAAAAGCTAGTACGGATAAACATTAAAGGTTCTATTTCTACAAATCATGTTGTTTGACATCGTTATTAACACCATTATTATGGGTCTGTCATTTGCTGTGCCGTTTTGAGTACCCATTTTTTTGATCTTCATAAGCTGGTCGATAAAAAGCTGTTGTTTCCCGCATCTAGGATCAAGAGGATGCGCACTTATCGGTTGAGTAATCAGATTAAGCACCCAAGCAGATAGATAGACGGAAAAATTTCGCTTATTTAGTGATTATTATAAAAAATGCTTAAACAGACGGAGAAATTCCGCCTATTGATTCAAAAAACGTGAAAATGGGGAGATTTGCTTTGCATAAACGGAAAATCTCCATTACCATTGCAAAAATATCCACAAGGATACAACGGATTTACTTTTTATGGATTTTATGTATAATTTTTACAGATGTATTTTTCGACTTTGAGCCAAAAAGTTAAGGGGGTTATATTTGAACCCAGTTATCCAAAAAATGGATGTTATTTTCTTTGTTTTTTATATTTTGCCATTGAACTAGTACTTACCCCCACCTGTTTTACAATTGCCACACCTGCATCATGAAGTTCAATTTCATTTGGCGGGTGATGGCTCTTTTGTCTTCCTTTAGATGTTCTTTGTGGTAACCGGTGTAACTCATTGAGAAAACTTTCCCATGTCCTTTCGGCATGGATGCGAAGAAGGGTGAGCACTTTCCAGGTGGTCTTCTTATTATTCTCAACTAACCTAACATATAAAGTGACACAGTACGCCGCCATAGCAAAGAAAATCTGGTTCCAGATTCCTTGAGGTTGGGTACTTTGTAGTTTAACTAGACGTAGATGTTGTTTCATCCACTTAAAAAATAGTTCAATCATCCAACGGTGCCGGTACAATTCAGTTACTTCTTCAGCTTTCAAATCCCACCGATTGGTTACTACACGGTACTCTTTCCCTTCTTCATCCGTGAATTCCACAAGACGAAGGGGCTGTTCCATGGATCTAAAACTACTCCCCATGACGACTAAGGCGTCTAGCTTAACCCTACTGCCAGCGGGAACTTCATAGGATTTTATCATGTTCGCCTTATGCCCAGCTTGGATACGCATGGCGAATGGAATCCGGTTTTCCACCCAATGGTCCATTTTTTTGTAATCCACATAGCCACGGTCCATCACATGGGTCGCATGAGGGTCTACCACGAGATTAAGCATGACTTCACGATCATCCACATTACCTGTAGAAGGAATGACCATGTCGGGATAAGCTGTGCCGGGATCGGTTATCACAATCCGAGTATGTAGCTTCACGCAATTACTATGCTTTGTAAAATACGTCCATTTTCCTAGTGTAGGTCCAAGAAGCAGAGAAGAGGAATCTACGAGATGCAGACGGCCCAAAGAAGGGATCCCTTTTCTGTTACTCGTCAATTTATTCAACTGGGTAACAGCATCAAGAAATAACTGCCGTGGCAGGACCGAAGGTAAGGCATTGACTCGACGACTTAGTTGAGATGCACTTATACTAGTGAGGCCAAACAGTTCTTCTGTACCATCCATGGCACGAATACGTTCTTCTGTTTCCTCGTAGGATTTCCAATTTCCTAGTTGCATAGCGACACAAATCCTCATTAAATTAGCGGTGGTCAGTTTTTTTACTCCGTTGTCTAAGGACGAACCCTTAAATTTTTCAAATGGTAAGAAAGAAAGGCATTTACTAAATACAGTTTGATTTGATATGATGTTATCCATGAAAGTCTCCTTTAGTCGCAGTCACGGATAACGTGGGTTCAGCTTCTACTTTAGGAGATTTTTTTGCTTTCGTCCATAAAAATAGCCCCTTATCAATTGATAGGGGGCTATTTAAATATATTTTTTTGCCTGTGGATACATATGCAATGCTAGTGGAAAATCTCCCCTTATTCACCCCCAAACGAGCCTTTACTCTGCATCTAACCTGAAAAACTCCGCCTATTTGCTGGTTACTAGATTAAGGGCCAATTTAATTCAAAGATCGAATCCTTATAAAGAAACTCGCCCATGTGAGCGAGATTACTTTTTTTAAAAAGCATTTCAAACAGAATCCTCTGGGAATGACCACGTGCTTTATTCTTTACTCGACAATCATCTCAACTTGACGACCTCTATTTTGTAAAAATCTAAAATTCAAATCATCGGTTAACCCTGCTAGTCGTAATGCGAAGCGATCATCGCAAAACGGGATGGCAAAGTCACAAAAGCACACCAAATTTTTACGACAACAGTTATGATGATGCATCTGTCTTTTGTGTTGCTCGTCCTGACAACAAGTACAGTGATCGTGGTGGCCGCGTTGTTCGTGGCAACGGCATGGTTTGTGATCATGGTGGCCATGATGCTCGTGGCAACGGCATGGTTTGTGATCGTGGTGGTCGTGATGCTTGTTGCAACCGCATGGTCTATGATCGTGGTGTCTGTGGTTCTGTTTGCAACCGCATGGTCTGCCATGGTTTGGACGCTTCTTTTTACAACGGCATGGATTCAATCTAGAATGGTAGTTACCACAATGTGGGCAGTGATGCGGATCTCCCTTTACCATTTTCCCTTTTTTACTGCGCTTCAAATTTTTATTCATCTTGTCACCCCTTTTTTCCTCTTCCACAAAACGGTGCAATTCAACACATCTACAGTTTCCTTCGTGTTTGCAGTGTGATACGGCTTCTCTTACTTCTTTGTCTGGCCATTTAACATGTGTAATTCTGTCTGTTAATACTGTGACAATCTTATGATCCTTCTGAAGAACTTCAACAAAATCTAATCCAATAGCAAATATGATTCCTTCAACAAATAATGGTGAATGCTTAACGATTTCATCATCTACATATTTAAACCTAATAGCATCTGGACCTATCTTTATCCCCTTTTCGTTACTCGAGGAATTTGCCACGATTTCCTTATTTACATACATTTTCTCCCCTCCTATAGGTTGGACTATTATAGCTTATGAAAGAGGGAGAGGGTTGGTTCAACATTACGGTGAAAGCCTATCGTTAAAAGGCTTTCAACCACTTTCGATGACAGAAATCATCACGAAGGAATATATATAAGGAAGGGAACAATAAGGAGTGAGTGCGCTTATGAAAAATGAGAAGTCACATAACAACACCCACCCCTCTAATAAAGAAGAGGAAAAGAATGTAGAAGTCTTAAAACTGAAACAACAAATTGCCGTCAATGTTTGGATACAAGCTTTTGGACTAATTTCAGAGGCTATTGCTTTAACCAAATTATCTTTTCTCGAGGAACAAGAACCCGGTTCACAAGAAATCCTTAAAGGCGTTTGGATTCAAGTGATCGGCCAGTTTGCAGAGGCCGTTGGAGTTACTTTACAATTATTATTTACAGACGATTTATCGTTACTCAGAGGGCAAAGAATGGCAACAACAGGCGACTGGCTCCAATCGATCGGTGCAGCAGTTGAAGCGGTTGGAGGGGAAATCGCCATTCAAAGTGGAACCCCTGAAGAATTAGTACCTTAATGATTCAAGCAACAAGAGAGCCTCTCCACTTGGAAAGGCTCTTTTGTTACAATTTTATTCTATTTCTCTTACTAGTCGTTTTTCCTTGATAAAAATGATTCCCATCAACCCAATGATAGAAAAAAGAACAGGCGTGATGAAACCGTAATAGTATCCATCCCCCACATTACCTACTCCAGATGGAAAATGATCCAACACCATTCCAAATATGCTTGGCAGCAGGACGGCACTCAAAAATCCCCCTGTATTCGCAATGCCAGAAACAAGGCCTGATTCGTTTATTGGAAACGTCTGACGAACAAGTGCAAAGGTCAAGGCACTTGCCCCAAATCCAAAGCCAATCATAAAGAACAGCAAGTAAAGCATGATAACAGGCGGATTCCCATGAAAAAGAAGAAAGCAAATCCACCCTAATAAAGTAAGGATATGAATGATCACATACGGCCGTTTAATGGTCCCTAATCGACTTGAAATCCAGCTAGCTAGAGGCGCTCCTATCAATGCCCCAATCAAACCTATCATGATAAACTGACTCGCTTCAGATCTTGTCATCTCATACACCGTCATCCCATACGGTACCGCCCAGGATCCGATAAACCCCACATACGCACCGACAACCCCAAAATGACAACAAAATAAAGCCCATACCTGTCGATTCGAAAAAATTCTCTGTAATAAAGTTCGTATTTTCCCTCGTGATGTCTCATTTTTTACGTATACTGTATCTGTCAAAGACAGTTGCTTTGGTTTTTTTAAAAGAACTAGATAAAGGAGAAAACCACACAGACATAAGAGCAATCCTGCTGAAAAAAAGGTGGGCCTCCAGCCAAGAACGCTAATCCAAGCAGAGAATGGGACGGTTGCCAAAAGGAAACCCAGGCTTCCTGTCATACCCGCAAGACCGATTAAACGAACAAATTCCTTTCGATTAAACCATTGTCCAAGAATCAACACCATATTGACCCAAATGGTTGCATCCCCCGTCCCTGTTAATATTCTTGCAAAAAACAGGACAAATTCATGCGTACCCAGACTATAAATCATCGTTCCTACTCCCGTAAGTAACGCACCGACAATTAGAAAAAAATTCGGACCATATCGGTCTGCCAGTATTCCCATCGGAATTTGTAAGCCCGTGTAGACAAAAAATTGTATACTTGTCAGTAACCCAATCGTTGAGGCTGTCACCTGAAAGTCCCTCATCACTTGGTCTGTGATCAAGCCCGGGGCCGTTCGCTGGCTCGCCATTAATAAATAAGTAAACAGTACAGAAGCAAATACCACCCATCTAAAACTGCTAGTTTGTTTATCCACTGTTTAAACTCCTGTTAACTTTTTATTCTTATTTATATGGGTTAACTATAACAGTCGAAACCCTTTTAAAAAGTTATTTTTATAGGGGCAAGATAAGATCATGTGCCTGGCACTTGTTTTTCCCCCTACAAAATTCATTTATGCTATACTGGAGAAAGTTTGTCTTAATGGAGGATCACTTGATGGAATTACTAAAAACCAAGGCACTTACACATTCAAATTATTTATATTTGCTGATTGCTGGTATTGTTCTTATTTCCTTTAACTTACGCCCAGCCATTACCTCTCTAGGCCCGTTGGTCGGAATGATTCAAGAAGATGTGGGATTGGCACACTGGAGTGCAGGGCTATTGATGAGCTTGCCCTTACTCGTATTTGCCGTCATGTCTCCTCTTGTTCCTAAAATAGCGGCTCGGCTGACAAATGAGCGTACCTTATTGATTGGGTTAACCTCTCTTTTGATCGGCATCACCATTCGCTCGATTGCCATTCCTGTTTTACTTTTTACTGGCACTCTCTTGGTCGGTTTGGGCATTGCGATTGGAAATGTCCTTTTGCCAGCTGTCGTTAAGGAACGTTTTCCCAAAAAGTTTGGTCTGATGACCAGTGTTTACTCTACATCCATGGGGTTGGTCGCCTCTTTAGCCTCAGGAATTAGCGTGCCTTTAGCCGTTGATTGGGATCTTGGTTGGCAAGGAGCCCAAATCGTCTGGGGGCTACCAGTGATTATTGCTCTTATCTTGTGGGGTTTCCTATTTAAATATAGAGATGAGGGGAAAAGTGGAAATCAACAAAAGCAAAGAACGTCTTCCAAGCAGATGTGGCGTTCATCGCTCGCTTGGCAAATCGCGATATTCATGGGGTTTCAGTCATTCTCCTTTTATGTCACGATTTCGTGGTTAACGGAAATCTTACATAGTCATGGGATCAATTTGGAAATGGCCGGTTGGCTCCTCTCCTTTACCCAGCTCGTAGGATTGCCGGCTAGCTTTGTGATTCCTGTTCTTGCGGGTCGATTTCAGTCACAAGTGTGGATCTCTTTTTTCCTAGGGTTGTTTGCTGTTCTAGGGTATAGCGGATTATTGTTCGGTTCAACTTATCCCGTACTCATCGTAAGTATCATCTTTATTGGGATAGCGTTAGGCGGAAGCTTTCCTTTAGCTCTTACTTATATTGGCCTTCGTACGCAAACTGGCCAACAGACGGCAGCTTTATCGGGGATGGCACAATCAACAGGATATGTTCTTGCAGCCATTGGTCCTCTATTTATTGGATATTTATATGACCTCACACATGCATGGACCGTTCCTCTAGTTTTGTTAATTGTCGTATCGGTTGTATTAACGGTATTTGGGATGTTATCTGGGCGGGATCGGTATGTGTAGTGGTTAATGGATAAGGTTACGGTCCAGACTTAGTGCCCTCATTCTACTAATTTTTGGTATCTGAGAATGCTAAATTGAGATTTAGTGCCCTCATTCTACTAATTTCTGGTATTCACAGGTACTAAATTAAAACTTAGCGCCCTCATTCTACTATTTTCTGGTATTCACGGGCACTAAATTAAAACTTGGTACCCGCAGTTTCCAAATTTAATCATGCCCACACACTCTATTACTATTCTATTCACTTTAAGATTTCCCACAACACTTCTTATATTTTTTCCCACTTCCGCATGGACACGGATCGTTACGACCGATTGCCTTCCGACTGTTAAAGTCAATCACATTGGATGCAGGTCCAGGATTAGCAAGAACGGCAGATGGAACCAGCTTTGATTTGCTTCCTTGAGAAATTTCTCTCGGTGTATGACCTTTCAAGATCCACCGTCTAGAGTGATTAAATAATTCTGTCAGATAATAAGCAAGACTCTCGACAAATTCCAAATCAGGAAATTCGAACCGTTGTTCAAAATACTTGACCGCTTGGTTCAAACTACCATCATTAAATATCATGATCATTAACTGATCTGCCAGATCCTCCATTTCCTCAGTAGTCAATTCATAATAATGCTGTAAAAAATGCATCAAGCTGGTCATTTCTCTTGTTTTTTCAACGTATCCCGGTTTACCTGCTTTGACAAGTTGTTGTTTGGTAAAAGGGTAATAGTCTATACTTGGACGTTTTTCGATTTCATTAAAAATCTCCTTCTGGTTCATCACTCTCTTATCTACTAGACCATACGCTGAATAAGCGGTTTGCTTATAATAGTCGCTAGCACTACTAAATACATGTAAAAAATCGAAGAAATCTATTTCTTGCTTCATTAAATCACTAACCCTGTCAACTAGAAGGGAAGTGTTCATGAGCCCATGGTAATAAAGTAACCCGTGGGTAAGTTGAATCCACTCCGTATTTCTGTCAATAATTTGTTGTAATTCCTGTCCCTCTAACGCATGAAATTGTTCTATAATTTCAATAGGGACCGTTAAGCCTTTTCCCCCTTCTAAATGAATGGGAAAAATTACTCCCCAAGCCATCAAAGCCTCCACTTTTTTCACAGACACATTCCTAGGCAACGGGAGCTTCCCTGAATGTTTCACTATATTTTTAAAAAGAACATACCTTTCCTTGTCGAATCTAGAAAGAGTTCTACGTAAATGGCATGGAATGGCAATCACCAGTTCCTTTATTAATTCGCCTTTGTTCAAGCCACTGATTCCTTTTAATTCAAGATTCTTACGGATTCTATCCAATTCACTTTTTGAAAGAGAGTTAAGCACACTTTCTAATTGAAAAGGTTCACTAACATGTCTCCACATCTTCTGCTCCCTTTTTTCTTGTAACTCTCTCTCGTATTTTAATCCTTGAGCGATTCCTTTTCTGATCTTATTCAATGTTTTCAAATCCAATACAGCCACCTCTTATCTATTCTTGCTAATAGTCTTATTTTAACAAAAATGTACTCTTTGGAAGACTCTGTTTGACATTCCTATGTGCTAATAAGTTATATTTTCAACTGTTCCCAGCAAATATCATTCTCATCTAAAACTCCCTATACACTGTTATTCTCAATTATTCTTTCAAATCTTCTTTAAAAAAAGACTTCTTTTGCTTGAAAAAATACATATATATTAAATAGATAATCGTGCTAATTATGATAGAAATTCAAAAAAAATTTATTCTTTAAGAGATATTTCTTTCAATTTAATGAATCTTACTTTATAATAACTATAAAGTAATAATTATATTTTCATAGATGTAATTATTCTAATACAAACATTACAAAAGGAGAGATTTATATAATGGAAGGTTTTAGCACTACAAACGGCGGCAAATGCCCGTTTAACCATGGCAGCACGACTACTCCTAAATCTAGTGGTACAACAAATAAAGACTTTTGGCCAAATCAGTTAAACTTAAATATACTTCGTCAGCATGACAAAAAATCTAATCCACTAGGAGAAGACTTTAATTATGCAGAAGAATTTCAAAAATTAGATTACGAGGCTCTAAAGCAAGATCTTCGCAACTTAATGACAGACAGCCAAGATTGGTGGCCTGCTGACTATGGTCATTATGGTCCAATGTTTATTCGTATGTCTTGGCACGCGGCTGGTACATACCGTTCGGGAGACGGCCGTGGTGGCGGTGGAACAGGCAATCAGCGTTTTGCTCCACTAAACAGCTGGGCTGACAACGTAAACATTGATAAAGCACGTAGACTATTATGGCCAATTAAACAAAAGTATGGTAACAAGATTTCTTGGGCTGACTTATTGCTTCTAACAGGAAACGTTGCACTTGAATCAATGGGCTTAAAGCCATTTGGTTTTGGTGGCGGACGCGCAGACATCTGGCATCCAGAAGAAGACATCTACTGGGGTTCTGAAACTGAAATGCTAGGTGATAACCGTTACACAGGCGATCGCGAGCTTGAAAATCCACTTGCTGCTGTTCAAATGGGACTGATCTATGTAAACCCAGAAGGTCCAAATGGCAAGCCAGATCCGATTGCAAGTGCTCGTGACATTCGTGAAACATTCGCTCGTATGGGCATGAATGATGAAGAAACTGTTGCATTGATCGCTGGTGGTCATACTTTCGGTAAGGCTCACGGAGCAGGAGACGCTGCACAAGTTGGTCCAGATCCGGAAGCGGCTCCTATTGAAGCACAAGGCTTAGGTTGGTTAAGCACTCATGGTAGTGGTAAAGGTGGAGATACCATCTCTAGTGGTCTTGAAGGTGCTTGGACGGCGAATCCAACGCAGTGGGATAATGGTTTCTTTGATTTATTGTTTGGATATGAATGGTGGTTAACGAAGAGCCCTGCTGGAGCATATCAGTGGATGGCCGTTGATCCTGCTGAAAAAGATCTTGCACCAGATGCAGCAGATTCATCGAAGAAAGTTCCGACCGTAATGTTTACATCAGATTTAGCCTTACGTTTTGACCCTATTTATGAGAAGATTTCACGTCGTTTCCATGCAAATCCTGATGAGTTTGCTGATGCATTTGCTCGCGCATGGTTCAAACTTTTACACCGTGACATGGGTCCTAAATCTAGATACCTTGGTCCAGAAGTTCCAGAAGAAGATCTTATCTGGCAAGATCCTGTACCAGCGGTTGATTATGAATTAACGGAAGAAGAAGTAGCGAAAATCAAGGTATTGATCCTTGACTCTGGACTCACCATTGGCGAGCTAGTGACAACCGCTTGGGCTTCAGCTAGTACGTTCCGTGGCTCAGACAATCGCGGTGGCGCAAATGGCGCTCGCATTCGTCTTACTCCACAAAAGGATTGGGAAGTCAACCAACCGGAACAACTACAAAGAGTTCTTTCTGTGCTTGAAGAAGTTCAAAGCAATCTAGAGAAGAAAGTTAGCCTTGCTGACTTAATCGTACTAGGTGGCTCTGCGGCAGTAGAAAAAGCTGCACAAGAAGCCGGTTTTGATGTAACCGTTCCGTTTGCTCCAGGTCGTGGTGATGCGACACAAGAACAAACGGATGCAGAAAGCTTTGACGTACTAGAGCCTGTTGCTGATGGTTTCCGCAACTACCAGAAGAAAGAGTACAGTGTTACTTCTGAAGAGCTTCTTGTAGACAAGGCACAACTTCTAGGCCTTACAGCACCAGAAATGACGGTTCTAATTGGTGGTATGCGTGTGTTAGGTACGAACCATGGTGGTACGGATCACGGTGTATTCACTGATCGTGTAGGAACACTTACGAACGACTTCTTCGTGAACTTACTCGACATGGGTGTAGAATGGAAAGCTGTAGACGGAATTGTATATGAAGGACGTGATCGTAAGACAGGTGAAGTGGCAAGAACTGCAACTAGAGTGGACCTAGTATTCGGTTCAAACTCCATTTTACGTGCGATTGCTGAAGTGTATGCGCAAGAAGATAACAAAGAAAAATTTGTTAATGACTTTATTGCTGCATGGGTGAAGGTAATGAATGCTGATCGTTTTGATCTTAAAGTAACGAAAACGAATGCTTTTGCTGAGCATAGTGCTTAATATATAAATAGAAGCACGTAAAACTCCCTGAATACAGGGGTTTTGCGTGCTTTCTTTAATTCTAGTGAAAAGAATGACTCTATCTCCGATTCATTACATTGACGAATATCAACATGAAAAAGGATATGCCTATCATACTCGACACCCATAACCAAGCCAATTCCATATTTCCTGAATCAATCGCTACATATATAGCCGTTGCAATGGTTTGGGTTTTTCCTGGGATGTTTCCAGCAAACATTAAAGTAGCACCAAACTCCCCTAATGCGCGGGCAAAACTTAATACCGCACCAGATAAAATGGATTTTATTGCAAGTGGTGTGGAAACATGGAGAAATAATTTGAATTCATTTGCCCCATCGACACGCGCTGCATTCTCAATATCCTCATCAATCGCTTCAAAGCCTGTTTTCGCAGACTGGTACATCAGAGGAAAAGCAACCACAGTAGCAGCAATAATCGCCGCCCACCAGGTAAACATGACAGGCTGGTGAAACATCCACTCGATCCATTGCCCAACCATGCTGTTTCTTCCAAATCCAACAATCAGTAAAAAACCGACAACCGTAGGAGGAAGGACTAAAGGCAAAAGAAAAACTGTCTCTACCATCGCCTTCCCTTTGAATCTCTTGCGTGCCATCACTTTTCCAAACACGATGCCTAAAATAACAACTATTACACTGGATACAGTAGCAATCTCAATGGAAAGTCTAACCGGTGACCAAAAATCTGTAGCCATATACTAATTTAACCCTTTAAATCCATACTTTTCTAGCGTTGCCATTGATGATGGGCTTTGAAGGTATTCATAGAATTCTAGAGCCTCTTTTGCATGGGAACTATTCTTAATGACCCCCAAAGGATAAATAATTGGTGCGTGAGAAGTTTCAACTGCTATTGCAACAATCTCTACTTTTTCCGAAATCAATGCATCTGTTTTATAGACGATTCCTGCATCAACATTGTTCGTCTCTACATATGTAAGCACTTGACGCACATCCTTGGCAAAGACAATATTCTCTTCTACAGATGTCCATATATTCAATTTCTCTAATGTTTCCTTTGCATACTTTCCTGCTGGTACAGACTCCGGGGTACCAATTGAAAGTCTCTCCGCTTTCGTCAAATCTTCAAATGACTTAATACCAAGAGTAGCTTCTTTTGGTACTACCAGAACGATTTCATTTCCCACAAGATCAACCCCATTTTCCTTCTCAATCAACCCTTCTTCCACTAGCTGATCAAATTTATCCTCTGCTGCTGAGAAGAATAGATCCACGGGTGCCCCTTGCGAGATTTGTTGTTGAAGTGCTCCGGATGCTCCGAAATTATAGTTTATTTTTACATTGGGATGATCCTTTGTGAAATTCTCCGTAATTTCATTTAAGGCCTCTTGTAAGCTTGCCGCTGCGGAAACGGTTAACTCTACTTCCTCCTCGAGCTCATTCGCTTGATCATTGGTGGAACATCCAGACACCATTAGCATGAACAGCATAAATATGTAAAATAAATTCCATTTTTTCATGATTGTTGTCCCTTCCACTTTATACATAACTAATTATAACTAAATATAATTAATCATAACAAGAATGAAGTGAACTTGATCACTTGTTTATAAAGAAGGCAACCGAGAACTCAGTCGCCTTCTTTTTTAACATGCCTTACCTGCCTCATCAGTCACTACCAAACGCTGCTTTTTTATCACTATAACGAATAAGCTAGCTAATATACAAAACATTCCTGCTAAAGCAAATGCCCATGAATAGGAGTTGAACACTTTGTATATTAATCCTGCTCCACCTGCTGCTACGGCTGAGCCTAATTGATGGGCTGCAAAGATCCATCCGTACACCACCACACTCTTCTCGATTCCAAAGATCTGCCTTGAAATATTAATCGTTGGAGGTACAGTAGCAATCCAATCTAATCCGTAAAACACAGAGAAAATAATTAGAAAAAGATAGGAACCATCCGAAAGAGCAAACGGTAGAAACATAAGTGAAGCTCCTCTTAAACTGTAATACCAAAACAACAGCCAACGATTATCAAATCGATCCGATAACCAACCGGAAAGAGTGGTTCCTATTAAATCAAACACACCCATTAACGAAAGCATAGAAGCTGCCGTTACAGCAGTAAAACCAAAGCCTATACAATAGGAAATAAAATGTGTTCCAATCAATCCACTAGTGGAAAGACCACAGATAAAAAAGCTTCCTGCTAGCAACCAAAATTCCTTTACTTTTACCGCTTCAAATAAAGTTTGAAAGGCAATAGTTATAGGGTTTTTCTTTTGTTCTACCTTATTTTTCGCTGAAGCCTCTTCTTGCCCATATGGAAGAAGCCCCACTTCCTGTGGAGAATTTTTCATAAATAATAGAATGATAGCCAGCATAACGACGCTTAGGAAAAGAATAAGGCCCATCGCCCATTTCCAGGAATAGCTTTCTACCATCACTGCTAACAACGGCAGGAGAATTAATTGTCCTGTCGCTGTGCTTGCTGTTAAAATACCTAGCGCAAGTCCTCTCTTTTTTTCAAACCATTGATTAGCAATGTATGGACTTAAAACGGTTAAGAACAAACCAGAACCCAAACCGATAATGATTCCCCAAATCAAAACCAACTGCCAAGGTTTCTCCATGAAAAGAGTGAGAAGAATCCCCCCTAATAAGGTTACCATGGCTAAAATCATCATTTTCTTTAAGCCGAGGACCTCTATCAAAGCAGCCATGAACGGTCCTGAAATACCGTATAGAAGAAGGCTAATGGCAAATGCAAATGAGATGGTTGATCGTTCCCAACCGAAGTCCGTTTCAAAAGGAACGATGAACACTCCTGATGAGGAACGTATGATACCTGCCGTTATGATAGAAAAAAACGCAATAAATAATATCACCCAACTATAATGAATACGTTTCAAGCCTTCACCCCTTTTTCAATTTTTATTCCTCGATCATTAGCTCTGCCACTGAATATAAAACAGCTCTTCCAGACATTTTTACTCGAGTATCCTCATGTTTACAATATAGCGTACCGCCTCTACTTGATAATTGTCTAGCTACCATTTCTCTTTTTCCTAATCTATTAGCCCAAAAAGGAATTAAACTACAATGCAAGGAACCTGTGACGGGATCTTCATTTACTTTTAGCTTAGGAAAAAAACCTCGGGAAACAAAATCGAATTCGTTGCCTTTTGCCGTCACACAAACACCCAATCCTTCTGGTATTCTTTCTAATTGGGCAAAGTCAGGACTGACCTTTCTTACATCTTCCTCGGATTCTAGTACAAAAATAAGATCCCTATTCAAGTACGCTTCTTTTGGCACCATTCCTAAAGCACTGATCATTTGCTCAGTAATGGAGATGGGTTCTGAAGGAACACAAGGGAAATCCAGTTCAAATAAATCATCTTGTTTATTGACGGTTAATTCTCCACTGATGGTATGAAATTTGACACTCTCTAATTGCATTTCATAATAATTAAAAATTATAAATGCCGTTGCTAATGTGGCGTGCCCACAAAGGTTAATCTCGCCTCCAGGTGTAAACCATCTCAGTCGATAATGCGCACCTTCTTTTACGGCAAAAGCTGTTTCTGATAAATTATTTTCGATGGCGATTTTCTGCATCAGTTCATCTGAAATCCAATCTTTCATGATACATACTCCTGCTGGATTACCTTCAAAAACCTTTTCTGCAAAAGCATCAACAACAAAATACTTCATCTCATTCCCTCCAGTGTTATAATGTGTTAAATAAATTAAGGATAGTTTATATCTGTTTGTATATAACACTCAATACCCTTTTATAACACTTAAAGGAGATCAAGTCATGCACATTGAGATTCAACGGAATGCGGACATTTCCATAACAAAGCAAATATACCAATCTATTCTCGATCATATTCGTTCAGAACTTGTAGAAGAAGAATTACAATTACCTTCTGTGCGTGAGCTCTCCAAACAGCTTGGGGTAAGTCTAGTGACTGTAGTAAAAGCCTATCAAAAGCTCGACCAAGAGGGTTATATCACGTCTGTTCAAGGGAAAGGTACATTTATAAGAAAGACAAAAGTCCAAGAATCTGAACGGAAAGAAAGCACCTGTTCATACGATTGGCAACTTTCCGTTCAAGATTATTTACCAAGGTCTCAATTTGCTCGTTTTCATCAAGTCCCTGAAAGAATTCATCTTTCCTCTTCTATGATAGACCCTGGACTGCTACCTAACCGATACTTAGAGCAAGAAATTCATAAGATGTTTTCCGAAAATCCCAAAGTTCTCTCACAGTATGGAGAAATCCAAGGAGATCAAGCGCTAAGGCAGGCGATGGTGGAGTATTTACAGAGGCTGGACTTGCCAACTTCTCCTGAAAATATTTTAGTTACAAGTGGTTCGCAACAAGGAATTGACTTAGTTGCTCGTACTTTTGTTGGACCAGGGGATGTAGTGGTCATGGAAGCTCCCACCTATCCAGGAGCGATTGATGTGTTTCGCGGGAGAGGGGCTACCATTCTGACCGTTCCTGTTGATAGCGATGGAATGAGAATCGATTTACTTCAAAATTTGTGTGATAAATATAAACCAAAAATCATTTACACGGTGCCCACGTTTCATAATCCAACTGGTGCTGTCATGCCCACCAAACGCCGCAGACAACTTCTTGAGATTGCTAAAAGTACGCAGTGTTTAGTGATTGAGGATGATCCATGTAGTGAAATCTATTTTGATAGAAAGCCTCCAGCATCCATAAAAAGTTTGGACGAAGACGGTCATGTCATTTACCTGAAAGGATTAAGCAAAATACTAGCTCCCGGTTGTAGAATTGGCATATTAACTGCTTCTGGTTCTATATTCAAACGTCTATTAGCTGCCAAGGCAAACACCGATTTAGGGAGTCCGTTACTTACACAAAAAGCCATCCTTCCATTTATATCTTCCAAAAGAATGATGGATCACCTAAAAAAATTAAGAACTGCTCTTAAGATCAGGCGCGACCTGGTTCTAGAGATTCTGACGCAACATGCACCTGAAGAAGTTTCTTGGTTCATACCAAAAGGAGGATTAAACGTATGGATTACTCTTCCTTCCTGGATTCATACCGACCACCTCTTATTAGAAGCAAAGAAAGAGCAAATCACTTTTTTACCTGGATCAGCTTGTTACCCTACCGAACAAGAAAATCATCATTTACGAATCAGCTTTTCTTATATGAAGGAACAACAATTAGAGCAAGGTGTAACCACCATTTGCCATATCCTACAATTAGCTATAGACTCAAAAATGAAACAGGATAGCTCGCCATATTTTTGAGTAGAGATCCTACGGGGTTTGGACTGGTCATGGGGGTTTTAGAACTTGAGAGATCGAATCAAGCGGTTATTCAGACAGGTCTTGTTAGAATTCACATATGAGGGTCCAAATCATGAGGTCATTTAGACAAGTCTTGATGGAATCCGCCCTTGCGAGTCCCTTTCCTGCGGGGTTTTAGACTGGTCTTGATAGTTTTAGAACTTGAGAGTCTGAATCAAGCGGTTATTCAGACAGGTCTTGTTGGAACTCACATTTGAGTGTCCAAATCATGAGGTCATTTAGACAAGTCTTAATGGAATTAGCCCTTTCGAGTCCCTTTCCTGCGGGGTTTTAGACTGGTCTTGATAGTTTTAGAACTTGAGAGTCCGAATCAAGCGGTTATTCAGACAGGTCTTGTTGGAACTCACATTTGAGTGTCCAAATCATGAGGTCATTTAGACAAGTCTTGATGGAATTCGCCCTTGCGAGTCCCTTTCCTGCGGGGTTTTAGACTGGTCTTGATAGTTTTGGAACTTAATAGTCCAATTCCAGAGACTATTTAGACAAGACTTAATGGGATTCGTACTTAGTTGTCCAATTCCTGGGACTACCCGAACTGGCCTTGATGCATTTTTCTCTCGATAGTCCGAATCCTAGGGGGTATCGGCATGACTTGATGGAATTTACCCTAAAATGAAAACTAGCGTGAGAATTCTCACGCTAGTTTATGTGTCCTTTTATACTTATGAACCCGAAATGAGATATTAAGCAACATGATTGATAAAAAAGATAATTGTTCAGGTTAATTTTTAAATCAAATGATATTATAACGCGCTTAACATCCCATCCCATATTCGTTGTCATACAATTAGAACTATACCCCTATTCAAGAGAATTAAACCTCTTATTTATTAATAATAATAGATAATTTGTATAAATCCGTTAGTTGTTCCACAAAGAACCAGTCCCATCAACAAGGAAAAACCCTTGGTATGACTGGTTCCTTTTTATAGATTATGGGAAATCACTTTATACTACTAGATATAAACATCGACGCATCTTGCTTCATAAAAATACGATTTCCATGATGGAATGTCTTAATGCTTGTTGATTTAAAGCCCACTTCAGCTAAACTTTTTATCAGTTCATCATGTGAAAAACCGTTATGTACTTTCGGATGATTTATTTTATCATTTTTGTCAAAATCAATGATTATTAGCTTTCCATCATGATTTAAAATAGTGAACAATTCTTGTAAAATCTTTTTAGTATCCGGAATATGCAGAAGGACTAGGGATAGTAACACGATGTCTGCCTTAAGTTCAGGAGTGTCTTGGGTAAAATCTGAATAAAGGACTTTTGCGTTAGCTATTCCTTTGTGAGAAATTTTAGCTTTTGCAACTTCCAACATTTGTTCTGATGAATCGACTAACAAGATAGAGTCCACTAAATCTGCTAATTCTAAACTAACCAGACCCGTACCACTTCCATAGTCTATTAATGATTTTGATTTACTATTTTGTAATTCGGGTCTTACTTCATTAACAATAACTTTAGCTAATGCCATCCTTTCTTCTGTATCATATCTTTTTGCCATCTCTTCAAAAACGTTATTTTCCATATTCCACTCCCCTATCAAATCATATTTAATTTTATTTCTACTCCATAATGATCAGATACGACTGATTTATTTTTGTTATTAAAAATTACATTTGAGGAAATCACGGGAACTTTGTGATTGGTGAGAATTAAGTCAATCCTTTTTTTCAAAACATTGCCTTCCCATCCAGCAATTTCACCTTCTACCGTCACACCCTCATCTTTATTCACTGCAAGATGATAGGTGTCAATCAGTCCATGACTGAGTAAATATTCATAGCCTTCCCCATCAACGAAGGCATCGTTATTAAAGTCACCCATAAAAAAAGCCATTTTATCCATATTTGCATATTTAAAAAGGTTATCTGCCTGATTTTTGAAGGGTTCTTCTTCATCATGCCACCAGCCCATATGACAAGAATAAAAAGAAAGTGGTTTATCATCGTATTGAATGGTGGCACCAACAATCTTTCTTGTCTTCCAATTAGTTGAATCCAAGCAATTTGAGGCATAGAAAGAATGTTCTTCTATCACAGGATGTTTTGTTATGATGGCCAAACCTTCTTCAAAGTTTTTATACAAATGGGAAAATCTCCAAACAAGTGAGTATTGATCTTCCCCTAGTTTTTTTAGTTCGTTTATTAAGACTAAAGCAAAATTATCTTTTTTTATTTTTCCATATACAACTTCTTCTTCGACCGTCTGGTTTACCTCTTGTAATGCAATAACATCATAGGAATTCTCTTTTATCGTTTCGACCAAATGCATGATTTTCTCGTATTGATTATCTTCCTGCCAAGAATGACAATTTAGCGTTAATAATTTCATAGCTTTATCCCTCAACATCATTTATTTGCTGTTGAACATCATTTCACGAATTTTTTAAGTTCAAGTATCTATCACATAACTTATTAAAGTTATTTAATAAGTCCCTATATTAAATAACATAATACATTATTTCATGCTAGTAAGCTAATTCTTAAGGTAGCTCTAGGAATAATTAAACCACTTTTTTATGGTAAACTTATATAACAAATGTCTTAAAGTGAGGAATATGATGATGAAATCAATGGAAAAACAAAAGAAGTTCAAATTTAAAAAGGTATTACAAGCACTAATGGTCATACTTGGAGGATTGATCGCAGCATATGGATTAGAAGCCGTATTGATTCCAAACAGTGTATCAGATGGAGGAGTGACGGGCGTTAGTATTGTTGGTTCACAGCTTTTCGGTTTACCACTAGGTGTACTAATTGCCATCCTTAACATCCCTTTTGTCTGGTTAGGATATAAGCAAATCGGAAAAAGCTTTGCCTTATTATCTATTTTAGGCATTGCATCACTTGCCGTTGGTACCATTTTTATGCATCACACCCCAGCAATCATTGAGGGAGATACCTTGTTAGTAACAGTTGTTGGTGGAATTATTCTTGGATTTGGAATGGGATTAGCACTACGAAATGGTGGTGCACTGGATGGAATTGATATGCTTGCGGTTTTACTTTCACGAAAATTGCCATTTGGAACGAGTGACCTCATTCTATTCTTAAACATTTTTGTGTTTATTTTTGTTTCAACGGTCTTTGGGTTGCAAGGGGCTTTCCTATCAGCCATTGCTTATTACATAGCATCTAAAGTAATTCATATTGTTGAAGAAGGTTTAAGTGGTTCTAAAACCTTTCAAATTATTACAACCCAACCTGAAATCATGATCGAGACTATTCGTGACCGTTTGGGTCGAGGTGCGACATACAAAGAAGCTTACGGTGGATTTTCGAACGAAAAATTTAAAGAAATCACCTGTGTGATCAACCGCTTAGAAGAAACGAAGCTAAAGGAAATTATTAATGAAATCGATGAAAATGCCTTTGTGACTGTATATGACGTAGCTGAAGTGAAGGGCGGAAATTTTAGAAAGCACAATATTCATTAGATCATATAACAAGAACGAGTTTCCGTTTAAAAGGAAACTCGTTAGTTTTTAAAACTCACTAATTTCAATCATTACATTTTTCAATAGTTCAATAGATTTTATTGGATCTTCATCAAGCTCTAAACTGTGATTTCCACCATCAACTACTTTGAATCTGAGATTAGGATTATCTTTCAATCTTTCAAAACGCTCCACAATGAAACAATGATCTTTCTCTCCCATTATACAAAGTCCCTTATGATCACTATGAACCATTGCGTGAAATACATCATCTCTTTGTAGTAATGGGGTCAACCATACTACTTTCGCTTCCTTAAACATCGTATGTTTTAACAGATAACTTAAAGCGATTGTACCAATTGATTTAGCCACCACATAATAATTACTATAGTTCTTGTTCTTTATTGCATGGTCAATGACAAGTTGTACCCCTCTAGTGAAATCCTCTTCACTGAGTTCAGATAATTCCTGCCTATTATATGTATAGTTAATATGTAATACATCGAAACCTTTATTGTAGAATACGCCCGTTGTAAATCGTAACAGTGGAGCCTGTGTGGTGTAACCAGCCCCAGGTAAGACAATAACTAGATGATTGGTTTCTTCCTTTTGCTCTATCAGACTGAATGGAATCATTTTTGAACTAACATGATCATTATTAGTTACCATTTTCTCACCCCTTAATAGATGTCTATTCTCCACTATTAGAAAATAATCCTTCTTCAAGAAAGCACCTGATGTATAAAAATCTATCAATCTGGAAATAATAAAAATTATCATTATATTCGGAGCGTGATTATATGTTGAAAGGATATTTAGAAACTCGTGGTATTTATAAGGAAACCATCTTAATCTCTCCCATAACGGGTCATACGTTTTCCATTGAAAGATTGATAGAATGTATAGAAAAGATAGGAAAGGAGGAAAGTTTCCTTCATGTTCTTAACATCTTGCCATTTAGAAACGATACAAAATTGCTAATTAACTATTTATCAGGAATCGGAGAAGGCTACTTAAGAAAAATTGCTTTGTAAGTTCGTGAGTGCGCAGTTGGTAAGGTACCCGAATTTTCACTAGGAAGGCTTTTAATAGAATCTGTTAAAAACTAGCTCAATAATATACTGGATTTAGGGTATGTAGACTTATAAATGTCTAGTACCCTTTTATATTTTGGTTAGCGTTATACATGCTTTTATTTTCGCAGATGAAGTACTCTCAACAAAAGAGATATATGGACAATCGTTGTCTTAATAAGTCTTACGTGGCAAAATAGATTTTATGAAGCCTACTAAAGAATAGAAGGAGCTTATTCATGAACAAAAAAAATAAGACATTCCGTATGGTCCTATTAGGAATGCTTTCTGCCATCATCATTATTCAAACGACCATTCCGTTTTTAGGGTATATTCCGATGGGACCGCTTAGCTTGACGATTATTCAGGTAACGGTCATTACTGCAGCAATCGTCCTCGGAACGAAGGAAGGAGCCATTGTAGGCGGCATTTGGGGAATCATCACGTTCATCAGGGCATTTGTCGCTCCGACAAGCGTAATTGCCCCCATTGTTTTCACGAACCCGCTTGTATCTATTTTGCCTCGAATCTTAATTGGTGTGGTTGCTGCATATGTATTCCATCGATTACTCAGTGGAAAGCTCAATGAAACAGTAAGAATGAGTGTTGCCGGTGTGCTGGGTTCTTTAACAAATACGGTCTTAGTGCTTGGATTCATTTATTTATTTTATGGGGAGCCATATGCGAACTTTTTGAAGTTGGACATGGAGCAGCTTTTGCCTGCGCTTCTGACCATAGTGGCCACTAATGGATTGACTGAAGCGATTCTTGCAGGTGTGTTGACGCCGATTATTTCAAAACCGTTATTAAGATGGAGGAAAAAATAGCGCCATTGCTCGATAAGACTGTCGACAAACTCATGTATTTTAAGTTTGTCGTCAGTCTTTTATTTCAGTGGTCTTAGGAATTAGGAGTGGAGTTTTCCGTTCCAGAATCAGAACTTCCACTTTTCAGAATTTCATTGATTTCCCCAACATCGCCTTTGGCATTTATTATTTCAAATATCTGATTTAGTCCTTCGCTAGTTTCCTGCTCTTTGTCTTTCATCCGGGTCCTCCCTATAGAATTCATAATAGGTTTTCCAGCTTATTTTAAAATGATAGTTAAGTATCGTCTTTATGGTGCACCTGGAGGATAGTAATATGGAGGTACCTTTAACCATCCTCGCTTACGCATTAGTGTTTTTAATGTATTTCCAAACATTGACCATTCTAAGTAGTATTGTAACCACATAATCCCTACATCACTACGAACAGAATCAGCTTGACCTTTCGAACAAGCTTGTAAACATGTAACAATCTTGAAGGCTACTCCATTGGCCAGCTCATTATCCGTTAACTTTACAGCTAAAGGAATATGATTGGGCTGAGAGTCTGGATTGGATGATGTTACATCCGATAACGGAATCCCCTCACTTCTCATAAACTTACTTAGGTTTTTCACTTGAGTTTCACATATTCGAATCAAGTCTTTCAGCATTTCCTTTACTTCATCATCAGTTGTTGTGTTTAATCTCATTTCTTCGTAACGTATGAACTCTTCTACCAAAGGGTGATTTAGGTTCATTCGTTGTATCTATTGATATTTTTAAAGCGTTCCAAGCTGCCTCAAAAGGATTAGACATTTATACATACCTCCATACTTTTATTTTTCCAATTAAGTGGAAAAGCATGTGCACTGAAAGTCTGTTTTTTAGCTAATCTGACCTTTAGTACATTTTTTCATAAAGAAAGAAAGTACAAGCAGCAGATGTTGTTTAAAAACGCAGTATTATTTCAATACTGCCCCGTTTGTTTAATAAAAATGGACAGCTTTAAACTCTCTACCAACGAAATTAGAGGATACAGGTTGTAGTTCCACTTCTCTCGACCAAACCGAAAGTTGGCCGATATGATGAATCTCATGTGCAATAAGATGGTGAAGTATTTCATCCACAGTGTATTTTTCTTCATCCCAAGGAACACTGACACTCTGTTCCTTAATGTCATCTAAATTTGTTCTTAAAAATTCAACTATTTCAATACGTAATTTATCTGAAAGAGATTTAACCTTTTCAAGTGTATTATAATCAGCAAACTGAAATACTACATCCTCTTTCCCCTGAATACCACGAATCCAACTATATTCCACATCAATTATATGGAAAAGTGTATATAAAATATTTCCTACTCCACCCTTACGATTCATTAACAATTCCTCAATTGTTAATTGTTTGCACCAGTCAAACCACTCATCTCTTACCTGCCAGTTATATTCAAAGAATTTAATTATTGTAAACACTCCAATCTCAGCTAAATACAATGTATTTCAATGTAATGGAAACCATTTCCTCATTTACCTAACCCACCCTTTTAATCGAATAAGAAAAGCGATTCTCCATTCTTGAAGAATCGCAACCGTTATTTCGAGAAGGAAGTTAGTTTCTATTCCTCTTTAACAGCTTTTTGACTTCTTTCTCTATGGTTACAATTAAAGCAACCTTACTTAAGTTTGAAATATTATCTCCATATCGAAAATCATCTATCATTTCACTAATGTTGTACCATTCTTCTAGACCATCGCAATTATAAAGTTCACGAACTATTTCATAAATATTATAAGCTAAATCAATTGCTCTATTTTCTTCTTGAAGTATCCTTTTTGCTAAGTGCTGAATGTAATATTCAGCACACTCTTCAAAAGTAGGTTCTTGTATTTTTAATTCCCTTAACGCACTTTTAAAATAATCTTCAACCTCAAAAATATTGAGTGGTTCTCTTAGAGATGAAAGTATGTTCAAAGAAAACGATTCATTATTACTTTCCAACATCTTTAACGCCCAATTTATATAATCAACAGGGTCATCTTTACCTTGATTTATTTTATAAAACAAAATTGGAGTATTCATATTTTCATCTCTCATTCTTAACTATCATTAATTAGAAGCTCATAGTCCTCATCGTTCCATTTAAATATTCGGTAGTTATATTCAACAATCCTTCTTCCAGTAACCTGCCCCGTTAGTTGATCAACGAAAAAGACAGCTGCTTGCCGGAATTCCATCTTCACCCCATACTCTAATTACTTTAAGTCCATTTATTCACAATTTAATGTTTTATGATTATTTTTTTAAAGGACCGCAAATTAAGAAGGTAGGTAATGTCTTAACAAAGGAGGAACACCAATGTCCAAAGATAAGCAGACACCTTCATCAGAGGTAGACCAAAAGAAACTTTTAAATGATAAAGTAGAGAAAGCTCGTCAAAACAATTTTGAAGATAACCACATTCGAAGAGTGACTACAAACGGTGCGCAAGGAGAATAAGTCTTTTCTCAGGAGCAGAATATCAATTCACGATATTCTGCTTTATACATTCAGTTAGTCTAATAGGTGTACACTCATTACAATGTTCATAAAATAAGCACGCTATTTGTTATCTGAAAAAACGCGTTCTTTTTTATGAAATTTTCCTCAATCGTTCTTCAAATATCCTGCCTCTTTTGTACAATAAGAAAAAAAGATCACCTGCAGTAATCCCTATCTTTAACTCTATCACCCTATCGTAAAAATTTAGGGGCTTTGCATGACCGAACCAAATTAAAATGGCTGAATTAACGTTTGTTTTAATCTATATTAAAAGGCCAAATCGCAAATGATTTGACCTTTTTGTTCGTTTGGGTTTACCCTCTTCTGTTTCGCTTCCGCAAGAACGATGGAATATCAAGCGAGTCATCTTGCTGCTGGGTACTCCGTTCGTAATTTGCGGGCTCTTCGTAGGCAGGCGGCTGTCTGTGATTGCCGGATTGGCTGTAGTTTCCAGATTGGCCGTAACTGCCGGATTGAATGTAGTTTCCAGATTGACCGTAGCTGCCGGATTGACGGTAGCTGCTGGATTGGCTGTAGTTTTGGGCTTGGTCGTAATTCCAAGATTCTGCATGGGCGACAGGCTCTCGCTGTCTCGAGTGATCATGGTATTGCTCACGGGAATTGGCCATCACGTCCCTAGTACGGCGCGATGTGTTCGACGGGGGAGCTTCCTCCTCATCATGATCGAAGCCGGTCGCAATCACGGTCACCATGATTTCATCGTTCAGGTTTTCATTGATGACCGATCCAAAAATCATGTTAAGCTGGTCATCTGTTGCAGCCGCCACAATGTCGGCCGCTTCCTGAACTTCATACAAACTGAGGTTCATGCCGCCTGTGATGTTCATCAACACTCCTTTCGCGCCGTTGATGCTTGTTTCAAGCAGCGGTGAGGAGATGGCCTTTTTGGCAGCTTCGGCAGCACGGTCTTCGCCTGTAGCCACTCCGATGCCCATAAGCGCCGTTCCTTCGTTGGACATGATTGTTTTCACATCAGCAAAGTCCAAGTTAATCAAGCCTGGCACGGCGATCAAGTCGGAAATGCCCTGGACACCCTGCCTGAGGACATTGTCCGCCTCACGGAAGGCTTCAATCATCGGCGTTTTCTTGTCAACAATTTCTAGCAATCGCTCATTTGGAATGATGATTAAGGTATTAACGGCTTTCTTCATCTCTTCAATTCAAGCTGCAGCATTTTGTGCCCGCTTGCGGCCTTCAAAATGCAGCATTTTGTGCCCGCTTGCGGCCTTCAAAAGTAAATGGACGAGTCACCACCCCAATCGTAAGCGCACCAAGTTCGCGCGCAATATGGGCAATCGCCGGCGCAGCTCCGGTCCCGGTTCCGCCACCCATTCCGGCCGTTACGAATACCATGTCCGCACCTTGTAGGGCATCACTGATTTGTTGCCTGCTCTCCTCGACAGCCTTTCTGCCGATTTCAGGGTTGGCACCGGCACCTAAGCCCCTGGTCAACGTACCACCGATTTGCATCGTGACCTCCGCCTTTGACATGTTGAGAGCCTGCGCATCTGTATTCACGGCAATGAACTCCACTCCCTGCACGCCGTCCTCAATCATCCGGTTCACCGCATTATTTCCGCCGCCTCCAACTCCAATTACTTTTATAGTGGCAAATTGATCGATATTGGTTTCAAATCCTAGCATATATAGTCCCCCCAATTAGCTTCAGATATTGCCCCCTATTTTTCTCTATACCTATAAAATTCGCCACCGGTTTGGAAATTCCGTCATTTTTCTGTTATTTGTTAAAGAACTGTAATTTCTATGTAATAAAGTGTCATTAATGGTGGGACGCACAAGTGGCTCTGCTGGAATTGGAATATCGGCTTTTTAAAATTTGTGGAGATCATCAAGGATTGGCCCCTCAATCAAAAACCGTCTCAATCCAGGGATAAAGACGGTTTAGTTCCATTTCGTTCATTAAAAAACATATGGCCAGAATCCACCTACTGATTGGACAGCTATGATTAATGTAAAAAACCTAAGAAACCCAAATTATACATCTCCTAAAATACGTTATTCCAACTCCATCGTCACAATATCATTCAAATATTTAGTTGTATTATACCCAAAAATATCAAGTCTTTTAGGAACCATGTTGCTATTTTCTAATCTAAGCGTTTGAACTGTGATGAAATGACGTGGTTGTTCAATTTCTTCATAGTTGAAAGGAGTGTTGTTCATGTCGTATATTACCCCGTTTTTGTCCACGATGACTCCTTCTGTCTCCATGTTCATGGAATTAGGTAAACTTTCATCTTCCCCAACAATATTGATATGTAGGGACTCATAGGCTCGATTCTCAATTTCATGGTCGCTTATCACAATCGTCGTTGGCACTCCAACTTCGACCTTATCGATGCTGATCGAACTTCCCGCGTATTCAAAGGTTTGAGGATATTCCTGAGTCACATCCAGTGCGATGGTTTTTTGGTCTTCATATGTTAAATAAGCCGATTCAAATTGAACGCTAACTTCTTTTGGTTTTTCTCCTAAATGAGTATCAAATTGTGCTTGAAAACTATACCAGTTCATATCCGGCTGTGAATTCGTAGGCATGCTCCCAAACATATCTGCTTTGACGATTTGATTGTTGACTTCTAGGTTGCGAAACGTAAGGAATTCTATCCTCTTCTCTATCTGTGTTCGACTGACACTATATTGTAAAGTCGTTGTTGTTGGTGCAACGATCAATTTCTCAAATCGAACCGGTATTCCTTCGATTTCAGTTTCAGCTTTCAATGCAAATTCGGTAGAAGGTTGTTTCGTTACAGGGATTTCAAAACTCCACTCCCCTGTCTTGTACTGATTGTTTCCGTAAGGCCAGTATTCATTCGACTCAGAGGAATCACGAATCAACTGCATAAGCTTGGTAATCTTTAACTCGACGGTCCCTTCATCCGTCTTGAGCGGCAAGAGACTAATCTTCCCTTGATACACGTTCTTTTCTTGATTATTAATATCAGATTCAAGGTCTGGAGGATAGTATTTTGGGTAGGTATCACGGTTCATAATCTCATTTTCGTTTCCTACAAAAACTCCGTCATTATAATTCATAAAATATTGATTATCCTCATTGGAATCAATGATTTCATAAAAAACGAGGGTCTGAACATCGTCAGCAACCACGCCTTTAATTTTAACTGACACCCCTTCGCTTTCCGCCTCCAGGGTTACCCTTTCACCCAGATCCTGTTGCAGAAAAGCACGCAGCTGTTCATCTTCTTCTGTCCATGTATAGTAAAGGTTAGAATAGACCCCCGTGAAAAATCCGATACTCATGAGCGCTGCGAAAACACTTGCAAAAACGAGCCCCCATTTTTTACGCTTCTCGTTTCTTTGACGTCTAATGTTTTCCTCTTCTAACAGCCTCTCTTTAACATTCTCCATTAATCCAGAGGGTACATGTAAATCTTGTAGCCTATCGGTATGGTCTAATAATGATAACCTAGCATCCTGAAAGGTAGACAAATCCTCCTGACATTTCTCACAATGATAGATATGTACTTCAAAATCAACCCTCTTCGGCCGCTCCATCGTTCGTTCTAAATAATCAATGTAATTCTTATGATATTCTGTACAGCCATGAAAGGTTTCCCCAATGCCCATTTGTTTTCTAAGTGATCGGATTCCAGAATACAACAACTCCTTGATCTGATTCACTGAAACTCGAAGTATATGTGCTGCTTCCTCCTGGGAGAATCCTTTTACATAGGTTAGGAGCAACCCTTCTCTCTCATCTTCTTTCAGATGATCAAGCGCGGTAAGTAAATCCGGACGTGGTTCCTTATCCACTACCGCTTGATTGGCTCTATTATGCGAAAAGGTTCGGCAGTGTTGGATGAAAAGGGAAGTTACCCACATTTCGAAGGATGTGTCATGCTTAAATCGCGGTAGCTCTTTATGGACTTGTATCATAGATTGATAGAAAAGTTCTTCCAATTGATGCTGATTACTAAGATAAAAATAACCAAGTGTATACAAGGATTGCATATGCTGTTCGAACCAATCGACGACGTATTCCATGCTTTTCTCTCTTTTTGTAGAGATAGGGTTGGAATCTATTTTTGCCGGGATCATATAAATCCCCCCTCTAACATTTTTTGGAATGACCTACTCTTATTCTAAATCTTTATAGTCTATTTATCTATTTGAAATATGATAAACTTCATGGGAAACAATTTGCTCGACCGGAATTGCCATGAACGTTTAAGAGCTTTTTTTCTCTATAAAAAAATTCAATCAAACGTTTGATTGAATTTTTCTGGGGTAAACAAAAGGACGGTTCCCGCGTTTCATCTGAAAATGAAACAGGAGAACCGTTCCCATGTTATTTTCTATTAAGCAAAACTCTTTCCATTAAGATAATAATCAGACTCCCTAAAGGTATGGAAAGCCACTTCTACTTCAGGTATCCCGAGGGAATGAACCTGTTTCGTTATGATGTTAGCAAATTCATCCTGAATCTCTCTCCCCCGGTCAAACCATTTGACTTCAATAAATGGATATCCAGGAACCTCTTCTCCATCGAAAACAAAGATAGAATTCATAATCTCTAATGTAAAATTATCGGTTCCACAGTCACAAAGGGTAGCCAATTCTTGTACCAGTGGTTCACTAATGGTTTTTACCTGTTCAACGGTTATTCCTCTAATTATTAATTGCGGCACCTTAATAACTCCTCCAAATCTACTTGTATTTAAATCCTTGTTGCTTCAATTTAGGACTAGAGTTTTTGGCATACTGCTCAAATCCTTTGTCATAAAAATGAGCTGCTTTACTGGACCAATTACTTGCATCCTGGCCTTTCGTCCGTTCAGACATATAGAGCGAAGTATCAGTCGATCCATTGTTTCCCTTCATCCTTTATTCACTCTTCCTCAATCACCCTAGCCACATTTTTACCGCAATTTTTACACTTTCCTTTTAACACAATACCAAAATTACTTTCTTCTACTATAAAAGCAGTAATCGTAGTTACATCAGAGCAATTTCCACACCAAACATTACCTAGTAGACTATTTCTCATCTCTTTCGGAATGGAAAGCCATTTTTTATTTGCATCCATCTGTAAAACCCCTTCTATAATTTTTTTACCATTACTTAATTTAGACAAAATAGAATCAATGTAACGTAACCCCCATTACATTCTAATTCAAAACTGTTCAAAAATCCTTCACAAATGCCCAAAAACCACCCTGTCCAATTGAACCGCCCTTCTCTATATAAGCAATGAAGGGACGGTGCCAAGAATGAATTTAAAAAATGGTTGTATTGAACAATTTGAAACATATTCTCTATTTTCTTCTTTAAAAGATTTTAATACTCATATGGAAATGTGGATGGCTATCCATAAACATGATTTCTCTAAGGGGGAACGAGTGGGATTGAAGCGCCTCGTTCGTTATGCTGCGAAAATTCCTGGCGTTTGCAATGCCAAAATTGGGACCGTGTTAAAAGCCATCCATGAGGAACACAACGGAAACGGAATCTCCCGTTCAACTTTTAAACGAATGATTCAAAAGGCGATTAGGTTAGGACTGTTGATCGTTCATGAAACCGAAAGAAATAATGGTTCTCAGTCTAGTAATCTGTATATTTTTCAACCTTTTCCTACAAACGGACTACCCAAGGAAGATGATTTGAACCACCATAATAAAACTAGTAATCCTTCTAAAACTAAAAATATAAAGATTAAAGAACGTAAAGAAACGGAATCACCCGAACCTTCCGAGGCTATGAATGACAAGCCACTAGATTACACTTACACAAGCGATCTGGTTCCTTACTCCTTCTCTCAAGTCGTCAGATACTTCTTTCCAGAGGCTAAAAAGATCGAGGAATTCTGGAAAATGGCCCAAATCGCCGCCTACCGGAATAATTGTGAACGCCAAACCGATCTCGTGGTAAATATGGCCGTGCACTCCTTTAAACAAATGATTAGCAAAATCAAAGCAAGCACCTTACACAAGCCTATTGCCTATTATTACGGAATCCTGAATAAAAAGTTTGAAGAGCTTTATTTTGAAGAGTTATATGAAATGGGGTTTTGATGGAGTCGGTTCTGAATCCCATGAACGCTTGGAGAAGTGCTGTATGGGAACCTGGGTGTGGCTTTGGTTCCCTTGAGCCCTTGAAAATATGCTGCATGGGAATCTAAGTGTGGCTTTGGTTCCCTTGAGCCCTTGAAAATGTGCTGCATGGGAATCTAAGTGTAGGTTTGGTTCCCTTGAGCGCTTGAAAATGTGCTGCATGGGAATCTAAGTGTAGGTTTGGTTCCCTTGAGCCCTTGAAAACGAACTGAACGGGAATCTAAGTGGGGGTTTGGTTCCCTTGAGCCCTTGAAAACGAACTGAATGGGAATGTAAGTGTAGGTTTGGTTCCCTTGAGCCCTTGAAAACGAACTGAACGGGAATCTAAGTCTAGGTTTGATTCCCTTGAGCGCTGGAAGTTGAACTAAACGGGAATCTAAGTGTGGCTTTGGTTCCCTTGAGCGCTGGAAATTGAACTAAACGGGAACCTAAGTGGGGGGTTGATTCCCTTGAGCGCTAAAAAAAAGAGCGCAACGGGAATCTGAACATGCGTTTGATTCCCCTGAGCGCTAGAAAAGGATAAAAAAACCTTCACTTGCTAGGTAGCAAGTGAAGGCACAGTTTCAGTAATAATTGCGATTATTTTAACGTTCGTTTCAAGAATTCTCTTGTACGTTCTTGGCTTGGATTAGTGAAAATTTGCTCTGGAGTGCCTTCTTCGGCAATGACGCCTTGGTTCATGAAGACCACTCGATCCGATACTTCTTTGGCAAATTCCATTTCATGCGTCACGATCAACATCGTCAGACCTGATTCTGCGAGTTCCTTCATGACTTTCAGAACTTCTCCTACCATTTCTGGATCTAGTGCAGATGTTGGTTCATCAAATAGCATCACATCTGGGTCCATGGAAAGGGCTCTAGCAATGGCCACACGTTGCTTTTGTCCACCAGACAGTTGCTTAGGCTTTGCGTTAATATATTTATCCATTCCAACCACCTTCAAGTACTTCATCGCTACTTTTTCGGCTTCTTCCTTGGAGCGTTTGAGTACTTTAACTTGTCCTACCACACAGTTCATTAGAACATTGTGATTGTTAAAAAGGTTAAATTGTTGGAACACCATACCTAAATGCTGTCGGTAAGCCGCTACATCATGCTTGTCATCTAGTATATTTTCGCCATGATAAATAATTTTTCCGCCGCTTGGCTTTTCTAAAAGATTCACACATCGAAGAAGAGTGGATTTACCAGAACCTGAAGAACCGATAATGGTCACTACTTCTCCTTTGTTCACTGAAAAATTAATGTCTTTTAATACTTCATGAGTTCCAAAGGATTTGTTTAAATGCTGAATATCAATAATCTTTTCCAAAGTCTCTCCTCCTTCTCTCATTACTTTTGAGCCACTTCTACTTGTGTTTCGTTAACAATCATCGTATAGCTATCAGAGCCATCTAACTTCTTTTCGATATAAAGCAAGATTCTTGTCACAATAAACGTCATTACAAAATAAATCAGACACGCAACGAAGAAAGATTCAAAATATCTAAAGTTATTGCCTGAAATCGATTTGGTAACAAAAAATAACTCGGTCACGGAAATGACATTCAGAACGGACGTATCTTTAATATTAATAACAAATTGATTTCCTGTTGCAGGTAAAATATTTCGAATGACCTGTGGCAATACCACATTCCACATCGTTTGTAGATGATTCATTCCGATCGCATGTGCGGCTTCAAACTGCCCTTTTTCAATCGAAACAATTCCACCACGTACAATTTCCGCCATATAAGCTCCTGTATTGATCGATACGACAAAAATAGCGGCCACAAACACATTCATATCGATACCGAATGCCAAGGCAGATCCATAGAAAATAACCATGGCTTGTACAATCATCGGTGTTCCACGGAAGAACTCTATATATATAGAAAGAATCAGGTTTATTACTTTTAAAAATATTTTCTTCCCACCACGGTCAGGCATGGGGATCGTTCGTATAACCCCTGCTAATAATCCAATCATTGCCCCAAAAATCGTTCCAACCAAAGCTATTAAAAGGGTTAACCCAGCACCACGAAGGAACATAGGCCAGTTTTCCGCAATGATTTTAATCACCCATTCAAGACTCATCATTTCTCCTCCTTACCGTATAAAACCGACTGTATGCATATATACAGCCGGTTTCTGAATTCTATTTTGCTGCAGGTTGATTCTGAATAGCGCTATCCATGATGCTTGTGCGCTCTTCCTCTGAGATACCTGCTAAAATTTCATTGATTTTCTCTGTTAAATCACTGTCTTTTTTCAAACCGACTGCGATCGCTGTATCATCTTCTGATGTTTCAAAGCCATCTTCAAATTCAACCATCACATAGTTTTCATTGGCAGCAGATGCACTAACTCCTTCAGGACGTTCTGAAACATATCCATCAATGATCCCTGATTCTAGAGCAACTCTCATTGCCGGGAAGTTGTCCATCGCCGTTTTCTTGTTTACACCTTCGATTTGATCAATCACATTGTAGTGGAATGTATTTAATTGAGCTGTGATTTTCGCACCTTTGAAATCATGGATTGAAGTAGCTCCTTCATACTTGCTGCCTTTTTTCACAACCATTACTAAATTTGACTTGTAGTAATTATCCGTAAAGTCTATGGTTTCCTTACGCTCAGCTGTTGGTGACATTCCAGCAATAATCGCATCAATTTTACCTGATGTTAAAGCTGGTACTAAGCCATCCCACTCTGTTTTAACAATCACTAACTCTTTACCTAATCCTTCAGCGACCTTCTTTGCGATTTCCACATCATATCCACCTGCATACTCTGCAGAACCATCAATTTTAACTCCACCGTTAGAATCGTCGTTTTGAGTCCAGTTAAAAGGAGCATAACCCGCTTCCAAACCTACCTTAAATGTATTATCTTCTGATGATCCAGAATCAGAACCATTACTTGATCCACATCCTGCTAATAAAAGAATCGATGAAACCAACAAAACTATGAATAATGATAACTTGTTTTTCATGATGTCTTTCCCCCTGTTATTTTATCGTACTAAAACAAAAAACGACCTGAGATAAACTCAGGTCGCGTTATGCATAGTTGTCCTAAAGTCCCCTCTTTTATCCCAAATGAGATAGCACAACTCAATAAACGACTAAGTTTATCGAGACAGTCCTGCAGCTCTTAACTACAGACCCAGCATGTAATACCGAGAATATTACAAACTTCGGCGACATTTCCTTCTCCTTAGCATCATTGCTTCTCAAACTCCACTAAAGACTGTTAAATATCGCGCCTCTACCCCACTGTTAAAAGTGAGGTTTTATTCAATTATTTTCTTATACTACAATACTATCTTTTAGTTCGTCAACTAGGTTTTTTGTGACAAATTGCATCTGGACCTGTTACGACATATTTAGAGATGGATAATGGCCATGAACCTTAGTTCATGACCACGAATAACTTACAGACTTTTCTTGAGTACCACAAATAAATATTAAGTTGTGGCCAACATTTCATTACCATCTAATTCATCTCGAATTTCTCCAACAATTTCAGATAAAATATCCTCCATCGTAACAAGACCGACGCTAACACCTTGATCATCCGTCACAATGGCCATATGAGTACGAGTTTGTTGCATCTTTAGAAATACATCCTTAATCGAGATCGATTGCTTAAATCGAGGGATGTCATGGATGAAATCACCAATCTCACCCTTTCTTCCAGCCGCAATGCTTGTAAGCATTTCCTTAGTATTGATAAATCCAATAAAATCTTTTGTTTTATCACTCATGTCATTTACTGGATAACGAGTAAAATCATACTTATCAATCACTTCAATTATTTCGGCTAAGGATTGATGCTTTTCAAGTGTAATCATTTCGGATTTAGGAATCATGATATCCTTTAGCTGTCTTTCATCAAACGCAAAGATATTTTTTAAATAGGCAAGCTCTGTTTGGTTGATTTCTCCGCCTGCATAGCTTTGCGCAACAATCAGCTTTAACTCTTCCTCAGAATGGACTGTATCGTGACCGGACGGCTTTACACCGAATAGGTTAAGAAGCTGTCGAGCAGATCCATTTAGGACACGAATCACTGGGCTCATGATATATCCAAACCAATAAAGCGGTGGGGCTAATAATAACGTCATTTTTTCTGAGTATTGAATGGCTAATGTTTTAGGAGCAAGCTCACCAATCACTACGTGTAGGAGTGAAACAACAGTCAATGCAATAAAGTATGAAAGCATTGTTGCTACAGCAGCAGGGATATTGAACTCTTCAAACAAAGGCTGTAGTATTTTTTGTACTGTCGGTTCACCTAATGCACCTAACACCAGAGCTGTAATCGTAATCCCCAACTGACAAGCAGATAAATAGTAATCTAGCTCCTTTGCTACTTTTTTCGCTAACTTTGCCTTCTTATTTCCTTCAGCTATCAATTGATCGATTCTTGACATTCTAACCTTCAAAATTGCGAATTCTGCTCCAACAAAGAATGCTGTCAACAGGATGAATACTGCTATCAAAAATAAATTTAAGATTATCATTCCGTCCAATTATTTCCCTCTTTCTGAGGGATTCACCTCCAAGATGTTTACGTTAATGATAGAGAAGCTTTATTCTCCTCAACTATTTCTTTTTCAATGTTTTGATGAAAGATAACCTGCTTGATTTGATAGTTATCCACTTGATCGACCGTCCATACATGACGACCATGCTTGATTTCATCGCCTTTTTGTACAGCATCGAGATTTTTCAATTGAATCCAACCAGCTATTGTATCAAGATCTTCACTATCAAATTCCAAACCGAATCTGTCTTCTAGTTCAGAAAGAAGCACACGGCCATTGATAATATATTTATTCTCGCCAGTCTTTCGAATATCTGGAACCTCATCTGCATCAAATTCATCTCGAATTTCACCGACAAGCTCTTCTAACACATCTTCAAGCGTTAATATACCTGATGTCCCACCATATTCATCTATTACAACAATCATATGAACTTGATCCTTCTGCATTTTCATAAAGATATTTTGAATACTTGTTGCCTCAACCACATGTGGCACATCACGAATAAAATCTTCAAGTTTGCTTTCTCTACCCGCAACGATATGACTCAACATTTTCCTAGCATTAACAATCCCAATAATACGATCCTTATCTCCGTTTTCTACAACGGGGTAACGTGTATAATTATGCTCATCGAAAATTCGAATAATTTCTTCGTAGCTCATCTCTTTATCGATTGTGACTAGAGCAGTCCTCGGTACCATAATATCTTTCGCGACACGCTCATCAAAAGAGAAAACATTCTCCATATACTTCAGCTCCGTTTGGTCAATTTCCCCACCTCGGAAGCTTTGAGCCATGATTATTTTTAGTTCCTCTTCCGAATAAGCCTGCTCATGGGCCGCCGGAGGAACACCAAGCATACGAAGGAGCACACCAGATGTACCGTTTAATACTTGGATAAACGGGTACATAATCTTACCAAACCAATAGAGAGGTCCCGCTAAGAGCAACGTTGCTTTTTCTGAAAATTCAATCGCAAGTGTTTTTGGTGCCATTTCACCTATTACCACGTGAAGGTATGTGACAACAGCAAGAGAAATCGCATAAGAAATAATTGACGAAACATCATCAGAAACACTTAACCAATCAAATACTGGAGTCATTAATTTCTTCACAAAAGGCTTACTGAATGCACCAAGGCCTAACGCAGTAACAGTGATCCCCAGCTGACAGGCAGATAAATAGTAATCAAGATCAGCTACGACCTTCTTAGCTACAACAGCTTTCTTGTTCCCTTCCGCAATTAATTGATCAATCCTTGACATTCGGATTTTCACAACGGCAAATTCAGAAGCAACAAAGAATGCCGTCAAGGCAAGTAAGATTACTAATAAAGTAATATTTAAAATCGTATATATGTCCAATTATTCCCCTCTTCCCGAGGGATTCACCTCCAGAAATAGTTAAAGCAAACTCAATTGGTAACTCTCTTACTTCAGAAAACAAGCTTCGGAAATTTCTATCAAACTATTACGTTATGGTTTATATAGAACTCATATCGATTCAAGTATGGATTATTCGTCGTCCTGATTTCCTTGAAAAAAAATCATGACAAATTTAATTAATTCGAACAAAGCAACTAATGCACCAGCCACATAGGTTAGTGCGGCTGCATTTAAGACTTTTTTCACACCGTGTTCTTCATCATTAAACAGAATTCCTTCTGTAACCATTAAGTTTCTTGCACGCTTACTTGCGTCAAATTCCACCGGCAAGGTGATCAACTGAAAAGCAACAGCAGCAGAAAAGAAGACAATCCCTACACCAATTAAAGATAACTGTTGCATAAACATTCCAGCAATCAATAACAGTGGTGCAATTCCAGAAGCGACGTTCGCAATCGGAAAAATGCGATGTCGAAGGACAAGGGCACGATAAGACTGTTGGTGTTGAATCGCATGACCAACTTCGTGAGCTGCTACGGATACAGATGCAATAGAGTTCCCATAGTAAACGGACTCAGATAATCGAACTGTTCTTTGAATTGGATCATAGTGATCGCTGAGCATTCCCGGTACAACTTCGATTGGAACATGGGATAGTCCGTTGTTATCTAAAATTTGGCGAGCCGCATCTGCACCAGATAAACCTGTACGCGTTTCGACCTCTGACCACTTTTTAAAATTCCCTTTCACTTTAAACTGGGCCCAAATCGAAATCCCAAACGCCCAAAAAATTAAAATATCCATAGGGTGAAATAGCATTCGCTTGTATCCTCCTTTTAACTAAGAAACAAGAGCAATGTTTGGATTAGTGACATACTTTCGTGTGAAATTTTCCCCTTCAATTCTCCATGTTTCTTTTGATCACTTTTCTCAAGAAGAGCAAGAATATCTGAAACTTCCTTTTCCAAATCTTTCATTTTCAGTCTCAATTCTAATACATCAATCTCTTCTGAGTAATTTTCAATAATTTCTTTCTTAATTTCATCTAAGGATAACCCTTCTTTTTTTCGCTTTTCTATAAAATTAATTCGCTCTATTGAAGAGTGGTCATAGTACCGGTAGTTCGAAGCAGAACGTTCTGCTTTTAATAATCCGAGTTGTGTATAATAATCAACCGTTCTCTTCGTAACACCTGTTATATCAGCTAATTCTCCAATTTTTATTTTCTCAGCCCCAAAGATGCCCCCTCCAAACTATAACGTTATGGTTATGATGAGAATTATACAATCAATTGTATTTGCAAACAACTAATACGCTTGGATTGTAATAAAAGTTTTACATTAAAGATTAATTCCTCTTTAAGTAATACATAAATTAAATTCATGTCCACTTCTTTATTGGAGGTTAAAAGAAAAGTATGATAATAGTTGCTAGCAGTATCCTATTATCTTTTAAATCGATTTACTGTATACTATGTTTGCACTACCGAAACTACTATTTTACTGCAAATCTCTGGTGTTAATTATCCATCGAATTTTGAGAAATAATTAAGCACTTAGAATACATGGAGGATAAAAGTGAATGTTTTTAAGAAAGTACTATGTGTTATAATCCTTGGAAGTCTCTTGTTAGGGCTGTCTGGCTGTATACCAAGTAATAATAACAATAACCAGAATTCATCATTACTGGGGAAAGAAATAACTAATCCCGAGGGATTAAAACTGATCTCCGCTAACGTAACCAATGTCGTTGATGGAGATACCATTGACGTAATGATCAACAACAAGGAAGAAAGGGTTCGACTGTTACTAATTGATACCCCAGAAACAAAACATCCGTCAAAGCCCGTTCAACCATATGGACCTGAAGCTTCAGAATTTACGAAAAAAGCGCTATTAGGCAAGCAAGTGAAATTAGAAAAAGATATTTCTGAACGTGATCGTTATGGTCGTATATTGGCATACGTTTGGTTAGATGGAAAAATGCATAACGAAGCTCTAATTGAAAAAGGATTAGCACGAGTTGCAACCTTTCCACCAGACATTAAGTATGTAGATCCATTCTTAGACCTCCAACAACAAGCTCAAATAAATGGTATTGGCATTTGGAGCCTTGAAAACTATGTTAAGGAAAATGGATTTACAGAACAAAATTCTCAAGTAGAAACCAATATTGGTACAAGTGATTTAAGTTGTATCAATAAAATAAAAGGAAATAAAAACTCAAAAATTTTCCATTTGCCTAATGGAGCTCATTATAATGATGTTGCCGGTAAAAATATTGTTTGGTTCTGTACAGAAGAAGAGGCTCAGACGGAAGGCTACCGAAAATCAAAAAATTGAAATAACCATTAGACATTTGATCTAATGGTTATTTTTTTAACATTTAACATAGTTTCCCTATTCAGTATTTGAATTTCATATCATCTCTCCTCTAAAAACCTGATTTACATTTTTATACAAAAGTGATATCATAATTATATCAAATTGATTTTATAGGAGTGATAAATTTGAAAGAAAAAAGTGCTTTTCATTTTAATGGATTTATTGGTGTACTTTTCATTGCCATCTCACTTTTCTCAGGAGTATACTTTCTCATTCAGGAACGATTTGGAGCTGCTATTCCTCTTCTGTTGATCGCCGTACTTCTTGGAAGCGGCATTACGATTATTCAGCCTAATCAGGCAGTGGTGGTGACATTTTTCGGTCAATATCTTGGATCCATCCGTCATAGTGGACTATTTCTCACCGTTCCTCTTACTTTTCGAAAAACGATTTCTCTAAGAGTCCGTAACTTTAATAGTAAACGGTTAAAGGTAAATGATGTGGATGGAAATCCAATAGAGATTGCGGCCGTTATCGTATTTAAAGTAGTGGATTCAGCAAAAGCCATTTTTGACGTAGATAATTATGAAGAGTTCGTTGAAATTCAAAGTGAAACTGCTATTCGTCATGTAGCAACAAAGTATCCTTATGATACCTTTGAAGATGTTGAATTAACGTTACGAGGAAATGCGGAAGAAGTATCAAACGAGCTAACAGCAGAGTTACAAGCAAGACTAGATTTAGCAGGAGTAGAGGTTGTTGAAGCACGTTTGACCCATCTAGCTTACTCAACAGAAATTGCTCAAGCTATGCTACAGCGTCAACAAGCAACAGCGATTATATCTGCTCGTCAAAAGATTGTAGAAGGTGCCGTAGGAATGGCACAAATGGCCATCCATCAACTAGAGCAAGATCAGGTGATTGAACTAGATGATGAAAGAAAGGTACAATTAGTGAATAACCTCCTAGTCGCGATTGTCTCAGAAAATTCTACAACTCCTGTAATTAATACAGGTACTTTATATTAAAATGAGTGGTTTACATGACAAAAAAAAAGAGCTTTCCCTTACGCATAGATCCTGACCTTTATGAAGTATTACAAAAATGGGCTGCAGATGATTTTCGTAGCATTAACAGTCATATTGAGTATTTATTACGAGAGTCAGCAAAGAAAGCAAAAAGATACCCAAAACCAAAAGAAGACTGAAGAACGGTTTCCGTTTCCTGTCGCCAAATCCGAATGGCTCAGTTCACGATACTGAGCCATTTTGTGTTGCCTGAGCGGACCCTCAAAGATCAAGAGATGAGGGAATCAGCTGGGATTGGCCATTAAGCGGAGAAATTCCGCTTAATTAGGAATTTACAATAAAAATTGCCTAATTAGGCGGAAAGATTCCGTCTATTCACTCAAAAACCGTGAAAATAGGTAATTTTACTCTGCTTAATCGGAAAATCTCCGCTTAAATCCCCCGAACAGAGCTCTACTCTGCCATTTAACCGGAAAACCTCCGCTTAGTTTTTGTAATACCCGGTTATTAAAGTTTTAATGAAAAAGGCAGATCCAACAAGGAACTGCCCGTGACTATTGCGAAAACTTTATTGACTCACACATGTTCCAAAGTCGGAAATATTTTTTGAGTTTACACATTCAACACTATTAATGCCAAGCACTTCATATGCGTGGTGTGTAATTGATAACCAAAAAGGTTTTTCACAAAGCTTCTTTAGTAACTTTATAATTTTTATGATTGACTATGGTTGTAAGTGGTTGGTTTTTTTCTTTATTGTATCCGTACTCTACAATAACAGAATTTTCTCTTACAACCGTAACATTTCCTTTATAGCTTTGCCCTTCACGCTTAAATAATATATTGTCCCCGATTTTAGCAGTTGCCATTTTATCACCCCGATCTTATTATTTTCAGCAAGGATAAAAAAATGCAGGAACAATTAAAATACAAACTGTCATTATTATGAAAAAAAGAAGCCTGCTGCAGAAACCCTTTATTTATACAATAGCACCCGTTCGTTCAATAAATGTGGGAATCTGCGACGAGCTGATAAATAAGCGGAGAAATTTCCCCTATCTTCAAAAATTCTCCATAAATAGCTCAAATAGACGGAGAGATTCCACCTATTGCCTCGAAAAACGCGAAAATACGCGATTATGCTTTGCGTAACCGGAAAACCTCCCCTTATATGCCCTGAAACGAGCTTCATTTTGTATTTAACCGGAAAGTCTCCGCTTATTTAGTCCTGTTGTTTACCCAATTAAGCATAAGACTTTCTATTTTTTTTAAAACCATTCCTTCAGTATCCTGCTTCTTTTCTTCAATAAGAGATTCCATAATAAAAAGCATCTATCTTTCTAGAATTAATGCCCCTGTAAGTTAAAAAGATCGATTCAAATAAGGTGCTACAATTAAGGGCAACACCTATTCCTGTTCCTTATGTTCGTAATCTAATACTTCTACCTTAAAGCCATGACTACATCCAATCTTAGGACTATCACAAGATGGAGATACTCTTACCTTAACCAAGTCTTCTGCATATTCAAATGGTTTATTAGTACTATCAGGAACTTGAATTGTTAAGGAAATATCATAAGAATGATTGTTGTTATAATCAATATTAACAATCCTCCGTTGCTGCCAGCCAAAACCAGATGTTTCTTTACCTCCATACTCTTTTATTACCCTTTTATCAATAGCTGGAAATATAATATCTCGAATAATATCTTCTGGTGTAACATACCAGTCTTCTGCATACGGTTTAATTTCCTTTGGTTCTAAAGGTTTAGCACTAACCATGTTATCCGTATCAAACATTAATAAAATTGTAAAGAGAGCAATTATTTTCTTCACGATACTCACTCCGAAATTTTTTACAGTTAGATTCCGTATTTTCAATTAATATTATTCCTAAATAACCCACCTGTATCTCCGATCTGTTACGCATGTTCGAATGAGACATTAGAATACCAATTGAATGTTCAACAAACCTCCCTTTAGTCAAATAAAAAAAAGCAATCCTTCAATCGTGAAGAATTGCCCCTTTTGTTCAATTACATTTTTCCACAATACTATCAAACTGGAATTGCTTCGCTTAGATTACTAAAATCATGATTAATAATTTCTACTAATTTAAATTCTTCGTTCTCATATTCAAATTTTAAAATGCAACAGTTGCCGATTCTTTCTTTTTGTCTAATAGAACTGGTATGTTCCCAATACTGCATAAATTTTCTACAAGCGGCTCCATGAGATACAGCTAAAACCACTTCATTATCTTCTTCCATGATTTTTTGACAAGTGTCAGCCACTCTTTTTTGAAATTCTTTTTCTTTTTCTCCACCATAATTAGCAAAGAAATCAACGTAAGGAAGTGATGGATTTAAATCTTCACTTTCACCTTCAAAACTTCCGAAATTCCATTCCTTTAATCCTTTTAATCTTATATAAGGTAGATTCGTCACAATTTCTAATGTGTCACTTGCTCTTTCGGATGTGGAACAATAGGCATGGTCAAAGACAATATGGTTCGCTTTAAAATACTTAGCTGCAGTCTCTGCTTGTTTTATCCCTAATTCTGTAAGTGGTGAATCGCACCAACCTTGAATTTTTCTTCTTTTATTAAATAATGTTTGTCCATGTCTCATTAGGTAAAATATCTTTTTCATTTTTTTTCTCCCCCAATAAGGACCCCTCTTAAAAAGGGGCGTCTTCTTATATAGCGCCAACAACTGGATGTGGAACATATGGTTCTTCCAAATAGACTACCTCTTCAGATGTTAACGAAACAGAAAGTGCTCCTACAGCATCTTCTAGATGGCTTACTTTCGTAGCGCCAACAATTGGAGCAGTTACAGGTTCTTTTTGTAGTAACCAGCTAAGTGCTATTTGAGAACGAGACACATTATATTTTTCTGATAGTTCTGCAACTCGATCAATAATAATTTGATCAGCTTCCGCCATAGCATCATATTTTGATTTTTGCGTTTTGTCCGTTTCGGAACGATGTGTTTTTTCTGATTTGTCACGCGTTAACCTGCCTGAGGCAAGCGGGCTGTAGGGAATCACACCAATTCCTTGGTCTAGGCATAACGGAAGCATTTCACGTTCTTCCTCGCGGTAGATAAGATTCAAATGGTTTTGCATGCTAACAAACTTCGTCCAACCGTTTTTCTCTGCTACAGTATTCGCTTTTAAAAATTGCCAAGCGTACATTGCGGAAGCTCCGATATATCTTACCTTTCCAGATTTTACAAGGTCATGCAGCGCTTCCATTGTTTCTTCAATAGGAGTGCTATAATCCCAACGATGAATTTGATAAAGATCTATATAATCGGTTCCAAGACGTTTTAAACTATGATCAATCTCCGTCATAATCGCTTTACGTGAGAGCCCTTTGCTGTTCGGACGCTTACTGTTTAAATCATTGCCCATTGGAAAATATACCTTTGTGGCCAGAACGACTTCATCACGATTTGCATAATCTTTTAATGCACGACCAAGGATTTCTTCACTTGTTCCGTCGCTATATACATTCGCCGTATCAAAGAAATTAATGCCTAAATCAAGTGCTTTTTTGATAATCGTGCGGCTTTTTTCTTCATCTTGTACCCAAGGATGAACCCAACGTTCAGCAACCCCAAAACCCATTGTTCCAAGGCAAATTCTTGAAACATCTAATCCTGTGTTTCCTAATTTTACATAGTCCATTTATATTCACTCCAAATTTAAGATTTAGATTTAAACAATATTAATTATAAGCAATTTAACAAAAAACCTCTTACCTATTCCTCTTCAATGTTTGCCTAATCCTCTTTGGATGCATATTCAGAATACGCACAAACTCCCTTCATGAGTCGAACAAAAAAAAAGAGCCGCAGCTACGACTCTTTGACTCGCTCAAACCTCGTTAAACACTCTTCTTCCGGCTTGATGTTAATCTGTTTCCACTCTTCATTGATGAATTTCCGAAATTGAGCAATTTCTACATCCGTTCCATTCGTCAATGTAACATAAATAAACCAATAATCAGCTCCATCCGTACCTTTAAAATAAATATGTTTAAAGTATCCCTCTCTCACAGTGGGGTAAATTTGTTGTATTAATTTGCACCATTCCCCATATTTCACTTCGACGACTGCTTCCCCATCATGGTCCCAACCATGATACGGTGCACATAAAAAATCCTCTTCAAACTTACTCAAATACGAAATTTTAAAACCCTCTTTTTCATATACAAGATTGATAAATCCATATGAATAACCAAAATACTCCGCCCGTTTCCCTTTAAACCCCTCAATCGTTTCCATTTCGTAAAAAAACTTTAATCCATTTTTTCCATCAGGTACGTAAAAAAGCTTGATTAAACTCGTATGCCCGATCCCAGCAAACGAATCAAAATATTCATCAAAGCTTAATTTTTTTTGATACTCTCTAGACAGGAAATTATAGGCAATTGGAAATGGAGTACGTGCCTGACCTACCGTACCGCAACTCCTCCCTCCTAGATTTTCAGCTTCACGCAGGATGCTAAAATAGTTAAGAAGCGTATCTTCCGGGGTTCGAAACCATTCAGGCGGTAAGTGGATTTGGTCATGAGGCTTTTCAGAAAAAAGGGAATAGAATTCCCCACCGAATCTCAAATTTAAAGCTCTCAAGCAAGATGGACGAAAATACTTTTGATGAATAGTAGAGATGTCCATCTGGTTTTGTTTTTGCATATTCATCACCCTGATTTCAGTTTATGGGTGTTTGAAGGATAGGTGAAAATTCTCTATTTCTTTCGTTTGTTTAGCTGTGAGAAAACAGGTGTGGCCTATTTACGCATACCCTTGACCCACATGAATAATTATCATGATTAATAAAAAATGAGAATACGATAGATATGAATGAAAATGAAAGCGTATAGGAATGGGGGATTTGTATGATCCAAATATCAGGGGTCCCGTTTCAACCAAATGAAAATTGGCAACTTGGGAGTATGGAGAAAACAATAATTCAACAGATGCAGAATGCTTCCTTTTTATATTCTTATTATTCCGAGCATGAATTATGGTTTGAGCTTCAAGTGCGAAAGAACATTATCCAAAGTGCGAAAAAAATGAATAATAGTCAAGCAGTGTTTACAACCTTTGCTTATGCCCGCTGCAACCCCAGGTATTGGCAATTAACAAGGGGAGGCGGGTTCCTATTAAGACCCGATGTGCAACCGTCAGATGCGATTCTGGATATTTATCGGAACAGTTCACTCTATGCATTTGAATGTGCAACAGCTATTCCAATCATCTATTACCATGCCATATTGAATAGCATTGGTAGCCATTTATTTAATTCACTGTTTCGAGATCTATATCTTTACAGCTGGCATACAGATACAGACCTAGGGATCAATACCTTTTATTCCAATCACTTTTTACCTGGAGATGTCCTGTACGTTAATAATCCTGACTTTGATCGAAGAACACCACATTTCAGAGGTGTTAATGCCGTTCTCCTTAATGATGGTACGCTGTTTGGACATGGATTTAATATAAGAACATCCGAAGAAATGATTCGAATTCTTAATGAAAAAAGAAAACCGGGTAGTCATCAATCAGCTTATATAACAAAGTTGGTGACAAGGCCATCTTTTAAGTATTTATACAGAGTGGCCAGTTGGAATAGAAACGGTCGAGCATACAAAATGCAGCGTCCGATCGTGCACCATAACAAAAGCTCTATTTCATATGCTCACTATCTTTATTATTCCATGTAATACACAATCCATGACATTCACCCATTTTTTTATAGACGGGCTCCAAATTCCCCTCCGAGAGTATAATATAGAGAAATTCATTACACGAAGGGAAGTGTAATCATGTATCCAAACGTTAACGCAGCACCGACTCTTGGAGCTAATGTTCCTCCAAATATGGCCCCAATGCCTACCTATACCGCTCCTGCTTTTGATTATGGATGTGCATATCCTGTCTGTCCTGATAATCGAAACGATTTTATCTTAATTGTCGTATTGTTTATTTTACTCATCATTGTAGGTGCAAGTTTTTGCTATAGTAAATGCTAAAATAATAAACAACCTACTGGCTTGAGGAACTATCCTCAAGCCTCAATTTTTATTTTCCAAGCTGTTGATGATAGCAAATAGTGATGATCTGTCCATTTACCATTAATTCTTAGATTTCCTTTAGCTATACCATCTTTTTTAAATTTTTCTAATACACGAATAGATGCTATATTGTCAGGAATAGCTCTGGATGTTTTGGTCCAAATCGTCAATGGTAAACCCATTCATGGCATGATAACTCAACTAAGCTACGTTGAATCTATAGTGAAGCATTTAATCTTACAAAGAATTTGAAAATAAACGGAGCTTTTCCGGTTAGACGGCAGAGTAGAGCTCTTTTCATGGTATATAAGCGGAGGTTTTCCGGTTAAGCAAAATAATATTACCCATTTTCACGTTTTTCGAGTCAATAGCCGGAATCTCTCCACTAGCATTGCAAAATTATCCACAAGAGTATGCCAGGGTTACTTTATATGTAATTTGAGTATAATTTTACCAGTTGGATTTCTTGTCCCAGAGCTAAAAAGTCAATGGGGTTGTAATTGAACCCAGTTATCCAAAAATTGGATATTATTTTCTTGGTGTCTTATATTTTGCCATCGAGCTAGTACTTACCCCCACTTGTTTTACAATGGCCACACCTGCATCATAAAGTTCTATTTCATTTGGCGGGTGCTGGCTCTTTTGTCTTCCTTTCGATGTTCTTTCAGGTAAACGGTGTAACTCATCAAGAAAACTTTTCCACGTCCTTTCGGCATGGATGCGGATAAGGGTGAGTACTTTCCAGGTGGTCTTCTTAGTTTTCTCAACTAACCTCACATATAAAGTGAGACAGTACGCCGTCATTGCAAAGAAAATCTGATTCCAAATTCCTTGGGGTTGGGTACTTTGTAGTTTAACTAGACGTAGATGTTGTTTCATCCACTTGAAAAACAGTTCAATGATCCAACGGTGCCGGTACAATTCGGTTACTTCTTCGGCTTTTAAATCCCAACGATTGGTTACGACACGGTACTCTTTCCCCTCTTCATCTGTGAATTCAACAAGACGAAGGGGCTGTTCCATGGATCTGAAGCTACTCCCCATGACGACTAAGGCATCTAGCTTAACCCTACTGTCATCAGGAACTTCATAGGATTTTATCATGTTCGCCTTATGCCCAGCTTGGATACGCATGGCGAATGGAATCCGGTTTTCCACCCAATGGTCCATTTTTTTGTAATCCACATAGCCACGGTCCATCACATGGGTCGCATGAGGATCTATCACGAGCTCAAGCATGACTTCACGATCATCCACATTACCTGTAGAAGGAATGACCATGTCTGGATAAGCTGTGCCGGGGTCCGTTACGACAATCCGAGTATGTAGCTTCACGCAATTACTATGTTTTGTAAAATACGTCCAGTTTCCTAGTGTGGGCCCAAGAAGCAGGGAAGAAGAATCTACGAGATGAAGACGACCCAAAGAAGGGATCCCTTTTCCTTTACTTGTTAGCTTATTCAATTGGGTAACAGCGGCAAGAAATAACTGCCGTGGTAGGATTGAAGGTAAAGCATTGACTCGACGACATAGTTGAGAAGCACTAATACTGGTAAGGCCAAACAGTTCCTCTGTACCTTCCATGGCACGAATACGCTCTTCTGTTTCCTCGTAGGATTTCCAATTTCCCAGTTGCATGGTGACACAAATCCTCATTAAATTAGCGGTGGTCAGTTTTTTTACGCCGTTGTCTAAGAACGAACCCTTAAATGTTTCAAAAGGCAAGAATGATAGGCATTTACTAAATACGGTCTGATTTGATATAATGTTATCCATGAAAGTCTCCTTTAGTAGCAGTCACGGATAACGTGGGTTCAACTTCTAGTTTAGGAGACTTTTTTGCTTTCGTCCATAAAAATAGCCCCCTATTAATCAATTAATAGGGGGTAATTTTTTGCCTGTGGATACATATGCAATGCTAGTGGAATCTCTCCGTCTATTTGAGCTATTTTCAGTGCAATTTCTTAATTAAGCGAATATTCTCCGCTTAATGATCAAACCCTGCCCGATACCCTCATCTGGGTTCTTTTTTCAAAGACCCATGACCATGAGCTAAAGAAATCTCCTAATGCGACTAATAATTCAAACATGACTCAAAACATCTCCCTTATTTATTTGTTTACGTCACAAGTGAAACAAAGGTTAGCATTCCTATTGAGGTAATTCAATTTCTTATACAAAATCCTTCGATTTTTCCATTAAGAGAATGCTGCCCCTCTAGTTCCAAAAGAAGGTTTCAACTAATTCCTCTACTAAACTGCTCTTTTTCTACCAATAAGGAAATCCAACAAAAAGAAGCATAAATCCTATGGAATTAATGCCTCCGAAGTTATATAAATCAACTCATCCCTATTGACTATTTTACAAGTCATCCAATGTTTTTTGGGCCTTTTTGAAGTAAGCTGCCATTATTGCTTAATAAGATAACAAAAAAGCGTTAATCCGTTATGGATTAACAGCCCTGTTTGCTTATGTGATGTATTTACAATACGCTCTTTTAATACCTCCTGTACAAACCATGCTTCCAACAACTCCAACAAGTATACTAGAAGTTATGATTTTTAACGCATAATATATACCTGTACCAGTAATACAATCAAGTATAATAAACTTTTTAATTGTCGAACCTCTAATTGTATAGAAAACTACATTATGATTCTTCATGGCTGATCACACCCTATTTTTTTCATAAAGATATGAGTGATCTGGTTTGTCTTATTCCACAAAACTGCTCATTTTGTACAGTAACTTCAACAAAAATGGCTTTAATCCTTCTTGGAACAAAGCATATTATCGGATGTGGAATGAGCTTACACATCCAAGCTGTTGATGATAGCTAATATTTGATGATCTGTCCATTTGCCGTTAATTCTTAGATTCTCTTTAGCTATACCTTCTTTTTTAAATCCTACTTTTTCTAATACTCGAATAGATGCTAGATTGTCAGGCATAGCTCCTGCTTCAATTCTATGTAGTTTTAATTCTCTAAAAGCAAAGTCTACAACAAGTTGAAGAGCTTCTGTTGTATAGCCCTTTCCGTTATATTCCTTATCTAAAGTAAATCCCGTATAACAGCTTTGGAGGTCTCCCCTTGCAATTTGAGTTAATGAAATGTCTCCGATCAGTTTATCGGTGGCCTTTAAAAAGATTCCAAAAGCATATAATTGCCCTTCATCTGTCTTTTTTAATACCCGTTCAATGCGTATTCTTTGATGATCTTCTGTATAAAAGGCTTCTGGGAGTAATGGGCTAACTCGTTGAAAAAATTCACGATTTCTAGTTTGTAAGTTTGCTAACTCGCTGGCATCAGAAGTTTTAAAAAATCGAAGATAAATTTGTTCCCCTACTAGCTTCATAAAACCCCTCCAAAATCTTTTACTACCATTTTATTCTGATTGGGCAAAAGTATGTTGTTCTTATTCAACAAGCTACCCCTTTTCTACAATAAGGAAATTCAACAAAAAGAGGCGTCAATCCTTCTTGGATAAATGCCCCCGTTTCTTTAAGTACATTTCTTCACAATTTAAATAACCCACCCTTACTGGTGTATTTTAATTCAGTGAAAATTTTTGAAACCCCTTCCGTTTTCATTCGTAAATAACTGAAAAGGAGCGAGAACAATGATTAAAAATAAAAATTGGACTGTGCTATTTATTTTACTCTCAACATCTTTCTTCTTAGGTGGGGTATCATTAAGACCGCTATTTGAATATTCACCAATCTTTGGTTCAACTCTAGGTTTTCTATTTTTAATAATAGCATTATGTTTTTCATTAAATAGGTACCAAAAATAGTAAGTTTAACTTGAACTATCCTGCCACGTTAATCTGGTAATGAGGTGATTATTATGAACAGAACATTCCAGTTAGTTCAAAAAGTTACAGGGTTTGTTTTACTAATACTAATTATCTTCTCTTTACTAATGGAGAAATTTAGTGTCAGTTTAATCTTTTGTTATATAGGTATCTCTATTTACAATGGGGTACGTGCATTTGAATACTTAAATGCAAACCAGTTAAAAAAAGCACTTCTTTACTCAATTCTTTCGATTGGATTCTTCTTAATTTTTATATTTAGTCTTTAAATAGTTCTAATAGCTTTGTGAACAATAAGCTTGAACACAATAAATGATGTATTTCATCTTGTACAAAACTGCCCCTTTAGTTCAAGTAAAAAAGACTACTAAAATTAGCAGCCTATCTTAAAGGAAAGCCCCACAATGTGGACAAACGGCTTAAGAACCCTGTGCACTATGGTGTTAGTTTGGATGGACCTTACATTGTTTCGGTTCTTTCAACTGTGAAATTTCCATTCCCCATTTGTTTTACAGGACTATACATGTAGTATCTTATTAAAATAAATGCCAAGCATAATAATAACGATAAAAAGCCTACTAATAAGAAATATTGTGTACCTAATTGCGATATAAATAATCCACCTGCTGCGGTACCCACTGCGATCCCCAAGTTTCCTGATGTTAGAAATAGTCCATTAGAAAACTCTGGAGCTTCGGGCGCTGATGACACAACCCAATATTGAAGAATATTACCTCCTGCTCCAGCTACAATTCCCCATAAGAAAGTAGAGATAAACATAGGTACCGTCAACTGTCCAAACAGGAATAACATGATGTAAACAGCTCCCAAGGCAAAAGGAAAAGCTAATACCGTTTTAATAGCATTATTAGTAAGCAACTTTCCTGCCACGATGTTTCCTATAATATTGGCTCCACCGTATATGAATAACATGATTGTAATGATACTCGGAGACAAATTCATTCCCGTTTTCAGATACTCAGAAAAATAACTGTACACCCCAGTTATGGCTGAATTAATGAAAATGGCTGCCAGAATGGAGTGCCAAACCATTGGTCTTTTTAATACGGATAGTTGTGCTCCGTAAGAAAGTCTTTCCTTAACGGGCATAGATGGTACAAATACTAATATTGCAATGAATGCTACAGCGTTTACAACAGCATTGAATACCATCGCCATTGGGAAAGAAATGGAACTAGCAATAAACGTAGCGATCGGTGTACCGATAACCATACCGGCAGATACTCCTATAAATACTTTAGCAATAGCTTTTGGAGATTCCTCATTGCTTACCGAGGCAGCAGCAACTGTGAAAGCTAAAGAAAAAAACGCCGGATGAAAAAAGGCTGGAACTGCGCGAGCAATTAATGCAATGGTAAAGTTGTCTGTAAATATGGAAACGATGTTCCCTAGAACAAATACGCCAAGTACGAGTAACATGATCTTCTTCCGATTAAACCCCGAAAGTAATAAAGGAATAATTGGGGCTGAAATGGCGACGACGAGGGCAAAAAGACTCACCAACCATCCTGCCTTTGATACACTGACATTAAAGTGTTCAGCAACGAATGGCAGGATTCCCATCATTCCCAGTTCAGTATTAATAAGTCCGAAAGCACCGATCGCTAATATAAATATTAGCAAGTTGTTTTGTTTAGCCACAAAATATACCTCCTTTGTACTCCCACAACAAAAAATCATCACCGAACGATTAATCAACAGCCGTTTGTGAGTCGGCAACGATTGGTAAAACCAGGCTAGAAATGTAGTGGATTTGGATTAACTTTTTATTGATATTTTTTGTCCCGTTAATCCTTTACTATTTCAATTGTCACCGATGCGTTGTCTGGGATTGCACGAAGCTCGTCTATACTCGCGTTAATTCGTCCCAGTGGAACTTTTCCAGGCCAGTAACCAATATAACCATAATAGAGCGCAATCCATTGACCAGGCTCGTAATAACCAACTTCAGGAATCTCTGGCTCGTCGCCACGAGGCGCACCTTTCATTGAAAGCGGGTTTGATAGTCTAACAACTTTTTCATCATATCCAGGATAATTATTAACTTCTAAGGTAAGCGGCAATCGAGACATAAGGTCATTTGCCGTTGGATTGTCGTATAAATCGACGGTAAACGCATTTTCACCGATACGTATCGTTATTTTATTGTCGGACGGCGTTCTCGAATTACTATTCATGGAGCTTTCTTCTTGTGTATTGCTCCTAGTTTCCGTTGGTTGGTTGTTCGTCGATGTGTTCGAATTACTATCCGTAGATCTTTCTTCTTGTGTATCACTCTTAGTTTCCCCTGATAGGCTAGCAGTTGAGTTTTCTGTACCACTACAAGCGACTAAACCAATTAAAAACAAACACATGCCTAACAATAGTATCGTTTTACTTAATTTCATGTTCATTTCTCCTAAAAAGTAACTTTTAATCGAATCTCAACAGATCGTATTACAAATGACTCAAAACATTTTTACCTATCAATAGTGCTGTTTACCACAAAGCCAACGATTCCTTTGACGTAGGTTTACGAAATACTGTATCAATCTTACCAAGTTCATCAGTGGTGAGATTGATTTGTGCAGATTTAATATTTTCCAGCATGTGTGCAGAATTACTTGATTTAGGGATCGAAATGGTATTGCCATCTCGAATACTCCATGCGATTAATATTTGTTGGATAGTTGCTTGATGATTGGAGGCTACTTCTTCTAGAATGTTTTGTTGTTGGAGATTAAATCGTCCAAATTTCCCTTTAACCACTGGGGAGTAAGCCATTAATGGCATGTGTTGCTGTTTCATGTAAGGAATCAAATCATATTCAATTCCACGATAAATTAGATTGTACTTAACTTGATTCGTCAAACAATTTGTTCCATGAGGTAAAGTGAATAATCGTTTTAAATCAGCTGTATCAAAATTCGATACGCCCCAGGCTTTGATTTTTCCAGCAGCTCTCATCTCTTCCATCGCTTCAACTGTTTCACGCAAAGGAATCGAGCTTTTCCAATGGAGTAAATACATATCTAGATAGTTAACTTGTAGCCTTTCTAGTGTATTCTCTAAGCTGATAGGTAGATATCTCCTGGAGGCATTTTCTGGTAAAACCTTAGACACTAAATATAGAGAATCTCTTTTATATCCTTGAATTGCTTTTCCAACAAGTGTTTCAGAAAGTCCATCTCCATATGTTTCTGCGGTATCAATCACTTGTGCACCTGCATCTAACCCAACTTTTAAAGCTTCTATTTCTCTAGCTTCATCCGCCAAGCGATTGCCAACTTTCCAAGTTCCTATACCGATAGGGAAAACCTTTCTATCGTTGATTCCTACTTTATTTACCATCGGATTCCCTCCTATTGGAATATTGATAGAATAATGATGTTCATTGTTATTATAAAAGTCCTTTATATGATATTTCTCATACAAAGGACTTCCATTCTACTAATGCAGCCTTATTTCAGCTTTCCACCAAACACCGGGTAAATGCTTGCCTCACCATAATCCTTGATACGCTCGGCATTTTTCAACACGTCCATATCTGCATCAGAAATCTCAAAATCCACGGCAGCATTGCTACGGATATGATCTGGGTTTGCTGATTTAGGTAGAGGTAACAGACCAAGTTGCAAGCAGTAGCGAATGCACAATTGTGGTATAGTTACTCCATACTTTTCAGCCATAGCCGCAATCTCCTGATTCTTCAGCAGCTCACCATGTGCCACAGGAGAATATGCCTCTACTAGAATCCCTTTGCTTTGGCAATAATCAATCAACTCAAATGGTGTGTTACTTACATGAGCAAGCACTTGATTAACGACAGGTTCGACGGTACCGTTTTCCAGAATATTATTTAAATCCACCTGTTCAAAGTTGGAGACGCCGATAGCACGCAGTTTGCCTTCCTTGTATGCTTCTTCAAGTGCACGCCATACTTCTAAGTTTCCCTCAAAGAAATGCTCGCCCTCACGGAACTCTTTCCACGGTTGAGGACTGTGGATAATCATCAGGTCGATATAATCAAGTTCCATCTTTTTCAGTGAATCATTGATAGCAGCAACTGCCTCGTTGTAGGACTTGATGTCAGCTTGGAGCTTGGTAGTCACAAAAATCTCTTCACGAGCGAAGCCGCACGTGCGGATCCCTTCTCCAACACCTCGCTCATTCATATAACCCTGTGCTGTATCAATGTGGCGATAGCCAATTTCAATTGCATCTCTAACTGCCTGCGCAGCCTTATCATCTTCAATATTCCAAGTTCCCAGACCCAACTTTGGGATTTTCACTCCGTTAGATAGTGTATAAGTTTCATTAAAAATCATGTTTTTTTTCTCCTTTCAACCTTTACCATTCAAGGGCTTTGTTTGATTTTAGTTTTCTGATTAAAAAATCCATACAGTACAACTTGTCTTGTTTCGCATGAACATCAGATAGAAGTTTGAAACGATAGGACGTCAGAATCCGCCTTCCTTTATCCCTCTGTCCCAAACGGAAGCTTTCAATGAATTGTTCAATCATCTCCGGTTCCATTCCTAACTCCTCAAAAGCAAGAAGTATCTCCTGCTCATCAACAATTGGACTATTCAACTTCACACCTCCTATACCTTAATTATGCTCGGAAAAGATAGAATTACAAATACTTATATCACATGAATTCCCATACTTTTTATTTATGGATTGTTATGGTTTAATAAAGATAACGGAGGTGGTCTGATGGATATCCGAATTTTGAAATATTTCCTTGCTGTTGCACAGGAAGAAAGCATAACAAGAGCTGCCGAGGTTTTGAACACTTCTCAACCAAATCTTTCAAGACAGCTAACCGAACTTGAGCAAGAAGTAGGTAAAAAGCTGTTTGAACGTGGAAGCCGAAAAATAAATCTGACAGAAGAAGGGATGTTCCTTCGCAAGAGGGCAAAAGAAATCATCGAATTGGTAGAAAGGACAGAAACAGAACTGTCCTCCTTTGATGAAGTGATCAGTGGAGTGGTTCACATAGGTGCAGCTGAGACCCATGCCATGCGGCTTATGGCTGATGCCATGCTGTCACTCAGAGAAACTCATCCACAGATCCAATATGATATTTTCAGTGGCAGTACCATAGAGGTAACAGATCAGCTTAATAAAGGATTACTTGATTTCGGAGTTCTGGTTGAGCCAGTAGATTTGCAAAAATATGATTATCTCAGGCTTCCGGTGAATGATATTTTTGGTGTCCTGATGCGAAAGGACAGCCCTTTGGCAAAGCTAAACTCCATTAGTCCAGAAGACATAAAGAATCAACCGGTACTTGTTGCCCATCAGCAACAGGGTGGAAATGTTCTGTCCGGATGGTTGGGAGATGATTCCCAAAATCTGAATATCGTTTCCACTTTCAATCTGATAACGACACCTGCCATGATGGTAGAAGCTGGGCTCGGTCATGCTTTTACCTTTGACAAGCTAGTTAATACAGAAGGGGACCGGAATCTCTGCTTCCGTCCATTGGAGCCGAAGCTGGAAACAGGACTTTATCTTGTCTGGAAAAAGTATCAGATGTTTACAAAAGCTGCAAAAGTGTTCTTAGAGCAAATTCAGCGTAGTATGTTCTAAGTTGAGTAGCTCTTTCATCAATAATCCTGTTTTAATATTATCCAAATTATTCCTATGAAGTAAAAGGTACTTTTAAAAGACCTACTAACCATGCTAGTTTATAAAATTTGCTCCATCATAAAAAAGCTGATATCCTTTGTCTCTCTTGGAAAAGGACATCAGCTTTTTTAGTCTGAAGAACTACACACAAACATCTCTATTTCTTTTAATTAAACCAACCCTTTTATCTTCCTATTTTTTACAACGGAATCCCTGTCTCGCATAAGATCCCCCTTATTCCATTCAATCTTATTAAAGAAATCAGCCCCTATAGCGACACAAGAGAAAGGCTTTACTTTTATAAAGGAAAGCCACTAACACTGATTTTACAGTGTTAGTGGCTTTTAGTTCGAGTCCAAACTTTCTTGCACGTTTCATTTAAAGACGAATAGAACCATAATGATGTCGACCCTCAAAAAGAAACGCAATGATACTCTCATAATATGGTATAAATTGTTTTAGTTCGATTAGCTCTAAGATTTCCTCTTTAGAAGCCCATTTAACTGCTTGCACCTCTTCAGTCTGTAAAGTCAAATCATTCAAATCAAAGTCATATTCAATTAAATAATAATCATCAAAGCCACGTTCAAAGTTAATAGTAAATTGTGGACGAACCTTTTCAAAGTTATAATGAATTCCCAACTCCTCGAATAACTCTCTTGAAGCAGCCTGCTGACTTGTATCGCCTGCAACTGCACTACCACCACAGGTGATATCCCAAAGGTTCGACCATCCTTGCTTAAAGGGCTGACGCTGCTGAATAAGCATTTCTCCTTTTGAATTAAATATACATACGTGTACTACTAAATGAAACTCATCTGGTGTCATTTCATCTCCACGAGTTATTTGTTTCTCTATTTTATTACGATGCTTATCAAATAAATCCCACTTTTCCATTGCTAAACTCCTTATTTAATTATGAAGAATCGCCCTTTATCTAGTTTATATCTCCCAAATAAACAGGAGATTTTTCATTCTTAGAATATCTTACTATGTATTTTCTTAACTCCTTCGGATATATTCTATAATCTAGTAAATCGTTAATTTGAACCCATTCAACTCCCACTTGGTGACTGTCAGGATTAGTTGGTGATCCATAATTATTTAGTCCATTAATAAGGTTACAAATGAAGTAATATTCAACTTGATGAACATTAAAATCGAAAGAAGAATGTTCGTGGTTTTTACCTATATACTCTCTAATATGAAGGAGCTCTTTAATTTCTACTAGTTCCCCAATCTCTTCAATACACTCTCTAGTTAAAGTACTATGAATCGTTTCTCCGTGCTCTTGCCCTCCACCAGGAAAAAGATAAAAATAACCTTCTTCATCCTTATTTTTTGTTAGTAAGAGTTTATTGTCTTTAAGTATTATTGCTTTTGCTGAGTTTCTAATATTCATATATGCCCCCTCCTCTACCCTAATTTTACCATATGTTTGATTGACACTTATTTCATAAAACTGCCTCTTTTCTACAATAAGAAAAAAGAAAAATACAGCTGCCTATGGCAACTGTATCGACTGAAGGAAAGCTCCTTTAGTTTAAAAACCAGTTTACTACTTTAACGTTTTGCCCATCCTCTACCATTTAAGAAATCTTTCATAAAGGATCTAGGAAGACGCGCAAAACTTCCAATTGCTGATTCAGACCATGTACGATTCGATTTTCTTCCAGTACGATTTGCATAATACAATTTAGTAGTCTCGTCATATTGTTTAATTATCTCTTTTGTATGGCTGTTATAACGATTTGTGTGATAAATACCTTCAAATGGAATTCTAGGCTTACTGTCATTACGTTCAGCTGGATAACCAACGACGAGTCCAAAGACAGGGAAAACATACTCAGGAATATCAAGCAACTCAGATATTTTTATTATTCCATCTCTAACTCCACCAATATAACATACACCTAATCCCATGGATTCTGCAGCAATGACCAAGTTTTGGGCTGCCAATGTAGCATCTATAGCACCTACGAGAGCAGCATCTATTCCCTCAATTGTCTCTGTGATATCCATGTCTAATTCTTCTGCCATTTGTTTATGACGATTTACATCCGCACAAAACACGAAAAAGTGTCCGCCCTCTGCTATAAATGGTTGATTCCCTGCGAGTTCTGCTATTTTCTGTTTTAGTTCTTGATCAGTTACACCGATAATGGAATATGCTTGCTGAAAACTTGCAGATGATGCTGCTTGTGCTGCAGTAACTAGCTGCCTAATTTGCTCCTCTGTTAAAGCTTGATTAGTAAAAGAACGAACAGAAACATGGTTTAAGATGGTTTCAATAGTTTGGTTCATTTTTATTTCTCCTTCTACTTTAAAATATTTTTTGCTTTTGATTGTAGCCTAATTAATTTTTGAATAAACAGTACAAAATTATTGCAAAAAAAACAGCAAACTCAACTAATAGATGTTTGCCATAGTACCCTCGACGATTTGTTCCGCCATATCACGATTTTGTGTAGTGACGTTGAGAGTTCGTAGACCATAGTAACTACATATAAATGTCCTTGACAACTCTAGTGCCGATCTATCCGATGTGATTTCTCCGGATTCTATTCCTTTCTCTATCACACGATTGAGAACACTTTCCAGACATTCTACATGACGATTAGACCAAACCTCTACAATGGAGTCAGTTCGACCACGCTCCATAGTGGCATTAATTAAAAAACAGCCTTTACTCGAGTCCTCAAAATCCTTTTCCACTGCCCATTCCAACAGACCACGCAGTCTTTCTTTTACAGGACCAGGCTGTTCCAAAATGGCGGTTTGCACCTGAATCCAGTGCTCATGATAACGTTGGAGGGTTTGCTCATACAATTCATGTTTACTTCCAAACGTATTATATAAGCTTCCACGACCAAGCCCTGTACTGCTGCATAAATCCTCAGTAGAGCATGCTTCATACCCTTTTAACCAAAAAACATTCATTGCTGCATCAAGCACTTCAGGCTTATTAAATTCACGAGGTCTTCCACTTTTACTCATGTTGTCTCCTTTCTTAAAAAGTAATGTTAAACACAGTATATATATTTTGTAACGTTCAGTCAATAATTGAAATCACGTCCTCCATTTGAACGATACGCCTACCATTTACCCTAGAGTTAAAGACTTTTATTATTTGCATACCTTCTTCCCATTAACGAAGGTGAAAACTTTATTTTATATTTACCTCTGAGCTCTAACTTAACTTTTTCTGTTAAATAAGCACCTTGTCTGTTATGTTCCTCTTCTATTTCAACACCATTTTCAATTATTTGATCTAAGTCCCAATCAACCCATTCACCATACTTTGTTGCCCACTCGCTCAATTCTCTTTTTAGTTCATTTGAAATTGGAATATCATCTAAATCAAAATTACAGCCACATTGATTGCACCAAATAGGATCAGCTCCAACATCGCCTTCGACCTTTAACTTGTATGTTTCTTGTTGTTCACAAAAACACTTCATTTTCGGCTCCTCTGAGGAAAACTTTTTATTATTATTAGTATATATTCAACTCGATTAGTTTGCATATCCTTCTTCCACTAACCTGCTCTTAGTCGAATAAGAAAAGGCGATTTCCCTTTATAGAAGAATCCTGTCTCCATTGCTTATTTTTATAACAATCCTCATTTAATGTTTTTAACGACTTCATAATCAGGTGGAAGTTCTTTAATATCCCTTTCGTCGAAAGCTGCTTTCAGTTTCTTGGAGTCTTTCATAAAATGATATTCAATTTTCAGCTCCTTAGGAATAGTGGTAGAGGTGATTCCAGCTTTCAGGAATATATAAAAATAAACAGAGTTGCTACTCTGGCTTGGCCTTCGACAAATCATATAGGATTCTATATCACCCCATCCAATTTCAACGTTTCTTTTATCTTTCTCGACAATTACACCTGTTTCCGTCACAGTTATAAGTAATGTTGGATTTATTAATTGTTTAAACGAATAAACAACCATATATAAAAAAAGCATCGCAAATAATGAACTAAAAATCAGAACTGCCCAATAACGCCAATTCATTTCATTACCTAAATTAGAATAAATACCCGTTGCCATCATAATGAACAAAGGACCAGAAACAATTAATATGACAAACATATAAATTCTTGAATTATAAAACTTTTTCTCTTCCAACTAATCACTTCCCTTCTATTAAATTACGGCTCACTATGTAAGGAAGTTTCAAAATTTACTTCTAAGCTTAACTTGCCCATTAGTCAAAAAACCCCTTCATTACAGGAATTATTAACAAACGATATAATAAAAGCCTTTAATTTATGGGAATTATTACAAATATTTGGTAATGTATATAAAGAGGTGATTAATATGGGGCAATACACAGGACTATACGTGCTTTTGGGAATAATCTTCATAATAGTAACTCTTAATAGAAACTTGTTTTGGTGGGTTAAAGTTACTATCGTCGTTTATTACTCTATTATTTCTTATATCTTTATCACCATTAAAAATAAAATCGATAAAGAATATGAGAATATCACTCCTGTGCCAGATTCTTACTGGGATGAAAATTCCGGTTGGGTATATACGATGGTTGATTATTATTTCTGGCCTCTATCGCTCCTTCTCCTTTTTATCTATTACAAATGGTTTAAAAGCGTGCAAGGTAAGACAACAAGGCTATTAGTGTTATTAAGTATGGTTCCATCAGCTGCGATCTTTTTATTTTTTATGTTTATTTTTGGTTTTTCTTACGGGTACAGGCCATAAGGTTTGTACTTTTTATTTACATAATTGTTCATATCCTTATTAAATAAACCTGCTTATTTAGTTAAAACGCTGGTGGAGTTACCGAAAATAGAATGACGGCATTTTCAGTGAAATTATTTTCCCATTTATGTTTCATATAAGCTGGTATTTTGACACTATCACCGGTTTCTAATATATATTCTTCATTATCTAAAAACACTTTAATTTTCCCTTGTAGAACAAATGCAACTTCTTCCCCTTTATGTTCCAAAAGTTTCTCAGACGAAGATGTATTTGGAGGTACATTCATAATCGCGCTAGCCAGTGTTCCTGTAAATTCAGGCGACACTAACTCATATGAAAGGTTTTCAACAACCATTTTCTTACGATCAGTTGATCTAACAACTAAATCTTCGGTATTAGATTCTTCAAGTAAAAAACTAAAGGTGGGAACATCAAGGGCTTTGGCTAAAACCTTTAAAGTCTGAATGGAGGGATTTGCTAACCCCCGTTCAATCTGACTTAACATGGAAGGTGTTATTTCTGCTATTTTTGCTAATTCTCTACTGCTCCACCCTTTGGCTTTTCTAAATTTCTCAACTTTTCTACCAATATCTATATTTTCCATTCATTTACCCCTTAATATTAAACGTAATTTAATTTTATTAAATTATAGTTAACATAAATTCAAATCTCTGTTAAACTATACTTAACAAGTGTTAAATATTATTTTATCAAATGATGTTTTACAAGTCAGTAAGGAGTGAGGAGAATGAATGAGTTTTTTACGTTCCTAGTCCTTTCGTTATTTGTTGTTATGAGTCCAGGGATTGATACAGCACTTATTACAAAAAGGACCATTACGGACGGAAGAAAAGATGGTTACAAAATGGCTCTAGGTATTACAACTGGCTCATTAGTCCATACATTCGCTGCTGCTTTTGGACTTTCAGCTATTTTGATGCAGTCTGCTGTTGCATTCGAAACGGTTAAATACATTGGTGCCATTTACTTAATATACCTAGGATTGTCTTCCTTTATCTCAAGGAAAAAGAAGGCATCTGCAAGTGTTGATAAACAAAATAAATCCGCTTTTAAACAAGGTTTATTTTCGAATGTACTGAATCCAAAAGTTGCGATGTTCTTCTTAACATTTTTACCCCAATTTGTGAAAACAGGAGAACATGCAACCCAGCACCTGATAATAATGGGTGTGATATACACACTTCTGTCTATTTCTTGGTTTTTTATTTATGTCTTTTTTATCAACTATTTACGTGAATGGCTACTGGCTCCAAAAGTACAAAAGATCATGGATAAAGCTACGGGGCTTGTCTTAATTGGATTTGGATTAAAGTTAGCTTTAGATAAACCGAATTAAGATAGAAAAATAAAAAAAGAGCTGCAGAAACAGCTCAACGATCTAAAATTTGATTTTACTTTTTCAAAACTGGAATCCAAATTTCGCTTTTTACTGATGGTGAAGTTAAATCCTTACTTTTGATCGACAAAATTTCGGGTCCTTCTGTTACATGATAATTGGAAGATGGAAACCACTCAGAATAAATCCTTCCCCAAGTTTCCTGTAGGGTATCAGGAAAAGGACCAGTAGTTTCAAATATTGCCCATGTTAAAGCAGGAACTTCAAGTTTTGAAAAATTTTGAGGGTAGTCTTGTGTTGTTGCCACCCCAATATACTGATCAAGCTCGCCTTTTTCTTCCATACGACCATCCGAAAAGTTTGTTGAGGCTTGAATCATCCCTAGAGGTTCAACATTAGACAATTTTTTTAGTTGATCTATTTTTTCCATAGTCAAAGATTTCCACATCCGTGTAATTTCCGGGTTTTCCCCTTCAAAAATAATTGGAACTCTTTTCATAATACCCACTATGTTAAATGCGTCTTTTTGTTCGATACGGTAATTCATTTCGTTTCCTCCTCTAATTGATAATTGGAAGGTCATTGGAGGAAAAGCTTTTAATGGCTGTCCATCATTTCTTGCTTCTGATGGGGTTACCCCATGTAAATTTTGAAAAGCTCTAGTAAAGGAATCCGGTGAATTGTATCCATATTTAAGCGCAATATCAATTATTTTCAATTGACTATTTGTAAGTTCAAATGCTGCCAAGCTCAATCGTCTACGGCGAATGTATTCTGATAATGTTATACCTGCAAGAAAAGAAAACATTCGTTTAAAATGATATTCAGAACAATGAGCGACCCTAGCCACCACTTCGAAGTCTATTTCGTTAGTGAGGTTATCCTCGATATACTTCATTGAATCATTCATGCTCTTAAGCAAATCCATTATATGACCTCCTTTCATCAATAGAATAACAGGAGTTGAATGGTTCCGTCCGACATTCTGTGCACCATTTTGTCGGTTTCATCTCATCTTTTAGGTTTGTGGTAACTTGAGTAGGAATATATTAGGATTTATATAATTCTAACAATTTAAATTTTATAGAACTTTAATCTTACAGAAAGTTTGTAAATAAACGGAGATTTTCCGGTTAGACTGCAGAGTAGAGCGCTTTTCAGGGTATATAAGCGGAGGTTTTCCGGTTAAGCACAATAATATTACCCTTTTTCACGTTTTTCGAGCCAATAGCCGGAATCTCTCCGTCTATTTGGGCTATTTTCAGTGAAATTTTTTAATTAAGGGAAAATTCTCCGCTTAATGTTCAAATCTTGTGATACCCTCATCTGGGTGCTTGAGGGTCCGCTCTTATAGGGTGCTTTTCTAACTATACCCTAAAATATATTTGTCTTAAAATAGCCTAATTACTAGATACATTCCCTTATTTTTTGATTAGGTTGATATCCAGCAATCAAAAGAAGAATTGATTGTTTATAGGAGTCTACTACACGTCCTTCCATGTAATAGTTGTACCCTCTATCTAAAATAGTCTTGTTTATATAACTCTTAAAATCATTAATGTGCATATCTGTTCCCTCTTAAAGAATTTTTTTCATCTTCTTTGGTAGATTGATGCATTATTAGGGATATCAGCTACTTAAACAGCACTTTTTATACTTTTTCCCACTGCCACAGGGACATGGTTCATTTCTACCTATAGCAGGCGCAGCTTCTACAGGCTGAAGGTTAACCGTGGAGTCAGAACTGCCCTCACTCTCCTCGACATAGTCTGGAAGTAATGCTAGCTTTTTCGCATATCGTTTTTCATTAAATGGCTCATTATTTTTCATGATATAATACATTTCTTCTATAAGAATACTACCAATCATCTCTTTGGATTCACCCGCCTCGTAACCTAAATTCAATAAACGGTTGAAGGTTTTCTTTGTACATTTAGGATCATTTGCTTTTAATTGATTATCAACTGTATCGAGAATCTGAGATTTCAATCTATAGTTAACCATTACCTTATACTCCTATCATTTGTTAATTTATATGTATCTATCATTATGACACTTCCAGTATTTTTCTAACCCTTTAATTTCATGCATTCTTAAGAATGCTATACTTAACATAGTAACATGTGAAGAAGAGGGATGTATCCTTGGGGAAAAAGAAGAGTGAAAAGAAAAGAGAAAAAAGAAGAATGAAAGACCTAGAATTAGAAGCGTATATAGAATCCGATGAAACCTTCGCCTTCATTGCAGGGTATACCGAAGGCGGCGCTCCTTATGGGATTACACATGAGGAAATGGACGAATATTCTTCATTAAACAACAAGAAAAAAATTCAATCAAACGTTTGATTGAATTTTTTTTACTATTATCCTCTTTCATCTTCTACTATAGAAGCAACATCTCTGTTACATCTGTGCATTTCCCGCACCAAGCATTGCCTAGTAGGCTTTTTCACATCTCATTCGGAATAGAAAGGCACTAATCACCATACCTTGTCTAATTCTGTGAAACTCTGTTTACTGATTTAATGTTACTTTTTTGTTCAATCACATAAACTAATTCCTCGATAATATCGTTTAACCTCATTTGGCTAGTATCTTTACCTAATATAATGGTAGTTTTATTACATAATTTTTTCTCCTGTTCAGTCATTCCTATCCCTCATCTCTAACATGGTCTTACACTCATTATTCCCTCTTTTTTAAATTATATTCATAGTTTCGAAGTTTTTATTGAACAATAAAACGATTTTCTCCATGTTTCGCCTCCCAACCCCTTTAATACAATAAGTAAAACTTATTAAAGAGAGTATGATAGGTAGTCTCTTTTAGGATTAATATTGAAATAACCTATGGAAATCCAATTGACGTCGCCGGTCCTGGTGGAGATAAAGGTCCATTATACGATAGCTTATATCGGAAAGATCCAAAAGGCCACTGAGAGGATCTCGGTGGCCTTTGAACTGTCTATTAGCAATACTTACTCATTTTTTTGCCTATAAAAATAAAAGGATTCTAGGATGTGCCACAATGTTACATGAGTTCCTGAACCTGTAATTAAATGCACTAATATGCACTGTTTCCTGTTTCACCTTGGACAATCGCCACACTAGAACTTGCTCCAATACGTGTCGCACCTGCTTCTACCATTGAATCTACACCCTCTCGGTTACGAACACCACCTGAGGCCTTCACTCCGATTTCCGGACCAACGGTTTCACGCATGAGTTTTATATCCTCAACCGTTGCTCCACCAGTCGAGAAGCCCGTTGATGTTTTCACATAATCAGCTCCTGCTTTTACAGCAAGCTTACAAGCTCGGACCTTTTCCTCTTCACTCAGTAAACTTGTTTCAATAATTACTTTAACTAGTGCTTTCCCATCTGCTGCTTCCACTACTCCACGGATATCCTGTTCAACAGCATGATCATCACCGTCTTTTAATTTACCAATATTGATGACCATATCCACTTCATGAGCACCTTTTTTAATTGCGTCTTTCGTTTCAAAACTTTTTGTCTCTGTAGTCGTTGCCCCTAATGGAAAGCCAATGACTGTACATACTTTTACATCAGAACCCTTTAATAATTCGATTGCCGTTTCTATCCAAGTAGGATTTACACAAACGGAGAAAAATCCATGTATTTTCGCCACTTGACAGAGAACTTCCACCTGATCCTTTGTAGCATCGGCTTTTAATAGTGTATGGTCAATCATGTTTGCAATATTTTTCGTCATTCGTTTCACCTTTCCTTTTGGAACTTATTTGTTTATGTTAAATCCTCTGGAGAAAATGCTCCTGGTATTAGTTCTTTAACCGTCATTTCCTCTACGTCGCCCTTTAAGTTCGTTAAAATCACTGCCATATCTGGATCACATAGCTCTGAAATCACTTGGCGACATGCACCACAGGGTGGAATTGGACGATTGGTATCTGCCACAACAACAAGCAGATCAAATTCCTTGTCTCCTTTTGCATAAGCACTAAAAAGCGCTGTACGCTCAGCACAATTACACATCGAATAGGCTGCATTTTCAATATTACAGCCATGGTATACCTTCCCATCTTTTGTTCGTAGTGCCGCCCCCACCTTAAACTTTGAATACGGAGCATAGGCCTTCTCTCTTGCTTTTTTTGCTTCTTCAAACATGAATGGATGATTCATCCTTCCTCCCCCTTTCTCTTCGAGTTAGTTCTTCAATTATGAGTTTGTAAAAGTTTTAAAAATAAAATCGACTAGTACACCACCGAGGTATACACCGAAAACTCCTAATACACCTGCAAGCACAGGTGGAGCTGGTAATGGTAGACGCAAGAACTTAAAGACAACCCCTATTACAATTCCTGCAAAAATACTTAAAAGTAACTCCTTCATCTTCATTCTCCTTCTTTTCGTAAAAATAAAAGTCTTGACGTTGTAGGATGTCCGACATCTAATGGTAAAAGTCAGGCCACTCATTGGGCCCTGTTTTCTATTGATAAATAATGTCATAGTGTAAAACTTTAAAATCATATATTTATAATTTTGTAGAAAGCGCTTACTAATTCTTCTAAAAAAATTTCATTGTCTCCTTTATTAACGGGACATTCGTTATCAGACGTCTGATAACTATAAAACAAAAAAATTTTGATGAAAAAGTATTTGGTTACTTTTCATCTTTGTATCCCCTTTCATTTTGTTGGATGACTTTTCTCTCACATTATAAAGGTAAGAGGTCTAACAACTCAACACTTTTTTTTTTGTAAATAATAACCGGTTTGGAAACAAAGACAGCCTAAATACACCTTACCACTAGAAAAAATTCAATCAAACGTTTGATTGAATTACCTCCAAATGCTCTAAATCAAGCTTTCTCATCACCAGTCAAGGATACTTATATACAAAAAGAGAACAAATCATAGTTTGTCCTCTTCTTATACTTCACTTATATGAATAATCCGTGAATCGCCCCAAGCAGTGTGAATATAAGAATATGGCCACTGCCTCCCCCTCTTGAAATAAGCGGAGAAATTTCTCTTATATAGGAAATTGCACGGAAAAAAGCTAAAATAGGCGGAAGGATTCCGACTATTGACTCGAAAAACGTGAAAAAGAGGAATTTTTCTTTGCTTAATCGGAAAATCTCCGCTTATATACCCCGTACCGAGCTCTATTCTTGAGTCTAACCGGAAAACCTCCGCTTATATACCCCGTACCGAGCTCTATTCTTGAGTCTAACCGGAAAACCTCCGCTTATTTCTTACCTATGGCTGGTTTATGTTTCCTCCCCTTTTAAACTCTAAGAAAACTTAACAAACAAGCTATCAATCCTTCTTGAATCAATGCCTCGTTTGTTAATTTTCTTGACGGCAATATCCTGTAATGTGGTTATATCCCAACCAATATAGTTGTAGCTTGCGTTCCTCTAAAAATATTTTATTGACAACCTATTAATGAGCAATTACACTGATGATAGTGATAATCATTATCAACTAAACTTATTATAGGAAGGATACATACAATGATTGCAAAACAAAAATTCTCATTATTCTTAACATTACTACTTGTTACGCTTATGACGGCACTAGTTGGTTGTTCAGCTGAGGAAACAAATTCAACTGAAGAATCTAGTACGGAAACAGCTGGTTCCGAGGAAGCATCAACCGAATATCCAATCGTAATTAAGCATGCACTTGGAGAAACGACCATTGAAGAAAAACCTGAAAGAGTGGTTACCATTGCATGGTCAAATCATGACGTTGCTCTTGCTCTTGGTGTTGTACCTGTAGGTTTCTCAGCTGCAAACTATGGTGTTCAAGATGATAGCGGAATGTTACCTTGGACGGCAGACAAATTAAAAGATCTTGGTGCAGAAACACCAACTATTTTCCAAGATACGGACGGTTTAGATTTCGAAGCCATTGCTGACGCTAGCCCAGATGTGATTCTTGCCGCATACTCAGGTATTACTCAAGAAGAATATGATACATTAAGTGAAATTGCACCCGTTGTTGCCTATCAAACTAGCCCTTGGGTAGCTTCATGGCGTGAGCAAGTGACATTCAATGCAATGGGTATGGGAATGGAAAAAGAAGGCGAACAACTGATTGCTGATACAGAAAAATTAATTGAAGAGAAAGTAAATGAATACCCTGAAATTAAAGGGAAAAAGGCTGCATTCGTAAGTATTAGTGCCGCTGATTTATCTAAGTTCTACATCTACTCACCTGGAGATCCACGTGGTGCATTCCTTTCTGAGTTAGGGATGGAATACCCTGAAAGTATTACAAGTCAAATGACTGATCCAAATAGTTTCTATATAGAAGTAAGTGCAGAAAATGCAGATATGCTTAACGATGCTGAAATTTTAGTATCCTATGGTGATGATAATACACTTGCCGCTCTACAAGCTGATCCAATCCTTGGGAAAGTTCCAGCAATAGAGAGAGGTTCTGTGGTCATTATTGGAGATAACACTCCACTTGCAGCAGCAGGAACGCCAAATCCACTGGCCATTGAATTCTCCATTGATGAGTACTTAACTTTACTCTCAGAAGCAGTTAGCAAAGTTCAATAAAATGAATCATACATCCGTTTTAGAAAATAAGCAGTTACTTTTACCGAAACATTTCATAAAAGTACTTGTACTTTCTATTGTCTTACTCGGTATATGTGTATTGGCTTCTCTTGCTTTTGGATCTCGTATAGTTGGATGGAATGAGCTTATAGATGGCTTATTCCATCCTGAAGTACAGAGTCATGGGGCCAATGTTGTCCGCCAAAGAATAGCTAGAACCGTATTTAGTATTATGTGTGGGGCTGCATTGGGTGTTTCTGGCGCTCTCATGCAATCAGTCACTCGTAATCCTATTGCAGACCCTAGTATATTAGGAGTTAACACAGGTGCAGCACTATTCGTTGTTTGTGGAATTTCCTTTTTTAATATTGGTACTGCTGGTCAATACATTTGGCTTGCCTTAGCAGGAGCAATCATAACTGCCATTTTTGTATTCGGAATTGGTTCGATGGGGAGTGGCGGTGCCACGCCCCTTAAACTAGTTTTAGCGGGCGCTGCTACAAGTGCGGCGTTGTCATCTCTTGTCATGGCCATTATGATTCCCCGCTCAAACGTGATGGATCAATTTAGATTTTGGCAGGTTGGTAGTGTTGGAGCAGGAAATTGGAACTCTATCTCTCTTTTTATTCCTTTTCTTATTATCGGAATACTCATAGCCCTGTTCTCTGCTCCAGCACTCAATGCAATAGCATTAGGTGATGAAGTAGCTACAGGATTAGGGGTACGTACTGGAACACTTAGACTGGTTGCTGCTTTTGGAGGCGTGCTACTATGTGGTGTAGCAACCGCACTAGCAGGTCCTATTGGTTTTATCGGTTTAATTGCCACACATGTGATTCGACTCCTCATCGGTCCTGATCTACGATACATTATTCCGATGTCAGCGTTATCAGGTGCCATTATATTAACCATCTCCGATGTATGTGGTCGAATTCTAGGAAGTCCTGGTGAGCTTGAAGTGGGTGTCGTGACCGCATTTATTGGGGCTCCTATATTAATCTTAATAACTATGAAAGCGAAAATGCGTGCCTTATGATGAATGAAACGATCAACCTTATTATGGTAGGTAGAACGAAGAGACGTCGTCGTTTTTCCTCGTCACATCCATACTTGCAATCATTGCCTTTGCCCTTTGCTGCACGATGCTGATGCTAGGAAATACGATTTACCCTGTTTCCGATGTGATCAGTGTTTTACTAGGTGAAAAAGTAAAAGGTGCCTCCTTTTCAGTGGGAACCATACGCTTTCCAAGAATGGTAGCAGGTGTTTTTGCCGGATTTGCTTTTGGTGTAGCTGGAACGGTATTTCAAACGATGCTTCGTAATCCCCTTGCCAATCCAAATGTTATCGGAATCACAGCTGGTTCAAGCGCTGCTGCGGTTTTTTGTATTATCGTTCTTCAGGCAAGTACTACCTTTGTTTCCATTGCTTCTATTATTGGTGGACTTGCAACAGTAATTGTTATTTTTCTATTATCAAAAGGTACTTCTTTTTCCATTGGCAGATTAATATTAATAGGCATTGGCATTCAAGCCATGCTAAATGCCATCATCTCTTACTTATTAATGATTGGCCAGCAACATGATATTCCTACTGCCATGAGGTGGTTAAGCGGTAGTCTAAACGGGGCTAAAATGGAGACTCTTTATCCTCTTATGATAACGGTTCTTATCTTCGCCCCCATTATTATCTTGCTTGGTAAACGATTAGATATGTTAGAGCTTGGAGAACAAGCAGCAACTTCACTTGGGGTTGATACGAATCAGACACGGCTTATTCTTGTGATCAGTTCCGTACTTATTATTGCGTTAGCTACCGCTACAACAGGACCCATTGCCTTTGTCGCCTTCCTATCCGGACCTATCGCAAAAAGACTCGTTGGTGTTGGATTTTCAACTATTGTCCCAGCAGGTCTTGTTGGCATCATTTTAGTTTTAGCATCAGATCTTATCGGACAATTCGCATTCGTTGCTAGATACCCTGTAGGTGTCATCACGGGCATACTGGGAGCGCCATACTTGATCTACTTGCTAATCCGAATGAATCGAAAGGGAGATTTATAATGAAACCTATACATGCTTTTCAAGCTGAAGGAATCACTGCTGGATACGAGAATAAAACCATTTTACATGATGTAAGTATTTCCATACCTAGTAACAAAATAAGTATTATTATTGGCGCCAATGGTTGTGGTAAATCTACATTACTTAAGACAATGGCTAGGCTTATTAAACCGATCTCTGGGCAAGTGACCCTGGGAGGAAAATCCATTCAAAAAATACCACCCAAACAGCTGGCCCGTGTATTAGGCCTTTTACCACAATCACCGATTGTACCTGAGGGAATTACCGTTGCAGATTTAGTTGGACGAGGAAGATTTCCACACCAAACCTTCCTAAAAGGCTGGTCAAATAAGGACTATGAAGCCGTTGGTGAGGCAATGGAAACCATGAAAATCACCGAATTCGCCGATCGACATATTGATGAGCTTTCAGGTGGTCAAAGACAGCGCGTGTGGATCGCCATGGCTCTAGCACAACAAACAGACATCCTGTTTCTTGATGAACCCACCACTTTTTTAGATATTACCTATCAAGTTGAAATTCTCGACCTGCTAACTGACCTTAACCGAAAATACGGAACAACGATTGTCATGGTTCTTCATGATATCAACCTGTCCGCACGTTATGCAGACCATATTTTCGCCCTACATAACGGAAAGCTAGTCGCTGAGGGACAGCCATCAGAGGTTATTACAAGCACATTAATTGAAAATATTTTTGGTCTTCATTGTACGGTCATAGATGATCCTATTTCCGGTTCTCCTTCTGTGGTACCGATTGGGCGGCATCATGTGAAAAGGGAAGTTGCTATTAGTTAACCTGAGGTTGCGCACGGACTGTGCGTAACCATTTTTGTTGTTATGAGTTAGTGGTTAGGGCGGTTTACCGCAATGAGGAACTCAACCCAGCAAAAGTAGAATAAGCGGAGACTTTCCGGTTAAATACAGAATGAAGCTCGTTTCGGGGCATATAAGGGGAGATTTTCCGGTTATGCAAAGCAAAACACCAAATTTTCACCTTTTTTGACTCAATAGGCGGAATATCTCCGTCTATTAGGACTGTTTTTTAGTTTATTTTTTACTTAAGCGGAATTTATCCGTCTATTTAACAAATAGGCGCTTAACCCGATTTCCCACCGATAAAAGCACCCACCATTTTATAAAAAAATGATATTTTCTCTCTCTTTACAAAAAAGCTTGCCGACTACTAGTCAACTCTTTGACTTAATCAGCAAGCTTTTTAATTCATTAAAAATATACTAATGCCACTTTTTCTTTTGCTTCTAAGTTTTCAATCATTGAATACCAAGTCTCTGGTTTATTTGATAAGACGGTATAATAGCGTTTCAAAAATTTCACTATTAAGTCTGTTTGCAGTTCATTCATTTCTCCATCCATTGGGAGGAAACATAGGTCTAGACCTGTGACAGCTTCTCCATCATTGTTCCAGGACGGGTGAACATATGGAAAATCCAGACGTTTGTATCCAAGGTGTGCCAGCACTTCACGACGAACATAAGGATCCATCGGCTTAACACCGCCAAATTCATAATGCTCTACACGATATGGATCATAGATTTCAGCAAACATCCCCCTCAGTTTCTTCCCATTCGCTGCTGCTAATTCATTCAGGTCTTCTAGTCTTTTATTCGCTAAAAATGGACCGATTCCCATGCCTGCTTGGCCAATAATTGTAAAATCCGTCATTGCTACATTAAAATCTTCATAATAACGGTACTCAGTTGCGCCCACTACTTTACCTTCATGAACAGCGACAAAGACACGGATACCTGGATCTTCTAACGGTTCTTTCCAAAGATCAAATTCTAGTACTTCTTCTGGGGGGAACACATCTTGCATTAATTGATGCATTTGTTTAAATAACGGATCGTTGATATTGGTAATTCTACTATATTCCATTGGATCATCTCCTTTTCATTATTTTGAATAGGAAAACGGATTTTTCCATTCCATTAGCGTGCCATAATTATTCGATTCTTCATCCTCTAAATAATTTGCTACTACTTTTACTGGTGTACGGCCGCAACGGAGGAGAAAAGTGATAACTGGATCCTTCAGCTCCCCTTTGACCACAGCATCTATATATTGTTCAGGTGACTTTTCATTCGCATGTTTGTGATAACCTGGCATCCTACCCCCACCAAGCAGTCTTTCCAACCCCAAATGAACAACAACATCATACATGGAAAACATCAGCCACTTGCCTAACCCCAATTTACGAAAAGCAGGACGGACACCTATATCGACAACGTATAGAGTATTTCCATTTGGTTTGTGGTTACGTATATAGCCATTGTCGGTTATCGCTTCCCAGGAATGTTCAGGATGTTGAGGATCAAAGTCAACGAGTAATCCCGTCATAGACCCAGCGATTTCACCATTCACCTCAATACATAAAGCGCCTTGCGGAAAAAGTGTTACATGGTTTTTTAGTTGCACATCGTTCCACCATAATTCAGATGGAAATGGAGGAGGAAAACTTTCCTGTTGAATACGAATTAAATCAGGAAAGTCCTTTTCTTCATAATTTCGGATGACAACTGGAACTGGTTTGTCTTGGTCGAAAACGAAAAATTCTTTTCGATACATGATGATCCCCCATTTCTATTTGTTCAAGCTTCTATTTTGTTTCCATAATCATTTAACCTTATTATTAGCTAGATAAATAAATTGAAAAAGTACGCACTTTTTTATTACATAGTGTAAAGAACTATACTGTAATATTTATATATTTTCCCCTACTTATTTTTTAGTATAAAATAATCTTTTCTTTTTCATAATAAAAGGAAGAATTACCATTACCATTACACTTTTTCTACAGTGAACAAATGGCAACTTATATCAGTGAGGGATGTTTATGTTTTGGAAAAAGGGTAAAAGCATTGCTAATGATAGCAGTGACACACAACAACCTGTGCAAAGAAAGATATCACTAGACTCTCTAAAACAGGTTTTAAACAATATGGACGATGTAGAGATAATCGAACGCACTACACTTAACGATCAAAAAATTGTCTTTATCTATTTAAGAACCTTAATTGACCAGGAACGTTTGAATGAATCGATAATAGAACCTGTTATCCAATGTCCACATGCCATGATTTACGAAAGCATAGCCACACCTAAAGTAATGAAGGTCCAATGGCTTGAAGAGGCACAGAAATTACTCCTCACCGGTGCTGTGCTTCTGAATGATTGTATCCAAGAACAATGGTTGGTCATTCCTCTTCCTAACGAATTAAGTAGGGGGATTGAAACCTCTGATACAGAAACCATTTTATACGGTGCAAAAGATAGTTTCACTGAACAATTAGAACCAAATATCACCCTCATACGCAGAAGACTACCTATTACTGAATTAAAAACAGAGAAATATAAAGTAGGTTCATTAAGTGAAACAACGGTTGTCCTAATGTACATTGACGGGTTAACCAATCCTGAATATATCTCAATAGCAAGACAGAAAATCTCTGAAATTAACTTTGATTTATTTTTCGACTCATCCCAGGTAGCAGCATTTATGGAGGAACATCATCACAGTATTTTTCCACAATTCCAACAAACTGACCGCCCAGATGTTTGTGCTTATTCCTTAGGGCTCGGTAAATTAACGATCATGGTAGAGAACACACCGTTTGTATTAATTGCACCAATCACCTTTTTTCACCTTTTCCAATCACCTGAGGATTATATTAATCGTTGGCCAGTTGCAAGTTTTTTAAGAGTTATTCGATATTTAAGTTTTTTTCTGTCTGTCACACTGATACCATTTTATGTTGCACTAACAACCCACCATTATCAAATGATTCCCTTACAAATACTAATTGTTTTAGAGGAATCTAGAAGTAAACTACCTTTTACACCATTTTGGGAAGCAATACTGATGTTAACTATTCTTGAAATTATAAAAGAAGCGAGTTTACGGATGCCGACCAAATCAAGTCAAACCTTAGGGATGATTGGTGGTATAGTTATCGGTCAAGCAGCGGTTGAAGCGGGTTTTGCGAGCAAAGTATTAATTGTATTAGTTTGTATTTCAACCATCTCCTCATTTTTAGTACCAAACTATTTGATGACGAAGGCAAATACACTCATTCAATTTGGTTTCCTAGTCCTTTCATCCATTTTTGGTGTTTTTGGCATTGCCATAGGAGCTGTTGCCATTTTGGCACATCTAAATGGTCTTACTTCCTTAAAACAACCCTATTTTTCACCAATCGCTCCATTTTACTGGAAGGACTGGATCGATCTCTTTATTAGAGGGCCTTTAATAAGCATGAAATCCCGTCCGGATCACTTACACCCTTTACAGAAATGGAGATACAAACGAAGGATGTGATTCATAGTTGACCACATTTTCCTTATTTGATAAACCATCTAAATTTGACGGAATCTATGCCTTTTTTATCGTCAACCGTTTACAAATGCTTTCCCTGTTTTTATTAATGCCTAACTACTTATTACACCCGTTTATGATTTGGGGTATTGTTGCAATGGCATTCTTTTCCCACCTCAATATAAGGCTGTTATGCAAATGGCTAGAATCCAATTATGCTAAAAAGGGATATCAAGGTTTTGTAGAACTTTTTGGTGTTCGAATGGTAAGGCTTTTGACTTTTATAGGCCTTATATTGATACTAATAAAAATAACGGTGATCACACTCGGATACTTAGAAGTCATTCATGATTTTATTTTCCCATCAATGAATTCAAATTGGATTATTTTTTTCATTCTTCTTACCAGCTCCTATGTCGCTTCACTAGGAATGAAGAATACCATACGGTTTGTAGTAATTGTTTTTTTATATGTTTTTTGGATGATTTTTTTACATTTTCCCTTTTTTATTCCACCAATCGCTGCATTACATGATTTGTATCCTTTGATACCAACAAGTTGGACAACTGCTTCATGGAAAGGATTGTTACTCATTTGGGCATCATTTTCAGGACCAGAGTATTTAATCTGTTTAATTCCTTGGATCAAACCACAACAAAAAATGCGTAAATATTTATCCTATGCGAATGCTCTTTCTACTTTAGAGTATTTGCTATTGTTTATTGCGAGTTTATTCTTTTTCGGTTCAAATTATTTAAGTAAAACTAAATACCCTATTATTCATATGATTCGATACTTACAATCTCCCCTGTTTGAACGGCCGGATATTATCCTGATTTCACTACATATGTTTGTATTGGTGTTTGCTATCTCCATTTTTTTGTTATGTATATATGGGGCTATAAGAATCATCCTAAAAAAAACAAGTACCCAACCTTCACGTATGGGTTTTGCTGTCACTTGTATTATGTTATTTCTCTGCGTTGTAATTGTGAATAATTGGGTTTGGTCCATTGAAACGCAACAGAATATTCTCCTGAATATTCAAATTTGGTTAAGTGGAATAACTTACTTTATCGTCCCAACATTCTTGCTACTATTAACAAAGCTAAAAGGGCGTGTAAAAGCATGAGACGAAAGAAAATGCTTTTAGTTTGGGGAATCTTTGTTTCATTAGTCCTGATTCCAGGATGTGCCCCATTTGTTGAGAACAACACAATTGAAGATATTGCCCCTGTCACTTTTTGGTCAATTAGTAAAGGCGAAGAAGGAAAAATAAAAATGAGTACATTAGTCCCTCCATTAGTAAATGAGCCAAAAAGCTTATTAACACTAGAAGTTGATCTCCTTAAACAGGGAGGAAAAGACTTTAATTTAAGATATTATCGTGAATTGAAGGTTGGACAACTACGTTATTTTTTAATTCATGAGGAATTAGCGAAACAAGGGATTATTCAGTTGATTAACACGCTATTGACTGACTATGATGTTTCGCAACGAATGTATTTAGTAATCGTTAAAGGAAATTTTGACGATTATATTAACAGACAAGCAAAGAAGCAAGAAAACCTTGATTATTACCTGTATCGGATGCTAAGACACTATGAGAGGAAAAACCAAGGTGAAATGACCATTGTCAATTTGCATGAATATAAAAATAAGCTGTTTTCACCATATTCAGATCCCGTTCTTCCTGTTTTCAAAGTAGCGAATGATAACTTTACTTACGAGGGGACTGCTTTTTTTAGCAATGACAAACTATTAGAGACGGTCACAAGTACCGAAGATCAAATATTTCAACTTCTTGACAATGATCACTATTTAAAGTTTTTTCCAATACCCGAATTGGATGTGGTGATTGGAGATCTACGCTCAAGAGTAACTGTTGATTTAGATAAAACTCTTTCCCAAGTTACAATAAACGTGAAACTAAATGGATTAATTGAGGAATATCAAGGTGATAAAAATTTATACAACGGAAATGAACTGATGCAACTTCATCAGGAAATTGAAACTGAATTAGAAATGAAAACAACGGACCTCATAAAAAAAATGCAAGAGCTGAAGGTGGATCCTCTTCAAATCGGTACACACACCCTTAGCCCCTTTACCAAACCCATCAGCGAAAAGGTATGGTTAGCCGCTTGGGAAAAAGCGGAAATAAAAGTTAATTATCAGCTTTATTTTGAAGCATTACAAAACACTGAAAATAATTATTAAATTATCATGAAATGAGGTTGATCCCCTTGGGCGGAGTCAACCTTAGATTCAACAGTTAAAATTCACCTAATCGACTCTTGTCTTACTAAAGGATTCAATCCAGCCGTTTCCATATAATCTTTCCCCCAGTTGTACATAGCATCGAGAATCGGCATCAAGGTTCTTCCTTGTTCAGTAAGGGAGTATTCTACTTTTGGAGGAACCACGGGATAGACTTCGCGTTTTACAATCAAGTCTTCTTCCAGTTCTCGCAATTGATTAACTAGCATTCTCTGCGTGATCCCTGGCATAAGAGCTTTCAGTTCACCAAATCGCTTCGTTCCCTCTTTTCCTAAATGCCATAGTATAAGCATCTTCCATTTACCACCGATAACGGAAAGAGTTAATTCTTTTTCACAGTTAAACATCTTATCCTGCATTCGTGACATTTCACTTCACCTCCATATTTATTATAACCCATAGTATACTTTTTTCACTATATATAATATAAGTATGTACTTGTAATATACTTCCATACATTATATATTAGCAATGAAGATATAATTCTATTCTGCTGTTCAAGAAAGGAGTTAAAGAATGATGGAACAATTTAAAGCATTAGTGGTAGATAAAAAGGAAAACGATTTTTCTGTTCAAGTCAAAAATATTTCCTTAAATGAGTTACCTCAAGGTGATGTTTTAATCAAGGTTTCTTATTCTGCGATTAACTATAAAGACGGTTTAGCTAGTATTCCGAATGGAAAAATCGTCACAACCTATCCCTTTATTCCAGGTATTGATTTAGCAGGTGTAGTCGTATCGTCTCAAGATCCACGCTTCCGGGAAGGAGATAAGATCATAGCAACAAGCTATGAAATTGGGGTATCCCATTATGGTGGTTATAGTGAATATGCCCGCGTTCCTGGTGATTGGATTGTCCCTTTACCTGAAAATTTATCGTTGATGGAATCAATGATTTTGGGGACAGCAGGTATTACTGCAGCCCTCTCCATTCAAAGGTTAGAAGATAACGGTTTATCGCCAGAAAAGGGTAAAGTCCTTGTCACTGGAGCTACTGGTGGGGTAGGAAGTTTAGCTGTTTCCATGCTTTCAAAAAGAGGATACGAAGTTGTCGCTAGTACGGGTAAAATGTATGAGTATAGCTTTCTACATAAACTTGGTGCAAAAGAGATTATCTCTCGAGAAGATGTCTTTAACGGGAAAATTAAACCCCTTGATAAACAAATTTGGGCCGCAGCGGTTGATCCAGTAGGGGGAGAGTCCCTTGCATCTATCTTAAGTAAAATCCAATACAATGGTTCTGTTGCGGTGAGTGGCTTAACTGGTGGAGGAAACGTTCCAACCACTGTATTTCCCTTTATTTTACGTGGCATAAACCTTCTCGGAATCGATTCTGTTTATTGTCCAATGCATGTTAGAAAAGACCTTTGGAATCGAATGGCAACCGATTTAAAACCTTTTACTCTTTCTGAAACAGTAAATAAAGAAATTACACTAGAAGAATTACCTGAAACCTTACCTACTATTTTAAAGGGACAAGCAAAAGGTAGAATCATAGTAAAGATTTAAAAAACAATAGAGAGGGACCCAAAGTCTCCCTCTAAAGGAAATTTCTTAACATGTATTTTGACACCAATCATAACTTAGTCCTCTCTTTTTCATTAAGCATACTTATCTTGATCTAATTCTTTGCCAAACTTTCGTGATCAGTGGCAGAGGGAGGTTGTTCCATCCATCCCTTTTCTATTAATAGATTTATACCATCTTCAGCAAGTAAGGCAATTTCGGTATTCATTCGTGCGTAATCTGCCGTTAAGTCTCTTCTTTGTCCCATTGATAATGCCTCACTATAATAAGCAATTGCTGCAGAAAGCAGTGTCGCTATATGAAATAGCATAAGTTTATCTGAAAAGGGTGGAACGGTTGAATCTGTTACTTCTGTTTCAAATAACTTTGGAACATGAAGATTCTCCTCTTTTAACATTGAACTTAGAATATCAAAGTGTTTAACACAAAGCTTACGAGCACGTTCCATATAATCTCGTACCTCTTTAGATTGACAAACTTGACTGAATCCTAACTCCAATACCATTTTCACCATTGTTTTCTGCATATTAAGATGCACACCACTGATTTCAATTGCGTTAATAGGTCTACGTTTCCCGAACCAACCAGTTAAATAATTTTGTTTCCTAACAAAATCAATCTTTTGTTGATTGTTTAAAGTAGGAGGTTTGTTAACAATTCCCTTATTTAAGGAAACACTTGTTACCCTATCATATAGTTCCAATGTTTGGGAAGTACATTCAATAAAGTATTTTCTGACATCCTCTCGTAAACAGACACTAGTGGCACCAGCATATCTCGTCAATCCGTGAATGGTCATAATATGTAAATAAACAATCTTAAATGTATCAGTAAATAAACTAGGAGCGTCTACTGTGACATCTTCGTCTGTAAAGCCTATTGGAATTGGAAGATTTTCTAAGGATAAGAATTGCTTCGTTTTTTCTAAATGAGTTTCTGATAATTCTAAGGCAAATTTCAGTAAATCGCGAATATCTTCATCCTTTACATCATGTAACATATAGCGAAGAATACATCGTGACAAACTGTCATTAACATATTGTGACCAAATAACAGCATTTTCTGATGCATTAATTTTAGTATGGTGATTAACTTGTTCCATTTTATCGTCCCTCCTAGCTATTACAGATTAGGATAACCATTTACATTAATTTTAATTGTTAAAAGTTCCTGGCAAGATAAATATATTATCGTTTTCAGAATTAGAAGAAGAAGTTAAATAGGGAATTCATACCGTTTAGAATCCCTATTTAACTTTTCTAAAAAACATTCTTCAAAAAAATTCCCTATCATTATTAAAGGTTATTTCGGAAACTAGTCTTTCACTTCAACATTTTTCAATAGATCTAGATAAGTCTCTATACCATATTGGGTATTTATTATTTTTGCATCCAATACATTCATGAACTTCACATCCTTTTCTACATAATATTCATTGTTTTCATTACCTTTTCACAAATAATGAGCTATTTTTCTTCACCGTTTTTATTGACCCATATCTATTAAATGTGAAAGATGTATTTCTGTTATTTTTTTTCAACAACATGTCCACCAAATTCATTTCTTAATGCAGCTACCACTTTACCTGTAAAAGTATCGCTGTCTAATGAACGGTAACGCATCAAAAGAGACATTGCGATAACAGGAGTGGCTGCTTGTAAATCTAAAGCTGTTTCAACTGTCCATTTCCCTTCACCAGAAGAGTGCATAATCCCTTTAATTTCATCTAGCTTTGCATCTTTTGAAAATGCACGTTCAGTCAACTCCATGAGCCATGAACGAATAACTGAACCATTATTCCACACTCTAGCCACTTTTTCGTAGTCAAAATCGAACTCGCTTTTTTCTAATACCTCGAATCCTTCACCAATCGCTGCCATCATACCGTATTCAATTCCATTGTGAACCATTTTTAAGAAATGACCACTCCCTGCTTTACCAGCATAGATAAATCCGTTTTCGACAGCTGTATCCTTGAAAATAGGTTCCACGATGCTCCAGGCTTCAGGGTCTCCACCAACCATATAACATGCTCCATTACGAGCACCTTCCATTCCACCAGAAGTACCGACATCCATAAAGTGAATTCCTACTTCCTTTAGCTGATTATATCGGCGAATGGATTCCTTATAGTGAGAATTTCCAGCTTCAATAACGATATCTCCAGTGCCTAATAATGGTGTTATTACATCAATTACTGAATCTACCACAGCATGCGGAACCATAATCCATACAACTCTTGGTTTTTCTAATGATTCAACAAGTTCTTTTAAATCAGATGTACCTTGAGCACCGTATTTCTTTATTTCTTCAACGGCACTTCCATTTACATCGAAAGCTACTACTTCGTGCTTGTTATCAATTAAATTTTGACCTAAGTTTAATCCCATTTTTCCTAAACCAATTAATCCAACTTTCATGTTCATTTCCTCCTTAATAATCTAAAAAATTCTTCATCTTTTATTACTACCACCATTTATATCCTTCCTCTGCCAATAATTGATGGGAAGCATCTGGTCCCATTGACCCGGATGGATATAATTGAAGGGGAATTGTATTTTCCTCAAATGCCTCTAAGATAGGCTGTACCCATTTCCAAGACAACTCCACTTCTTTCCAATGTGCAAAGAATGTTGAGTCGCCACGCATTGCATCGTAAATTAAAAGCTCATACGCTTCAGGAACATCTGCTTGCTTAGCAGAAAAATCAACATTGACTGGTTCGATCTTTCCATTATTTAATGGGTTTTTTCTATTTAATTGTAATGAAACACTTTCGTTTGGATTGATTTCAATCACTAAAAGATTTGGCGCAGTTTCTACTTCTTGAGTCCTATACAAATCCTTTAAAGTATTTTTGAATTCAATCACAATTCGGGTCGATTTCTCTTTCATTCTTTTTCCTGTACGGATATAGAAAGGAACCCCTCTCCAAAAATCATCATCCACATATAGACGGGTAGCCACAAATGTGTCATTTAAAGAAGAAGGAGCAACTGCAGGTTCTCCTGTATACCCAACAACTGGTTTACCTTGGATTTCACCAGGACCATATTGACCTCGAACCACATGATTCACCACATCCTCTTTCTTTAATGGACGAAGTGATTCTATTACTTTTCTCTTTTCATTGCGGATCTCTTCTGCACTAATTTGTTTTGGCAGCTGCATGGCTGTCATCATCAACATTTGCAGCATATGATTTTGAAACATGTCACGAATAGCCCCAGCTTGATCATAATAACCAGCTCTCTCTTCAACCCCAACTGTTTCGCTTGCAGTAATTTGCACATTTGCAATGTATTGGTTGTTCCATAATGCTTGAAGCACTGGATTTGCAAATCCTAACGCTTCCAGGTTTTGTACCATCGGCTTTCCAAGATAGTGGTCGATGCGAAAAATTTCTTCTTCATCAAAAGCTTTACTTAGTTTATCGTTTAATTCTTGAGCTGATTTTAAGTCATGTCCAAACGGTTTTTCGATAATTAGACGTTTCCAACCTTTAGTAGAACCTAGACCACTCTCTTTAATGTTGAAAGCAATCACATTAAAAAACTCTGGAGCAACAGATAGGTAGAACATACGATTTTCTGGAATATTCAATTCTTCTTCACGTTGTTTAACGAGTTCAAGTAATCCTTTATATCCTTCAGCCTTGGTTGCATCTACATGGCTATACCGAAAGGCACGGATAAACACTTCAAGGTTTGAATCATCATTTAGTGATCGTCTAGAAAATGTTTTTAAGGAATCTTCCACATGGTTTTGGAAATCTGTATCTGATAAATCTCCTCTGCCCACCCCAATAATTGAGATGGGCAGAGGTAATTTTTGATCCAAAAACAAATTATATAGAGCCGGGAAGATTTTTCTTTTTGCTAAGTCCCCTGTCGCCCCAAATAAGACAAATGTCATTGCCTCCATTTTACATACCTCCTAAATTAAAAATTTCACTTATGCCTTTCAATGTATTAAACGGAATGCGGAAGATCAGATGACTGATCAATTACCACAGTATTTCGTGAATCCAATGTTGCAACAGATGTAAGTATAATACCTACATTTATCAAATGTAAGTACGCACTTTTTATTTAAATAGTGATAAAAAAAGAATATACTAACAAAAAGTATACTAAAGGAATAGACTCATCTCAGTTTGTGTTAAATAAATTAAAAAGCCAGGGTGAGCATCCTCTCCCTGGCCACAAATAAATTTGTTGAGAACAGTATTCTTTTTGTGTTGAAGCTATTGGCGTAATAAGCGAGCTATCTAAACCGGATATCTCACAAACATAAGAAGCCTCTATAATTGCATTAGGATCAACTGACAATAAACCCTTTTTAATTTCAAATAAATAAATTGATTATACAATAGACTATTTTTTCTTTTTACTTAAAAATCCACCTTCACCATATAAATAGGTAATACAATGACCATTTGGGCAATTATCAAGCAACTTATTCAGAAAATAGACCATGCGGAATGGTGCATTGTTTCTTTTAAAGTTAATAGAAAGATTTTATGCGGTTTGTCTCATAGTATACTTTTTAACACTATGTAAAATAAAAGTGCGTACTTTCAATGTTAAATCATACGTTGTATACTTGCATTGTTCAGTGAGAGGACATGATATTCCTTATTGCTGGCAGGTACAGATAATGCACTATAAGGATAATATTACTGTAGAAGTATTTTTACCCTTTGGAGATATTATCACTGTACAACAATAAAAAAATTATAGGAGTGAATATAGATGGAATTACAATTAGCATTAGATTTAGTAAATATTCCAGAAGCAATTGAGCTGGTAAAAGAAGTAGAGGAACATATTGATATCGTTGAAATCGGTACACCGGTTGTAATCAATGAAGGTCTTCATGCTGTAAAAGCAGTTAAAGAAGCATTCCCTAACTTAAAGGTATTAGCAGACCTAAAAATTATGGATGCCGCTGGTTATGAAGTAATGAAAGCTTCTGAAGCAGGTGCAGATATCGTTACCATTCTTGGAACTGCTGAAGATATGTCAATCAAAGGTGCTGTTGAAGAAGCCAAAAAACAAGGTAAAAAAATCCTTGTTGATATGATTGCTGTAAAAGATCTTGCAGGACGCGCAAAAGAAGTGGACGCTATGGGTGTTGATTATATTTGTGTGCACACTGGCTACGATCTTCAAGCTGTTGGAAAGAACTCATTTGAAGATTTACAAACCATCAAAAGTGTTGTAAAAAATGCTAAAACTGCAATCGCAGGTGGTATTAAATTAGACACACTTCCAGAAGTCATCAAAGTACAACCAGACCTTGTCATTGTAGGTGGCGGGATTACTGGACAAGCTGATAAAAAAGCTGCTGCTGCCAAAATGCAACAAATGATTAATCAAGGGTAATTCAGATTATGAATACAACTCAATACCTAGCTGAAATCATAAGAGAGTTAAATCGGTCCGTAGATTTAATTTCGAATGATGAAGCTGAAAAATTAGTTAATGGGATTCTTGAATCAAAAAAAATCTTTGTTGCAGGCGCAGGTAGATCTGGATTTATGGCCAAATCATTCGCCATGCGAATGATGCACATGGGGATAGATGCCTATGTGATTGGTGAAACAGTAACCCCTAACTATGAAAAAGATGACATCTTAATCATTGGATCTGGTTCAGGAGAAACGAAAGGTTTAGTTTCCATGGCTGAGAAGGCAAAAAGTATCGGTGGGACGATTGCAGCTGTAACCATTTTCCCTGAGTCCACTATTGGACAATTAGCTGATATCACAATTAAGTTGCCTGGCTCGCCTAAAGATCAGTCGGAGAGTGATTTTAAGACGATTCAACCAATGGGCTCATTATATGAGCAAACACTTTTACTATTTTACGACGCTGTGATTCTTCGCTTTATGGAAAAAAAAGGTTTGGATACCAATAAAATGTATGGTAGACACGCCAACTTAGAATAAATTTATTCCTCGAGTTCTAAATAGGAAAGACCGCAAGCTGTTTCCATGCAAGATTGCGGTCTTTCTGTTAAAATGAACTACTTCAATTTGTAATTATTTTAGGAGTGATAAAATGATTTCTTTAAATGGAAAAACTGCAATAATTACTGGCGCAGGAAGAGGCATTGGACGTGCTACTGCTATCGCCTTAGCAAAAGAAGGCGTTCATTTAGGCCTAATCGGCTTAAATATGTCTAATCTAGAAAAGGTAGCGGCTGAACTAGCACAATTTGAAGTAACGGTATCTGCAGCAACAGCAGATGTTACCGATCTTGAATCCGTTACTCATGCTGTTGAACATATCAAATCAGACTTAGGTCCAATTGATATCCTAATCAACAATGCAGGTGTTGCTAAATTTGGTGGATTCCTTGATTTAACACCAGAAGAATGGGAAAAAATCATCCAAGTCAATTTAATGGGTGTGTATAATGTAACACGAGCAGTATTACCAGGAATGATCGAAAGAAAATCAGGAGATATCATCAATATCTCTTCATCTGCTGGCCAAAAAGGTGCTCCTGTTACAAGTGCTTACAGTGCTTCTAAATTCGCTGTATTAGGACTAACAGAATCACTTATGCTAGAAGTAAGAAAACATAATGTCCGTGTTACTGCTTTAACGCCAAGTACGGTCGTTACAGATTTAGCCATTGATACAAATCTTGTTAAAGGCAATGAAGAAAACGTGATGCACCCAGAAGACCTTGCAGAATTAGTCGTGGCTAGTTTAAAATTTAATCCAAGAGTATTCGTTAAAACAGCTGGATTATGGTCAACTAATCCATCATAAAATGAAGCAGATCCAGTTGGGTCTGTTTCTTTTGTTCGTATATAATACTCTTATATGTATCAGTGATAGAGAAGGACACTTTTTGAGAAATTATTTATAAAGATTAATAAACATACTGCCATAATATACATCAATAAAATACCAGACACTTTGTAAGAGGCTGCTCCAAAAGGTTTTCATCAACCTTTTAAGTGCGGCCTCTTTTTCAGTTCATCCCATTTAACCTGCTGATTATGAATGAGTAGATTCCCCGCCGTCTACATGAAGCACTTGGCCTGTAACGAAGCGAGAATCATCAGAAGCTAAATAAACATATGTTGGGGCAAGCTCAAATGGATGGGCTACCCGTTGCATCGGGTTAAAGGCACCATATACAGCAATCTGGTCTGATGAGAAGCTAGCTGCGATAAGAGGTGTCCAAATCCGCCCAGGTGCTACAGCATTAACCCGGATCCCTCTATTTACCACATTATTCGCCAAAGCGCGCGTGAATCCCACGTTAGCCCCCTTTGTTGCAGTGTAATCAATCATTTGTTTTTCTCCAACATAAGTCACTACAGAAGAAGTTTGAATGATTGAACTTCCCGGTTTCATGTATGGAAGTGCTGCTCTGGTTGTATAGAAGTGGGAATAGATATTCACCTTAAATGTATCATCGAATTGCTGGTCCGTAATGTCCGTTAGGCTCTTTTGCTGGAACTGGATCCCTACATGGTTGCAGAGGACATCCAGACGGCCAAACGTCCTTATGGTTTGCTCTACGATTGCGACACACTGCCGTTTATCCCGCAAGTCACCCGGCATTAACAAACAACGCTGACCGAGTTGTTCGATCCTCGTTCTGGTTCGGTTTGCATCCTCATGTTCATTTAAATAAGCGATGGCTACGTCCGCGCCTTCTTTGGCAAATGCAATTGCGACCGCCGCCCCAATTCCGCTGTCACCACCTGTAATAAGCGCGACCTTTCCTTTTAATTTTCCGCTGCCTTTGTAATTTGGGTTTTCAATGATCGGCCGGGGCACCATTAACCCTTCTACACCTGGATGAAAGAGCTGGCGCTGTTCCGGTAAATTCAACGGAATTTCCTCATACTTGGTTATTTTCCCATAGTTAGGGTACATCGGGTATGGGTGTTCCACTTTGTTTGCATCAAACGCTTGTTGCAGCTGTTGGATCTGCTGCAGCTTCATTTGATTCTTCGGACCCATCATATGATTTTTTTGATATTGGCTCATCACGTTGCCCCCTGGATACTGATCCATTTGTGACATGTGATATTGAGGCATTTGAGGCATCTGGTAATACGGCATCTGATTCGCTTGTTGCATATAATTCATTTGCGGTTGGTGCATTTCCGACATTTGGTCCATGGAATCCATTTGATCCGCAGAATCCATATCTTGCATTTGATCCATCTGTGGCATTTGGCGATCTTTCTTTTCTTGACTCATGGCAAACCTCCTGATAGTAAACGTTCTGTTTACTGTATGATGGGCAGAAAAGTGAAGTGCCTGTTTCCATTCCACAAATTATTTTAAGGGCACCTAGGAAATAAAGACTTGCTCCTCATTGATGGGCTTTGAATAAGGTAAAACGTAAGATAAAATATCAAGGAGGCTGCTATTTTGCGATTCGAATTTAATCCGGAAGTAAAATTATTGCTGGTAAACTATTCCGATGAAAAAGTAAGGATGGATTATATCAATCATTCCTGGCCAATGTCGGAAATAGGATGGAGACCGCCATTCTATACAAACCCTCGTTATGGTTTTAATTACCCTATCATTTAGCAAGTTTTTATATTTTTGGACAGTTAAGGGATATTCAAAAGTCAATCTGGGTATACTCCTATTTTCAGAAGTTCAAAAGATTCACAAGCTAACGTCGAAGAGCCTGTATTATGGAGTAATCTCTAATACAGGTATTTTTGATTTCAGATGAATTAATGGCGCTTTGTTTGCAAGTGGTCCGGATGAGTTATTGCAATTAGGAACTCTTTCATGTGTGAAGGATATTTCGAACTAAACTATCGTGTTAGCACATAGGCTGACCGCAATAATAAAATCAAAATTCATGGAAATAGTCTTAAAGGAGAGTAATGAATTGAGGGAAATAACGCTGGATGTTGCCAAAAAACTGATTAAAGGTGCAGAACGGAAAGCAAGAGAACTTGGTATATCAGAGGTTATAGCTATTACAGATGAAGGCGGGAATTTAATCGCCTGTCATAGAATGGATGAAGGCCCAATCGCAAGTATTGATATCGCCCAAAATAAGGCATGGACCGCCGTAGCCATGAAGATGTCTACGGAAAAGTTAGCCAGATTAAGTGTCCCTAACGAGGAATTGTATGGCATAAACACGACTAACCAAGGACGTCTGGTTATCATTGGTGGCGGAATCCCATTTGTGATCGATGGGAGAATTGTTGGAGCAGTAGGTGTAAGTGGCAGTACGGTTTCGAATGATATAATCGTTGCCTCCGCCGCTATTCAAGTGTTTGAGAGATTATTTGGATTTGGATTTTCATTCATTCCTTATACGAACATTCCACTTCGGTCTCAATAGACAAAAAGACCCTGCAGAAAAACACGGTAAAGTACACTAAACCAATTTTTGAATGAATAAAGCCGATTCGCCTCTCGTAAGAATTCGGTTTTAGTTTTATTTTCAAAAAACTGAATGGACCTTTAGAGAGCATCGGAGGCTCCTAGAACTCGGCTGTTTCCGGATTCACTTGATACATTAAGCTTCTTTCCATGCCTTTTCGGGGCGAATAGGTTCTAAGTACATTCCCTAATACCGGTCTTTATTATATTGAAAATATAATAAAGGATTATAAGGATCTCCATTCAATTATTGCAGAAGTGCCAGAGGAACTCGCTCAACTTGTGGAAAAGAAGAATGAAATGCTCTCGATGCTGGAAAGTGAGCAAGTCATGGATAATATCGACAAGCTAAAACAAGAGCTTCTTCAATTTCTTAACTTTGATGAATTAACGCCCGAAATTTTACATCGACTTATCAATCGGGTTGATGAAAAAGAAAGACGGCACACCGGTTATTCACTACCGATCTTAATCGCTTCCCACTTTATTTCTTCTGGGCAATGTACTCACGTGCTCATAGAAAAACACCCTTCTAAGAATCATATTCTATAAATACGATTCAGGGGGTGTTTTATCCTTGTCTCATTTATCTGGGTCTCTTCAACCATCTCCATCAGGGTTTTGCAATACATGGTACTTGGGTACTTCATCACCTAAATAAACCATTGTGAGATGATAACTAAAATAACTATCATCACTTTGCATCCAACTTGCATCTAAAACACAAGTGGTACAAATCCAATTACCTAATGTATCTAACTCCATATCGATGTTTTCACCACATACTGAACAAACTGGTATGATATTCATTCAAATTCCTCCTATAACTTTGAATAGTCTCAATAAAGAAAAATAGTCCTTTACCAAAAAGCGTAAAAGACTTTAATTACCCCAATGTATTTACTTATTAAAAAAGAAAGTCTACCTCTTAAGGGAAGACTTTCGAATTTTACATTTTTAGAACATTTTCTTCATATGTGGAATTTTATCGCCAGCAAGAAGAAAATCATCTATTCCTTTCCCTTCATTCTCATTCCATAAGATTAAGTTACCTTTGAAACCTTGAAGTTTTAATTCCTTGGCACATTCCATTAAATGTTTCTTAACCTGTGGATTTGAAACAGCGTCAGCATCGAAACATAGGTTTACTTGCTCTACTCCCATTTCTTTTAATACAGGAATAGCCAAGCGCCATGCTCCAACACCCGGTAGTGCTAAGAAGGTATCTCCAATATCTTCGATTTCAAGCGGATCATAGAGCTTTTCGATACAATCAGCTGCTATGTCACACTTTAAAGGACCTTCAGATAACCAAGCGGTACGTGCCTTAAGTAATTCTCCCTCTTTCCAGTTCTTTAGCTTTTTGGTCGGAACAGCTACATGTATCGGTGCAGGATTCCCTGAACCTGTTCCATGAGGCTTATTAGCTGATGAAAGCCAAAAGTATCTGTTGCCTTTCACCACACGAACCCAGCCTTTCATTTCACCATCATGATAGATGGTTGTCCATTTCTTACCTAGTTCAACAATCTGTTCTGAAATGACTTCTCCATCGAAAAGTACTTGAACCTTATTTGGTTGCTCAAGAATACGTGCCTTTAATCCTGGACCATTTAATTTTACTTCAACGACATTAGGTGGGTTATCAATACGGTATTGAAACCCGACAATCTCGTTGTATTGGTTACGAAACGGAATTAAAATCCCTTTTGTACCTGCTATGGTCCAGTATTTATCATCCTTTAGATAGAAACCAGGAACACCTTTGAAGTGATCAATTTCTAACCCTTCTTGAAGCATACGAGCAATTTCCCACGGTCTTTCTGGAAAGCTACGATACTGTCTTATAGTGACTTGTGTATCTGATAATTGTCTTTCCGGAGACACTAAATGTTTATAGTGATCTTCCTCTAACTCTAGACAATCCAATAAAGAGCGAAACACTCCATTAAGTACATTGTTCTTTTGTTTTGGATGGCCTTCATTAATAGGTTCTACCTCATTTTTATCAATTTGTTTTCTTTTTTCTTCCTTAAGAAAATGAAGGTAACTTGGTAAAGCAGAGTTCTTTGAAAAGTAAGTTTTACTTTCTATACGGATGCAAGCAACCGCTGAACCATCTACATTCACCATGCAACCACCGGTTTTACCACATATCACACACGGAGTGCGATAGTATTCATACCAGTCATCAACTCTTGTTTTTCTAAATAGTTTCATAAATACCTCAGCCCTTATTAAAGTTTTTTAGTTTAAATACAGTCCTTGAAACGGAAATGATCAATAGGCGGCATGACCGTTACTAATTTGTAGGAGAGAGATGATTCCTTTGCTACAACTATAACAATCGGATTGTTATCTTTGTCTCTACCTGCTATGACCACTTTGTTTACTCCTTGTCGTTCTACAATTTCACCTGTGAAGATCGCAGAAACAATATCCCCTTTGGAATACCCACGTTTGTGTAAACGTTCTTTGGTGTGATTTCCAATACTAATTGTACCTTTGCCTGTCATTAAGACTTTTTTAAGCTCTTTCAAGTTCATTCCATTCACCTCCAGTGGATTAAATAAAAAAAGCGACCCCTGGGAAGAAGTAAAATGAGAGCACCTCAAAGAAAGCTCTGTTTACCCCGACCCAAAGATCGCTAGTTTAATAGTAACCGCTAACCCAAGCAAAAAAAGTGGGTTGCAAAAAAATTAAAAAAGAAAAAATAGATTACTATCATTCTAGCACCATCATTTAGTTTGAATCAATACTACCCATTAACTTTCTTTTTATCTTTAACCAGAAGCTAGGTTTGTACTTCACTTCTAATTCTTCTCCAATTAACTCTTTAGCTAGTTGATGAAAGGCAGGTTCCATTTTCCTAAATGCTACTAAATTATCAATGAGGGGCTTTTTTTCATGTTTATTGGCCAGAACTAAATCCCACATAGCGGGAAGAACACCAATGAGCGGTAAGTTAAATTTTTCAGCAACATCTTTTGGACGGCTTTTGGTTGGATGTGAACGGCTATGGATAAGCTTTATAGGTAATTGATATTTACCAATAAGTGTGTTGGTAATAAAATCACTCCACTCCAACTGTCTGTCAAAATCATCGTCCACAAAGACCCATAATTCGTCTAAATGGGGAAGAGAATCAAGTGTTGCTGCGTCCATTTTTCCTGTAGGAAGGTCAACCATAACAAATTTGGTGCGTTTAACAGCTAGAAAGAAATTGTTTGTAAACTCTTTATTTTCTTTTATAGGTTAAATCCTTCACTCCTAAAGGGAACCATCTAACCCCTCGGTACATCCATAATGAGCGATTGTTTGGTTCTGTTGTTGTATGAAAGTTTTCTATGAATGACAACCAGTTATCTGGCTTTGAGCCAAATCTTTCTAGTATTTTTAAATGGTGCTGATTCTCTTTAGGGACTTCTACTACAGCCACCGGAGCATCATATTGTTGAAGATATATAGCGAAATCAAAAAGAAAAGTGGTAACACCAGCTGATAAAGGAGCCCATAAGCCGACTGTTTTTTTATTTTTAAATGTGACAAGATCCATCGCTTCGCCCATTTTAAGAGCCTTTTCAATCAGGGATGGACCTTTTACTTTAGTTTCTGTTGGGCCTTCGACTTTGGGGTCAATCGATTCTTGCTTAGTCTTTGTTATATCTTTATTGGACTGAACTTCTTCTATCGATAATTCAACTTTATTATTCTCATTATCAACTTCTATATTGGATTCTTTTGTTAAGTGGTCATCACTGTTAGTGGTGGTATCAACTGGCTGTATTTCTTCTGGAGTATTCTCAATCGCTGAATGTGTATTAGTTGACTCGTCCGGTTCATTTTTTTCCTGCATTGGAACTTCGTTCTTATCCGATTCTTCTTTTTCCACATCGACTTTTGGTTGAGAGGCTTCTTTTTGATTATTAGGAAGGGAACCTTGTTTATCAAATTGAAGTCCAGAGAAGAGAGAGAGTCGAAATTCAACCACTAAATCATCGACACTTTTACACGTAAAGACTTTAGGGTTATTTACTTTTAATTGCCCAGAGGAATCCAATAAGTACAATTTCCCCTTTAATTCGATTTCCTCTAATTTCTTCATATCTACGTAGTTATTAGTTGTTATAAATATAAAAAACGGGGATTGTAGCGTACTCATTACTTCATTTTTGGATTCTAAGTAGTTGAATTCCATACCAGGATAGTTTTTTGTTATGACCCTATTTACTTCTTCCTTTTCTCTATCAGAAATTGCTAAAAATATCTTTTTCATACATTTCTTTCTCCCGCTTCAAAAAATCATTGATTCGAGCTCTAAATTTATTGGTTATATGGATTTTCCCTCTCTCTACTTGACCTATGTAACTCGAACTTACTCCAACGGCTTGTGCAAATTGATATTGGGAAAGGTTTAGTCGTTTTCGGAGGATGATTAACCTTTCTACATCATCTTCTATTTCAATTTCATTTAGTTTATCTACGGTTATCATAGGGGACTCCTTTCTATGTAAATAAATAAAAAAAGACCGCAAAATCCCCCCTAAAATAAAAGGAGGAATTGAGCGGTCATCGCTTTAATTAATTTAGTTATATTTTATTATAGCACAATTACGTTAAAACTAAAGAGTCAATTAAAACTCTAGCCATTATCATGGAATTTATTTTCACCCGAGCAAATTCCCTGAAATGATAATAAAACCACATACTATAGCAAGCACTAGACTTAAAACTAATGAAATGATAACTCTTAAAGCTGAGAGACTACTTTTAATATCTTTAAATCCTATTAGAGATAATATAAAGTTACTACCAGCAATAACTAAACAGATAATAAATAGTAACGAACGTGTAGATTCTGTTGCTCCGATGTTACTGAAGGAAATTAGTGTAAAAAAAGCCCAAGAAAGCAAGCATAGAATTAGTGCCCACTGATTTATCGTTACTTTCATGCTTAGTCTCCTCTTAGTTTTAATAGATTGTATATTCAATATATTAACAAAAAAACTCTTCAATGAAGAGCTTTTTCGCTAATATAGTAAAAATGGTTTATATTTGTTTTTATTTTACTACTATCTTCCTGTAGCTAATGTCTCAACAATTTCAGCATTTTGTGCTGCTCTTCTTTCAATCTCTGCCTTTTCAAACTCAGTTAACTCATTGAAGTCCTCTTCTGTAAATATAATTTCTTGTTCGCTTTTATACATTACGCTTGTATTATCATTAGAACTCGCCATATATGCTGAAACGGAAGCCTTAGTTGGGATATTTCCATTATCCCAATAACCAATCCCTTTTAATATAGAATATAATTTGAAGCTGAGGTAAAAAGTGCTTTACCATAGAACAAAAAGGATAGATGACCAGGATTAAAACCTGTATTCATCTATCCTTTTTTTATAACCAATAACCTGATTTAGTAAACCAAAATATTGATTGTTGTTCAACTAAAGCCCCCTATAGCTTAATAGCAATAGGTAAGACTTTGATGTTATCTCCATCTTTTCCCCTGCTCCACACCCAACGTGCGACTTTCACCGCATTAGGCGTTCCATCTTATTCTTTTAGACTAAAGCAACTAAATTACAAACTTTACGAAATTGGTTGAGCTTCTTCAATTGTTTTCCATCTAATTGAAGAATGTTCCTATATCGTTCAATCGTCTTTTCACTTGTAGCATGGATTAATCTATGGACATCTTTATGTACGATTACAAGATTATTAAACTCATCTGTACCTCCCATATGTCGGGGTAACCTATGATGACAGTGTACCTGATTAGATGTTAAAAATTCCCCTGTTACTGCACATTTGCCTAATTGCATTGAGTACCTTGAAATTCTGTTATCTGCAATTTCTAAATTGTCCTTGCCGAAAGGTATTTGTAACATTTTGTTAATTTCTATGGCAACGTCGGCTCTAAGATTTTGATAAAGTTTAAGCCTTCCTTTTTTCGTATAATTACATATATCTTGACTGAAGTTCATGGCATTACTTGTTTGAATATCTCCTAATGGAAATAAATATACACCAGCAATTTTATATGTTCTGAAATTATTCTTATGAAGTCTCTTGTATGTTTCTGTCGGTTTAATAGGTTTTCCATATTTGCCAATTGGTTTCAGACGATTATACATGGTTTTCAATAGACGATAGGCTATTATTCCAAAATCTTTATTGATATGAGTCGCAACCTTGAAGTAATTTTTTATTCCGAGAATATAAGCGTTATAATCCATGACAGTATGTGGTGTTGGCTTACTTTGGATTTCGCGAATTAAATATCTAAGTTTTCCTAGTATATTTTTCATCTTATTATCCATAACGTGTGTATTGGCTACGTATTTATTACGCTTGGTTACTGCTTTAAGAGAAAAGCCCAGAAAATCAGACTTTCTCTTTCTAAGATTTGTAATCGCTGATTTCTCGGTTGAAATATCAAGGTTTAGCTGATTTTTTAAGTATTCCTTGGTAGCGTGAAATATTTTGATAGCTGATTGATGAGAATTTGTGAAAATCTTAAAATCATCTGCATATCTAACGATATACATTTGTTTGAGATTCGTTTTCCTTAACACTCTTGTCTTACTATTGGTCGCGTAAGCATGTTTTGTTTTTAGGCATTCCCATTGGTTAGCTATCCACCAATCTAAGTCATTTAAAACTATGTTTGATAATAGAGGAGATAGGATTCCTCCTTATGCAAAGTAAAATATTATGCAAAGTAAACTTTCTAAACCCATAAATAATAAGGGGTTATATCCCATTTACTTTGCATAATTTCTGGCCTACTTTAATTCGGAAAGCCAAGTAAGCAATGCCTGATCCTTATTCCAGTCGGGAAGAGTGCTATCAATCAAATCAGGGTAAACATTTTCAATTGCCTTTCTTTTCGTCTCAGTATCTATTCTGGCGTAAATTTCTGTCGTCTTTATATCTACATGTCCAAGAAAATCACGTATGTATATGAGATTTACTCCTGCTTGTAGTAAATGCATTGCCTTCGAGTGACGAAACATATGGGGTTTCACTTTCGAAGGAACTAGGGTTGATGTTCTCCTAGCTAATTCAACATATTTTGTTATTATATAGGCAATCCCTTCCTTAGTAAGCTTGTTTTGCTGATTATTTGTAAAGAGAGGATATTCATTTTTCCATGGTTTATCCAGATTATTTTCGATAATATAGCGTTCCAATAATGATACGGAATTTTTCAAAAGAGGAACTCGCCTTGTCTTATTTCCTTTTCCTGTTAATACAATCACTGCCGGATTTTCTAAGATTACATCCCTTACTTTTATATCAATTAGTTCCTGCACCCTTGCGCCAGTATCATACAGAACACTCATCAATGTAAGGTCACGTCGACCCTTAATGCAGCCCCTTTCGGGCTGTTCTAGAAGTAGTTTCATAGCCTCTGGTGACAGATGCTCCACCACAGTTTTCTCTGCCTTTTTGGAGGGGATTGCGATTACTTTTTGAAAATGGAAAAGACCGGAAGGTTCTTCGGCCTGAACATAACGAAAAAAGGAATGAATCGCTGAAAGCCTCTGATTTCTAGTAGAGATGCTACATTTTCTAACCTTTTCTAGCCAGCCCAGAAAGCCAATAAGCGTTTCACTTGAAAGAATATCTAAAGTAATCCTTTCTGCTCGAATGTTTTTCTTTTCTTGGCAATACTTTATCAAAAGTTTAAATGTATCACGATATGATTGAATGGTATTCCTACTGACATTTTTCTGTGACGGAAGGTACACCGAAAGAAATTCCGTAAGGTGCTTCGCAAAATCAGTTGGTTTCATCGTTATCACCATCTAATTGAGGAATCATTCCCGGATACCGCGTTTCAAGCCTTAATGTAATAGATGGAAACACATCCGCAGTCAAGCGCAGATAATAAGCAGTTTCTTTAAAGGAATCGTGACCCAAATACGTTTTAAGTACTGGAAGATATACCGTTAAATCCTTTTCTTCATCAACCCATTTTTTCAGACAATGAACTGAATAAGAGTGGCGAAAGTCGTGGATACGAGGACCATTTCCTCTTCCACCATGTGAAATTCCAGCACTCCATAAAAACCTACGGAAATTTTTATAGACATTTCCGGTCGTCATCGGTCTGTTATCAAGCGCAGGAAAGTAATAATCTTCGGCACTTGGATAAGGATGTACCATTTTCGAATAAATCCGACAACGTTCCGTAAGGGACACCGACATTGGTACCAACCTGCTGTTATCTTTTTTAGATTGATTTATAGTCAGAATACCATTTTCAAGGTCAACGTCAGCTACTTTGAGAAGCCTTGCCTCGGATACCCTTAAACCGCACATATAAATCATACGAAAGAACACGGGCATAATCAGATGTCTGTGTGGACATTCGGAACAGTACTTGCATTTTTCCGTTTCAGCAAAAAACCTTTCTAGTTCATCAAAAGAATAAATATACGGTACATATTGTTCCTCCGTAGGAAAGTATCCCTTGGGGATGATATATGCTTTAACTCCAATGGAATCCAGATATTTCCCAAACTGGCGGATGACTGATGCGCGTGAACATAAATTTGCTTGTGCCTCGTAAGTTTTTTTACTACACCAGTCTAATACGATTTCTTTAGTAAGTTCAGTGGCTTGGGGATACTTTTCCATTGTAAAACTGTCAAATCGATTTAAATCACGTGAATCCCTATCATATTTATATCCAATAGCCTTTTTCAGTCCCACATGAGCTTGGATATGACTTTTAAAAGGGCCTTTATATATGATTTCACTCATCACTCAATCCCTCCTTAAAATCAAGGGAACATTCTTTCAACCTTTTGATGTCAACCTTTAAGTAAACTGCTGTTGAGTTTGTATCTACATGACCAAGGATATCTGAAATGGTGGAAAGTGGTGTATCTTTTTCGAGAAGTATACTGGCCATGGTATGCCTAAGGGAATGCATTCCTCTTCTTTTTTTTAATGTAGGAATGTGTGCTAATTCCATGTACCTTTTAATTAACTGATTTAAATGATCTCCTTCAGAAAAGGGCCCAAATGGTGCCATGTGCTTTACAAATACATAGGGGCTGTTTATTTTAGGACGACCGTACTTAAGATACTCAATAACTGCCCATCCCACCTCCGGTGTTAATGGAAGAGTTAAAGGCTGCCTAGTTTTTGATTGAGTAAATACAAGCCTTTTCTCAGCCCAGAGAAAGTGCTCCATTTTCAAATTTTTAATATCTGTACACCTTAAGCCGAGGCAACATGCTATTAATATAATTGCATAATCTCTTTTGCCCTTTGGACTCCCTCTATCAATGGCAGAGATTAACCTTTTCAATTCATCTTCTGTCCATACAGATGGAATACGGGTCTGTTTTCTTGCCTGAATCATAGGCGTTTTTGAAGCAAAATCAATCTTTATTTCTTCTGTAACTAGGAGAAAGCGGAAAAAGGCACGCAAGGAACAGATATTTTGTTCTACTGTTTTGTATGTATATCCCGCCAAGGTTTTAATGTAATCGTTAATCAATGTAAGATTGATTTCTTTACAATCTTTAACTTTCTGCGAAGAAAGATAATCCATGAATCTAGCAGATTGTTTTACATAATGGTCTATTGTGGCTTTGGAATAATCTTTATTTACACAGTATTGCTTAAAACGGTTACTAATTTCGATAAAGTAAAAATCCGTAAGGATTTCCTTATGCTTATAGTAGCGACGTAAAATAGTTGAGTGTAGTTGAAAATCACCAATCATTCGAATAATTCGAAGTTCTTGAGTCTCTGACTGTGTAAGAGATTTATCAAAATCTTTTTCGAGGATATGAAAGTATTTTTCAACAAACTTAATTCCCAACCCTTCCGAATAGTATGTTTCACCTTGTTCATGTGCAAATTGGAGCAGTTTCTGCCATCTACTTCGGTAAAACCTCATAGATCCCTCGGTATAGCCAAGCCGAATCATTTCTTGTTCTAGGTCCTGAATTAATGCATCCAACGGTTTCTTTTGCATATGTATTTCCTCCCAAAATGATAATTTGAGCATCAAGCTCATAATTCATTTTCGGTTATTATGCAAAGTAAATAGACTAGAATCGTTGAATTAATAACTTTTTTATTGGTTACTTTGCATAATCACTTTCTTTGCATAAGGTGGTTTATGCTAAGCTTTGCATAATCCCCCTTGCGGAGTTCCTTTAGTTGGAACACCAATGCCTTTTATTGGTGCTTTTAGCATTCTCGAGACAATCGTTAAAACTCTTTTGTCGCGTATGCCTAAACTGTACATTTGTTTAATTAACTTTGAATGGCTCACGTTGTCAAAGAAACCTTGTATATCAATGTCTACTACATGATGCAACTTCACATTATTGACTAAGAACTGACATCTAGCCATTACATGATGAGTTGACCTATTTGGTCGAAAACCGTATGAATGGTGATAAAATTCAGCTTCACATATTGGCTCTAATACTTGTTTGAACATCTGTTGAATTAGTCTATCTCTCATAGTCGGAATTCCTAATGGACGTTTCTTTCCATTTGGTTTGGGTATCTCCACTCTTCGTACCGTTTGAGGTTTATAGTTCTGTAATACTTTTCGAATTTCCTCAATAAATTCATCAGTGTTTTCAATCTTGTATTGGTCAATCGTGATGCCGTCAGTTCCAGCTGTTTTTGAACCCGTATTCGCTTTAATGTTCCGAAAGGCTAATAAGATATTGTCTTTCGATATGATATATTCATATAGCCTTAAGCCCTTTGTAGCATTGTTTTTACTTCGCTCATAAAGGTCATCAAATATGTCTTGCATACCGTAATATTCTGCATGTCGTAAAACTGTACTCACCGATGGATTGTTTCTCCTTCCTTGCGGAAAATCCCATCATCTTACTCGACCCTGTGAGTTTCATTTAGTTATGTTAGTTTTCAAAGAGAAGACTTGGGACTATCCCTCCACGTTCGTTACACGCTTCAACGGTACTGTGTCCCTACTTTCGCAAGAATAAAGTTACTTCGATAAATAATTATCTTATAAACACCATCCCGATAGTAGTCGTTTAATAGAAGATGTTTCTTACTTACAACGTTCCGATTAACCTAGCTTTACATATATCCGTAGGTGCTCACTTTAAGCCTGCCAACCTATATCCTCATTTGTTAGATATCCCGAGGTTCCTATACACTACTCGTACTTTCCGGTGTTTAACACTGCGTTCGCAGCATACGTCTTTCGAGCGTATTAAAATCTAGACCCGTACATTCGCAAGTTCGTCAGTCCAGTTGGACATTCTCACCATAGATATTTTGTAGCATCCCGACCTATCACAAACCATATTCTAGATAAGCAACTTAGGTTCATTTCAGCCGACTTTACCTAGCTTCATACACATTCTGACTACTATCATTATGTGCATGTAGGAGTATCAGATAACTCGTTTCAGCTCAACATGACGGCTTTCATTCCGAGTTTCAATTAATCAGTTGTAATTGCTTAATAGCAATTCTCCTATTTCATGCTTTGGCACTTATAAGGAAACGTTTCGCACAGTGTAACTTTTCACAAACTTGTATATTTAAAAAAGGCATTTACTTTGAGTCGTAATGGCCATCACAGCTTGAGTCGGACCAAGATATGTGACGTTTTCTATGCTAAGTATCGCTTCTAACTAGACACCAGAAGCTGGCTCCATAACCGGTATTTTCATTATGAGTCCACCCTTTAGCATTTAATCCCCCATTCTCTACGTCTTTTACACCGATTGATAAGCAAACCGTTATTTTAATCGTTCTGTTCTTAGTACATTTCGAGTGTAATTCTCAATAGCGTGCACTAGCACAACTCGTTAATAATCATTAATTATTACTTACTTATATAGAGGAGGTCTATTCCCTTCTACTATAGGCGATATTATCTCTCAGGCACTTTTGTCTTTACTGCATATAAAAAAGGAAGTCGAATGACTCCCTTTTTATATATTAATAACTCTACTACAAATTTGAGCAATATGATCATCATGGGTAACAATAACAATTGTTTTACCCTGGCTATTAGCATCCTTTAACATTTGTATAATGACATCCCGATTTTCTTTATCTAAGGAACCTGTAGGCTCATCTGCTAGTATGAGTTGGCTTTCCTGTAAATATAGCTTTAGCATTGCTACTCTCTGTTGTTCCCCGCCACTTAGCTTATAAACATGCTTATCCATAAGGTGCTCTAATTGGAGCATTTCTAATGCTTCTTTAATTTTTTGTTCTCTGTCCTTTTTAGATAACTTTTTATACTCTAATGCAATATTCAAATTCCACTTTACAGTCTCGTCTTCTACTAAACCATAATTCTGAAATAAATATCCAATTTTATTACGCCTTAACAACATGGCCTCTTTCGAGTTAATATCAACATTTTTCTTATTAAATAAATACAAATCTCCATCAGATGGTTTTGAGATTAATCCCATGATATTTAAAAGGGTAGTTTTCCCCTTACCGCTCTTCCCAATGATAGCTACCATTTCACCATAATTTATAGAAAAGCTAATGTTTTCAATCACCGCGTTATCATTAAACTCCTGACAAATGTTCTCTAATTTAACAATTTCCAAGTTAATTCCCACCATTCAACACTTTATATACGTCTTTTACTATTAGCTTCCTATATAGATAAAGCATAGATAACAAATCATATAAGATATATAATAAATATATGATTATATTTATTTTCATAACAAACAATGCAATTGAAACACTGAACATAAGAAAAATCATTACTAAATTCGCTCTTAAATTCTTTAATAAACCAAATCCTTGCATGTATCTAGCAGCGTAAATTTTACCATTCACAATCATATCTATGTAATTTGAAATATAAATGATAAAAACCAATAAAATGATAAATAAGAATACAAAAAGCTTAGCCTGGTCCAGTAAAAATGTATAACCACTGAATAAAGATTCAAATGGTGTCAACAAATTATGAGGCATATATAGTTGATCTAAATCGTATTGGAACAACATACTTTTGAATTCTTCCCTATCATTTAACTCAAATGCCAGCTGAGAAGAACCTAACATATCGAAATAAAAACCACTTCCAAAGCTTCCATTATCAAGTATGATCACGGAATCAGTAAGTTCGATATTTATCTCATCTTCATAAGGTAATGAACTTAATATTTTATATTTAAATCCATTACTAATATAAATAATTTGTATATCATTAATTAGAACTTCCTTACCTTCAACATTATATCTTGTATTATAGTTTAATAAGGTATTATACCTTTCTATAAAATATCCCCGTAGTTCCTCTTCCTTATTTCTATATTTTTCAGGCGCAAGAATTGTGGGAGCCTTTTCGTTGAAATCCCAGTCCACTTTAATATCCGTATAGTTCTCAATATAATTTTTATTTAAAATTATATTGTTTCTCTGGAAAGTATTCATTACCTCTTCTCGCGAAATTCCATACCCTGATTGGAATTCCGGACTCAAACTTTCACGAACTGGATCAAACATAACATACGCTTGATCTATATTTTTGACGTACATCTCCTTTACATTGTCTGCCACTTTTTCTAACTGGTTAGGATTATTCAGTAATTTATCAAGTTCATCTGAATTTCTTCCATGCGAAGAGTACAAGGAACTTAATGCTTTATATTCATCATACTTTTTATATACTTCATCTAACTCATGGTAATAATTAATAATAAGATTCATTAGAATCGTTACAGAAATAATTAACACAATCTTAATTAAATTTATAATCGTGTATAATCGGTTAGAGAAAATCTTATTTTTCAATGCTGCAACTACATTTGTCTTCCTTACAAAGTGTTGTAATAGCAACAATAATAAAACCATTATCATACTTATAAATGATAAAAATAAAAATAAGAAAATAGAATAAGTCCAAGAAAATTTATCAGTTATCACAAAATATACTGAATGCCCCAAAACCAAGAGTGATATGAGGACTCCTTGGATTCGTAGTGTTTCTTTTATGTTCGTTATCACTATTTTGGTAGGAGAAAAACCATTTAACTTTTTCACTGCATTTGTTTTAAATCTAAACATTGTATATATGTATAGGATGGTAAAGGTAGTGATACCTAATATTAAAAATTGCAACATATTGTTTTTTATAATTTCACTGTAAGATAATTCGCCGCTCTTACTTACTGTTTTAATATCTACTTCAACCCTTTGCGAGAGCTCTTCTATTTGGTGATTGGATAAATCGGCACTAAAGAAACCAGAACTATCTACAAACTCTTCTTCTGTCATTTTATAATAACGAAAAACATTATCAGAGATCCCAACAAATTGTTTTACCGAGTTTATATCTGTATGGTAAACATCATAATAGGTGTTTCCGTCTTCAGACATTGGGTTTTTCACTATCTGAAATTGTGCATTCTCTTCTCTAAGTCCTTCATAGACTTTTAATAAGTCTTGACCTGATTCATAATCTACTTGATATTCATTTAATGAGGAATTTCCGATATTATTAAGCCCATAGATTTCGTATATGGAATTAGTGTAGATATAGGAGAATATAATCATTAAACCAGTCAAATAGATTATATATATTTTTTTCATAGGTATATTCCTTCCATCTTCTTTTTCGATCATAGTTGTATAAAAATAGTTGGATAATATACAAATTTAAATTCTATTAATATGATGTACCCCAATTACTATACGTATATGCGTTTCTTATTACTTGTGCATTATAATGAGCAGTTTCATTAGCATACCATACTCTATTTTGACTTTTAAAGGCGTACCCATATTTCCAACCAGAACTATATGTAGTACCACCAACTTTAACGGAAGCAGATACTGCATAGTTTACACCGTCATCGTCATTTTCGTACAGTTCATTCTTATGGTCCAGTATTTCACTATAAACCTTTGTATCACTTTGTCCACCATTAAAAGTGAGCGCTCCATTTAACACTGTACCAGCTTGTGCCGCAAGCGGTACACTTAAACAAATAATGGCTAAACAGATAATCATTTTTACTTTTTTCATTTTCAAAATTCCCCCTTATTTGGAAATAATTATTATGTAGCTCTGAAGCTATAATACTATTAATTGGAAGCTACATCAATATTTCACCAGAATATTAGACAAAATTTCCCTTTTTCAATTACACAAACCAATACCCTCATCTATATATGTATGTAGTTAAAACTAAACATCAACCGGCTCCTGATGGTTTCATGATATCTACCTTATAGGCGGAAAAATTAAATTGACGATCTCCAGATGTAAATTTAATGGTATTCTCCCATTGATCAATCTCCTCACCGGTTGAGATAGTGAATTCTTTTTTTATCGGTTGCCCTGGTTCTTGAACCATTCTTAAGGAGAATTGAATGAAAGTAGCTGCATCAATTTTTATTTGGCCATCATTTTTAAATACAAGAGAAATTTGAGCTTTCCAGGTTTGTTCAGGTAATAGATTTCGAGATTTCAAACCTTCCACATCAACTTTTGAGGAATAGAGTACTGCCCCCATGCAATAAGTTATCGTTGATTTCCCTGAGCCGTTTGGACCTGTAATCATAATATGCTGATCGCTTCCTGACAAATCAATCTGCTCCGGCCGATAATCACGAATCCCCGATAATGACATTCTCCAAGGAATCATTCGCTTTCTCCTTTCTGATATAAGTTATACCGTTTGAAAAATTTCAATACTTCCTCTTTGTTTAACTGATTCGACTGACTAAACTCTGCCGTTCTCCTTAAAAACGAATCAGAAAACAGGTTGACCCCAATCGCTGTAAGTTGAAAAGCTCTTTCGGGAGAATTGGTTTCATACTCTTCAATAGCACCGATTTTTTTTAAAGGATCTATATTTACAAGTACTCTCTGGTTTGCCTTTTTTGTTTCGTGTCCTAAGGTCCTGGGTTAAGATTCCTCTAATTGACTGCATGACGTTTAAAGGATTTAAATTACTTTCCTTTATGGAATCATTCGGATTCTTTTTCTCTTTGGAAAGAGTTCCTTCGTTTAATAATGTCTGATCCATCTCCATCCTTCATCCACTCCCATTTTTTTTCGAATACCTGAAATTTTCTGTTTTGTTCCCCAGTAGTTACTGTCACTTTTTTATTACTAACCAATGCCGATATTGCGGTCAAAGCATTTATCGCATCACTCCACTGGTCGGTGGTTGCTTCAATAATCACTTGTTCTAAAGGAGCTTCCTCCTGTCTTTCAAAATAGGATTCAATTGCTTTAGTATCTATCATGTTCTTCGTTAGTAGCCAGTTTGACTCGCCCATTAGACTTTCCAGTTCTTCCTCTAATACTTCCTCGGTTGTGTATTCAATCTCTTCATCTTCCTCCAAAATGGGTTCCACGACCGGTTCATATGCCTCTAAATATTCAATCGCCTCCGCTACGGCAAACCCAGACAGAGGTGCAGCGAACTTAACTGGTATCCATATCCCATCGATGGCTTCATCCTCGTATTGATTTTGCTCCATAAAACTTAACAACTGGTGAGCATTAGGTATATCAGAATCAAGCGAGGGATCAAACATTTTTGAAATGAAGGCTCTAACTTTTTCAGGCTGAATGGCTAAAGTCAACGGTGTCTTTTGCATATTAGTGAACTTAACATACTTATTAATCATTCCTAAACTAAGGTTCGTTCCCTCAGCTAAAACAGCTGTCCCTCTTTGCATTAAATCTGATAGTACTAAACTATCTTCTACTGTTTGAAATTGTCTAAACCTCTCTTCTAACTTCACCTCTAAATCCTTCATTAACTGATGGATGAGTTCAAGCTGTGGCAATGCATTACGATCTGCAAGCATCTCTAATTCGCGTTCCCTTAGAAGGGAAATCGCATTTTCTACATTTCGGATCATACTTGCAATCTTATTTCCACCTGAAATTCCATTATCATCGTAAGCTTCACTAATTTCGGCGTCACGCCTTGCTTGAAATAACGACCGTCCTATATCATCGTTCATATAATAGGCAAGAGAATCATTAGCCAGACGTATAAGTGCATCCATCATGCGCTTTCCGACATCTCGTAGTTTGATTTTTCGCGTTTGTTTTGAGATCCAATTGTTTTTTACTAAAACATTAATGATTTGTTCGACTTTCTTTTTAGAAGGTGGTTCTGAGTCATCGTAACGATTCCGATAACGATAATAGACGGTTTCCACATTCTCAATCGGATCATCAAGACCCAGTGCCTCTTCATTTAAGAGTTGAATGAGCCTTAAAAATCTCAAAATTTCCCCTGGAGTTTGAAAAAAGTTATGAGCTCCTAAATCGCTTAAAACCCCAGCTAATGAAGATATATCTTTCATTGACTGCATGACCTCAGGAGCTGATTCGTTTGACTGAAATATCGATATTAATCCAGAATCCACCTTTTCCACAGAACAACACCTCCCATCATTTGTTCTTGCTCCATTTTGTTGTTCTCCAAGAAGCCCTTTAGATGTTCTTCATACTTATGCCAATCACTTATAACTTCCTGTTCAGGTAAAATCAATTTTATTTTCAAATTGCTATATTTATAAATGGTTGAGTAGATCTCTTTTGAGATTTGTAGACCATCCGGATCATAGTCACACCATATTAGTACTTGTTCAATATTACTGTTGTCTAGAATTTGTGTGATAGCATTTCTGTGAGCGGAACGTAAATGCCCATCCACACATATGATGAAAGAATTGGTTTCTTCTAAAAATTGCTCAGTTGCTGCTAACCGTGTCAGGATCGCTCGATTTTCAACAAGCCAAAGATTCGTAGCCTTTGTTAGATACTTCTCTTGTGCAATTGATAGATTCGTTAAAGCATGAACTGGTCCCAATTGGTAAGCAACATACCTCCCACTTAATTGCCCTGCAAAATACACCGAAGTAATTTGCCCAAGACTTGCTAAACCTAACTCAGTTGCCGGAACACTTGCCCACTCTTCTAATTGATCAATAAACTCTTGCTTATAGGGATCGAATTCCTTAGATCCTCCGATTTTTTTATAATAAGTTGCCCCGATTTCCTTCCAGTCAAAATCCTTCTTCTGAAGACATAATTGACTAAAGGCGTCAACAAATTGTAAATACTTCAAACTTTTTTTCACATGCCACTTCTGTGGAAAATACTCCGATTCATTTAAATCACATTGCTTAAGCTGATTTATGATTTTTACCATGTTCTCTAGTCCAAGCTTTTTACGATGGGGAAAATGATTATAATTATCATCTATAGTTGCTAGAGTTCTTAGAAGTTTATCTTTAACTTTGGAGAATTCGGAATAAACATAGTCTACTTTTTGTTGGACCTTTAATTGTTCATGTTCGTATAATCGATACCCCATCCGATATTGGGATGAACGAACCGTTTTCTCATCTTTCTCAAACCTGACTTCCTTTAAAATCCACCCTTCTTCCAGCCATTTAAAAGTCTGACGATCGTTATCATCTAAGCTAACTTTTTTCCTGGGGGTAAATTTTATTGCATCTAACTTATGGTCATTTGTCGATTCTATATCTTTAGTCGTTTTAGTTGATACTATTAAAAGCCCTAGGATACGATAGGTTCTCTCTGAACGCTTGATGATCCTTACTTCTAGTAAAAAGTTATCTTTATTGGGTTCCCCCAACTCGAGTACCTCTCCACTTTTAAGGATGAAATCCTTAATATATACTTGAAATGATTCTTCTATCATATTGATACCTCGTATAACGATTTTATATTTATTCTAACAAATTAATATAATAAAAGTTTAAGGTATCATTAGGAAAATCGGAGCCCTTTTGTCTCGAGATAAGGATATATAACTTGTTTGATAGGTTATATATTGGTACTTAGTTCAGCAAAATAATAGAAATGATTTTATGAAGTAATACTGAGGAGTTTTTGAGTGCTATAGAAGGGCAATCGAAGGGTTTTAAGTCCTGGGTGTACGTGGACATAAGAATGATGGGTATTTTCCGGATTCCTCGGTATAGACTTTTTACAATAAGAGGATTTTTCAATAAATCCTCTGTTTCTAATATAAGTTGAGAAATAAAATCAAGAGTTTCTTCAGGTGTAAATCTTGAATTTCTAAATTCAATAAGCTTCTCTCTCACAGCGGGAGTCCAAATCACAAAACGGGTTTCCATTATCAAAAATCCTTTTCCGAAAGTGACCTTAAAAGATCTAAAGTGTTAATTCCAAGTCCTTTCTTGTATTAACCTCTGACTACCTTAATTACGTAGCCTATTCGTAATGTTTTTTACATAATCTACTTCTATATTTTTTAAAGAACCCTTTTATTGGAAAGAGAGAATTGATAAAAAACCACTAATTTGAATCAATTTCATAATTGCCTATTTTAAAAATGATTAAAGTATCCCTAAGAGAAATTTGGGATTTTTAAAAATTTAACACTACAAACTTTGTTGTTGATTTCCGCTCCAGGCGGACGCTTTCCGCGGGCGGTCCGTGAGCCTCCTCGTCGCTTCACTCCTACGGGGTCTCACCTGGACACGCTTTTCCCGCAGGAGTCGCCGCCTTCTGCTCCAATCAACAAAGTTAAAATATTTATAGTTTTCTCATCGCCATTAGTTTAGGCAGCTTGCCGTTGATTTAACATTGCATTCATACGATCTGCTGCCAATTTTGAAGCATTATAAACCAATGTCACCAAATCAAAGTGAACTTTAGCACGTTTTCCAGTTCGATAACGAACATTGTTAAGTTGAAAGTACTCCTTCAGATAAGCATTTACACGTTCTACTGCGGTTCGGCGCTTAAATATTGTTTTCCAAGTTTTCGAACCTCGGGCTGGTGCAGTGTACTTTCTAAGATCAGTGGTAATCTTTACTTTATATACTTTTTGACATATTCCCTGATCGGCTAACGGACAATCCTTACATTCTTTTGGACGCGTGTATTTTAGGGTCTCGTATTTTGCGTCATAACTATCGTAACGATAGGAATGTTCCCTAAAACAAGTTGGGGCAAAGTGTTTATCAAAACCGATCGGTTCGGGTTCATTGCGTTTATTATAAGCAATGACGGATTGTAATCCCAATCGATGAACTTGTTCATAAATTGGTTCGTAATCATACCCAGCATCCATCGTTGTATAACGAAGGGTCTTTAAAGAAACGTCCAACTGTTCTTCAATTTTCTTTTCATAAAGAGGAAGATTTACTTCACGTTCAGCTTGTTCAACCAGCCATTTTTCACGTTCTTCCTTTGATTTGCGACCACGCTTCTTAGGTTCAGATGTTGTTTTTTCCTCTTTTGGAGGAGCCTGATCCTTCGCTTCAAAATGAGAGGCATCAAGGGCTGCAGTATCATCGTTGATAAACCCTTCTGTAATGGCTTGATTTAGAATCGTATTCTTAGCCCCTTCAAGAACTTCAGATTCACTGAGGATCGTTACAATTCTTGAATAAGCTGCCTCAGAAGGGACTATATCAGAAACCAAAAAGCCGCAGTCTAGTCGGAAAATCATATCGTTTCTTAATCGCTTTACCAAGTCTTTAATGAACGGAATTCGTTCCGATATGCGTGCAACTAATGAGTAAATCATTGCCACATAATTAAGCTCCACAGGTCTACCAAAACGTGATTTCTTCGTTACCACAGCGAAGATGGGATCAATGTCAATAGTAGAAAAAATAGCCTCAATTCAATTGTTTTATTTCCGACTGTTACGGTTCTATAAACTAAATCAGGAGAGTTAGATAATTGTTTTTTAATACTTTCAACACAATTTGCTTAGCCTGTTTTTTAAAAAAATTCACATAAATCTCCCTTATACTCCAAATTTAACCTTTAATATTTTTCACAATATAAAATTTCTTATACACATAACTTTCCTTGTATATTTTTTAATTCTAAGAAGAAAATACATGTGATAATAAAATAAGGAGTGATTTGTATGTCATTAACACCGTATGATCCATTTAGACAACTAGCAAATATGAGAAGAAATTTTGACCGTTTTTTCTCTGACTTCCCTCTAGATCTTGGGATGGAAAACAATAATTTTGGTAATATCAGAGTTGATGTGCATGAAACTGAAAATGAAGTAATTGCTTCATGTGATATTCCAGGTCTTGAGAAAAAGGAAGATGTAAATATTGATATTGAAAATAATATGTTAAGCATCAACGGTACCATCAATAAAACAAATGAGATTAAAGAAGAAAGTATGTATAGAAAAGAACGCTATACAGGTAGCTTTCATAGGACTGTATCCTTGCCAAGCCCTGTATCTAATGAGGGAGTAAAAGCAACCTATAAGAACGGTGTTCTTGAAGTCAGAATGCCAAAGAAAACAAATGATAACAAAAAGAAAATTGATGTAGACTTTCACTAAATGAGTAAACTATTACCTGTTATGAAAGAGTTCGGCAAAGATTGCTTGCAAGAAATAGCTAATGAACAACCAGATTTAGTTGATTTACTTATTTTAACTGTACATTTACCCTCTCATAAGAAAAAATTTATATTAAAGCAGTTAAACAATGATATTAAGAAATCTTTTATCATACAATAATGTATTACATTTGCATTACTTCATAAATTGGAGTAATGCTTTTATGTTTATAAAAGGGAGGGAAATTCACCTTGGCAGTCATAAAAGCTACTGAAGAAGACGTTAAACTATTAGCACGTTTAATTCGTGCAGAAGCTGAAGGAGAAGGAAGGTTAGGTATGTTATTGGTTGGAAATGTAGCTGTAAACCGAGTGCGCTCTAGATGCCTTGACTTTGAAGATATTAACTCAATTAGAAGAATGGTTTTTCAACGACCTGGAGGATTTGAAGCAACTATAAAAGGATATTTTTACCAAGCATCTAGAGAAACAGAAATTAGGTTAGCAAGGAGACTAATTAAAGGAGAACGATTTCATCCAGCGACATACTCATTATGGTTCTTTAAACCAGAAGGTAGTTGCCCTGCACAATGGTATAATCAATGGAATGCTGGGCGCTATAAATCACACTGTTTTTACTCTCCTACAGAATCATCCTGCCCCGATGTTTATCGAACATACTAGGTTAATATATAATCTTTAAATAAATTTACACTTACAAATGAACAAGTTATGTATGGGGGTAGCCCCCCTGTACCCCTTAATAAAAAAGAAATCCTTAATGCCACAAAAACATTTTATGGAAAACCAAAGCTTTTCTATCATGATGGAGGAATTATTGATATTACCCAAAATATACGGGATGATTATTATGATGTAACGGTCCAAATTACTACGTTTGAAGGAGCACATAATCCACCATATGGATTTGATACAATCAGTTTCGCGAGCAATAAAAGCTCTTGTTAACCCTAATCGATCTCTCCATTCTACAAGTCGATTACCTTCATCAATCCAGTTTTGCCTCCGTTCTCCTTTAATTCGAGCACAGTTCTCTTTTAAAGTTTCTACCTTCCTTGCTATTAATAAATCAACTAGATTCATTAAAAATTCTTCCTTCAAATTTATTATTCAACAAAAAACGCCCAGGCAGTCAAAATGTAGTAGACCAAGAAAAAACAAATGGTCTTTCATACTTGACGCCTAGGCGCTTTATCTCATGTATTTATAGTGTTATATTTTTTACATTGTGAAACAATGTTAATTTTAAAGACAAATATACAACGATTATCAAAATTTAGCAATAACCTTCCAAAAAATAATAATAATTATTTCTTAAGTAACAACGGGCAATCGATGCCCACTTTATAGAACATTCGTTCTTAGTAACGGGCAATTATTGCCCCAAAAACTATTGACATGTTATTTACATATTGTATAAATTAAGATTAGCAAAACTTTACTAAATAAATTACACACAAAAGATAAAACGCGATTCGCGATAAGTCATTACAACTTCCAACCAGAAGTCTGTACTTATTGCGGTCGCGTTATTTTTATTGCTTAAAAGTCTACAGCACACCTCAGAGAAACTAATATAATCTACTTCAGACAAGTTTAGCTAATTCAGCTTAATTCGTACTTGGAGGGGCTACCATGTCTAAAAAGAAAGAGAAAAACTTTATTATAAAGAGGACGTTCGTCGGAACGGAAAAACTTGAGGATGTATTACTAGAACTAGTTAATCGTAAGATTGACAAATATATTAGTTCTACTTACGATGAAACTATGGCAAGTGCTACTCTAGAAGGAGTGGCACGCAAATGAAAGGTGTAATATACGCTTGTGTATCAACAGATAGAGAAGAACAGAAAAGTAGCCTTCACAATCAGATAGTTCTAGCTGAGAACGTTGCTAGAGAAAAAGGCATCATAATTGTTGATAGGTATATTGATAGCAAATCAGGGACGGGGCTAAAAAGTCGAGAAGGTATTCTATAGCTTATAGAAGACGCAAAAAAGAAAAAGTTTGATGTTGTTATTGCAAAATCAGTCTCACGTCTTGGCAGAAACATGTTACAAAGCTTGCAAACAGCACTCACCCAGCTATTATTTCTAGAGAAGACTTTGATGTGGTCCAAGCTCTCATAAAAGCTAAAAGAAAAGCGAAATCAAACGGTAGAGAGAGTCTATTTGCGAATATTGCTGTTTGCGCTGACTGTGGTTCTGGAATGCATTTTAAATCTGACCGAAGAAACGGCGCATATGTTGTTTGTGGTACTTACGTTAAACATTCGAGCTCTTTCTGTTCGTCTCATATTATTGAAGAAAAAAAGCTATTAAAATTAGTCAGGAACGACGCACAAAATTTAATGAAAAGTGCGAACAACATAGACGAATTGTACGGCCTAGCAGAGGAAAAAGCATTATTGAAGCAGTCAAGTATTCTTAAAAAGATTAAAAGCCTGGAGAATCAGGCTGAGAAGCTCAGTAATCAATTTAATAGCCTATTATCGCTGCATGCTGAAGGTATCATTACAAAAGATCAATTTAAGGTGAAAAATCAGTCTATCTCAGAACTGCAGCTTGCATTAGCAAATCGCAAAATGGAATTAGAATCTCAGCTAGAGCAAAAAAAGAACCAGGAAAAGAATATCCTGGCTTTTAAAAGAATTGTTGACAACTTCTTAAACCTTGATGAGAAAGATCAACTAGACATGAAACAAATTCTTCAAAGAATGATTGACAAGATCAAAGTCTCTGAAGAAGGCGAGATTGACATCCACTACAATCTTGCCCCTTAGAATAATGCTTAGGTACAGTTTAACCAGCTGTACCTTTCAAAACAAGCTTCACTATCACCTCCACATGTCTTGAATGATGATGGCAGATAGTTTTGGATGTAGTAGTATACATACCTTAATCTAGTTTTTTCGTACCTCCATATTTAAAAAGTGATGATTAATTTATTTCACCACACGTAATAAACCGCAGATATGGTGGGCAATAAATTTTATTTTATTAATGATATAAAAACAACAAGATTAATCGATTTGAATGATATCCCTGTATAAGGCATCAATATGTCTTTCCTGATAACCCTTCTTTTTAACTCTCGACATTTCATGCTTTAGTGCTAATAGCTCATGTTCCGTAATATTTTCTAGTTTGGAAATACTCAAGGGTGATATTTCCTGCCCCGATAATGCCACCAAGTAATCCTCTACTGTATACCGCCAAAAATGAATCTTTTGACCAAATTTCACTTTTAATCTTTGTGCCATTTGGAGACCTTCAGGGTCATAATCACCCGAGTAATAGATGGAAATATCTTCATTGCATAATTTTTCTATCAATTGTAATGCAGCTAATTTAAATTGTCCATGTGTACAAATAAGGGGTAAGGGGGCGCCCTCATGGATATCTAATATGCTTGAAAACACGCCTGAATTTTCAACGATAAACACCTGATTCCCTTTTTTAGGGAAGATTCTATCATATTTAGCCAACTCTCTAAGCGGCACATTGTGCACACTTTTTTCTTCATACAGACATTCCCAAGAAGCCAATTTTTCATCATTCTTAACTGCTGACAACCCGAAGCAGGTTACAAAGTTTTGTATATCATCCTTTAATATGCCATAGTCATACAATAATTCATTGACTGTTTCGATATTTGAATTATTTGCATAAGGAACTTTATCCTTCTTTGATTGGATAATTTGTAACGCTGTAATAAACTTGGATTCTTTGTCAAAATAATGGGGATCTCCCGCAATTTGTTCTGCTAAAACAGGTAATCGTACTTTTTTCACCAGTGGTAATAGACTTATTGTCTGATATATTCTCTCAATTGCACTAAAATCTGTCTGATTGTAAGATTGAATAAAGCCGATTGAACCAGGCTCTTTATTAAGAATCGATTCCGTTAACCAAGCTGTATTTTCTGATGGATATTTTTCGATTAAATGGCTAAAGAATCGAATCCTTTCCTCTTCCTTTAACAACTTGACATCCTTTTTGTAGGAGATTGTTCTTCCTAATACCCCTTCTATTACCTTGTTAAAATCTACTCCTTGAAATTTCGTTTCGTCTAATTGTCTTTCAAATTTCCTCAGAGATACAGTAGTAGAACTTTTCTTTGAATAATCACGTCCGAACCAATTACGAAGTAACCTTTTTTCATCCTCTGTTAAATTGGAAAGTGTGACACTGCCACCAATATGACCCAAACTTTCGATTTTGTCTGCAAAAGCCTCAAAGAGCCGAATGTAGCCCGGCTCTTTCTTAAAGTAAACGATTGCCTCTTTCATTTCATCCATTCAAATCACCTTAAACTTCCATACTTTCCAACACATCGAACAAATTTTGCTGCTCCTGTGTTGGTTTTATATGCACTTCTTCTTTCACAGTATTTAGCTCAATACCATTCCATTTATACAACATAACCGTTACATTTTTGGCATTCTGCGGGCGGATAATTTCTGCAATGGATAAGGCATCAACTGTTTCATACGTTCCCCATAAAGCTTGGGAGTTTAAAATATAGTTCAGACCAAAGTCATTCATTAATTTAAACATCGTAGCAATATTATTTTCATCCACTCCGGCAAATGCTTCATCCATAGAGATGATGTAAGGAGCTTCATCACTTGCAGAAATAAACTTAGAATATAAAGCCGATAGTAATGGAATATACATGGACATAGCACGTTCTCCGCCGCTTAATGTATTATAGTTTGTTTTGGTTAACTCTTTGCGATCTTCCCCTTCTTTTTGAAAGTAAATTTTAAACTCAAACCATTCACGATAATCTAAAATCTCTTTAATCAGCACATCAAAAGATTTATCTCTTAAGGCATCATCGCTTTCATAGCTTTCTTTGGCAAACTTGATTTTAGAATTAAAGTGCTTGCTTAATCTTTTGTAGTCACTTTCTTTTAAGGTGTCAGGGTCTTTTTGCAATAAACGTACTAAATCAGAAGTCGACATTTCACCGTCTTCCGTTGCTTTTCGCGGCTTCCATTGTAACCATAACTTTAAGCCATTTGAGGCATTTGTTTGCATCATATACTCATTTATTTCTTCTTTCCACCTAGCTGCTTGGCTAATTAACTCACGTATACGCTCCCCAATATTATCGAGGATCACTTCCTTGTATAATCTTTCATCCTCTTCTGTTAAGGCAATTTTGATTGCTTGAACCTGTTGCTCAATAATTTGTTGAAGTTTCTGAGGAGACACCAATTTACCATCAGAAGTTAAATGAATTAATTGACGTGCTGAGACAGATTCAATTTTTTCAAGCTCATGTGAAAATAGCTCGTATCCTTCGTCACTAATCTCTTTAAAATAGGAATCCGTATCCGATAGTGTAAGGGAATATTCCTCCAGTCCTTGAACGCGAACTTCATTAAAGACAGCCACCATTTTATCCCTAATTCCTTGAACATTCTCTCTTGAAATTTCCTTATCATCTTCTATGGCTGCCTCTGCCAAAGCAACCATGTCCTCATCAACTGTTAGGACATCCCGGTCATACGTCTCCACTAATTTACGATTAACCTCTTGAACAAAAATTTCTTTCGACCAATCATAGGCTTCTTGATAAAAACGGACAGAAGCTTCTTCGAGCAAAATGTTATTTTTTAACAAGGGGATTTGTCCCTCTAAATGACCGACTTCTTTATTTAATTCGTCTCGGTATTGTGGAATTTCCTGAATCCGTCTCTCGGTTTGTTCAATTTGTTCTTCAATATTGCCAATATCTTTTTCTGCAATGGTTTTTCTCAGTTCGTTAACCTTAACTTTCGTTCGGTCAACTTCCTTTTCTTTTTGTAAGGTGAGGTCTCTGGATTGAGCAATATCGTCTTCCTCTCGCTCTTTCTGTTCCTCTAATATTTCCATATTTTGCAGAACAGTGTTCCAATCGTTAACAGTTTGCTTCATCCCTCTTAATTCACTTAAATATTCCTTCACATCTCGATTCACAACAGAATAGGCCTCAATCGTTAAGGGGGTCTCTCTTCCTTCTGTCAGTTCCATTCGTTTTCTCTTAACTTCGATATACGTTTTATGAAGGTCGGAAATCCTTTCCTTTAAATGAGTAATGGTCTTCTCAAGAATAATTAATTCCCGATCATAACTATCAATGGTTACATTTATCTCTTCCACTTCATCAAATGTAATGTATTGATCTGCCTCAATTTGCAACATCTGACCACGTTCTTTTAACTGCTGCAATTCAAATTCAGATTCTGTTTTTTGACTTTCTAACACAATTAATTCTTCTCTTAATTGGTGTAACATCCTCTCACGGTGTAACTTTCGCGCTTCCTTGCCGATATAAATTGAATTTTCTCGAGGGATGGCATTCCCTTTTACAACACCATGCTGATAATTACCAAACGTGGTGACATAGCTTTGATTTTCATGTTCGACAATGGAAATACTCGCTAAGATATCATTTGTCATTTGTTCCAGGTCTTTTGCCTCTTTAGGAAGATTGACTGTCAAATATTCCTTTAACGTTTCCCCTTCTGATAGCGGCTTTGGAATTAAGACGGCATCCGAATCATTCACCAGATGAAGGTATGCCGGTGATACGATTAAACTATCTAATATTCCCATTTCAATAAGGGCCGATTCTAGTCTCTCTTTTTCATAAGGATTTAATCCGTCAATAAATTCGACTGCTTCATAGAATGAAATGAAAGGAATCCCCTTTTTGGCTAAGCTTTTTCTCATCGTTTCCGTTTCCACTTTTCGAAAAGCAGGAATCGACTCTTCCTTCTTCTCCCACTCATCAATTTTGCCGTGCTTATCCTTTATCTCCCTTCCTATCAACTCCAATTTGTTATCAATTTGCAATTCTTTTTTTCCTAATGTTTGCCTTTTAGAGTGAAGAATCCCTGCTAATTGCCTTTCAATTTCTTTAACCGAGGTTGTATCAAATAGCCCCAAAATGGAATAGGCTACAAGGGATAGCTCATCTTTTGATAAAACAAATTCCTTATTCTGTTCATTTTTCTCCAAAATCAATCGATTTAGCTGTTCCAATTGACGTTCTAATTCATCGCGTTTTTCATCTATTGCTTTACGGATTCCGTCCCTTTCTTTCTCTTCTTTTAATAGACCTAGTTTTTGCTGATCTAATTCTTCTTCCACCCGTTTCTCTTTTTCTAATTCTCCTAAAATGTTACCAACTAATGTTTGAAAGGTTTCAGAGCTGACTTCCCACTGATTAATTGCCTCAAGAGCTTTCCTTTCGTTCAAAGCTGTTTTAAAATAATCACGGTTCAAAGAGTGAGCTGGATACTCCACATCCTCAGCTATAGCATCCAACTCTTCGACCGCTATGTTTATTTTATTTTCTAAGCCATATTTTTCATCATTCTTATCCTTTAGATTACCTTCTAGTTTTCTTAAATGGGCCACTTTTTCATCTAAACTATTTTTTAATTTGCCCCACTCCTTCGCTGCTTCCTCCAAGCGAGTTTCTAGGGCAATTAGTTCTTTTTTCATTTTGTAGACATCATTGTCTTTTAGATGTTCGACTTTCTTTATTAATGACTCCAGTTCATTACCTAATTGTTCAACTTCTTTTTGTTTCAAGCCAGACGTTTCCGTTGCCTTTTTCCATGCCTTTTGTGCTTTGTCCACACCTTTTTTGGATGCATCCCGCTTTGCCTTCATAGACAGAAACATGTTCGCCTTTTGGGATAAAACAGCGAAGTTATAATCATTGTATTTAGCCGATAGATTTTTAATCAGTTTTAAATCCTGCTCGGCTTTTGCCAAACGGCTCTTGATTTCATCCATATTTTGAATAGTTTCAGACAGCGAACGCAGGTCATTCGTACTTAATTCGGGCAATGAGCTTTGTAGCATTTCATATAATACATTTGGCCCCATATTGTTGGACAATTTCGGTGCACGAATGCGGACAATTAAGTCGACCATTTCTTTGAATTCCTGAATACTTTCAAACTGAAAAATATATTTATTTACCAGTTCTGCATACTCAGCTTGAGTTGTCACTAAATACCCGCATTTTTCGCGTTCAATAAGGTTTTTTAATTCCTTTTCACTTAAAGGAACCTTCACCTTTTGCCCGACTGTATCCAATTGATATTGAAAAAGTTTAATATCTTCATTAATTCTTTTATTCTTAATCAAAAAGTACCATGAGTCTACTTTATCGTTATTTAAATTACCTTTTAGACCAATTCCGGTTGTAATATATTCTTCGGCATCTTTTCTCTTATACTCCATATATAAATAACTCGTTTTTTCATTTTCCTCTGAAGATTCCCCAAATATATAATCAATCATTTTCCGGGATCGGGTTCCAAACGGATCTAATCGCTGTGGAGATTTGTTGCCGTCTAACAATAATGGTAAAAAGCTTTGTGTCGTTACCGACTTACCTGATCCATTACCGCCTCTTATTAATAAATGGCCATTTTCAAACGGAAATTCTTCTTCATCAAAGTACCAGTAATTTAAAATGCCAGTTTTATTTATCAACCATTTATGATTGTTTTCCATTGGATTACTCCCTTAATTTTTGTCTCGTTTCCGTACCTTTTCCATATCAATAACACAAACATTCCGTTCTTCGTTCAAGTCAACAAAACTACCAATCGAATCTTCAACACTTTTCCAACTGAATTTTTTCAATTGAAATCTAATTTTAAATTCATAGATCCAATCTTCTAAATCGGAAATAGCAATGGAATGCTCAATCCTTTCATTAAATTGGTCTGCCAATTTATTTTTTATTTTTCCTATAAAATAGCGCTGAAAACGATACTCAATAGGATATTGGCCACCGATTCGGGTTATGACTGGATAAAGAATAATGCTATGACCCTCTTCTTTTAGCATTTTCCAATCTTGGAAATAGGCTGTTAACTCTTTGGCAATCATTTCGGGGTATTGATTACGATATTCTTTGCTCCAGCCATGCGCATTCACTGCCTGAAATTCTTCAACACACTTCTCAAAAACAAATCGGGGAATCTCCCATTCAAATTCTGGCAGTTCTTCATTTTCCATTACCTTTTTCTGAATGAAATAGCCAAATTGGAGTGCGATTTGGCTCAACATTTTCCCATCTGGATATTGCTCTATTTTTACATTTCTCTCTTTTGAAATGAGCAAAATTTCATTTCGATACGTCTCAAGCTCATACGGTGTGTATTCTTCAAAGGCATCGGTTATACTGTAGCCGTAATTCGCAAAGTATCTCTTTTCCTCATCATCTAGTTCATTCCGATAAACTACAGGCGAAGTCAATAGTTTTCTAGAAATGGATTGTCTCCTGATTTTTGGCGTTTCAAACCCAGCGATTTTCCACCGGTCTTCCAGCATTTCTTTCCGGGATTGAAATTCCTCAACAGGCTTGGAAAAGAACCGCATAAAATACTTGGAAATCATTGTCGGCCGATAAAGTACTTCAATCGTCTCATCGTCTTTATATAGGTCAATTTCTCCCTCCATCACTTCAAGTAAGTGTTGTTTTTCCGCATATTTCATCACTCTTACAAAAGACAAGCGTTGGCGATAATTTTCCCACTTCACATCCATCTCTTGAGAAAGAAATTGTTTAACATACTCACTAAGCATCGATACGATGAAAATATCGTCAGCAGATTTTTCCTCTAAATAAGATAATACAGCCATAAAAAAGGCATAATCCAATGGGTCGGTGAAATCTTGAATTCCCATCCAGCCTGCCGTTTTACTTGGGATTTTTTCCAACTTTACAACAGCATTATTAACAATTAACTGATAGCCAAAATTATCAATAAAATATTTTTGAAGTTCTTTTCGATTTTGTCTAACCAATAAATATTTATCTAAATGATATTTTCGGGTAAACCAAAAGTTCTCTAACAGAAGCGTGATGCCTTCTCTGATTCTCTCCCTCTCTTCCATCACTATGCCTCCTCAAATTCGAATGTGATATCCGGAAGTGTTAAAATACCATCTACACATCTTAAATCTATTTTTTGATTTGAATTTTTTTGAAGCCTAAATTTTCTTCCATACTGTGTTCTTGCGGTTAATGTTTTATCTTGGAGCGATTTAGCAATCCAATCTAAGATTGCTTTTCTGACAAACATTTTAACTGGTCGATTGTTACTCTGTTCGGCCAAATCTTTCATGATAATTTGATTATTAATGATGAGAGATTGGATGATTTCTTTTTCTCTCTCCATTTGCTCTAAAATATTTTTTTTGATTCTCTCTTTTTCGGCTTTTTGATCCTTTACATAGGACTTAATTCGTTTGCTTCTTTCGTAGGTTCGGTTTTTAGGTGCCGTATCAATGATTTGGATTTCTTGCTCCCAAATTTCTTCGTCTTTCGTATCTGTCGCTTTCTGTATACCAAAAATATGCCGCGTATGCGGGATGCCAAAACAGCATACCGCCAATTCATGCGCATTTTTTAAATCATCGCATTGAATAAACATCGAAGCCAGTTTTCTATAATCTTCTTTTCTATTCCTAGCATTATTTTTTGTCTCTGTTAATTGGAGGGCATATCGGCTGATGATTTGAATACTCTTATCTGTTTCCAGTAGAAGAATATCAACATCGCATTCATAATCGTTCCTCTTAACAAACCAATTCCGTAACTCCATCCATTTTTCCTTATATAAACGTCTGTTCTTTTCCACATTAAATCGGGTCCCATCTATAGTAGGTATCGTAGAAAAATATTCAATCATTCGTTCTATATATGAATCGACAAATGATTCTTGAATCCACTCCAATGCACGTGAAATCTTGTAACGCGTTTTTTTCATCGATAGAATGAACTTACCTAGATAGTCTGTAAATTTTTCCTTATACAATAAGAATTCTTCCGTTTTAAACAATTGCTCAGCTTTATCACTTTTGATGTGTGATAGATAGTTTGCTGCATTGCGTTTTAAATTTTCTAATCTTCGCATCAAAGTAATCCAGTGTTCAAATAACACTTCATTTTTATCTGAATCAAGGTTCGATTTTGATATGGTTTCAATATCTTTTAAAATACGTTCAAACTCTTTGCTTTCTAAAGAACCTGTTAACACTTCATCTAACTCATCTAATTTCTTAAGTGTATTTTCAATTTCGTAAGCGAGGGGCGTGATTTGGAACTTTAAACGTTTCTTTTTGAAATCTTCAATGGTATAAACCATTTCTTTGTCATGCCTTGATATTACACAATCCCATGATTCAAGGGTTTTCATATCTTGATATAATTGTTCTTCTGAGTAATGTTCATCTAATATATTTAGGGTTTTAATATAGCCTAAAATTTCCTCTGTTTTGATGTAATAGCGAAATTTATCATACTGTTCAAACAAGAATCTCATAATAGGGCGATAGCGATAAGCATTTTCAACGGTGGCATACTTAAGCGTATTTACTGCTTCAAGGTGTTTTGTCACTATATTTCTCCTTTCATACTCTAAAACCACGGAGTAAAGATTTTACTTTACCTTCTTGACCTTTTTTCGCTTTTACCTTCTAGACTATTAAACGCACATTCAATTAGGTTAGAAATTGCTTGTGACCGGCTTGGAATTCTTTCGTTATATCGATAATCTTCTATTCTTTTTAATAATTCATCCGTTAATGTGATATTAATAATCGGTTTTGCATTTGGCGTTTTTTTATATCCTGACATAATACTTAGCTCCTCAATCTAAAGTTCTAATTCTATTATAAATAGTCTGTTGGTCTGTTGGCAATCTGCCTGAATTTTTTTTAAAAATTAGTAAGAATTGAAAATTGGAAAACAAAAAAAGCGGGGGAGCCCGCTTTTTTTGCTTCATGATTCATTTTTACTCCAATGGATAATCTCGCATAATACTTAAGAGTCTTTAATTACCTTACTAATAATATTGCTATCCATTTTTTTGTACACTTCACTTCCATAAGTATCAATATGGTTTTTTAAATTTATGTTATTTATTCCTTCATAATGAAGGATATCAAAAAAATAAGGAAGTGGGTATTCCTCGTTAAGAAGATCATTCAGCCTGTAAAGAGTTTCATTCGTAATATTTTGGCCATATATTGAAATATCAACATCTGACCCTTTTTTAAAATTTCCCATAGCCCTGCTGCCAAAAATAACAGCCCTGTCTATTTCATTAAATTTTTTCATGGCCATTTGGATATATTCTAAATCTAACTCTAAAAGTCCAAACATAATATCATTCCTTAGAAAGCTTGACATAAAGGGATTTAAAAATCGGGACATAAATTTCGATAATTTCACCAACAAATTTTATTGCAAGTACTTCATCATAAGTATGAGTGGTTAAATTTCTTTTAGATAAGGCATCCATCCAAGGATGTCCTTCTTCGATTAATCCAATTTGAAATGCTTGTTTTATTGTTTCTCTTGGACTTTTCACGTCATAACCTTGAGATTCCAAATAATCTTTTAATACTTTCCAAGATAACTCAAATGTCATTTCAAAGAATTGAATGATACCGGCTCTTTCTAACTCACTTTTAATATCCTGCGTAGAATATTTTTCTAAAAGTTTAAATGACCTTTCGAAATTTTCAAACCTCTGTCTCCATCTTGTATCCTTTAATGAATCCAAACTCACTACCTCCCTTATATCTTTTTCAAGTAATTTTCAAAAGGAGTTTTAATTATGGAAAATATTCTTTATTAATGTGCTAAATTCCTTTTTGACACCAGTATTAACATGTGCATAATTATTTTAAACCCATTACTATAAAGCGGCAGCATCACTTAATACCATCTTCCTTTCTAGTTAAACAGTTTAAAACCTCATTTCATCTAGTTTATCATGGTAAAAACCTTGTTAAAAGTTTCCCTTCTATTATTTCCAAAGAAGTTGTCCTATTTTCAGGCTTTGTAATTTCTCTTACCTTATTTGTTGGCGTACTCTATAGATAGACTGATTCTCTCAAGCTTAGAGGCTATTATCCGAAGGAATTAACTCCAAGTTCCGCAAGTCAATTGTAAAGTTACATCGCTAATTTTAATAACCTTCCACAAAGACCCATAAAGACATTTGTTTTAATAAGTTGTCCATCATATGAAAGCTTCATTAGATTCTTCTTATTTTTATTAAAGGGCAGCTGCATATATGCAGTGTGGGATTGACTCGAATGATCCTCGATTATTTTCTAACAATAGATATAAACTGCCTGCGAACAAAATCTTTTAATTCTACAAATTTTCCCTTTGTGTCAATTACTTCAAATGGAATATAAACTTCATGTTTTTTTAAGACAAAACCTCTTAATTCTTTGATATTAAAATGCAGGAGTTCCTGAACTTCCTTTTGAATCATTTCTCCTTTAATAGATTCTTTATTGCCTGGATCGACATGAAGTATTAAACAGTTTTAGCTTTTTTCACCATATAAAGTGGCAAACTTTGAACTTTTTACACCGAAACGGCGGGGCTTATATCCTAAGGTTAAAGTCTTGGGCGCAAGCGTATACTCCATTGCACCTAAACTATTTAAAAATTTATGTAGTTCACTAAATAATTGTAATTCGTTCAAAAACCTTTCCCCCCCTACTTTTAACAGAGTAAGACCAACCCATTCTTAGTTTACCAAAAAAGAACAAGCTCCACTAAAACATTGACTTTAGTGGAGCTTGTTTTATTTCGATTTATTACCTTGGTAGCAACTTCCATAAGGGTAAAGCCTTCAATTAACATGAGTTGCGAGACACACTCAACGTGGCTAGGATGGTGATGGCAGAATAATATGATGTAGTAGTGGTTACCTTAACCTAATTTTTTCGCACTTCCATATTTTCAAAGTCGATGATTAATTTATTTGCAAGAAAGAAGTCACTGCCGATGATGCCGTCAAACCCATGCATTTCTCTAACATCGCCGAGCTGTATAGTGAAATTATTAAGTTGAAACTCGTCAATATTCATACCGTATATTTTTTGCTCAATGCATATTTCCGTACCGCCAATTCCATACATCTTTCGTGTAATGGCCTTTTCTAAATCGAGCATCAATCCGACTTCTTCACATAAATCTGTATCTAAAATGGTTGAAGAGCAGCCGGTATCAAGCAATACGTTATTGGATATCTTTTTGTTCCCATTGTATTCAATCTCAACAGATACTAGAGGCAAGTGGTCATCCATTTGAAATCTCATACTCTTCTTCGCACTCCTATATATGGCTGCTCAATTACCTTTATTTCTTCGTTATTCGTGTGAAAAATATATAATTCACGTTTTTTATTTTCCCCATGTAGTTTTTTATACACCTTCCATGCTGCATTGCCGTTTTCAAAGTCATCGATCACTGCCATCTCTTCAATGACTCTTTCATTTCCTCTTGATTCTGATTTCAATGCTTCTACCAAGACACAACGTTCTGGAAAATGCCGTCGCACTTCAGACCATTTCATTTAAATGTACCTCCTGTCTATATTTTTATATTGCACTATACATCAATAACTAATTTATTTGCTAAAAGGAAATCATCTCAGTTGTCCTCGCCAAATATGCACCTTTTTCTTGTTTACAGGTTTATGCGTTTACAATTCATCCATTTTTTTGTACAATGAGCATATTCTATTATTAATATCGCACTAAACAGTAGATGTCTATTTATAGATGCTGAATCTGGAAGGTGCGTTTAGACGAATTAAGGTTTTCCTGTACGGTATTTGTTTACATATGCTTGAGTCAGGAAGCTCTTTTTATTCTCCCCATTTCAGGATAATCGCAAGTAAACTAACCCCTTATCCTTACCAAGTCTAGTTTATATTTTTGTATAAATCTTAACCCCTAACCTAGCTTCAATCCTTTTCTTTCTGTTTTTTATTTGTTTCATCATCATATTTTCCGTATTAGGGGATATTTTATCAAATTTATCTTGCGCTCTTTTCGCATAAGAAATAAAATTACCGTATTCTCCTTCATGGATACCTAGATCCGTATATAAACCATAGATCTTCCTTCTATAAGGTAGTTTCCTCAAGTCTTTCTTACCTTTCACACTTTTCGCCTTATCTATAATTTGGTATGCTTTACGATAAAACTTATAAGGACTTTTCCCCCTCATCCTTACTGTCTTACCATCAAAGACAAAACCTAAGTAGTCTATATGACTTACTTTTCTACCCTTCAATTCTATGATGCGTAAATCACTATATACATATAGTCCTGTTTTATCTTCATGGATTTCAATTTTATTTTCAGCAGCTAACCTCCTTACTTCGATTTCTATATTCCGAAACTCCTCATCTAAGAGTGTCTGTTGTTGTTGCTTTGGAAGAACCAAAATAAAATCATCTGAATATCTACGATATAACCCTGAATACTGGTCAGCTAACTTCTTCATGTCCAAATCAAACTTCAGGGCATACACATTTGCAAAAACCGCACTAATTGCTGTTCCTTGAGGAATACCTTCGTGACTTTTTCTTTTATCATTATTCCTGTTTTTCTTAGTAGGATATTGTCGCTGAAATTCTCTAAATTCCTTCAATCCATCAAAATAACTTTTCTTACCAGAACGCCTAATTTGTTTATCAGTGCCAAACCTTTCTATTAACAATGACTTCTCGTAATAACCGAATTTGGTAATTGATTTATACACATTGAACCAATCATTGCTCAGTTTTTCGACTTCTAATACTTTCATCAGGTTTTCCTTTAGCAGTTTATGGTCAATTTGATCGAAGAACTTTGTAAAATCGCCCACTAGAATATACGCTTCTTTTAAACTGACAATATCATTTATAATTTCAGCGGCGAAATCAATGTTCGACTTGCCCCTTTTATTACTACGATATGCCGTCACGCATTCGTCAATATTTCTTGACATACATTTATCATCTGATATGTACTGATTATATTTTTTATTCAATTTTTCATCCGCATAATATTTATAAATGAAGTTATCAAGGTGGCCCGCATACATAATGTCACGATTTTTTGATTTAATCGGGCGGTTATTCATATTAGGATTCTTCTCCCCAATATTTTTATTAAAGGAAGAAACATAGTGAATAAATGGTAAAAAGCTATGCATAGCAATCCTTCTCGAATTCGTTACATAGCTTTCCACCTTTTCAATTTTTACTTTATGATCAAAATGTAGATATCGTTTAGTTCTGTATTTATTGGAATCAAGCATATCTATACCCCTTTTTAGGAGCGGAAGGAACTGCAGATCTGGTTTCTGACAATTGTTCCTTCTGCAACGCTAAGTCATAGTACTACAATATTGACCATTTTTCACATGCAGCACACCAGAGCGATTCAACTATTCTGTTACAATGTTATTGATTGTGAAGTCAGTATTCAGGAAGGTGAGCTTATGAAGATTTGCGTGATTCTTAATTTACTCAGTTTGCTCCGTGAGTTACTGCTCGACAGTTTCAAACATTGTCTACTGCTAGCATATTAATAGCAGACTATTCTATTATATCACCCACTCTATTATTTGCAAAATTCCCTGTTTTTCAACTTACCTCTAACAAAAGGCAACTAGATTACTATGGTTCAACTTTCATATTTAAACAAGCGTCCGTTTCAATTATAATTTCCTTTTTTTAATGTAATTGAATCAATTTCTTAATTGCCTATTTTAAAAATGATTAAAGTATCCTTAAGAGAAATTTGGGATTTTTAAAAATTTAACACTACGAACTTTGTTGTTGATTTCCGCTCCAGGCGGACGCTTTCCGCGGGCGGTCCGTGAGCCTCCTCGATGCTTCACTCCTGCGGGGTCTCACCTGGACACGCTTTTCCCGCAGGAGTCGCCGCCTTCTGCTCCAATCAACAAAGTTAAAATATTTATAGTTTTCTCATCGCCATTAGTTTAGGCAGCTTGCCGTTGATTTAACATTGCATTCATACGATCTGCTGCCAATTTTGAAGCATTATAAACCAATGTCACCAAATCAAAGTGAACTTTAGCACGTTTTCCAGTTCGATAACGAACATTGTTAAGTTGAAAGTACTCCTTCAGATAAGCATTTACACGTTCTACTGCGGTTCGGCGCTTAAATATTGTTTTCCAAGTTTTCGAACCTCGGGCTGGTGCAGTGTACTTTCTAAGATCAGTGGTAATCTTTACTTTATATACTTTTTGACATATTCCCTGATCGGCTAACGGACAATCCTTACATTCTTTTGGACGCGTGTATTTTAGGGTCTCGTATTTTGCGTCATAACTATCGTAACGATAGGAATGTTCCCTAAAACAAGTTGGGGCAAAGTGTTTATCAAAACCGATCGGTTCGGGTTCATTGCGTTTATTATAAGCAATGACGGATTGTAATCCCAATCGATGAACTTGTTCATAAATTGGTTCGTAATCATACCCCGCATCCATCGTTGTATAACGAAGGGTCTTTAAAGAAACATTTTCTTGAATTCCTTTTAACAAAGGAATGGCTGCTTTTCCATCATTTAAATTTCCAGAAGAAAAGAGAGATTGAAGGATATATTGACTTTTTGTGCCAACTAACAAATGTGCTTTATAACCATACCAAAAAAACTCTTTCCTTCGCTGTTTTTCTTCACACCCCATTGTGGATCCTGGGGCATTTGAGAACGAAGTTCAGACAAAGAAACGTCCAACTGTTCTTCAATTTTCTTTTCATAAAGAGGAAGATTTACTTCACGTTCAGCTTGTTCAACCAGCCATTTTTCACGTTCTTCCTTTGATTTGCGACCACGCTTCTTAGGTTCAGATGTTGTTTTTTCCTCTTTTGGAGGAGCCTGATCCTTCGCTTCAAAATGAGAGGCATCAAGGGCTGCAGTATCATCGTTGATAAACCCTTCTGTAATGGCTTGATTTAGAATCGTATTCTTAGCCCCTTCAAGAACTTCAGATTCACTGAGGATCGTTACAATTCTTGAATAAGCTGCCTCAGAAGGGACTATATCAGAAACCAAAAAGCCGCAGTCTAGTCGGAAAATCATATCGTTTCTTAATCGCTTTACCAAGTCTTTAATGAACGGAATTCGTTCCGATATGCGTGCAACTAATGAGTAAATCATTGCCGCATAATTAAGCTCCACAGGTCTACCAAAACGTGATTTCTTCGTTACCACAGCGAAGATGGGATCAATGTCAATAGTAGAAAAAATAGCCTCAAAACGTTGGGTAGGTTCTAAGTCGTATAATTCTTGTATGTCAAACAGGCTTCCTTGTCGTATAATAGTCATAGGGAGTCTTCCTCCAGTCTCATAAGTTTGTAGTGGTACTTACTTATTTCGACATCTGGGGAGGTACTCCTTTTTTTAGTGTCTGAAAGCCTTGAGCCCGTTGGGCTCAGATTTATGAAATTGATTCAGTTCACTAAATAATTGTAATTCGTTCAAAAAACCTTTCCCCCCTACTTTTAACAGAGTAAGACGAACCCATTCTTAGTTTACCAAAAAAGAACAAGCTCCACTAAAACATTGACTTTAGTGGAGCTTGTTTTATTTCGATTTATTACCTTGGTTAGCAACTTCCATAAGGGTAAAGCCTTCAATTAACATGAGTTGCGAGACACACTCAACGTGTGTTATCATAAACGCTTGATACATTTTCGCTAAAGTTGCCCATTTCGCGTAAATTTATACATGTAAAAGATTGTTGTTCCATAGTTTTTCCATCACCTAAAATCAATATCCATTTATTTAAATTTAGCTTTTTAGGGTATCTCTAGAGCGATTGCTTTAACAAATACAATTATAAGAAAATCCCTAATTTTATACCCATTCTCAGACCTTCGATACCCATAAGAGTCAGTCATTCTTTATATATGAAAGCAGTAATTCTTCTAGCCATTTAGGTACATAATCAACCTTTTGTCTCTTCATAATTTTGCCTAAAATCTCTGCTGCATCTTCTTCCTTAAAGAACCTGTTTCTAACGTAGCAATCGTTACTACAAAACTTCCGCTTTTTTACTCTTTCCGATAAATATTCTTTTCTACAATAATCACACCTAAGCTTATAAATTTTAGGATTATCCTTTTCCCACTTCCGTTTACATTGGATTGTACAATATTTCTTTTTTGTGCCTATTCCTTTTTGCTCTAATTTCGAACCGCAACTTAAGCAATATTCATTCGTTATTTTTCGTTTGAATTTTTCATCTTCTTCTTGATTTTTTACTAAATCAGTTGCACGGCCATTAAGTCCATGCCTTTTACAATACCCTCTAATAATATCACGAGATAATCCCAGAGTTTCTCCTATCTTCATATAGCCGAGACCTTGGTACCTTAATATTCTAATTTGGTTTCTTTGTTCATCAGTCAAATTTAAAACACTCCTTTACAAATGGTAGCCTAGTAATCACTCTGAATGGCCTATTTGTCAAGGAGTTGAAAAATAACAACACACTTTTAATAAATATCAGTATTTAGTTTTTTCAACTTTACTAAATTTCCAACAAATCCAATAAAGCCCGTAACAGAAAATACTATGGGAATAAGCAATGAATTAACAGTGGATGCTGTTTCAATTGCTAAACGATACACCCCAAAAAGACATATAATAAGACTGCCGATTAGTCCAATAATCAATTTTGTTTTTTTGTCCATGCAAAACACCTCATGACTTCCTCTTTTAACAATCTTTCCTAAATTAAAGTCACCCTTCTGATATTGGCATATACTTTGTAAAATAAGCACCTAAAATCAACAAAACAACAGTAATAGACCAATTTAATAGCCCCATAAAATTAAACCAGTAAGCTAATAGGTTTGTTATGGCAATAAGAAAAAAACAAATTGAAGTCAGAGCACTTTTTATTCCTGTAATGCCCGCTTTCTTTCTTTTTTTTACAACAACAGATATTGAAAAGACAAGAGCGATTATTAGTATTATAGATAAAATAATCGGTACCAGTTTAACCGCCTCCTTTATAGTAACCGTGTCCCCCCTATTTTTAATATACGTTTTGCATTATCTTAAGTTTCATTTCTTATTGAGTTTAAAAGGGTAGACAATAATAAGAAATGGAGATTACCCTTTGGTTAATCCAACCATTTGCTTAGAAAAGTGGATACCAAGGTTGTAGGATGGGGTTAGTTACTTGTACTTTCTGAACAAATCCAATTTAAGATCATCACATCCTACTTATCTTTTGCAGTAATAACGGCCCCAGTCATGGCATCAATGTACCGGATGGGAGTTCTGGTAAACCTATCACACGCTTGATAGACAAGAATATGGGATTCTGTTTCTTCGTCATAATCTTTGTTCCAAGCTAATTCAAAGTCTAAGTGACTGAAAAATATTTTTCTCGCTTCTTTTTTTGAAATCGCTGGTTCTGTAGGGATTTGGCTCAATTGTTCCATATCAAAACTTGGCCCGCTATAATGATCAATTTGTCCTGTTTCACGATTAACTGCAACGATTACTATTTCTAACTGAACGGGTATGCCATTGCCGTTATGTATACGGAAAGAAAATGCTTCATTTTTTCTAGTATCGTCCACTTCATCTTCATTCTCTCGAACAATTAATTGTAGATACTTATGCACTAGTGTTGCATTAATTTAATTTCACTATTAAAAATACTCAAAATGTTCAACTTTATTATATTGTGCAAAGAAAAAGTCCTTTATAATGGATAAGTCAGGTGGTAACCCGTCCAAATCCACTAAAAAGGACACATCTCATGGACAAGATTACACGAAAAACTTCATTTGGACAATGGTTTTCACCAATTAATATTCAATTATTTGAAGAACAGGTGAAAACGATGAAATTAGATTACTATACGAAAAAATTAACGACAGAGTCTTTCCTAAAATTACTACTTTTTGCCCAGCTAGAAGAAATCGAAAGCCTGCATGCGCTAGGTGATTGTCTATTCGATGACCAACTTCAAAAAGGGATTGACCTTGATTCGATCAGTATTTCTCAGCTGTCACGGCGATTAAATGGCATGAACCCAGATCTATTTCAAAGGCTTTTCCTTGATTTGGTCGTACAAATTCATGCCAAGACACACTATACGAAACTGGTCATGCCGTTAAAAATCATTGATTCAAGCACATTGCCACTTAATTTGACCAATCATAAATGGGCAAAGTTCCGTAAGACAAAAGCCGGTGTGAAGTTGCATCTACGCCTTGTGTTTATGGAAAAAGGTGCGTCCTATCCCGAAAAAGCAGTCATAACAACGGCAAACGAACATGATCGTGGTCAACTTGAAATCATGGTCGATGACAAGGAATGCATGTATGTGTTTGACCGTGGCTATCTAGACTACGAGCGCTTTGATCGCATGACAGATGATGGTTACTTTTTTCTATCAAGGCTAAGAAAAAACGCCGTTATACGGGAGGTTTATGATTTTAAACTACCCGAGGATTCCGCTGTTTTATCAGATCAAATGGTCCTGATTGGTACAACCCAAAACCGTGCTGAAAATTACTTTCGCCTTCTAAAAGTGCTTGATTCCAAAGGAAATGAACTCCATTTAATCACCAATCGCTTTGATTTGAACGCTGAAGAAATTTCAGAGATGTATAAATCAAGGTGGGCCATTGAGTTGTTTTTTAAATGGATCAAACAGCACCTTAGCATCAAAAAGTTCTACGGACAAAGCGAATGGGCCATTCAAAATCAAGTGTTTATCGCACTTATCGTTTTTTGCCTACATGTTCTTGTTCAACTTGAGACAAATAGTAAGCGAAAAACCTTAAAAATTAGCCGTTATCTACGGGCTGCCCTTTGGAAACCAGCCCATATTTGGCTCCGAAAAATTGAAGGAAAAGCCATTCCTTGATAAGAAAGTTGTCGTCGTCACACAGGTCTAATTGTAAATAAATTTCCAAATGGATGGAGCCACCTTTGTTGGGTATTTACTTTTTTGGCTCTAAATAGAGAATATAATTAAACTGAAAATTACGAAATTATTTATGCAACACTAGTGATACTTATGATAATCTGGAAGAATCATTTGAAGAAAGTCAGTAGCCTTTTGTAAACATTCTTCATGAGTAAGCTTGAGATCGCCACTTCGTTCATTGAACCACATAAAACTTCTGACTTTTCCTGTTTTCTTTGAAATGATGGCTTTAACTGTATCCTCTGAATGTCTCTTGAAAAAGCCATCTATGGATAAATCCTGATCCTTCATCTCCCAGTTCCGATCACGCCACACAATTCCCGTTTCTCCCCCCATATCGACTTCCCGAATTATTTCCATTCCCTCCCTAATACCAATGACCTCTTTTATCGATAAATCTTTTTGTTTGGTCGTATTGGAAGGAGGAAGTGGAACATAAGTTTCTGGAACATCTTCATCATGGATAATGCTTAAGGTCGGAGTTAATATATCCGCTCTATATTTCATGAAAGATGGCTCTGGTTCATAGACAAGACGGAGATCATCTTCTTCTACATCATGAATAATAGTATAAAGATTTGTAATTGTTTGCTGAAAATCAAGTCTATTTTGTTCGTGTTCAATCAGTTTTTCTTTTGAAATCAGAATGGTTGGTATTTCTGGTATATGCCCCGCAACTTTATAAGAAAATTTAATAATATTCCCCACTTGGTCTACGTCAATAAAACAACCAGCAGACTTAAGCGGTAAGTTCATGATAATCCGCTCATAGTTAAAGCGAAAGGCTTGATCCAATTTTTTTATTTCATAAAAGGTTAAATCGCTTAAAGCGTCAGGATAGTGACTAAGAAAAAATTGCTCCGCTCGTTCTTTTCTTTCCTCTACTTCTAATGGAACCGGATTGGGATCCCTACCATCATCCATGTCAATTGATAAACTTGTTAAATTACCGACCAAATCGAGATTTATAGTAATCCCTTTATCTTTTTCTTCGTTTGCCCATGAAAAAATTGCCTCTCCTTCACCATTCTCTCCCTCAGCATACTCCTCTATGATAGGCTTAAAATCAGCAGGAATTGAGACCAATGATAATGCTCGTTTTCTTAATTCTTCTCTATTCAATTTTGCCACCTCCACATTTGTTCTTTATCAAAGATCCTATTGCACGAACATACATTATAATTCGAAACTGCTCTAATCCTTTTCTACTTCCCCTAGGTACTTTTTAATTAATCCTTCAGCCTCTTTAATACCAGCTTACGTTAAGTAAACAGATTTGGAGCGGATGCTCCCTCGTGTTAGATCATCATCAGTTAATTCATTTAATGTATCAAACGGATATCCCTTCCACTTCTTCTCATTTGTCCTGGAAGTTCATTTTCTTTCCATGATGTTAAGTATAATAATAACAGAGTAAGCTCCTTAATCTTTCCCTCCATGTCTAACAAAACCCTTCCTAAATCAGTGTTAGTTTTAGCTTATTAGAAAATCCAACTATTTACAATCATGTTTCTTCATCGTTAGCTCTGTCTAACATAGGGAATAAGACTTTACTAGAATCACTAGTTAAAAATTTATAGTATACTATTTTTACCAACTACTCCCGAGGTGATATTATGTGGAATATATCGAAAGAAGCAAAAGAAAAATTTTTAAAATATAGTCTTCTTCCCATCCATGAATCCGATCACGAGTGGGAAATTGTATTAAGAGAAGCAAAAGAAGAAGGGGAAGATCTTAATACTCGTTTAAACGAAGAGATTGAAGAGGTACGAGAGGAATTGTTACATGTGTTACCTAGCCGCTTCATTCCATATTTGAAAAATGGTACATTAAACCAACCTACACTACCAAAAGCAGTGCGTGAAGATTATTTACAATGGATGAGAGAGGCGGACAAGGAATTTGAACAAGTTTTAAGTGCTGCCCATGAAAATACGAAGATGGCCGTTACATACTTGCCAGCTTCTATACAAGATATCTTTGCGGAAAGTTTGCATGATTCAACTATTGAGCGAATTGAACGAGAAAAGGATACGCTTCACCTTTACGTTAATACAGATGGTGGGTTTTCCTCAAAATCGCTTATCCATTTCATTTTTAAAGGAGTTAAATCTGAAGAAACGGATGAGCCAATCCAAGTTGGACAATGGTTTATTTATGATGAGTTACAGAAAACCGATGATGGATTTGCGTTTCGTGTATTATTTGAATGTCCGGTAAGCCAGTGGACAATTGCAATGCAGGAGCTAGATGCCCAGTATTTTTATCGTCCATTGGAATATACGATATTGAGAGATGAAGAGAAGCTTGAGGATATGTCAATTACTGATTACATCGCAAAGTTAAATTCAGAGAATCGTTATTGGTTCATTACACCACATTTAGAGTGTGCCATTCAATCATTATCGGAAACCTTCGTCATAGAAAACGGGTCGATTGAATTTGGACAAAATGAAATGGTTGTTACTGTAGGGAATGAACGTTATTCGTATGATTTAAGCGAATACAATCCAATTAAGTTTATTTACACGGACGTTTATGAAGATCCATATGCGCATCTTAACAAGCCTGTGTCAACAGAAGAAATCGAAGTAGCGGCATTGAGTGATGATTTAGAATTACAAGTACGAGCATGGAACACAATGTATGCAAATCCTAAAGAATTGGCAGACGTTATTAATCGCGTATTATGGAAAATAGAAATTACGGAAGAAAATGAAATGATGTTAAGCATTTATGCAAGTCATTTTTATAAAGAAGAAATTTTGAAAGAAGCAGTTATCGAAAAATTCCGCACGTTAATTGATTAGCTTATACATTGGGGGATCAGATATGATTGGTTTGCTTAATATTGGCAGCCTCGCGCTTGGACTAATTGCTTGGATACTGCCTGTTGTTAATCTCATGCAATATGATAAGCATGACCACAGGAATTGGGTCGCTCTCTCCATTTTGAGCATCAGTGCTTGTGCTATTTCGCTATGTTTCCAGATTTTCTATAACTATCATCTGGTAAAGATTGAGGATTGGTCTGCTCTTATGGACACAATGGGTGCTGTGGCGTTCGTCGCAGCTGCTCTTCTCATCGTTACCATCATATTAAATGCAATTACCCTGATCGTATATCGTGACTGGACAGCAAAGTAGGATATAAATCCCAGCTTGTAAGGTTGTAATATATAACTAATTCAAAGTCATAAAGAATTAATTCACGCTTTGCTTATTATATATCGAAGATTGTGAAAGGTCTTAAAGTAACGGAGTGCGATTGCTGAACAAGGGCAGTCGCTTTTTCACTAACGGTGCAGGTTTGTTGAACAAGGGAGCATAGCCGTTATAGGACTTTATTTTTTCCTATTGAAGGTAAATTCTTTTGCGATGCAGAAATTTGTAAGATAAAAACAAACATAAATTTTGAAGTATGTTGAAATAGGAAGAAAGAGAGACATCGTGAATCTCTCTTTCTCATTTTTCTATTTGAAGACCAATATTAGGAGGAATAACTAATTATTCTGAATACACAATCGCATCAAATCCGGCATTCCTTGCTTTAGTTGCTAAAGATTCTGCATTTTCTTTTGATGTGAAAGCTCCAATTTGGACTTTGTATAAACCATCTCTAAGTAAAACTATAGCATCGAATCCTTTTGACCTTGCATCTGCAGCAAGTTTGTCCGCATTAGACTTGATACGAAATGCACCTATTTGAACTTTATACAGAATAGTTGGTTTTCTCGTTAAATTAAATGCCCTAGCTAGTCCATTAGCGTGTCCTGTGGCAATAGTCGCTAAGAAACTTGTGGATTTTAATTTTTTAGCGTCATTAGGGTTATCTATAAACCCATTTTCCGTTAACATAGCTGGCATTCTTGATTCCCGTAATACATGGAAGTTAGCTGTTTTTTTACCACGATCAACAAAATCTACTGCCTTAATAATTTCATCATGAATGATATCCCGATATGTGGTTGTAGGGGCTCCAACACCAGGATAAATATAGCTTTCGAAGCCTGTCCCCCCACCAGCATTAATATGGATGGAAAGGTAGTAGTCTGCTCCCCAATTGTTTGCGGCATTTGTTCTTTCACTTAAGCTTACAGTTTGATCGCCTGTTCTACTCATTAGGATTGTTACACCTTCGTATTCATTCAATAAGATATCTCTTAGAGTTATAGCTATCTGTAAAGTAAGATTCTTTTCTTGCAGTCCATTTCCTACAGCTCCAGGGTCTGAACCGCCATGTCCAGGATCAATAAAAAGTTTAACCATCTTAATTCATCACCTCCATTAATAATATATTAAAAAGGTGCTAATATGCTTGGGCTAATAAATTAAGGCTGTTTTCGTAAACTTTGTGGTTTTTGATAAGAGATATATTAACAGTTTCCATAAAATAGAAAATATGATAAAATTTCTTTAAATTCAGATTATTAAAGGGGGGAAGTCTTTTGAAAACAAAGGAATTTGCTTTATCCATCATTCTAAATGCCTTTTTAGGCTACTTATGGATATTATTCATTGACCACATTGTTAGAGTGGCAAATTCAATGGAGAACACTTTCATTGTTGGTGGACTTATTATTTTAATTGGAACGACTTTATTTTGGGAAATTGTAAAGAGGGTAACACCTTTTAACGAGTATAAATTTACTCATCCAGTTAAATTAGCAGGATTTATTTCCTTCGGTGTAGTGGTGGTTGTGAATTTATTCGTCTTGAATTTAATTTAACTAACCACGCAAGTCATCAACAGTTAAACAAACCGATTTTTGACACGCCGAAATAAGCATTTGCTCAACTTGTTTTTCAAATGCTAAGTTCTTCCCTATTTGAAGCCAACGAAACCAGTAGAGGTAGTTATCCAAATATTTAGTCGCCACGCCTTGGAACCGTTCCATCCAATCTTTTAATCGATGGTGAAAGTTATTAACGTGTTGGATATGAAAAATCCCTTTCTTGACACGTTGTTTTTGACGCTCATTCACAGTTTCGTGTTGCAGTTTCTTATTTTTAGCAAACTTCTTGTAGTTAGTAGCTGTATCTGTGCATAGCAAAGCAGACGGGTGAATAAAATCACCAATCACAGCGTCAATTTCTTCGGCTTTCACTCGCCCTGTTCCAGCTTTGCGAGCTATTACACTCCCGTTTCGGTCTTGAGCTACCACAACAGCGATTTTAAGATTGGAAATCCCTCTCTTTTCGTCTTTTTCTCCACGCTTTTTAGCTTTTCTATGAGTAATTTCTCGACCTTTCATTGACTCACGAAAAAAAGTTTCATCACTCTCAACGATACCTTGTAATTGATTAAAACCTTGAGTTCCTAATGCGTTCAGGATTTTATGTCTCCAATAAAATGCAGTGGAAATATGAATTTTTAAACGTTCAGCGATTTTTGGCAGAGTATAGCCTTCGACCATCATTTCAATGTACTTTACCCATTTTTCAGGGTAACGAGAGCCTGAAAATGGAGTATTCGTCATATCGTTGAAAGACTTACCACAATCGTTACATAAATAGCGTTGTCTTGTTCGATATTTCCCGTTTCGTTTAACAGACGTGCTTCCGCAATGAACACAGCCCATACCAGAGGAAAAACGTGCTTCTCTGATGGATTTCAATAGCTGTGTAATTTTGTCTGGTTCATCTGGAAATAAGTCTTCCTTCATTGCGTTAAACAACGCTATTTGTTCTGATTTTGATAGTTCGCTGAACTCTTCATATATGTCTAACCACATAGTTGAACGCCTCCGGAACCGTATTATATCAACATTCTATTAATATGGTCAAGAAAGCAACAATCTATACGAAAACAGCCTAAATTAAAGATAAAATTATGCTCAAAAACTATTATCATTACAATCGTTACAATTATGTTTTTTACAAGGTCTTGTACCCATTATTAAGCCTCCTTTTAATTGAAGTCATAATAGTAAATCCAGGAATTAGACAACCTGTAACGGCTACAGTATATTCTGGCTGAAAAAATGCTGATAGTTGGGGGCTAATAAAAAAATGTGAAATACTGCACTTAAAGTAACGGGGGCGTTAGTGGAGGAAACAATTGAGGCTTGGAGCTATTTCCAAGCCCTATTCTTATTTATCAATTTGGCACTCAACCTCTGTACCATCGAGCAAAGTCACAATGACCTTTTCGTCTTTGTAGATTGTCATCTTCTCTACAAGGCTGAAGAATAAATTCGCATCAAATGTTGTAATGGGTGTAGCGTTTTTTGTGATTTCAATAAATTGTTTGGCTTTATATTTCTCGAGTTGGCTCTCGCTGGTGTACTTCTCTTCCCACTTTTTAATAAAATACTCGCTGTTTTCTAAAATGGCATTAAAAACATTAATGAAAATTTGGTAGAGTACTTTATCTTCAATGTGCGTATTGGTGCAGCCCTTTTTCCCTTTCTCCATATACTTTTTGTTACATCTCCATACTTTCCTTCTAAACCGATCATCATTGGAGTTCCACACCTTTCTGCCAAAGGCGCTGCTGCAATCGCCGCATATCACTTTTCCTGCAAATGGGTTATCGCTGGTTCCATAGTCTATTCTTTTAAATCCATGGTTTTCTGCAAATTTCTTTTTCCTTTCCATTTCAAGCTGCACCGCTTCCCACATATCCTTGTCAATAATCGCCGGGTGGTTATCTTCCACATAATAACGTGGAACTTGTCCGGTGTTTTCCACCCTCTTCTTAGTTAAATAATCAACGGTGTAGGTCTTTTGAAGAAGGGCATCACCTTTATATTTTTCATTACTCAACATCTTTCTAATGCTGCCTTCATACCATTTGGCTTTGCCGTTCCAATTTGGAACCCCCTCTTCTTCAAGCTCTCTAGCGATTCGATTTGGCCCCTTTCCATCGAGATAATCTTTAAATATCCTTCTGACTATCTTGGCTTGTGGCTCGTTTATGATTAGGTTGCCATCTTCATCTTTATCGTAACCCATGAATTTTGTATGATTAAGGGCAACCTTCCCCTGTTCAAACCGTCGCCTGATTCCCCAGGTAGAGTTTTCCGAAATGGACCTACTCTCATCTTGGGCCAGGCTGGAAAGGATACTTAGTAATACTTCCCCTTTCGCATCTAATGTATTTATGTTCTCTTTTTCGAAAATAACGCCAATTCCTAAATCCTTTAGCTGCCTTACAAAATTCAAGCAGTCCAACGTATTTCTTGCAAAGCGCGATATGGATTTTGTAATGATCATGTCAATTTTTCGGTTCTTACAATCCTCAATCATTTTATTAAATTGTTCACGCTTTTTCGTATTGGTTCCTGAAATTCCTTCATCTGCGTATATACCTGCTAGTTCATAATCTGGGTGGTTAGTAATGTAAGTTGTATAATAGTCAACCTGTGCCTCATAACTTGATAACTGTTCTAATTGGTCGGTCGATACCCGGCAATACGCTGCCATTTTCTTTTTCCGGGGTTCGAACTGTTCTGGATTTACCTTCATGTTTGCACTTGCTGGAATAATGGTAATGTTTCTTGCCATTCTTTATAACCTCCTGTACAACAGTTTCCTCTTTTATGTCGAGCCTTCCAGCAACCTCATCATCAATTTTCGTTCCTGGGCAGGCATTCTTTCCGTTTTTTATATAGTTGCTGCATTGCCACACTATTTTTCTGCAAGGTAGTTTGCTGTTCCACGTCCTTCGCTTTAAGCTGGATCCGCACTTCCCGCAATAGAGCATTCCTGTCAAAGGATATCGCTTTTGATATTTGCTTTGATCGCCAACGTTTCCTCTTGCCTCAGCCCTTAATTTCATTTCTTTTTGAACTGCATCCCATTCCTCTTTTGAAATAATGGCTGGATGGTTACCTTCAATATAATAACTGTCTAGTTTACCGTTGTTTCGGATGGTGCCTTTTTTAAGATGGTCCGGGGTATAATACTTTTGAAGAATAATATCGCCTTTATATTTTTCATTCTTCAGCATGTTCAAAATGGTGCTCTCCTGCCAATTGCCACCTGCAACGGTTGGTATCCCATCTGCGTTTAATTCCTTGGCAATCGTGAATACCCCTTTGCCCTCCAAGTAATGTTCAAATATCCTTTTAACAATTTCTGCTTCCTCTTCATTGATAACTAAGTCGCCATTTTCATTCTTGTCGTAGCCTAAAAACCGATTGGTGTTTATGATCAGCTCCCCTCGTTCAAATTTCTTCCTTATCCTCCATTTAATATTTTCACTAATATTTTTGCTTTCTTCTTGTGCCAAGGAGGAGAGGACGGTAAGCATTAACTCCCCATCCCCTGATAATGTGTTGATATTCTCTTTTTCGAATCGAACTTCAACGCCTAGTTCCTTGAGTTCCCTAACCCTTTTGAGCACAACTGTTGTGTTTCGTGCAAATCTTGAAATGGATTTTGTGATAATTAAATCAATCCCACCTTGCTTTGCGAGTTCTATCATTTTTTTGAATTCTGGGCGTTTGTCAGTAGTCCCGCTTATACCGCGATCTGCAAACACTCCCACAAATTCAAACTCCGGGTTTGTTCCAATCAATCTTTCATAATAATTAATTTGGTTTTCTAAAGACTCACCTTGCTTTTCATGATCAGTTGACACCCTAGCATAAGCACATACTCTTTTCTTTTTGTCTTTCGCAATGGTTGGTTCTATAATTCTAACTCGCAATGAAGGCCCTCCTTTCTATCAATTTGGTACTACCATATATCACTCTAAAGGCCTTAAAAATCAAGTTAATAGAACCATTATTCGAATTTAATAAAGCCATCAAATCCTGCTGCTTTTAGCTTTTTAAGTATCGCCTCTGCATTGTTTTTCTTAGATAAGGCACCCACCTGTACTCGATAATACTTATTTGCCTTTGACAGTTTTTCCGTTTTAGTAGATGAATTAATTAGCGTTAGAGCATCCTTATCAATCCAGCTCATAATCCCCGCAGATTCTCTACCATTCTTCTTATCTACCTTTTTACCTAGTAAAACACAGGACTTTCCACCTTTAACCACCGTTCTCCCATTCGAAATAACCTGAGTTACTTTATGGTAGGAACCTGTTTTGACCCAAGTTGGAATGGATGCCCCGCCGGGATAATAGGAATTTGCTGATGCTTTCACTTCCACTACATCACCAACCTGAATTTCAGTTGATACATCGCCAGGGGTACTTGTCTTATTTAGTGCAGCTCCCACCGCTACTCGAAAAGAGTTCATACTTTCCCCATGCTTAGGAAACCAATGCATAACATCTCCATGGTTACTGGCAATACCTTTTTTACTTCCCTCTGAATGACAGATAATATCCTTTTCAGTAAGGCCATACTGTTTGCAAAGCAACACACAAAGTTCCACCGCATTTTGCCAAGCCTTTCTAAAATATGCTTCGTTCTTTGAAACATTGTAGCCCACCATTGTGGAACCTTTACCATAAGAAAACCCACCTGGCTCACAAATCTCAAAACCAATGTGAGTATTATTTGCTGTTCCACCAGCATGCCAACCCCGATGGTTCCAAGGCAAGTACTGCCACACCCCTTGGTCATCAACAAAAGCATGGACACAAACCTGTCGATTGGTTTCACCCGCCTTGTACGATTTATTCCAACGACTGAACCACTCCGCTGCCATTACTCCAGGAGTTGCTGTTGAGTGGACCATTAACCCTTTCGGAGCAATTTTCCTTCCAGCAGTAAAACAATCATTTCTGGTCATATACTTAACGTTTAGTTCCATTCTCATCTTCCCCCTTCGATTTTCCATGCAACTGAGCTAAAACATCTTTCAGTTTTTGTGGTACCGGAAGTCCAATTCTTGTGGAATTTTCGATAATGCTAATTCCTTCATTGGAAAGATAAAAAAAGATGACAGCTGTCCGGATGACACTGCCCTCACCAATCAGTCGGCTGTCAATGATATGAGCAATTCCGACTAATATAAAAATAAGGATCTTTTTGAAAATCCCTCGTGCACCAATTTCACTAGAAAGTTCTCGATTGATAATCGCCACCATAATGCCAGTAATGTAATCCACAATGACAAAAATAATGAGAGCATATAAAAATCCATCAAGTCCGCCAAGGAACCAGCCCAACCAACCGCCCACTGCAGCAATTACTGTTTGTACAACTATCCAAAACTCTTTTATTGCCATGTTTCTCCCCTCGCTCTCCAACCTGTTTTAATCTATATAAAAAGACGCCTGTGACAAGATAGCCACAAAGCGCCTGTATTTTCATTATTCAATAGGGTGCATAATACACATAACCACTAGCTTTCACATAAAACCCGTCACCTGGTACATAGATAGCCCCACCAAATGTATCTGAATTAGTGGTAGTAAATCCTGGTTGTTCGACTCCTTCCCACGTCAGTCCATCTGCTGATACATACAGCATGCTTTCGTTAAACAAAGCATATTTCCCCCAATCTTCCATCCAGATGATATTTTCTGGATTCGGAATGTTATTATTGGCGAGATCCCCGCCATGAGATAAATTGGTTTCTGTAAGTTCGGTCGCACTGTCATTCATTACACAAAGATTCACATGAAAGATCCCACTAACATAGCGGTATTTCATCACAAAGAGCTTATCGTGAACGGAACGGACATACATATAATATGTATTTAAATCCTCTGGAATCGTTGTGGACCAAGAACCTGGGCTTGAGGTGCTTGCTGCTGCAATAGAACGATCTCCACCTACAACTCCAACGAATCTTCCTTTATGAGTGGTCATGTAACTAAAAATAGGAACCGATGAACCATCCGCTCCTACCAATGTCCAAGCCGTTCTTTCTGTTAGCGAATCAAAACTGTAATACACCGGCGACTTATAGTACCACCAGCTAACGACTCCAGAACCAATACTAGAATCATATGCCCCTGTGGTCATAGAGTTTTGTGCTCCCTGACAGTACCCAGCGTTATGCCAAGTGATGCCGTCAAAAGAAGCAATGATATTAGCAAGCCCTACTATCTTTGCTAAAAACACTCCACCACCAGCATACAAAATTTCTGGTTGGCCGTAGCTCCACCAAGGAACATCGACTACTGTCCATTCCCCAGTACTTTTATTGAAATAAGACATATACGGTGTTTTGGCATAATACACTGCAACTTGTGCATTTCCATTATCGTACACATTAATTTGCCTTTCACTTCCATACTGAGTGTATCCAAAATCATTATAATATTTTCTTTGCCAGCTTAAGGTGGGGATGGGAAGAATGAGTTCACCTCTACCACCAAAAGCGGCCCAAATAGCTAATGTATTATTAAAATTCCTGTGATAACTCATCCTTCCACCACCTTTTCAATTCCCGTAATTCTGCCGCTGCTATCTGTTGAATAGTTGTAACTTGCCGTCTCTCCATCCGCATAGACGATATCAAACCTCGCAGAATCCACTGTCAAAGTCGATACTTCTTTTAGCAACAACTCTGAAAAAATATCTTGCAAAGTAATGCTTGTAATTCGACCATTACTATCAGATGTATAACTATAATCAGCAAAGTACTGGTGCGTATCCCCTTTTTCAACTTCATAGGTTACATGAATCATGGTTTCATCAATCGTCAAATTCTTTACTATCGTATAAGAAACTCCAAGCTGATCCATTTGGTACTTAAGGCCATCTACAGAGCTGCCCACATCATTCAGAGAGCTTTCCACTTTATTCATTGAGTTTTCTATCCGATAAAAAGTATCCGAAATACTTGGTTTGTATCTGCCAACCTCAACTTGAATGTTATATCGATAGAAGGGGTTATATTCCAATGAAATAATCCTTGTTTTCACATCAATACCGAGTGGTTTAAACACAATATGCACATTATCCCCGACTGCTAAATTCAATAGTTTAAAGAAAGAGATATTGTATGATGAGGCATTTTCCCTTGAATCATGAGAAACAGATACATTAGTGACGTTTTTTGAGCCCATTACTGGTTGATACTCACTACTGCCACGATGTTTACGGATATTAATTAAATAGCCGTTATACTCAATTTCGCCACCTAAAATGGCAACGTACTGCATAAGAGCTGCCCTTATAGACACTTCCTGGTTAATTTTCATTGTGCAACTATCGGTAAAATCAACTATTCCTGCTGAAAAAGGAGTTCCTGATAATAGCTGATTTAATCCAGCCATAGGATCTCCCGTAAAATCAAACGCATCTATATTAAAAATCTCATCATTTAAAATGTAAGATACATGTTCACACGTGACAGAACAGACTGGAAGGCTACCTTGTAATGACTTAGAGATTTGCACAATTTCAAAATACTGATCGTTTAGCTTAGCCAACTGCTTTGTCTTTAAAGCGAGGGCAGACTTGGCCAGAACGGTAAAAGAAAGAGTAAATTCTCCCTCAAGCGTTTCCCTTAAGTTCGCAGACATTACTTTTCGGACCGTTTGAATTAACGTATTTCCTGCATAGTTTTCTATCACCAATCTGCCCTCCTTTTACGATCCTGCCACTCCTAAGTTTCTGACGGTCACTGTATTTTGGTTCCATTGAAGCTGGGCAATAATCCGAGTTAGCACATTCCCATCAATAGTTAATGGAATCGTTACATCAAATGATGCACCGCTCTTTCCTCCTTCAACTCCAGTGACCACACTATCCATATTTAAATCAAAATCAGTAGGAATAGCGCCTTCCATTTCTTTTTCTACATTGCCCATCGCATCTGGAAAACCAACACCAATTCCTTCACCCATGTTCTCCCCGATACCAGCGAAGACTCTGGAAGGTGAACGAATCCCAAGAATCCCTTTCACGCTACTAACAATGCCTCCAACAAAGCTACTGACCTTATCCTTAATCCACCCAACCATGGAAGCAATACCGTTCCAAAGTCCTCGGACGATGTTTACCCCTACTTGACCAATTGAAATAGCCGCTTTTCCAATCCCTACAATAATTGCAGAAACGATTTGTGGTAACTGTGCCACAAGCTGAGGAACCGCCCGAATTAAACCAGCAGCTAATTGAATGATTAGCTTAATTCCCATTTCAACAATCATTGGTAGATTACTAGTAATAAAATTTATAATCGATGAAATAATGGCTGGTAAGGCTTCAATTAATCTTGGTAAGGCATTAATAATCCCTACCGCCAAACCTTCTATAATTTTAAAAGCCGCATCCAACACCAATCCGAGATTGTTTATAATTGTTTCCACGATTAATAGAATTGCTGCTACAATCGATGGAATCAAGTTTGGCAGGGCCTCACCAATACCAGTTGCCAGGGTCACAATCATAGTGAGTGCCGCTTCGATTAATGCAGGCAGATTGGCAATAATTCCATCTACTAAACTAAGGACAAGGTAAAGAGCTCCTTCTGTGATTTGAGGCAGAGCCTCAATAAGTCCCTGAAGTAGAGTCGTTACAATTTGCATGGCAGAATCGATGATCATTGGAAGGTTTTCTACAATGGCACCAACAAGGGACATAATGATTTGAAGCCCTAATGTAACGAACTGAGGCAACTGCTCGGTAATGAGTTCAGTTATACCAGCAACGGTCTCACCAATCACCTCTGCAATTTTTTCAAAATCCCCGTCTGCTTCATTAATCACATTCGATAAGCCAGAAAATAAATCAGTGATTCCTGCAGACACTTCGCTCACAGCAGGCAAAAACACGCCTTGTAAGGAACGTTTTACCCCCTCAATGCCATCAGTTAGGTTGTCATATTTGACCTCTGTTATTTGGGCCAATGCGTCTCCGCTAGCTACAGTACTGTCTTTTATCCCAGCAAGAACAGGAAGTACATTTGCCTCCAAGTCTTCAAACTGAGTACCAAATAGCTGCACACCAATCGTATTTTTGAGGAGAGGATCTTCAATTTCTTGTAGTTTTTCGATGACACTGAAGAAGGCAGCATTTGCAGTCTCACCGCCCTGGGCAAACTTATTCATCATCTCTTCTGCATTGAGGCCCAAAGCCGTGAAAGCTTCCATACTCGTATTACTTCCATCTTTGGCCCTGATATTAAATTCCTTAACAGCATCCCCGACCTTATCAATACTGAATGCTCCACTTTCTGCTCCGCCTATTAAACTAGCTATAAACTCATCCGCACTAAGACCAAGGGATGCATATTGAACAGAGTATTCATTCAAAGTATCTAAAAGGTCACCGTTTTTATCAGCTCCGTTTTGGGCACCCACAGCAATGATGTTATAAGCTTCATCTGCAGAGATCCCAAAGTTTTTCATGAGAGCACTTGCCGCTCGAGCAGATTCTTGCATATCGAAGTCAAAGGTTTTCCTCAAAGCAAAACCGGACTCGGTGGCTTTTTCTAGCTCATCACCCATGAGTCCGGTTATCTTTTGTACCTCTGAAATTCCTACAGCCACATCATCCAAGCTGTCACCGAAATTATGCTTGTACACGTTTTGGGCAATTTCACCCAATTCCTCAAGCTCTGCACCTGTTGCACCTGTTGAAGCAGAGATTTGGTTGACGGCCATATTGTATTCATCACCAAGTTTTATCAGGCTGGCCCCTGTCGCGATTGCTGCTGTTCCAATAGCAGCTACTGCTGCACCAATCGTCGCACTGATACCTTTTAAGACGCCACCTAACTTTTCAAAGCGGCCAGAAGCATTTTCAGTCTCATCTGCTGCATTTTGTACTTCGTCAGCAAACTGCTCCACTTCCTCTTCAGCTTCATCAAATCCTTCATTTAGCTGATTAATGGCTTGGTTATTATTTTCAAGCTCCCGCTCCATTTTCATCAATTCTGATTTGGCATTATTCAGTTGAATTTGCCAATTTTGAGTTCGTCTGTCGTTCTCTCCAAAAGAATCCGCCGCATTTCTCAGGGCAGCTTCTAATGTACTGATTTTATCCTTTTGAGCATCAACCGACTTGGTGAGCGCTCCATTTCTTGCAGTAAGAGCTTCGATCGATTGATCTTGCCTATCGAATTGGGCGGTTACGAGTTTCATTTCACTACCTAATACTTTAAAGTTTCGATTGATGTCCTTTAGTGCATTCTTAAAATCCTTTTCTCCTTCAACACCAATTCTGAGCCCGAAATTGTCTGCCACGACTCCACCTCCCCTCATCTAAAGCATGAAAAAAGACCCCCTTTGAAGAGTGCCTTCCGATTCGTTACAAGTAGTACCTGATAATTAATCTTGACCCATATCCTTTTGTTTCCGTATTACCAGACTTAGGCTTCGGTAATTGAATCACTTCATCGCCAGGTTTCATACTTTTATACATCGCCTTGCAACAACTAAACATTCTTGCATTTTTGCCTTTATGATCCCCCATCATTTTATGGAGTGTACCACTACAAATTTCGATGCTGCTTTCCCCACATTCCCTTGCATCTACCTTCAGCCTATTAATCTCTTTCACAAAATCCTCAAGCTTTGGAATCCCCATCACTACAACCCCTCTCCCTTTTTTCGGATTGTATCACAAACACCATTTTGTAAGTCAAGACTATGACTCTGTATTGTGTTTAGTGGTGTGATACGAGAAAAAGCTTGATATATCAATGGTTAAGAGCACTTTCATCTCTGAAAAAATTATTTTTAAATCCCTACCGGAATCACGTCATCGATGAAGATTTCTTGTTTTGGCTTAGCAATTCCAGTAAACTGCTTGTGGCATTCCCATAAATCCATTAAATAGCCCATTGGCATCAACCAGACTTCTTGCTCACTCCGATTTAATTGAGCAGTTCCATAATAAATAAGTCGGATAAACAATTCTTCATCGCTTACCCGACTTCCGCGTTTTTTGACGTTTCACTCTCGATGTGCCGTTTTGTTCCTTTCAGCATACTTGCCATGATGGCGTTTTTGTACTCTGCTAATTCAAAGGGAGTAGTCAACAATTCCACTTCATCCTCTGACAGCAACTCTTTCTTTTCGTTTTTATTTCTTAGATTATGAATCAGGATGGACTGATTCGCTAGCAAAGTAATTAGCCAAACAATCTCATCAAGCGCTAGTTCAAAGTCCTTTGTGTTCATTAGCTTAGCACCGAGGTTCTCTAGGCCACCATATCGTTTTGCGATTTCCTTTGTTGCCTTCATGGTCAAAATCAGTTTATATTCATCATCACCAATTTCAATAACAGCACTTCTTTCATCAGCTGAAAAATCTAGCTCTAAAGCTGCAGACTCTTTATTTTCATTTCCCATCTCTCATCTTCCTCCTATCTTAAGCTTATGACACATCCACCATAGCTACATTCGTTGTAACACTACTAGCACCAACAGAACTCAGCACGCAGTAATAATAGTAAGTTCCTCCAGTAAGATCCGTTGGAATATCCAAGCTAGCTGATGTTTCTCCATTGATAACCGTTCCCCCACTGGTGCTGTCCAAGGAGTTTTCATACCATTGATAGGTTACTGGGTAACTTGTATTTGTACTTGCGACCACTGATAAACTACCGGAAATACTACCTTCAGCTACTTCCGTTAATTCCTCTGGCTGGGAAGTAACTGTAATTGTAGGAGTTACCGGCGAAAAATCAGGCTCATAAACAGTACTAAACCAATTCGTAATGGTTTCCTGGGCTACCCCAGTGTCACCTTCGGTCACTTCTGCCTTCCATGGATGTTTATTTTCCGCATCCAGTTTATTTCGTCTAAAGACCGTACCTTCTATGGTGGGACTACTAAACGTAATCGATTCACCCTTCGTCGCAAGGCTAGTCGTGGGAATACTAAAGATAACCCGATACAACCAAAAGTATCGATACTTTCCATTCGCTTTCTTAGCACGAAACCCAACAGCCACAGGCTTTCCACCATCTTCACTCCTCGAGATCACGACGTTGTTGCTATCAATTTTACAGCCCGATAAATCTTGGGCCACTAATGAACCGATATCATCAATCCCAAGGCTTAACGTCCCACTGTTAAACTCTTTTACGATCTCAGATGCTCCATCATCCGCATATAGTATCGCTTCAATGAGCTCAACACTCAATTCAGCTGTCATCGCCTTGGCTAGTATCTTTGGGGTTCCATAACTTTCAATGCCATTCTCATCTTCTGTGATATTAGCATAATACAAACGATCAAATCCGATAGTTGCCATTTAACTTTCCTCCATTTCATATTCTTTCATTACATCAATCGCGTAATGATGGTATTTTGTATCATTCTCAAACCCTATATATTGTCGATCTGTAATCGTAATGTCTCCTGATAGAATTGCCTTTGATAACTCTTTTTTCAGTTTCAGGTAATTCTTTTTAGAGAATATCGATAGCCGAGCTTCCTCAATAACCGTATGAGCCTGATTATCCGCATAGAAATCAAACCTGTCTGACATAGGGGTTATTACTACATATTCATCCGGTGGTTTTCCCGAGAATACCCCTGTTTCAATTGGGATGCCAATGGGTTCAAGCAAGCTATTCAAATCTTTTAATAGACTCATAGTTTTTCAATCTCCTTATCCAATGCCCTTTCCATCGCTTCCACGCAGGCTTTTCTTGTGGCTGTCTTGGTCGGTTTCAACCATGGTTTGGGAGGTTGTCCTGATTTTCCATATTCCAACACAGCAGCCTTCAGAGCATTGGAAATCCCTTTGCTGTCCTTGGTTGTTGGAATCCCTACCCTAAGGTTCCAGTAGCCTTTTGTATCTTGCACAGCTTTTGTCGTTTCAAGTGTTGCAACCAATTCACCTGTGGACTGAGAGGGCTCTTTTGTACCTTGACCAATTCTCGCTGCTAGATTGCTTTTGGCTTTCTGAATGACAGGTTCGGCACCCTTTTCTAGCACTCTTGGTACAATTTCATCAAAGCGATGGTTTAGTTTTGAAATTCTCTCCAAAAAGTCGTCTGGCATCTTCACTGCTGCTCTTGCCATCCCCTCACCCCTTTGAACCAATGATTTTTTCGGCTAATACTTCCACATACATTCCCTGCTCTTTAATATCCCCAACACTTAAAATGTTGAATGACTCATCATTACAGCGAATGATTAAATCCGTTGTTACGTCAAATCCCTTAGGCTTCCGAAAACGAAAAAGAGAACTAGCCTCTGAAAAGCTAGCCCTGTTTTTCCAAGCTTCACTCCCATGACGATTCTCTTTATAAGCTCGAATAGAGGTCAGGAGTTGCTCTTCTTTGGTGGCAAAGCCTTCTGCATCTTTAATAGATATCACTTCAAATATCTCAATGTTTGTACGCATCTTTCCAAGACTCATATGATCACGTCCTTATTGAGACGAAGGAGCATATTGACCACATTCCATACTTGCTTACTAGCTTCAACATTGTCCGCAAAAAAGCCACCAGTACTACCATCCCGACTTTCATAGAAGTGAGACGATAACATGATGACAGCTTGTTCAGTCGTCGGATGCATGGGGTTATCGTTATAAAAACCATCCGGTTTCTTTTGATAGCTCTCTGCGTAGGAAATAGCTGCAGTGATGAAGCTGGAAAGCAGAGAATCGTCTTCACTATGATCTAAAATCAGATTTTGTTTCACCTTTGCTAATAAATCCTCCATCACTGCTTCCCCCTTTGTTATTCAGATTTCATCAGACCCGCTGCATTTAATTTGGCTAACAGCGAATTAAAGTCTGTGACAAGACCAGCAACATCAGCTGCTGTACTATTCACTTGGTTATCTGCGGGATTTACTTCTGTTCCATCAAACAACAACTTGCCACCAGGAACAATTTCAAGCGTTCCTCCGATGATCGTTTTTTCTCCACCTTGTTCGGTATAGTTTTTAACATTACTCACTCACCATCACCTACGCTTTCTGTTGAAGCACTTTAATCGCTTCAGGAAGAATTAACTTTCCATCTACCCGCTGCGTTGCCTTAAATCCAACTTGGCCGGTTGCGGCATAAAGTTCATTTAGACGTTGGAAAGAACGACCTTGTCGATCTGCGACCCAATAGTACCCAAAATCACCAAAAGCAATCGTCTTGGCCCCTGCTTCTACAGTTGGAACATAAGCTGATGTTTTCACTGGACGATTTAAAATCGTATCAGGTTGACCCGCTTGAATCGAAGGCTGCCATAAGTACTGCCCGTTCCCATCTTTCAACTTTCGAATCACCTTGATCGTCGTATCATTCATGACAAAAATAGCCTTTTTACGATATGGCGATTTTAGTGAATAGAATAAATCCATAATCTCATCCACTGATACGGCGGTTGCGGAGGATGCTGTAACCCCAAGTTCTCCTCCTCCGGTGGCATTAAAAATACCAGTCGGTTTTCCGGTACCATCCCCAATGAAGAAAGCTTCCTCTTCCTTGGCACCAATCCGTCTGGCAAATTCCTTTGCAATATACGCTTGAAGATTGAACACACTGTCGTTCAACAATTCCTCTGAAACTTTAATCATAGTGGCCAACTTATAAGCCCCAATCGAAACTTGTCCAAAACTATCATCTGATTCTGGGATAATCCCTTCTTCATCCACCCAAGAAGCGGTTCCTTTTGAAGCAACCACTGGAATTTTCCGATCTCCTGATGAAGTGGTAATGACCTTTGCTAATGAACGGAAGATATTTTCCTCTTCCAACGATTCAATAAGGGTTCTTTCAAACTCATCTGGAGCAAGATAGCCACCTTCAGAATCTGTTCCAACTTTTAAGGCATTCTGAACCTCATAGTTACTCTTGTTTCTCATCGTTTTCCAGAATGCTTGTCTATATTCATCTGTAGCTCGCCCTGTTTTTTGACCTTCAACACCTGTTGGCTTTGAAGTAATCGGCTGGTTAATTGGTTTGGAAAGCTCTAAATCAATTGCTTGCTGTCTTTCCAATCGGTCAATTTCCTTCCCGAGATTGACAACTTCTGCCTCCATCTTTTCATAGGTAGATGTATCCTCGGCAGAAAGAATCCCATCTTCTCCACGTTTTGAATCAAGAAATGCTTTTGTTTGTTCCCATGCTTTTGCTCGCTTTTCACGCAGTTCTAATACTTTACTCATCCAAATCTCCTCCTTAAAATTTTAAAAGGTCTAGCCTCTTGTCTAATACGGCGATATCAGTTCCTGTTTTCTTTTGTGGCAGCTTGTGTAAAAAGGAATTCACAACCGCCATTTTGTTGTAAATAATCCCTTCATCCGATGAGTCCTGTTCACTTTCTTCTTGGAACATAATCTCATCGGCAAAGCCAAGCTCTACCGCTTTTTTTGAATTAAACCAACTTTCATCATCCATCATGTGCGAGAGCTTGGTCCTTGAAAGACCTGTCTTCAGTTCGTAAGCGTTGATAATACTTTCTTTGACCTCACTCAGCATCTGGATCGCCTTTTTCATTTCGGCTGTATCTCCAAAAGCTATGGTCATCGGATTATGAATCATCATCATGGAGACGGGTGACATGTAAACCTCCCCACCTGCCATTGCAATGACTGAGGCAGCACTAGCAGCAATCCCGTCAATCTTTACGGTCACAGCCCCTTTGTAATCCATAAGCATGTTGTAAATTTGACTTGCAGCAAAAACGTCACCACCTGGTGAATTAATCCAAACGGTGATATTCCCACCATCATTGTTTAGCTCTGATTTAAACTGTTTCGGTGTTACTTCATCGCCAAACCATGATTCTTCAGCAATGACGCCATCCAGATGAAGTGTCCTGCCGTCTTCATTCTTGACCCAATTCCAAAACTTCTTCATGGCTTATCCCTCCTCATATTTTTCTGTCCAAGCTCCGGCTTTTGACATATCAACAAAATTCCCGTTCACTAAATATTTCGATCCACCCTGTTCTTCTGGGATTAAGTTCATCTCTTCTAGTTCTCGGATGTCATTCGCCGACATCACTCCGTTTTGTCGCATGATTTGATAGAATTGAGCTCTTGAACCTGCATCTCCTCTGAGTCGTCCATTCAGATTAAATTTGATAAAGTATTCCTTCTTATCTGTTTCACTTAACAAAGCCTTCTTCATGGACTGTTCAATTCTCGTAACCCAAGGCATGATAGTGTTATCAATGAAACTAATTGACTGGTGTTCAATATTACTGAAAGTTGCTTTATCCAAGTTTGCTACAAGATGAGGTGGAACACGAAAGATTCTACAAATCTCCTCCGTTTGAAACTTCCTCGTTTCTAGGAACTGTGCCTGTTCAGGAGGAATGCCAATGCTTTGAAATTTCATCCCCTCTTCAAGTACTGCAATTCGGTGGGCATTGCTACTTCCTTGATAAACGGCATTCCAGCTTTCTCTAATTTTCGCTGGGTCCTTGACCACACCCGGATGTTCCAACACACCCCCTGGGTTAGCCCCATTTGCGAAGAACTTTGCTCCATATTCTTCGGTGGCTAGTGCCATTCCAATTGCATTTTTAGCCATTGCAATTGGTGAATATCCCACCAGGCCATCAAATCCTAGTCCTGGAATATGAAGGACCTCATCACTTCGGAGAATGACTGTTCCCGTATCCTTTCGGTATTCATAGCAAAGATCTCCTGTAGAAGTTCTATCCACTATCATCCTGTCAGGAAGTAAAGGATAAAGGGAAAGCACATTTCCTCTGCCATCCCTAATGATCTGTGCGTAGGCATTTCCCCATAATAAAAGATGACTCATTAGTGTTTCCCTAAACACAAACGAAGTCATCTCGGCATTTGGCTCATCATGAAGCATATTATATAAATTGTGTTCTACTGCTTTCTCCTTACCATTGTCAGTGTATTTGTATAAATGTAGCGGCAGACTTGCGATAGTTTCAGCCAAAATGCGCACACACGCATATACCGCAGTGGTCTGCATCGCAGTGCTTTCATTGACTGCTTTTCCGCTTGTCGTACTACCAAAGAAAAAGCTATAAGTACTTCCAAACAGGCTGTTTTTGGGACTTGCTCTTGATTGAAATAATTTTGATAAAATCGGTATCTTCATGTTCTCCACCTCCTAAAAATGAACATAAAAAATAGCACCCTAATGAGTGCTAGATTGTTTGCTTAGATTTGATTTCCCCTAATGCTTCTTTTGCCATCTTTACAGCTTTAGGCTCTTCTTTATTAATTCGATCTGAAGCAATGATGTACTCCAAAGCTTCAATCATTTTATTGTTCTTAATAATTCTTAAAACAGCATTAACACGAGTTCTAGTACCCCCATAATCTTTATCTCTTCCTTGAGTATGGAATACCTCTCTTACAAACTCATTTTTAAAATCTTTATCGTTTTCTAATTGATTGAATTTGTTCCGTATCAAAGCTGCATATTCTCCAACAAACCATCCACCAGCAGATTCAATATTCCTTTTCAATGTCTTATCCTGCACTATTATCACCTCTAATGCAATTATATCAAAAGAATATGCAGCCGGATTTAGCAATTACAATGGCTATCAACCGTCATTAACCGCACAGAATCAAGCATGGTTGCACAACAAAACTACTATTAAAGAATCAATATCCCTCGACCATCATAAACACTCTCTCTATTTTCATTTCGAATCGCCCGATCCAGTGCCATAATTAGCGCCACCGCTCCATCAATCCGTTCTGTACTTTTCTCTTTGTCGGGTTTAATGTTACCTGCAGGGTCCGTTTTCACAAAAATGTTATCCATCATCCATCTTAAAACCGGGTTTCCACCATGGACCAGTCTTTTCTCTAGTGTAATTTTCATCAGTTCTTTTGATGCTGGTGACATATCTTTATAACCTTGTCCAAAAGGAACAACAGTAAAGCCCATTCCTTCAAGGTTCTGAACCATCTGGACAGCTCCCCATCTGTCAAAAGCAATTTCTTTTATGTTGTATTTTGTTCCTAGTTCTTCAATGAACTTTTCAATGAATCCATAATGAACGACGTTCCCTTCTGTCGTTTTAATATAGCCTTGCTTTTCCCAAATATCATATGGAACATGGTCTCTTCTAACCCTTACTTTCAAGTTGTCATCTGGTATCCAGAAGTAGGGAAGAACAATGAATTTCTCATCATCTGTCCTTGGAGGAAAAACCAGCACAAAAGCGGTAATATCCGTGGTGCTTGAAAGGTCTAAGCCAGCAAAACATTCTCTCCCACGAAGACTATCGAGGTCCACCTGATCATCACAAGCATCCCATTTCTCCATTTGCATCCAACGGGTAGATTGCTTCACCCACTGATTAAGTCTCAGTTGCCTGAAGATATTTTCTTCAGCCGGATTCTCTTTCGCACTAATAAAAGCATTTCTTACTTTCTCTACATCAATGGTATGATCAAGCGACGGGTTTGCTTTATACCAATTCATTTCATCAGTCCAATCATCGTCATCATTGATTCCGTAAATCACAGGATAGAATGTAGGATCAATCTTTCTTCCTTCTAAAATATCCACTGCCTTTTGATGTACTTCATAACAAATCGAATTTCGATCAGTTCCTGCAGTTGTAATAAGGAAAAAGAGCGGTTGACGTCTTGCATCACCGGATCCTTTCGTCATAACATCAAACAACTCTCGGTTTGGTTGAGCATGCAATTCGTCAAAAACAACAGAATGAACATTCAGACCGTGTTTTGTATACGCCTCTGCTGATAGCACCTGATAAAAACTGTTTGTCGGTTTATAGACTAGACGTTTCATTGACATAACCGGCTTAAACCTTTTCCTAAGAGCAGGGGATTGATCCACCATCTCAACCGCAACGTCAAAAACAATCGAGGCCTGTTGCCTATCAGAAGCACAACCGTAAACCTCAGCTCCCCACTCACCGTCAGCACAAGTCATTAATAAAGCAACCGCAGCAGCGATTTCACTCTTTCCATTTTTCTTTGGTATCTCGATATAGGCGGTATTATATTGACGATAGCCACTATCCTTCACTGTTCCAAATACATCTCGGATAGTTTGATCCTGCCAAGGTAACAGATCAAAGGGAACACCACGCCACTGGCCTTTTGTATGTTTTAAACAATTTATAAAGTTCACAGCATGCTGAGCCTTTTTCTCATCATACACCTTTACCACCGCCTTGAGAGAGCATAAATTCCATTGGATCATTCGCATCACTAGGCTTGTCTGCCACAATTCTGCTTCTTGATGAAGGGGTTAATCCAAACTGCTCACAGAAACGATTCATGATTTTTAAATAGCTTTGAGCGATGGAAACCTGCGGCACCTGTTGCCAATATCCTGAAGGGGTTTTGACAATGGTTCCATGCTTTGTGATAAACTCTTCAGCCTCTTTCCACCTTGCGTAGGCTTGGCAATATCCCGCAAATGCAGCCATATCCACTTCTGTAAGGATACCTAATTGCTCTAATTGCTTGACCATCCTTCGCCACTCTTTTTTCGCTTCTGGTTCCAGCCAAGTTGGGCATCTTGGTGCTTTCTTATCAGGTTGAGGTTCGCTCTGATTAAGCTGTCTCTTGCCAGGATTGCCTTCTAACGCCTTTATTGCTGTAGGTTTGGGTTTCCTTCCACGTTGGGCCACAGGCGCCACCTCCTTTCAAATTTGGCGTTAATAAAAGAGCCTATCCGCAGACAGACTCCATTTGAACCTCTATTCAATTCCAACTTCTTATTCCTTCCATATCTCCATTTTGAACTCTCCATTAAAAACCATCCAGCGTACTTCACCATCTTCAAGTTCCAAGACTACCATTCCCGGCATTAGATAAATTTGATTTTCTTGATATCCTGATGCTTCTAAATCTCTTTTTTGCTCGAGTAGCAGTTCCATGCCTCTCACCGAATCAATGTTTCCTTGTAGCATCTGAACCATATCTCTGGTCATTCAAACAACCTCCCTGTGTTTTGGTAGTCTATACATCACTCTAAACACAGGGATTATCAAGTTAATTATCGACCTTAATGCCTTTATAATTGTAATTCCCTTTCTTGATTTCTTCATGGTCAGCTTTTACTGCTTCACCATAGTCAGTCCGCTTGGATTCCTTATCCTTGCATGACATACAAATGCAATTGGTATTGTACATGGACATGATCCGCCCACTTTTTAGGTTACCGCCACAGCGATCACAATGTGTTTGTGAGAAAAATCTATCCATCCCGTTTCACCTCAGAACTGTACTTCTTTTTTGTTTCCTCAATGAATATCTGAAGGGCATTTGCATTCGGATCCAAGTTCTCTTCACTGTTCCAAAATTGGTCCAGATCCTCTAGTAAATCCAGAATGTTAAGAACTCCGCCTTTAGCATCTGCCTCACCTAGCACTACCTCTTTTTCAATGATGGTCGCCTTAAGCCCCTGAATCATGGCTTGGTAGGTTTCTTTATTCACTTGGCTCACCTACCTTTCTAAAGGCTCCGCTTCCTTCAAGGTTTTGAAGCAGCACCTTCCTGGTCGTTTTGTACTCAGGGCCATTCATCCCAAGCCTTATCAGCCAAGTCCTAAATGCATATTTCGGATTGTCATCCTGAGCTTGTTTGAACGATGCCCGCTTTTGCTTTTTGGCATTTTGATTGACGAATGCGGTGAGTTCTTGAAAGGCTGCAATTTTATCGGAATTTAAGTTTTGCGCTGCTAGTTTGATAGTGAACGTTTCGTTTTCAAAATCGAAAGCTAAGCCTGGGAGCCTCTCAAGGCCAAGTTCTTTGAGTGCCTTTTTAAAATCCTCAAAGGTACTTGTTTTCTTTTTACTTAAATCCTCTGGGAAAGTTTCGTCCATCAATGGCTCGGTTGTATCAAATGCTCTCAGGATCAGGTGCTGTTTGCTATAAAGCATGTTTACTAGATTTCTTAATGTGTTTCCGGTGTGAGCCTCTAGCGGAAGTGTCACCTCAATCCCATCAAGGTCAAGAACCTCTGACTGTTCCTCAATCGTGCTTCCACTTTCTTCTTTCGATTCTGGCAGGATTACAATCTCGTCATAGGTTTTCACTTCCCCAGCTGAGTTCGTAATGGTTCCCTGCCTGTCGATTGTGTAGGTTTCTTCCTCCGTAACAATCTCGTAAGCAAAAGTGGGAGCGCTGAGATATTTTGGTTTTACTCCTAAAAATTTACCAAGTCTTTTGACCATTTCTTTTCGGTCCATTATCATTACCTCCTGTGTTTTGGTGTAGTACATATATCACTCTAAACACAAGGAATAGCAAGTGAATCCTGGACAATTTCGCATTTACTTTGATAGAAGAAAACAGGCCCCCTAATGCCTGCCGCTAATCTATTTCTATCGCTGTATATCTTGGCCAACTGTACCCCTCACTGTTAACAAGTACCTTTTCACCCGTGTCTTTGTTAATGACTCTGATGCAGCAAACTTCCCTGTTCTCATTCACTCCGCCATCTTCTTTTGTGATCCAAGGCTGGTCGTTGAAGAAGTCGTTTGCAAAGTTATGAAAATCGGTATCTTCTAACTCCACTTCTTTTGTTACAATGTAGCTTTGTCCTCGCTGCCCTTGTTTAGCAGCTTCTACTGTGATTTCCTTCATCTCCGCTAGATTACTAACTTTCCTTCCGAATAATACTTTCATTTCATGATTCACTCCACCTCAACGTATTCCATGATAATTTGAAGGGCCTCATCGTATGAGCCGGATCCCATCACTCGCTCACTCACTTCCTTGGCTTGTACGTCTTTTCCATGCTCTTTTAAATTTCTACTGACCCGCCCAAGGATTGAAAAAATATTCCCATCTTCACCCAGCAACTTGCATGTAGGCTTAAGGTTTTCTTCCATTGCTGCGCCTCCAATCTATTCAAGGTAGTAGCATATTGCCATACATGTTGAGGGATAGCAACTAGATTGCAAGGATGTTTTTCAAGCACTTTCATCCTCTAAAACAGAAACAGCCGCCTTATCAAAATGGCGACTGCATTTCTCATATACTAGTTTTTTAATCCATACAGGGGCTTCTGGTGCATCGTTAAGCCTTCCAAACTCTCCAAACATTAATTTCATCCCTTCATTTCTTGCCTGAACTGCCTCAATAAAATGATGAAAATACCCTAAGTGAATATCATACTGTGAAACCTTAATTCTAGCTCGATACTTTCCTCTTGGTGAGTAGAAACTAACACCAGTTACACCAGAGGTATTATTTATTTGCAACGGTTGATTACATTGATTTTGCTGATGGGTACATATCCTTAGATTGCTTCGGCAATTATTCAGTGGATTTAAATCAATGTGATCCACTTCAAAGCCTTTAGGTGGGGTTAGGAGAAACTGATGAAGTTGTTGCCCTCTACAATCAGTAACATAAATGGTACCCTCTGTCCCATTTGATTTATTCGGGTACCATGCCTTTGAACTTACCTTTTCAAAATCTTCTAAGTCAATTGTAAATTCAAATCCACCAGAAAGAGTTCCTACCATGGTGGTACCATCTTCAAGTAAATGATACATATTTTTGCTACTTGCTCTTAATGAACGAGTTTCTAAACTTTTCACATCCTTACTCATTTCAAGGGCCGTTTTCAACCGCTTCTCCCCCCTTCAACAATATCGCTACATTATTCTAAAATTTCTACCTCTTGAGCCAGCTCTGAATATGGAATTTTCACTCCATCCCTTTCAACAAATACATTTTCATCGGAGCCAACCTGTTCGATATATCGTTTGACGCCAACATCCACAAATTTCTCTTCTAATTCAATGGCGTGGCAAATCCTATCCAGTTGTTCACAAGCAATAAGGGTCGATGCACTTCCTGAAAAAGGGTCAACGACGATAGCATTAGGTGATGTACTATTTCGAATGGTATAAGCAATTAGTTGTACAGGTTTCATGGTGCTGTGGAGATTATTTTTTGCTGGCTTATCGAACTCCCAAATAGTGGTCTCTTTTCTTCCTGCATACCATTTATGGGTCCCACTTTTCTTCCATCCAAATAAACAAGGTTCATTTCTCCACTGGTACGGGGATCGACCTAAAACCAAGGTTTGTTTCACCCACTGACAAACGCCTGATAAATGAAACCCTGCATCTTCAAATGCTCTTCTAAAAATAAGTCCTTTCGTATCTGCATGAAAAACATAGATAGACGCATCATTGGTCATGACGTTTTCCATATTCTTAAATGCATTAAACAAAAACTGGTAGAATTCATTATCCTTAAGATTGTCATTTTTAATGGTTCCTTGGCTTCCATCATAAGATATGCCATAAGGGGGATCTGTCACGACTAGATTTGCTTTCTGACCATCCATCAGCACCTTATACACTTCTTCTTTGGTGCTATCTCCACAAGCTAACCGATGCCTTCCTAGATGCCATATATCACCTGTCTTTGCAATTGCAGGCTCTGATAATTCCTTCTCCACATCAAAGTCATCTTCTTGGACGTCCTTATCATGAACATCACTAAATAACTGATCAATTTCTGGTGGCTCAAAACCTGTAAATGAAATATCAAAGTCCGCTGACTGTAGATCCTTGATAAGGTCAGCCAATAGTTCTTTATTCCATTCGCCGCTGATTTTATTCAGAGCGATATTAAGTGCCTTTTCTTTTGTCTTATCAATCTCAATGATGACACAGTCTATTTCTGTATATCCTAAGGTTTTCAGTACTGTAATACGCTGGTGTCCACCAATCACCGTCATATCCTGATTGACGATTACAGGCTCAACATAGCCGAATTGCATAATACTGTTTTTGATTTTTTCAAACTCACTGTCTCCCGGCTTAAGTTTTTTCCTTGGGTTATAGCTAGCCGGAATTAAATCATCAATGGGCAGTTTTTTAAACTCCATCTTCTTCACTCCAAAATCTTGATTTGATATAGCAGTCATGACTGCAGAACTTTCTTTTCTTGTTTCCGTAGCAACTGAACTCTTTTTCACACTGCGGGCAGGTATAGTGGTAAATAGCTGTTTCACTTTTATTACGTGCCTGAGGATTTTCTTTCCACCACTTCCGGCGACATTCATCCGAACAGAACTTCCGAGTCCTTCCACGACCTTTTTGGTTGATTGGGTTCCCGCAGCAAGTGCAGAGTAGATGATTGTCCATTTGCTCTTTCACATTTAATGCGACAACTTTTGAATTACCAGCAAGTCCATTCCTTTTACAAAAACCACGGATACTATCTCTGGATTTTCCCAAGACAGCTGCAATGGCTTTGTATCCCACTCCTTTAAGCCGAAGGTCATAAATCGTCTGTTTTTCTACTTCGTTCATCTCTCACACCCCTTTCTGCGTTAACTGTATTGAAAATAGCAATAAAAAAACGCCTTAATCAGCTATTTTTCAAGTGATTACTGGCGTTTAACTAACATTTTTAATTTAATTAATAAAGTTGCTTCAACCCTAGTATCCATAAGGATTGAGCAGTTTTTGCACTACTTCTTAATTAAAACCTCGTCGCAAATTCAAAAATAGTTTTAACCCTTGCGCCTATTGAGATTTAATATCTTTTCCAACCTTAGAGGTATACCCCCCTTATTTAATTCCGCGAAAATTCACGTGAAGGGGGCGCGCGGTCGCCATATAAAAGGTTGTAGAGATTTGACCTCCCCCACCCGTCCATTAAAAAGTGTAGATTGGATACTGATCTTCTGTTCTTGTCTTACGATCATGACATCTCTTACACAAAGGCTGCCAGTTCTTTTCATCCCAGAACAGTCTCTGGTCTCCTCGGTGTGGTTTGATGTGGTCAACAACCGTTGCTTGAGTCAGCTTCCCTTTCTGCTCACAGTGTTTACAAAGAGGGTGGGCGTTTAAGAAACGCTTGCTCGCCTTCCTCCATCGGTTATCATAACCACGCTCGGTTGCGTTTGCTCTATCATCTACATGAAGCTTTACATGAAACTCACAGTACTTGTCGTCCGTTAACAAAGGACAACCGTTGTGTTTGCATGGCTTCTTTGGTTTCATTGGCATGGCTCTCAACTCCGTTTAACCGTCATCATTATGTAAATAACAAAGGGCATTCAATAGAATAAAGGCATAGAAAAAGCCCCTATGATTAATAGGAGCTGGGTTATCAAGAATGTTGCGTTTCCTAAGATCGACTCGATATAACTTAGGCATATGCTACAACATATGGTATTCTTGAAACTTCTATACCTTTGCAACTTAATACTACTATACTTTTAGAGTGGCATTCAATGACATTTAGTGGCCTCTTTAAGATTATCCATTTCTTTAATTGCTTTTCCATGAATCCTTATTACTGTCCTTTTATCATATCCCATAGTTGCCGCAACATCTTCCCAGCTTTTCCCCGAAAGGTACCTCAACTCCAGTAAAAACTGATCATTTAATCTACTTATTTTTTTGATCATTTTCATAATGTTTATCTTTATTTCAACCATGCATTCAATATCATCTTTGATTTCATCTTCTAATTCCAGCACTTTAATAATCGTACTTTCCATTCTACTTTTCTCAATGCCCCCACCACCCACATTATCCATCGTAAAGTTGGTGGTTACTTTCATGGACAAGCTCTTTAAAGATTGTAGCTGCTCCAGTTTGTTCTCAATCATCTGATCTAACCAAATAGCTTTTGACAAATAAGCCTTTGAATTCATTAACGTCATCCTTTCTAGTTATTTTTTGTTCTTTCATTTCATTTTCTTAACTCTCTGATTTTAAAAGCATGGGCATCCAATGATCGGTTTTATAATCCTTCGCAATATTTGCAACAGGAATCTCTGGCATATCACCATCTATCAAATAGTTTAAATAGTTAGATGGTTGGAGGCATATCTTATTTTCTTCCAGAATAATTGCTAGAATATCGATGGCTTGTTTATTCCAACCACCCCAAAACAGAACATGTGGATACTTGCTATGATGAATCACCTTATCCCCTTGATACGCAAAACAGTGCTCTTCAAAAATCCTCTCCACTTCAATAAAGCTTACATGGTCTTCGTTTAAAACTTTTGCAATGATGGATTGTTTTATCGTTTCGAATTGTTCTTCCATTTCAGCAGCTCCTTTCATTTTAAATATGATTCTTTCCATTTCTGCCAGTTGCCTAAGTCCTTTTAAAAAGGGGCAAACTATCTCTACTGGAGATTTCTCCTATACTACTAAGCTAGTACTTATACTCTAAATATCATTTACTATTCTTTATAAAAGATAAGACTTTAGGAAACACAATCTCTGTAACCCCTGTAAATAGGGGGTTTTTAGTGGTTTCCTTTACGGTTGCCTAAGTTTCTTTGTGGTCTTCTCTCACATACGTGATCTGCACACCATAAATAGGATGCTTCATCTTGCCTGATTTGTTTCCATCGTATCGTTTCCAACCACCAAGTTTCACTAAAATCCCTTGAAGTTCAAATGAAACGCTACGCTTTAAATCCGATTTATCTTTGCCAAAACATTCACACCATATCTCCTGAAAACATACTTTTGTCCTTTTCTTGGTTCCTAGCGGTGGTCCAGAATCAAAAGCTGTTTCCCCAGCCAAGTAATTACGTCTTTCAAATAACTTCATGGCATCCCAGTTTTCTGGCAATAAGGTTTCTAGATACTCTTTCACAAGACCCTCTCGATCGTCTTCTTCCATTGCTTCCTGCTGATATCGATAGGCTAACTCTGCTGATTCTCCTTTAAGGATCAGTTCCTCGCCCTGCTTATAATAAACAATAGCCTCGGCCCATATCTGATTCACCTCTGACTGGTTCAAATCTGCCCATATATTCTTTTTTCCTTTCCCAACGTGAACAGGCCAATATCTCCTATTTCCAGTAACATCTCTTAAAATACCTTTTTCTGAATTCGTCGTCCCCACAATGATGCACTGCCTTGGGTGACTTTCCACATAAACACCATAGCTATGTCTAAACTTATCATCCAACCTCGTGATAAATGCCTTTACCAATTCCATATCGACCTTTCGAAGTCCCGCAAGTTCGCCAAGTTCTAAAATCCAATAGCCTTGTAATTTTTCAGCCGAAGCCTTGTCCCTCATATCCGACAAAGTCAAACTATCTGAAAACCAATCCATCGCAAGTTTGGAGAAGAAGGTCGATTTACCTAATCCTTGGTCACCGATAAGAATTAACACATTGTCGTACTTGATACCCGGTTCGTAGACTCTTGCTACTGCTGCACATAACGTTTTTCGCATGACCTCCTTTGTATAGCTGTTCTCTTCAGAACCAAAATAGTCAATCAGCAAACGATCAATTCTTTTAGTTCCGTCCCAAACAGGTAGTCCATTAAAATAGTCCTTTATTGGATGAAAAGCTCTTTCAGATGCAGTTGTTAAAAGGGCATCCTTAAACTTTGATGGTGAATAGATCCCATACTTCTTATCCAACAGCACCTTCGCATTCGATAAATCTGCATCATTCCAGCCAGGCTTTACCTGTTTCCAAGGTGGTTCACCGTTAATATCCAATCGATGAGACAACTGATTATAAGCAATCGGTATAAAAAGCTCATCATGACGAAGGATTTCCGTTATATTACTCAGTGTATCTTTGACACTACCATTCTTATTAACATCAAGCTTTAACTCCCAATTTTCATCATCAAACTCTTCCTTTGCCTGTTCTATCCGTTCAAATGCTAGTTGCTTTCGTACTTGCTCATCTTCTGAACAAATTTGCAACATTGCTTTATAGGAAGGAAGACTGGTAGGCGGCGCCCCTTCTTTTGTCATTTCATCTAGCTCAGAAAACTTATGGATTCGCACCAAGTCGAAAGCGTTTAGCAATTTCCCACAAGCAGGGTCTGTAGCATGATGTGAATAAGCATATTTGTCATCATAGATCATGACACCCGCTGATGAATCTGCTGGTATATAATCAAATCGCCCCTCCATTACACTTGGTGCATAAACATCTGATAGAAAGGTTTCAATTGACGCTGTAATGCTATAACTTCTACAAAAAGCTCCAACCATTCCACTCTTGGTTATAGGATCTTCTTGTTTTTTTATTTTCTTTTCAATAACCGTCGTTTGTCTTGAAGAAACAGGCCAAGTAGAAGTATCCTTCCAATCCTTATAAAGTTGTAAAATAGTGTCTGGGTCTAGAAATGAACCATCAATCTTTTTAAAAAAGTACTCCCCGTCTGATGAAGTGCTCGGCCAATACATAAGGCGATTCGGTTCATAGGTAGTATCATCAAACAGTTCCATACCTATTTCCTTTGCAATCATTCTGCTAAGGGCTTGGTACTCATCTGGTGAAACAGTTCGTGACAATGGGATGATAAGCCTGAGTCTAGGTTTTTCTGGACAATGCTTATGAGTAGAGTAGATACAGCATGCATAGTCATAGAGCATTTCAATATTGGTGGCTATCGACTCCGTATGATCTGCGTAATCCATATCCAATGTGAGCATAGAGCGAGATAAGACATTTTCTTTTCTACGCCTATTATCTTTAAGCTCTCCAGCAACAAAACCCCCGACGTCCTTCACATTATCCTGTTGGTACTTTTTCATCTTGCGGTACTCTGCCTGTGTCTCATTCGTAACGATAGTTCGGGAAAGTTTTTCTGTAAACTCTTCCCATGACACTAGCTTTTTTTTCCAAAACTTATCTTTACGGCTATTGCCCGTTGAAATGATGAAGTTCATGACGTCCTCCTTTTTTAGTAGTTAAGATTGGACTAACCGTAGGGGAAAAACAGTATGAAACCCTTTTTGTTAGTCCCATCCTCAGTTTTGTTAAATATCGTTTTTGTTCTTCCAAGATGAATCGGTAACCTGAATATTATCTGAAACAAAAGTTGCTAAATTCGTATATTCACAAAGTGTATAGATATACTCTGTGTCACAACCAGCACTTGTGATAAGCTCTTTCACAGCTTGTACTACCTCTTTATCTTCACTATGTGCTAGCAATTTCAATTGCTCTAGAATTCTTGCGATAATAACTTCTGTCCCATATTTCTCGGTTAGTGATATTAATGTTTCATTCATTTCAAATCCTCCAGTATTTTTTAGTGTATTAGCTCTTTCATTTTCGCAGTAAATTGACATTTCCAATTCGTTCAGTAAATTACGTTTTCGTTTAAAACTAGTCACCTGTTTTGCGTTTGCGTAATTTTTGGAGTAAAAAAAATTTCACTAGGATCCTCTATATTTAAATAGTCACAAAGCAATTGTATTTCTCCTCTGTAAAAATCACTACTCCCATTGACTTTACGATATAGAGTAGCTTGATTGATCTCTAACAAATCAGCTACTTGTTGCATAGTTTTTCCTGACATAATCACTTGTGCCTTGAATTTTTTCTTATCAAACATTCCTTTTCACCTCCTTTTTTGCGTTTACGTAATTTTATCCTAATATGTCTTTTTGTAGCTGTCAATACTTAAACGCAATATTTTATGTCAAAACAGACGATCTAATTGCATATACGCAAAATTTCTAGTATATTTAAATCAATCTTATAAGAAGGTGAAAAAATGGAGTTTAAAGATAAAGTTAGAAACAGGAGACTGGAACTGGGTTTAACACTTGAAGATGTTGCTAAAGCGGTGGGAGTAAGTGCACCTACGATACAGAGATATGAAAGTGGAGAAATTAAAAACATTAGAAAAGACAAAATTAAAGCTTTATCTGACGCCTTAAGAGTTACTCCTTCCTTCTTAATGGATTGGGAAGAAACTGCAGAAGCCAAACAAAGCTTTGATTATTTTCTAGAAATGCAACTACGTTTATTAGGCTATGAAATAGTTTATGACGAAGAAAATGGCTGTGTTGTCTTAGTAGGAAAAGAAGGGACTTTTGAAATATCTGAATCAGATGTAGAAGACCTTAGTAATAATTTGAAATCATTCCTTAACTTTAAAATATACGATTTAATGCAAAACTCTAGGAAAATCGATAAGTAACAAAACGAAAAAAAGCATCATTTCATAATAATGTGCTGATGCTTTTTTCTAGATATGATTTGCGATTCATAAATTAATATTTTGGTCCACTTTCGGGCCACACGTCAATTTTGCGGTCCAATTTGCGGTCCACTCATTGACTTTATGGTCCGCTTTTTGGCCCAAATATCAACTTTTCAGATCACTTTTCGGACCAAATACCGATTTTGCGGTCCACTTTCGGACCAAATACCGAATTTACAGTCCGCTTTTCGGTCCACTAATTGGATATAAAAATCTTCTTTCGGACCGGTCACACGTCTATGAATAAGATGTTCTTATCTTTATTTTAACTTATATATACTGGATCTAGATTTCCCTTCTAAAATTAACGTCCCGTCTTCCCTTAATTTTTTTAAAATACGTTTACTACTTGTAGAAGAAAAGCCACATAGCCTCTCAACATCCGCCCTAGTCATAAATGTATTCTTAGACAAATAATCAATAATCATTGTCTTAGCTTGAATTTCATCAAAATCTTTATCTTTAGTATATTCAATGTTATCATCGAATGATTCATAAACCCTGTGTGTAAACATATACCTATTTCTATTTTCCCTTTGAAGAATATTTTTCTTTTTACAAAGGACATTTAGTACGTTGGTGGCAGACTGTGTTGTTATTTGAGCTACCTCAGCAGCTTTACTTAAACTAATTATTTTATTCATTTTTACATACTTAAGTATACAAATTTCAGAAACGGAAAAATCACCATTTTCTTCTGTTTCTTTATTAATAAATCTTAGAAATTCTATATCCTCTAAACTGCTTCTTAAAGTCAAACTAACGGCTTCTGTATAAAGTTTATATTCTGGAGCGGATTTTCCCAATGACAGCATATCCTTAAATATAATATCTACGCCTTGTCCAGATCTTTGAACATATTTTAATCTTTGAAGCGTTTCGGCAATTAATTTATTTCTAGGTGCAGATGGATGAGTTATAATATTATTACTGTCAATTCCTAGTGGAAACGAACCAGGATTTTCAATTATTATTTCACTTGGATAATACTTAATAATTATTGACGATGTACTCTCGTAATCCCTGTGTGCAATGGCATTTAACAAAGCTTCTTGAAATACATTTGTGGGATAATCATATACTTCTAATTTAAACAGTCCCATTTGAATATTCTGTATTGAATTTCTATCTTCAAATATTTGCTGTATTCTGTCAACTGCTGAAATTAATGGAACTTTTAGCTCTAACCGCTTGTTATATTCGGTTTGGCCATCATTATTATATGTAAGTAATATTATCTCAGCTTGTGGTAGATGCCTCACTATCGATTCCTTTTTACCAACAAATAGCAATCCTGCAATAGTTAACCTCACACCGTCGCTATTATCTTCAATTAGCCTTAAATCCCTTAAAAAAGATAAATCATCCTCTTGATACAGAGTTGAATCTTTATCTCGAGATTTTATTTTCAATTTTAAACTTTCTACTTCATGAAAATCTATATCAAATTCAGAAGTATCTTTTAAAATCTTAGCAGAGAAATCTCCTTTAAACCCCTGAATTATATTGGATTGATACTCTCCAGGATAAAAAGGTTTTGTATTTTTTCCTAATCGCTTATACACTGTTCCTCGAGATGTCGCTACAGTTTCAGGGGCTTTAGGAACTATAATTTTTAATATTTCTTTTCCATCAATAGTAATGTTCTCTATATCTGTAAAAACTTTTGGCACTGTACGGTCATATATACTCTCTATGATGCTCTGTTCATCATAATCTTGGCAGCCAGTTATTTCACCGTTATCTTCCACACCTACTAGAATTATGCCACCCTCAGCATTAGAAAAGCCTACAGTCTCGTTCGTTAAGATTTCCATAAGCTCTTTCTTATTCGGAATCTTTACCCAACTTTTAAACTCAACTACTTTATTTTCACCTCTTGCTATTACGTCCTTGATATCCATTAATTTTCCCCCTGCACTAATATCGGATATTAATTATATGTTATATTATACAGGAAATTATATGTATTACAGCTTTGAATAACAATAGCTCCTTTGCATTTGCACATTATGTGAATAAGTGTGTGGATAAAAGAAGTTTATATAAGGAAAAGTTATTAGAAAAAAGTCAAATAATTCATCATCAACGCTTCTCATTCTTCTTTTTCTGGACATCAAATATACATGGGTCTCTACACTAGGGTGGTCATAGGTGGTCATAAATTTTTTATTAGCAATAACAAAAAATCATTCAACATTTACAGCTTCTTGTTCTAACTTGCAATTGTTTTCAAGCATATAGTTAATTACCTTATGATATTGGCTATCAACTAGCTTCGTAAGTCTTTTTTTATCATTTTCTGTTAATCTTTTGGTATACTTTTTGTGTGCTTCTAAGGTTTCTATATCCATTTTAAATGGTATGAAATCTACGCCTGTTTGCCTCTTTAAATGCTCCAATATATAGAATCCACCAGCATCAATATCGCCAAAATGATAAAAAGCTATCTGAGAATTTTGTTGATGTATTTTTTTAATAATTTCTCGTCTCACTCTGTTATGGTAGCCACCAAGATAAATAGCAAGCATATCTTTATCGCTGAATGTATGAAAGCTGGTTAAGTTTTCAATGGTTATGACAGCTTTTCCTGTCACTTCAATGCATTCAATATCAGAAAGCATTTTTGATGAGATAGCAATGTCGCTACTCAGGCTTGTTAAGTCAATCTTCTGGTCATTTATAGTTATACTCCCGGGGCCTTTAAAATTTACATAAGTGGGGTTTTTTACAATATTTAGATCACCTAAAATTCGATCCTTTTCCGGAAAAACACCGAATTCGTATATAAGATTTACTACTTTACCTGCAATTCGCTCAAAGACCTTTGAATCTTTAAAAACTTTTACTGAAAAATCTCTGGAAAAGGTTTCAGTGTCAACTTTCAATAACTCATCAACGGCTATTAAAATATTCTCTAATTCCTCTAAATCATTATTAAAAAACTGTATCGTTTTATTAGAATGGATTCTCTCATATTGTGTTTCACAATATTTATTTAGTATTTGATTTTTGTTTTTGTAGATTTCCATTAGATTCAATACTGAACTATTGATGTCCTTCTTAGGTTTTCGACCAATATATTTATATATATCTTCTAGTTTAGCAACATTCAAAATGACATTACTGTACACATGGGCAGAATTTGCCTTTGCAATGATAAAAGATGCTCTCACCAAAGTATCAACGGCTTCATTTACAGCCTGAAATATCTCATAATTTGAGTGATCAGTGTATCTGGGAAATACCGAAGAAATTTTCACATTAAATCTTTGATTCACTTTATTTTCCCCGACAAAACTTTTGCTTTTCTCATACTTATCCAATAACTTATTAATAATTTCCTTTTCATACTTGCTTATCATAGGTCATACTCCTCAATTATAGATGTACTCCCTTCTCTCATTGCCATTAAAATAGTATCTACCTTTTCACCAATTACTTCTAACTTTGCAGGTGGAGTCGCTAATATAATTTGGAAATTTTGACTGTTAAAAAAGTCCATCATAGCACTGATTCGGTTGTCATCCATCTTGTCAAAGGCTTCATCCAACATGATAATTCTAATCGTATCGCCAAGCTTATATAGCTGAACAAAAGATGCCGCTATTGCAACATAGTATGGGGTTTGGGTTTCCCCACCGCTCTTTTCTCCATAGATTTTAGAAAAACGTTGAACCGTTCCATCTTTTTTCTCAATTACAATATCATAGTCTAAATAACTACGATAATCCGTGTACTCTGCTAGAACTTTCTCTCCCTTATCGTCATATGCAGTTAATTTAGCAAATAAATCTTCCATTTCTTCCTTATATTCTTCTTCAAAGGAATTGGACCATATAGTATATCCTTCATTATTATCTTTTGAAGTAATCATATGATAAATGCTTTCCTTCTTTTTATTGTAGGTTATTTCAAATTTATAACGATCCTCACCATAATATATATCTTTAAGTGCTGAATTGAGGTTTTTAAATTCTAATCTTGCATTCTCGATGTTTTCTTTCAATCTCGCCAAAAATGATTCCCTGAATTCTAACTCACAATTCTCTTTAGCTCTTTTTAAATCCTCTTCGTATTTTATAATATCTGATGCTACCAACTTATGATGTTCCTGAATATATTCATTGATTTGGTCATACCCAGTACCGAGATCACAGTCATATTTACTACAGTAGCTGCTTTGGAGCTTAATCAGCTCGGTACAATACTCCTCTTTTTTATTTTCCAATCCAACTTTAAGTGGTGAAAAATTATGAACAATAGTTGCTGGAGATTTGATTTTTACTTGCTCATTAAACTTATTAATCCCTTGTATAGTAATTTCTGTGTCAATATTACATAGGTCATTGAAATTATTTTCTAATGCAGAAATTAGGCTTCCCTTGCTTTCTATATTTTCCTCATTTGATTCTATGGTATTTTTAAGCTTACCAATTGTTTCAAAAAGGGTATTATATTGAATTTGTTTTTTATCTACCGCTTGTTTACATTCGTCAATCTGCATTTGTATCTCAATATACCCTGGATTAGCTTGTGCTTTTTTTAGCTCGAATAACTCCCCGTTGATCAAGTCAATATTATCTGCCAAACGTTTAGGGGCATCCATGTTTTCTTTTAGGACATCCATTTTACATAGGTTTATTTTTTCTATTATTTCTTTATCATCAACGAGTTTACTTTCTGCTTTTTTTATATCCTCTTTTAAAATTTCTAGCTCAGCTTCTTTATTTTTAAGCTGAATTTCATATGCGTGTGCTCCTATATAAGGAGTATGATAGACACTCTCAGCGATTTTACGAACTGCAAAATTTTGATAAAGCATACAATCAGATGTTATTGCAACTTTATAGTTTTTTAGGTTTTCTATATAGTCACAACGGAAAACACGATTAAGTAAGTAGGTAGCGTATGCTTTTGCATAACGATTATCACTTTTTAGAACATATGCAAGTGAATCTTTGTCAGCCACTGCATTAGTATCAAGCTTTCCAGTATTAACAAGTCCCACTGTATGGACTTCCTTTTTAATATTATTGTAAACCGTTAACGCCACTCGATAATGTTGTGGCTCAACAATAATGTAAAATCTCTGACTATTAAGGTACCCCTCTACTGCATTTTGCCACTTACTATCTGTAATCTCGAGCAAGTCTGAGAAGATTCTCACTTCACTTCGTATTCCCTGATTTAAAAATTCCTTTTCAATCGCTGTTTTCAATTTCATTGTATTCGGTGGGTATGTTAATTTCTTATTTTTAAGATTTCTAATTTCATTTTCTAAATCAAGCCTTTGAAGTTTATATCTTTCAAGTAAATCCTTGATTCTATAGTGTTCAGAGCTATACTCTTCAAATAATTTCTTAAGTTCTTTTTCTAATTTATAGATCATTTCCGCTTTCTTTTCAGTTTCTGTATTTACCGTCTCTAAACTTAATAGTTCTTCTTTTGTCATGATAAACACTTCATGTTGATGCAATAAGCTCAATGCATCAACGACTTTGTTTAACATGGCTTTAAGTTTATTAACTTCTATTACCTCTTTTTCCTTATCCTTCTTCAGTATTTCAATTCTATGTTTTATATCTTTAATAAGTAGTGTTGTTTCATTGTTTGAGAGTGCACCTTGTAGACTAGCAAGTCTATCTCTCTCATTTTCAAGACTTACTTTTTGAGTTTTTTCTATATTCTGCTGATTAATAAGCTTTTGCCCTAAGACGTAATTGTTTTGTATCAGTTCTTCACATTCTTGCTTTTTTGCTTCAATCTCAGCTTTTTTTATTAAAATTTCATTGGTCTTTATCTCTCGATCTTTTGAAACAATGTCTTCATTTTTTGATAAAATCGTCTCAAGCTCTGATATCTTTTCCTTAGTTGAATCCATCAAATCTTCTAGCTCTTTTAAAGCAGCTATATTATTTCTCAAAGTTTCAACTTCTATTGTTTTTTCTGGGAGTATGAATTTATTAATAAAATCTTTAACATTATCCATAGGTTTAAATGCTAAGGATTTAGGTATCATATCAAAGAATCGAGGCTCCAAATTACCTAGCCTTTGCCCAAACCTTGCTTTAGCTTCAGAAATCTGTGAAATGAGCTGCACCTTTTTATCATTTTTTCTAAATTCCTCTGTCGTAGATGGCCTTCCGCCGGTCAAGAAAGATAATTCCTCAAGTTTACTTTCTTCTCTAAACCATTTTGTTGTAAGTTTACTTTCTTCATCTGGTGAATCTATTTTAACTCCAAGAGTAAAATATTTACTTGTTTTTTCCTCATAGAATTCCAGTGCAACATATGTAATTACGCTGCCACTTCTGACATAGTTACTACCTTCAATTCCTGTTTTACAACGGACATAGCCCTTTAAATCACGACTGCTTTTCTCATTTGCAGCTGTATTGAACTTACGTGTATTCGTAGTTAAAACTAATTGAATTGCATCTAAAATTGTTGATTTTCCTGCCGTATTTTCACCACTGACTAAAAATGAGCCATTGACACTAATGGTTTCATTAACAAAGTAATGCCAGTTAATTAACCTAATCCTGCATAGTTTCTTCATCATCATTCTGCTCACCTCCATTCATATATTTATTTAGTTTTTCATTTATAGCATCGTAAAGAAGAGTTAAATTATCATTGGGCACAGCAAATAATACGGACGGATAAATTTTTATTCTTGCATCAGACATCGTAACATCACTGTCAAGATTTGAAACGATATTAAATCTCTTAAACAGTCTAATTGTATCTCTAAACACGGTTTTATCTATGTTTGTTTTGGCCTCAATTTTGAGCATATTATACTTTTCGTGTATTTCATCTGATAAAACGATTACTTCCTCATTCAGAGTTAATTCCTTCCGTTTTTCGATATACAATAGCCTCAAGATTAGTAAAATAATGCTTTCAATTTTCCTTAGCCTTATCCTCCCAGTGCCAGCAACATTAGTAAGGGCAACAACGCCTTGCATCTCATTAATTTCAATTTTATAACCTAGTAAATCGAAGTATTCTATGAAAAGCTCTCTATTCTGGACAATAAAAATATAATCATTCCGTGTATCGTCTTTTTTCTTAAGGATAAAGCAATGATTGAGAAGTTTATTAGCAGTCGTTCTAAATTTTTCTTTTTGTATGACACTTTCTTTTAATATTTCCATTCTTACTATTCACACCTCTCAATCACAAAATCTGAGAATCGAAAATCATTAACCGTAATAACCTCATTAGTTTGGGTTGTTTTATACATAGATTTTTTGTCTTTTCCATAGAGACTTATAAAAATTATCCTTATTAAATCTCTCTTAGTATCTAAAGGAAGCGTAGAAGCCAGGACAGCTTGTTTATCCCTTAATAATTCTTCAATATATGTATTAATATTTTTTCTAGAAAATCTATTCTTATTTTTTTCATGTAAAGCAAGTTTCCGGCGTTCTCGCTCATCTTCCGAAATCCCAAGCGTAGAGCTAAGTTCTTGTGGAATAGACATTTTCCTTGAAATAGGAACTACATATAGCGAGTCACTATCGATAAATCCTTGTGGGAATATATTAAACACATCAAGGAGTGTGTCATCCACCTCATCATATAGGTTTATGGTTTCATCACGATTAAATTCATCAGATAAATACGCTAGTATCTTTGAAATCTTACCTTCTGCATTATTGGTATTAGTCAACAGGAACTTCGCTCTTGCAACAGCACTTCCAATGTATTTAGCATTTTTATTGTCTATCTCGGAAATAATATCATCATAATTTCTAAAGGCCGAGATAACATTTAATATCTTTCCTCTCAATAAATCTTCTGCTTCTACTTTTTCTTCTACTTGCTCTATTTCCATATAGCCCAGTACTGCACGCTCAAAAATATTTTTATCATTTAATATGTTGTAAAGATTCTCAATTATTGACGTTCTAAAATGTGATATATTATCACTCGTTTTAATACGATGATAGGCTTTAGATCCGATATCTTTATGGTAAACAAAGAAATCCTGTACAATTTCCCCAGCCGTCTTTTCATTTGTAATAGCATCAATATATTTCTTAATATTGGTGTTTAGTTTCTTTAGACCCGTGATTAATTCTTCCGTATTTTCTACTACACGTTTTATAATATATTCATAGGGCTTCACATAGGCTTCTTTATTCAAAAGGGTGGCATGTATTTGAGATACTAGGCTCTGATATTCCATTTCTTCATTCTTTAATATCTTGTTGAAAGATTCAATCATAGTAGCAGCATAATCAAACAAATTTATCTTTACCCTATAGTCATTGGAAACCTCATATTCTATCCAACCATTATCCTTTAAATTACGTAAAATTGCGTTTGCCTTTGCCCTGGAGTCCTTTGCAATCTCTTCATTATCATCAAATATCATATCTTCACTTGATTGATCTTCAAAATAACTTTCAAGCTCTGCAAGGATAACTTCCTTATCAACGCCAAACGACAATTCAGTTTTATATGTATTGTATATGAGCCTGATACAATCAATATAGGTAGTTTTATATTTGCTCGTTAATGGTTTGAAAAAATCTTCTGAAATTATGTTGAATAAATTTATTATAATCACCTCTTTCTTAACACTCTTGATAGTAAAATAAAAAGGAAGCTCAGGGCCTCCTTCTCTGAATAACTAGTTTAGACTTGCTCCGCAGCCGTCACTTTCTTAAAAGTAACTTCTTCTAGTACATTGAAGTGCGCCTTCCCACACTCTATCTTATCATTTTCACTTTCACGAAGTTTTGTCTCATCAAGTGTTGATTTTGTTTCGGCAACTAAATAGAGTTTAGCTTCTTCTCCTACTCTTTGTCTAACAATCGCCCAATCTGGATTGTATTTTCCAAGTGGTGTATCAACAGTAAACCAGCGAGGGAGTTTAAGGAAAAACTTAATATCTTCACGTTGATCTAATTCTTCTGCAAACTTTTTCTCCACTTCAGAATCATACTCAAGAGCATCATATATAGATCCTTCTACGCTAACCATTCTACTAATGTAGCCTTCTATTTCATTTTCCTCGAATAATCTCATTTCATATTCGTCACCAGATATTTTTTCATACTTTATTCCTTCAACCATCATCTTTTGCATGGTTATACGAATAGCTTTAGTTACCTGGTCCAAAAATTGTTGTGGATTTTGCCAGATATCCGCGAGACGGTTGGATTTCTTGAGAATAACAGCTATTGTCTTACGTGTTAGTTCAGTCTCCTTTTGAATATAAGAAAGAATATCAGGGATGTTAGTAATTTTATAATCTATACTAGCTTCGTTAATAGCAAGCATTTTATTAGAGATACCATCCTTCGTAATTCCAAAGCTTGCCTTCCGTGTATAAATTTTTGTTTTTTCCACCTTGGGCATTTGTCGTATTGCAGTAGCAGCCCTTACAATTAGATCATTTGAATCATAATGTACGGAGTATCGAGTCTTATACTTAATTCTTTCCCATAGCTCAACAAATTCTGTGTGATCACGCCATTTAGGAATAAGGTTCACTTTCTTACGCTCTCGCTTGTTGTTTATTCTCTCTTTGTTAAACACCTCGCCAGTTTCTTCTTCAATTTCAGTTTGAAGAGAAGTAGCAAAATCTTCGTAATTCTCATTAGCAATTATGGTTAAGCGATTTATATGATCATCAAATATTCTATTACCTGTCTCATCTACAGGAAGACGCAGACCTCTCCCTATTTCCTGTCTCTTTTTTAGTTCAGACTTCGTTTCATTGAGGGTACAGATTTGAAACACATTAGGGTTATCCCAACCCTCACGTAAAGCAGAGTGGCTAAAGATAAAACGAAGCGGTTCTTCCAGTGACAATAACCTCTCCTTATCTTTCATAATTAATTGGTATGCCTCATCGTCTGCTTTCGTATTACCTCTTGTATCTTTTGCTTTACCTTTTGTATCAGTTGCAAAATATCCATTATGGACCTTTTCCACCGTTGGAAGATTGAGGTCTTTGTAACGTGGCTTAAAAGATAACTCCTCATACGCATCAATAAACCACAGACGTATTTTCCCGTCGTCTTCAGTATAATTCGAAACTTTATCAATAAAAAATAGGGATAGTACTTTTAATCGACGGCCTTCTGGACGCTTTTGTCTAATTCTTAACTCTTTCTCAAGATGTTCCTTTACCGTTTCATAAATTTGAACCTTCATTAATTCATCTGTTTGTCCACCAATAGTTTGTCCCTCATTTAGGCTAACACCATTTGTAAAAGCAATATATCCGCTGCCTGCATCGATATAATCTACTACAAAACCTTTATACATAGTTCTCTCATTAGAGATTTCATATAAATCTGTACCATTCTTACTTATCGATATGCTTTTTCGTTTCGGTCCGTTTTTTTCCTGTATATCCATTTTTACCTTAGCTGTAATTTTTGTTTTTGTTGCTTTAATAGATTCTACAGCAATAAAGGGCTGATTAAAATCTGGATCATCTAAAACAGAATCAACTTCTATCTTCTTTACCAACTTCATATCATAAGCTTGTACTGGTCCTAAACGATATAGTTGGTTATATAGTTTCCTGTGAGTAGCTGAATAACGTAATGTACACAAAGGATTTAGCGATTGAATAGCATCCTTTGCTTGTTTACTTTCCATGTTTTGTGGTTCGTCAATAATAAGAATAGGATTAGTAGCCTGAATAAATTCAATCGGTTTTCTCCCTGAGAGTTTGTCGTTTTCCTTATGAATGATATTGTTATCCTTTTTATTAAAAGCATCAATATTAATGACCATAATTTGTAATTCCTTGGAGCTAGCAAACTGGCGTAACAATGAAACTCGACTTGAATCGTAAACCCAATAGTCAAGGGGCTGCTTTCCAAATATCGTCTGGAAATGATCTTGTGTAATTTCTAAATTTTTCAGAACCCCTTCACGAATAGCGACACTGGGAACAACGATAATAAATTTAGTAAATCCATATTTTTGATGGAGCTCATGAATCGTTCGTAAGTAAACATAGGTTTTTCCTGTCCCTGTTTCCATATCAATTGAAAAGTGCATTCCTTTTAGTTCATCAATGGGTGAAATTTTATTTTCTTCTTGAATTGCTTGGACATTTTTTAATATCTGCCAATCCTCTAATAACAGTTGATTTCCCGTTCCCAGTTCTGATAAAAATCCACCTACCATGCCTGTTAAATCAACCTCATATTGCCCTTTAGCCAAGGGTTGTCCATTAAAAACCTCTACAACTGATTTTATTGCATCCAATTGATAATCCTGGTTAGCCTCAAACTGAATTTTCAATTATATGCCCCCTAGACCGTTCTAAACTTGATAGTTCTTGACTTCATCTCAAGAACTGTATTTGTTTTTAATTCATCTTGTTCATGAAAAGCCATATCTAAACAAACTACCTGTTCCGGCTCTTCTTCAACCATTGCCTGAATAAGATTCTTATTCATTCTGTCAAGTAAACAAACAAATAATGATTTTTCTGCAACAGAATACACTCTTTCTCCTGCAAGCTCAACTTCTTCTATTTTTGTTGTAAGGTTAAAACCAGATTTCAACACAATTTCATATAAAATATCCAGTTCAGAGCGTCCATCTTTTACATTTTCCACGAATAAATCTAGCTGTTCTTCAATCTGGTCTGGCTGAGCTGCCACTTTTGAACCATCCCAAACTTTAAAATTACTAGAATCTAATTTGAACACTTTAAACCCTAAACCAACTTTATGTTCGTTATCAAACTGTAATCCCTCTTGCTCCTCTTGTTGAAACTTATAAATTACTCTGCGAACACGTTCTTTTGTAATGTCAGACATTTTACTAAATCCAAAACTTCTAGCGGCTGACTTTTCAGGAGTTTGCTCAGGTAATTGAACTAGAATATATTGATGCTCTTTATTTTCACTAGCATTTAAATTCATTAATGCATGCGCTGTACTACCAGAACCAGCAAAAAAGTCTAAAACTATTTGCCTATCTTCTTCACCTAATCCTTGCCTTAACAACTCTTGTATAAAACCTACTGGCTTCGGAAAATCAAATACTTCTTGTTCATTAAAGATTTGCCTAACTTCACGAGTACCTTGTGTATTGAATACCGTATCTAATATTGTTGAAAAACCAGTATAGTTACTTTCTAAATCCTTCAAGAATTTCTTTCGACGAGGGCGTCCATCTGGATTCTTAGGAAAAATAACTTCACCATTTTCAATTAATATTTTCATCCTTTTTGGTTCATAACGCCAACCAGTAGGTGGGCAAGAATAAGTAATATTAGTTATTGGGTCTGTTAAATCATAATGTAGATTTGGACGTTGCTCCTTGGTTGCTAAGCCGACCATATTATCACTCATCCAAAGCCCCCTAGGATCATTATCAGGGTTTGAATATTTATCTAAATCTTTGTCCTTCCCACGTAATTTTGAGCTTATGCTTCTACCATAACAAACTATGTACTCATGGTCTTGGGAAATACCGTTTTTAGAACGACTATCCACATTTTGTCTCCTCTTCCATATTAATGTACCAAGGTAAGACTCTTCACCAAAAATTTCATCTAATATTTTTTTCAAATTATCATACTCATGATCATCTATACTAACAAATATCAGTCCATCTTCTTTTAAAAGATTTCTAGCAAGGAATAAACGTGGATACATCATACTTAACCACTTCGAATGATATCTTCCACTTGTTTCAGAATTTGTAGACTGCTTAATGCCCATTTCATCTATCTGACCTGTATACTTCAAATAGTCAACCAGACCCTCCCTATAATTATCAGGATATATAAATTCATTGCCTGTATTATATGGGGGATCGATATAAATCATTTTAACTTTTCCATAATAACTTCTTTGAAGGAGCTTTAACACTTCTAAATTATCGCCTTCAACTAATATATTGGATGTTTTATCAAAGTTAATTGATTCATCAAGGATCGGCCTTAATGTTCCTGTGCTTTGAGTCTGAATGTTTTTTATTGCTTCATTTTTCCCTGCCCATGATAATCCATATCGTTCTTGATCAGTTTCAATTTGTTTTCCCAAAATCTGTTGAAACTTTTGAAAATCAATTTTCCCGTCAGTAAATACTTCGGGCATAATTTTTTTTAACTGATTAATTTTATCCGAAGTAATGTCTAAAGAATTTAACATTAATTTTTCAACCACAGTTTTTCTCCCTCCATTTTGACTATATCCTTTGCAATTATTACCCATAAACATAACAGGTAATGCTACAATTTCAATTTATTTATTTCACTTGAATACCGTTCCTTCATAGAAACATATTCAACAGATCCATCTTCATTTGGAAAGCCGATTGTCCTATCTAATAACATATCTATCGTTTCATTCGGATCATGAAAAAGCAAACTGTATCTACCACAAAGGTCAGGTTCATAGGTTTTTTCTGTATACATTATACGTACAAGCATATCCCACTCGCCTACTTGCATACTCAGGAACTCTATATCCTCATTCCTCTTTACAGGAAGCGGTCTAAATTCTCCTCGAAGACTTTTATTAAAAATTGTTATGTCACTCATAAAATAGGTAACCGAAAGGCTTATATTTGATACAAATTCATCAACTGTTACCCCCTTAGGTAATATAAAAAAATCAACTCGTACATTGCTCCTATCGTCCATTTCAATAATAATGTCTTCCTCTCTCTCCTGAACCTCTGTTAAGTCTGAAGTATCAAATTGAGAAGGTAAATAAACACTACAGATAGGAAATAGGAAAATATTCTCTTGTTGAACAACTCCCCTATGTCTAGAGCTATAAATCTTATCATGATTATGCTTAAAGTGAATAACAGGAAGCTTGATAGGATTCTCTCGTTCATCATAATAACCATGCCACGAGGCTGAATTTATAGGTTTTCCACAAAAGACCCTGCCTTTTTCAGTTTGTAAACAGGCTACATCAAAGCATTTGTTTTTAGCTGCAGAATCTATTAATATATCAACTTCACCTTTACTTGTATTATATCGTAATGGAGTTTCCTTTACTTTTATTCTTAACAATTGTTTTCCATTTCTAACTAATCTTATAAATTTCTTTTTAATCATTACATTGCCTCCCTTCATTTGTTATTGATATATATTTTCCAATCCATAAAGTTGTCATAATTATAGCAAACCTTCTAACCTGTTGACTTTGATTAAACAAACAATATCCTACAAAAATCCTTCACGCAAAACTACGGAAACCTTAAAACACTACCTAGTTACGCGAAAAAGTAAGACCCCGGGGGTCAAAAAATCCCCCGAACCATTAGTCCGAGGGAACATAAAATACACTTCATATATTGTTGGAAATCGCTAAACCTATTGATACTAAGCTATTTTAACTCTATCAACGCCACGCACTCGACGTGCGTCGTATGCGGAAACATATCAACAGGCTGAACCTCAACCGTGCGATACCCACCATCCTCAAGCACACGCAAATCCCGCGCCAACGTAGCCGGATTACAAGACACATACACAACCTTCTTCGGCTTCATCTCAATAATCGTTTGCAGCAATGCATCATCGCAGCCTTTACGTGGTGGATCCACAACAAGAACATCGGCAACAATCCCCTTTTTGTACCAATTAGGGATCACCACCTCTGCCTCACCTACCGCAAACTCTACATTATCAATCACATTTAACTCTGCATTCCGGTTCGCATCCGCAATGGCCTCTGGGACAATCTCAACTCCGTACACCTTCTTCGCCTTTTGCGCTAGAAACAGCGAAATCGTTCCAATTCCACAATAAGCATCGATCACCGTTTCCTCACCAGTCAATTCTGCGTAAGAAAGTGCCTGGTCATAAAGCACCTTCGTTTGCGCTGGATTCACTTGGTAAAACGATCTGGAGCTAATCGCAAATTTGACGTTTCCGATTAAGTCATAGATAACCTCTTCTCCCCATAACACACGAGTCTCGTCGCCAAGGATGACATTGGTTTTCTTCGAGTTAACGTTCTGGATGATCGATTTGACCCCTTCAACTGCCTCCACGATTTCCTTAACGATTTTCTCCTTGTTTGGAAGATCAGGTGTACGTGTGACAAGAACGACCATGACTTCCTTCGTAACTTGTCCATGACGAGCCATGATATGTCTTAACGATCCTTTATGGCGCTGCTCGTTATAGGCGGTGACTCCGTATTTCGTACAGATTCTCTTTACTGCCTGTACGACCTCATCATTTTTTTCCTGCTGAATCATACAAGCTTCCATATCGATGATTTCATGGCTTCGCTGCTGATAAAAACCGGCAATCAAGCCAGCTTCACGCTCACCCACAGGAACTTGAGCTTTATTTCGGTATCTCCAAGGCTCACTCATGCCTATTACCGGATGAACCTTTACATTTTCTAGCTTGCCAATGCGGGTAAGCACATCTCTTACTTGTTTTTCCTTTGCTAACAGCTGTCCTTCATAACTCAAATGCTGCAGTTGACAGCCTCCACACTCCTTGTAAATTGGGCAAGGTGCATCTACACGGTATGGGCTTTGTTCAAGGATTTCTTCTAATCGGCCGAATCCATATCCCTTATTGACCTTAATTACCTTTATTTTTGCTTTTTCACCAGGTAGCGCATTTTTAACGAATAACGGATAGCCATCTACTTTCGCTACTCCTGCACCGTCATGGGTTAAGTCTTCAAATACAACTTCTAGATAATCATTTTTTTGAACGGGTATTGTTTTTGTCATTGGTTACTTCCTTTATGTTTTTCGATATGAAAAATTGTATCATAACTCCCTATCGGATACGAAATCACAAAATCGAGTAGGGGTAGCCATTTCTGACCACCCCTCTCACAGAGCTCGTACGTGCGGATCTTCGCATACGGCTCTTCCCACTAATCCCCTTTGGGGACAACAGTTGTAAATCTAGATTCAAGACTGACTAATCCAAGGTTTGAAAAGAATTCATTATCCAGGGCTCCATGAACCATGGGGCTCTTTGAACTTCTCCAGGCAAACATCCTTATCCCCTGCAGACTATTTTCTCTCCATCCTTTCTTTCTAAGTGCTCGATGTAAGTTTTTAACATGCCTCCAGCTTCTTAGCTGAACCATTCTCAATCTTCTTCTTATCCATGAATCAAGTTTTTTAAATAGAGATTTTACATTTCCTTTTCCAAAGTAATTACCCCATCCCCTGATTAAGGGATTGAGTCCTTCCTGAATTAGAATTTGAATATCTACTGTTTGATTCTTTCTTGTTTTCAGTTTTACTTTATCCTTAAATTTCTTAAGCTTCTTTGGGTCTACTCTGCGGATGTTACGGTAGAATTCATACCCTAGAAAAGTGAAGGTTTCCTTTGTTGAATCCACCACTTTAGATTTTGTTGGATGGACTGTAAGTCCTAATTCCTCTTCCAAAAATCTTTTGACACCTTTCATCACTCGTTCTGCACCTTTTTGACTTTTACAGAGAATGATAAAGTCATCTGCGAATCTTACGATTCGCTGTCCTCTTTCTTTCATGAGGAGGTCTAGTTGATGTAGATAGATATTTGAAAGGAGCGGACTTAACACCCCTCCCTGGGGTGCCCCCTCCAATGTTTCTTGATATACTTGTTCTTCCATAACTCCTGCTGTAAGGAATTGTCGAATAAGGCTCAAAATAGAACCGTCAGTTATTCTTTTACGGATTCTTTGGATAAGTTTATCATGAGGGATTGTGTCGAAATAGGACTGTAAATCTGCATCAACTACATGTACATATCCCTGATTAAGATAGTCGGACACTTGGTCAAGTGCCATATGAGCGCTTATTTCAGGACGGAAACCGAAGCTACAGGGCAGAAATTCTTCTTCGAAGATAGGCTCAATGATATTACGTACTGCCGCCTGAACAATTCGGTCTTCTACCGTTGGAATACCTAGCGGTCTTACTTTGCCATTATCTTTTGGAATATATCTCCTTTTAACTGGCTTCGTACGATATGTCTTTTCCTTTAGTCTCTTTTGAAGAGCTTCTAGATTGCTCTCCAAATCCCTTTCATAATCCTCGATTGTCACCTTATCGATACCAGGGGCACCTTTGTTCTTTCGGACTTGATAAAATGCCGATTGGAGATTCCCCATTTTATATACTTTATCGTATAGGCTATACCAGACTCTTCTTTCCATCTAAATACTCCTCTTGCGTAACTGGTACACATCTTCCTGTTTCTGCTTCTCCATTATCGTTTACTAGCGGAATCAATAGCTACAACGGCAGTTCTTTCCATGTTCAACTGGTGGTGGACGGCTTACCCTTCTGTTCAGCCCTAGCGTCCGTGTTTGCACTACTAGCTTCTGCCCACTTCCACAGACATGCAATATGGTACTTTTATGTTATCTTCATGGGTCCTACCCTTCGCAAGTTTCAGTCCTTTTGAGAAAGAAACCCAAGTGCCACGGTTGGACACTCTCACTTATGTGCCGTCCTCGTCTCTATTACTAGAGAGTCATAGGCATAAGCTTCTTTACTACTATGGTGTTCTCTGACTCCTCCCCCCACATTTCGCAGTCTTGGATTCCCTCCTTGAGCTGCAATACCTGTCTGGATGGACAAAGGGAGGTCTCTGTGGGTCACATCGCTCACTTTCACTCTATCCCAGCCCTCATAACACTTCAAGCTACGTCAGTTATTGGGACTTCCTGTTCTCTTGCACAGTCATCCTGCTATCGTGCCAACATGGGATTTACGGCTCTGGTCAGAGTTTTGCCTTCAGACCCTCCGCACGAATCCTCACGGACTTCGCACTGTCTGTCAGCTAATACTTCCCGACTGAACGGCGGTTGTATTCGGGACTTTCACCCTATAGCGAAGCGTGCTGCCACACGCACAAGAAACTAACCACCCTTCTAGTGATTAGTTTCCTGAAACATTCCAACCCTCTGCTGGTCGGTCCTGTTCACGTATTTGATCAATCGGTACAAACACTTCTAGATGTCGGTATAAATTCACGAATTCCGCAGGTAAAAGGCCGCCGAATTCTCCATCCAGATTAAGCTGAACCTTTTCCTCGGAGTGAACTTTAATACGGTTTGCCTTTGTATAAATCACATGCGGATCGTTCACATGCTCCCCGCGAACTGCTAACGTGGCGATACGGATAAATTCAGCCAGGTTTGTCTTCTTTAAAATTAGCAAAGTAAACATTCCATCATTGATCGACGCATCGGGAGCGAGGCGCTCAAAGCCACCCACTGAATTGGTAAGCCCAACTAGAAACAGCATGACTTCTCCTTCAAAAAGCTTTCCATCATACTCGATACTTAAATCTGTCGCACGAATGGAAGGAAGCATTTCAATGCCTTTTAAGTAATAAGCCAGTTGTCCCAGCATCGTTTTTAGTTTGCTTGGTACCTCATACGTTAGCTCCGTTAAACGGCCTCCACCAGCAATATTAATAAAATACTTGTCATTAATTCGGCCGATATCAACAGGAATCGTATCTCCCTTGACGATAATGTCCGCTGCCGCTTCAATGTCACGTGGAATATGAAGCGCTCTTGCGAAGTCATTGGTGGTTCCAACCGGAATGACTCCTAGCTTTGGACGATACTCTTGCTCTGCCAGTCCATTCACTACTTCATTGATCGTTCCATCTCCACCTGCTGCTACAACTAGATCGTATTTTCGAGCGACAGCAATTTTAGCCGCCTCTGTCGCGTCACCTGCACCAGTTGTTGCGTGACAAGAAGTCTCATAACCGGCCATTTCTAGCTTTTGCAGTACCTCTGGCAATTGCTTTTTAAACGCTTCTCTTCCTGAGGTAGGATTATAAATAATTCTTGCTCTTTTCATTTTCATCATCCTATTTCAAAAATAAGGTTCTCTTCTATTAGTATGTAATCTCCGTAGTTGATTCCATCATTTAACATTAATATCATATCTCACAGGTGTCATTCCTGCAAATTTGTTGACAATCTATCATATCATGGAGATAGGCAAAAGTAAAAATCTCAACTCAAACAGCACCGGTAAGAATATGGTAAAATTTAGACATATCAAAATGAATGTAAGGAGGACTTTTATGGAGTATGGACTACTTATCATTGCCTATTTACTCGGTTCCATTCCGACTGCCTTATTAGTTGGAAAGTGGCTCTTTCAAGTGGATATTAGAACACTCGGTAGTAACAATCCAGGTGCGACCAATACCATAAGGGTTCTTGGAAAAAAGGCCGGAATCATTGTTCTTCTTGTGGATGTTGGCAAAGGGGCCTTTGCGACTTATTTACCCATTCTGCTTCATTCCGATCTCGATCCTCTATATGCGGGCTTCATGGCGGTAATCGGTCATTGTTTTCCGATCTTTGCAGGGTTTCGCGGAGGAAAAGCTATCGCAACCACTGCTGGTTTTTTAATGGTTTATCATCCTTTTTTATTTATGATTACTTTTCTTACCTTTTTCACCGTGATTTTTATATCAAAATATGTATTTTTTGGTTCGATCTCTGTTGGCTTTGCCATGCTGATATTTTCCCTATTTGAGGAAGGCTATCATCCTGATCTTATCTTTTTCTTATTCTTACTTCTGCTTTTCTTTTTGCACCGCTCCAATATCCGGAATTATATGAATCATACAGAGTTAAAAATCACTAGTGTTGTATTAATTTAATTTCACTATTTAAAAAACTCAAAATGTTCAATTTTATTATTTTATGCAAAGAAAAAGTCCTTTATAATGGATAGGTCAGGTGGTAATCCCGTCCAAATCCAATAATAAAGGACCAATCTTATGGATAAGATTACACGAAAAACATCATTTGGACAATGGTTTTCACCTATAAATGTTGAATTATTTGATGATCAAGTGAAAACATTGAAATTAGATTTCTATACGAAAAAACTTACGACGGAATCATTTTTAAAATTATTACTTTATGCACAGCTTGAAGAAGTAGAAAGTCTTCATGCGTTGAGTGATTGTCTTTTTGATGATCAACTCCAAAAAGGCATTGATCTGGATTCCATTAGTATTTCTCAGCTTTCACGACGATTAAATGGGATGAATCCAGATTTATTCCAACGACTTTTCCTTGATCTGGTCGCACAAATTCATGCCAAAACACACTACACCAAACTCGTCATGCCGTTAAAAATCATTGATTCAAGCACATTGCCACTTAATTTGACTAATCATAAATGGGCAGAGTTCCGCAAAACAAAAGCGGGTGTAAAGTTACATTTGCGCCTAGTATTTATGGAAAAAGGAATTTCTTATCCTGAAAAGGCTGTGCTAACAATGGCAAAGGAACATGATCGTGGTCAACTCGAAATCATGGTAGACGACAAGGAATGCATGTATGTATTTGACCGGGGCTATCTAGACTATGAACGCTTTGATCGCATGACAGATGATGGGTACTTTTTTCTATCTAGGCTTCGTAAAAACGCAGTCATACGAGAGGTCTACGATTATAATCTACCCGAGGATACGAATGTTCTGTCCGATCAAATGGTGTTGATTGGTACAACTCAAAACCGTACTGAGAACTACTTTCGTCTTTTAAGAGTGATGGATTCAAAAGGAAACGAACTTCAGTTACTTACGAATCGTTTTGATTTAAGCGCCGAAGAGATTTCAGAGATGTATAAATCGCGCTGGGCAATTGAGTTGTTTTTCAAATGGATCAAACAGCACCTCAATATCAAAAAGTTCTACGGTCGAAGTGAATGGGCGATCCACAATCAAGTGTTTATCGCATTAATCGTTTTTTGCCTACATGTCCTCGTTCAACTCGAGACAAAAAGCAAGCGTAAAACCTTACAAATTAGCCGTTATCTAAGAGCTGTTTTGTGGAAGCCGGCACATATTTGGCTTCGGAAAATCGAAGGAAAAACGATTCCTTAATACACAAACTGTCGTCGTCGCAACTGTCTAATTGTAAATATTTTTCCAAATGGATGGAGCCACCTTTGCTTAGGTACTTACTTTTTTGGCTCTAAACGGGAAGAACTTTAAAACTGAAAATTCAGTCAGTATTTATGCAACACTAGTGTTAAAAATTAATGATAAAAAACTTAAAGATGATAGAATTCCTCCTAAACCTATAAAATGAAGGCTCAAAAAATTCAATCAAACGTTTGATTGAATTTTTTAAATTATTTTCAACAAATGAATTATTATTCTAAAGACTGATCAGATACTTTCTGAGAAAAGCTTTATTGTTACCCCTTTCACGATTTATTTCGGCTAAAAAAATATCGTCTCGTTCGCATAACAATGATAGAATATTGCATATATTTTTATAATTATGCTTTTACTATAATAAAGGAGGAAACCTATTTGTCGAATGAATTTTACCAAGCGATCTCCATTGCCATCTACATGGCGGGGATGCTACTAATTGGTTGGTATTCTTACAGAAAAACTAGTAATCTGACGGACTATATGTTAGGCGGACGCTCACTAGGCCCTGCCGTAACCGCACTAAGTGCCGGTGCCGCCGACATGAGTGGTTGGTTATTAATGGGGTTACCTGGAGCCATTTATGTTAATGGCATGGTCGATGCCTGGATTGCCATCGGACTTACCATTGGAGCCTACCTTAACTGGGTTCTTGTTGCTCCAAGACTTCGTTCTTATACTCAAGTGGCAAACGACTCGATTACGATTCCTGGTTACTTAGAGAATCGATTTAAAGATCAAACGATGCTGCTTCGAATCGTGTCTGGTCTTGTTATTCTCGTTTTCTTTACGTTTTATGTTTCTTCCGGAATGGTCTCAGGGGGCATATTTTTCCAGAGCTCTTTCGGTGTTAGCTATCATACCGGTTTATTGATCGTATCTGCTGTTGTAGTTGCCTACACCTTATTTGGTGGGTTCTTGGCCGTCAGTTATACCGACTTTATTCAAGGACTTATGATGCTCCTTGCACTTATTTTTGTCCCTATTATTGGGGTATTTGCAACAGGTGGACCTTCTGAAACGTTTGAAACGGTTCGACTTGTGAATCCAAACTTCTTGGATTTATTAAAAGGTGCTAGCTTCATCGGAGTTGTGTCGGCTATGGCATGGGGATTAGGATACTTTGGCCAGCCACATATCATTGTACGCTTTATGGCCATCACTACGGTTAAAGAAATAAAGAGTGCCCGCCGTATTGGGATGACATGGATGATTTTCTCTCTACTCGGAACCATCCTTACAGCGATGATTGGGATTGCGTATTTTAAAAAGAATCCTGAGTTAACCCTTTCTAATCCAGAAGCCGTCTTTATTGAACTTGGACAATACTTGTTCCATCCAATCATTGCCGGTTTCCTATTAGCTGCGGTCTTAGCCGCGATCATGAGCACGATTTCATCTCAGCTCATTGTAACTTCAAGTGCTCTTATTGAAGATTAGTACAAAGTGTTATTAAAGAAAGAAGCTTCCGACAAGCATTATGTATTATTGGGAAGATTAGCTGTATTAACCGTGGCTGTAGTTGCCCTTTTATTAGCTCTAGATCAAGACAATACGATTCTTTCACTTGTTGCCTATGCTTGGGCAGGCTTTGGCGCGTCCTTTGGTCCTGTTATTATTCTCAGTCTCTTCTGGAAAAAGATGACGAACTGGGGAGCCATCTCAGGTATTATCACCGGTGCCATTACGGTAATTCTATGGAAACAAGCTGAGGGCGGAATTTTTGACTTATACGAAATTGTTCCTGGCTTCCTCCTCAATGCAATCGTTGCGATTATCGTAAGCATCCTTACATTTAAACAAAACGATCAAATTGAAAAAGAATTTAATGAAAGTATCGCGTTATTAAAAGAAGAGAAATAATTTTCAAACAACTCATTCGACAGCGAATGGGTTGTTTTTTTGTCGGAAATATTCTTTTCCTGGGAAATACAGGCTTATTTCCAGAGAACTTGTCTAATCCTGTTGTTCATAAAAGTGACATAGTTCACACTTCGGTCAATAAGCTTTTAACAAACTGTGAACGATTGTTTTTCCCTATGGTTATTACTATGGTCACATCGTATATTATGAGTGTAATCATCAATTAAATCCTTTTTGAAAGGCGGAATCATTTATGTTTAATCAATTTTTAAGAGAAAACAAGATTTCTGCAGCTCTTCTTACTCTATTACGTGTGTATCTCGGCTACGCTTGGATGACAGCAGGCTGGGGCAAAATAACTGGCGGGTTTGATGCTGCTGGATTTTTAAAAGGTTCTATTGCAAACCCTGTCGCTGGTCCAGATGGAATTGTGTATGGCTGGTATGTATCTTTCCTTGAAGGTGTGGCACTACCGAACGTGGATCTATTTAATTTCCTTGTACCTTGGGGCGAGTTTTTAGTAGGATTAGGCTTAATTCTTGGGTGCTTTACAAGTGTAGCGATGTTCTTCGGTTTAGTCATGAACTTCTCTTTCATGTTAGCAGGTACCGTATCTCATAACCCTACAGACATACTAATGGGTGTAATCATTCTTACTGCCGGATTCAATGCAGGACGTTACGGCTTAGACTACTATGTGGTCCCTTTCCTTCGCAAAACGGTTTTCAAAAAAGGCGCCGATCTTCTTCAACAAAAAGCCTAACCGAAACTAATAAATGAAAAGACAAAACCTATATTATATATGTTTAATAGGTTTTGTCTTTTGTTGTTTAACTAACATACCCGTCATTATTGTTTAAAATTAATTGTTCAATTGCATAGGCAACTCCATGTTCATTATTGGAATGTGTATGGAACTGTGCGATTTCTTTGACGGTGGATACTGCATTCCCCATCGCTACGCCGCAACCTGCATATTCAATCATGGTTAAATCATTCTCGCCGTCTCCAATACAGATGACTTCTTCGCGAGCAATTCCTAATTTTTCAGCAAGGAGCTTTACGGCATTTCCTTTACTCACACTCGGATGTAAGATTTCATAAAAGTAAGGAGTACTTCTCACCATCGTATATTTTTCCTTAAGCTCTATAGGAATCGAAGCAATCGTTTTATCTAATTGTTCTGGATCTCCAGCAAACATTACTTTAGGAATTAAAATATCTGTTGGTACTTCTTCCATTTCACGATAATGTAATGGCACATTATTCACAAACGATTCTAAAACGGTATATGGACTGATATCCTTATTCGGAGTGTATATTCTTTGCGTATCAGAAAAATGCATGGATGTCTCTAGTTCCTGACTGACTTTGTAGAGTGTCAATAAGTCTTCACGTGTCAATGATATTTCTGATAATACTTCCTTTGTTTCTGAATGCTGAACAAGGGCCCCGTTAAATGTAATGACAAACTGGTTATGAAGATCGAGTTCTTCAATGAATTCATGCACCCCACCGATAGGTCTTCCAGTACAAATAACCACTTTGACTCCTTTTCGTTTTGCTGCTTGGATTGCTTCATTTACTTCCTTTGTTACCTCCTTTCGATCATTAAGTAAGGTTCTATCAATATCAATAGCTAGCAATTTATACATGTTAATCCTTCACTCCAGTGCTGTTGATCTACAAGATTAGATTTCCAATCCCCCACAATAAAACAAAACTTATTAATATCGTTAAATTAAAAACAATTCTAGATATTGCTTCTCCATCACTCTCTTTGATAATATTACATCGTTTTAATAGATAACCTAACGAAATAATGATAATTGAAAAGATGAATTGATCGTTAAAATTGGACAACAGAACATTCCTCTATTCTTTATAGTAATGAATAAAAAGGATGAGTTGAGATGATAAAACAAGGGATAGTCCGCTCTTGAACTATCCCTTTAAAACCTATGCTTCCACTTTTGTAAAGAATTGTGGTAAATGCTCTTTGTGTGCTTCTAGCATTTCATCTAAGATTTCTTTAGCTACTTTATCTCCAGGTACCAGAGGGTTAATAGTCATAGCTAGTAAAGCAGTTTTGTAATCCCCAGTAACCGCAGCTTCAGCGCTTACTCTTTCAAAGGATTTAATTTGTTGGACCAATCCGTTCACAGCAACAGGAAGTTCTCCAACTGCAAATGGTTTAGGGCCGTCTTTTGTGATTACACAGTTTACTTCAACAGCTGAATCATCAGGAATTCCTTGGATGGCTCCGTTGTTTCTAGTATTAACTGGTTGTATGTCGCCTTTGTCATTGTAAATAGAATTGATTAAACTACAAGCAGCATCACTATAATAAGCACCGCCACGCTTTTCTAATTGAGGTGGCTTAATGTCTAGATTCGTGTCTTTGTATAACTCAAACAGTTCTGTTTCTAAAGCTTTTACTACTTCTGCACGCGTTCCTTCGTTATCCGCTGCACGTTTTTCATCTGCTAACATTTCATCCGTTTTGTAGTAATAACGGTGATACGGACAAGGGATCACGCCTAAACCACGAGCGAAATCAGCTTCCCAAGCAAGGTTACGAATGTTTTTCATGGTCATTTCGGCAGTTGGATTCGCCAACGCTTCAACTACTTCTTCTTTTACACTCTTACCGTCTAAGAATACATCTAAGCCAAAGACCATATGATTTAAGCCAGCAAAATTAACTTTAACTCGGTCTGCATCTACATCTAATATCTTAGCAATATTCATTTGAATACCGATTGGCACATTACATAACCCAACTACTTTTTTGATATTGGAATAACGAAGAACGGCTTCTGTAACCATTCCTGCTGGGTTTGTGAAGTTAACTAGCCATGCGTCTGGACATAGCTCTTCAATGTCCTTACAAATATCTAGAATAATAGGGATCGTACGAAGACCTTTGAACAGTCCACCTGGACCGTTTGTTTCTTGACCAATCACATCATATTTTAGTGGAATTCTTTCATCTTTAATACGAGCATCTAATAAACCCACTCGGAATTGAGTAGTAACGAAATCTGCATCTTTTAATGCCTCACGTCTATCTAAAGTTAAATGAACTTCAATTGGAAGACCTGCTTTTTCTACCATTCTTTTTGCTAAATTTCCGACAATCTCTAACTTTTCTTTCCCAGCCTCGATATCAACAAGCCATAGTTCACGTATAGGAAGTTCATGATAGCGCTTTATAAAACCTTCAACTAATTCTGGAGTATAACTTGAACCTCCACCAATTGTAACAATTTTAATGCCTTTACTCATTTTACATCCTCCTAAATAGTAATGACTTACTAACTTCTATTCTAGTTGGAACCAATTAATTTGAATATACCTCTTGATGAAGGAGATTTGTTTCCCGTTGAAAAACACTTGTTTCTTAAAAATTACACTGTGTTTTTTATGAACTGATGGAGGGAAGGGTTTGATTAGAGGATTAATAATAGAAAAGAGGATAACTGCTCGTATATGGAGCAGTTATCCTCTTTTTCGCCTGAGGTCTTTTTTTTTACCGTTTTCGAATCTCTTGTTGTAATAACTTGTTTACTAACGGAGGATTCGCCTGGCCCTTGGTGGCTTTCATGATTTGACCAACTAGGAATCCAATGGCCTTTTCCTTACCATTTTTAAAATCATCAATGGATTGTGGATTGGCATCAAGAACTTCGGCAATGACGGTTAGTAGAGCACCTTCATCAGAAATTTGTACTAGACCTTGGTCTTTGACAATTTTCTCAGCACTTCCGCCTTTTTCAACAAGTTCTTTAAATACCTTCTTCGCAATCTTCGAAGAAATCGTTCCGTCGCTAATGAGCTTAATCATTCCCGCAAGCCCCTCTGGTGTTAGAGCTACATCAGTCAGTTCCTTTTGTTCGGAATTTAAGTAGGCTGATAATTCTCCCATAATCCAGTTAGATGCTTGTTTCGGATCCGCTCCTGCTGCAACCGTTGCTTCAAAAAAGTCAGCTGTTTCCTTAACCACCGTTAATACAGCCGCATCATACGCAGGTAAGCCCCACTCTTCGGTATAACGCTTTTGTCTTGAATCTGGAAGCTCTGGAATTTCCGCACGAATGCGAGCCTTCCAATCCTCATCAATATACAAATCCGTTAAATCTGGTTCAGGGAAGTAACGATAATCTTCCGAACCTTCTTTGACCCTCATTAATAAAGTGGTATTGGTTGCCTCGTCATAACGGCGTGTTTCCTGCTGAATCTCTCCCCCAGCACGAACTACTTCTTCCTGACGCTTCGCTTCATATTCGATTCCTTTGCGAACAAAGTTAAAGGAGTTTAAGTTCTTCAACTCCGTCTTTGTCCCAAATTCCTCTTGTCCTACTGGACGAATGGAAATGTTCGCATCACAACGTAAGGAGCCTTCCTCCATCTTACAATCAGAAACTCCAGTATATTGAATAATTGATTTTAATTTTTCTAAATACGCATAGGCTTCATTCGCTGTACGAATATCCGGCTCTGATACAATCTCAATCAGAGGCGTTCCCTGACGATTGTAGTCACAAAGAGAATACCCATTTTCATGATTTAGTTTGCCAGCATCCTCTTCTAAATGAATTCTTGTGATGCCGATTTTCTTCTTATATCCATCGACTTCGATTTCGATAAACCCGTGCTCACCAATCGGCTGGTCAAATTGGGAAATCTGGTATGCTTTTGGGTTATCTGGATAAAAGTAATTTTTTCGGTCAAACTTCGTATGGGTTGCAACGTTACAGTTTAAGGCCATACAAGCCTTCAACCCGTAGTCAACCACCTTTTTATTTAAGACCGGCAACACCCCTGGATATCCAAGGTCAATCACCGTTGTATTGGTATTGGGTTCCGCACCAAAATGGTTGGGACTTGCAGAGAAGATTTTTGATTCTGTTTTTAACTCTACATGGACTTCAAGTCCAATTACCGTTTCGAATTCCATTCTTATCCCCCTTACAGACCTGGCTTTTGCTTGTGGAAGTCTGTCGCCTGCTCAAATGCATGAGCTACACGGTAGACAGTTGCTTCGTCAAAGTGCTTACCGATAATTTGTAAACCTAATGGCAGTCCTTGATCAAAACCACATGGCACAGAAATTCCAGGTACCCCAGCAAGATTTACTGGAATGGTTAAAATATCATTAGCATACATTGTTAATGGATCGCTTGTTTTTTCACCGATTTTAAAAGCAGGTGTTGGTGTCGTTGGTCCAACGATTACATCATACTTCGCAAATACATCTTCAAAATCCTTTTTAATCAATGTACGTGCCTTTTGTGCTTTCTTGTAATACGCATCATAATACCCTGAGCTCAAAGCAAAGGTACCAAGCATGATTCTGCGTTTCACTTCATCTCCAAAGCCCTCTGCTCTAGAGTTTTTATACAGTTCCATTAAATTGTTCGAATTCGGCGAACGATAGCCATATCTGACTCCGTCAAAACGTGCTAGGTTAGCAGACGCTTCGGAAGAACTAAGCAGGTAATAAGTTGAAAGAGCATACTTTGAGTGAGGTAAAGAAACTTCCTCCCAAGTGGCTCCTAACTTTTCAAGTGTCGCAAGAGCTTTCATGACTGATTCACGAACCTCTGGGTTCACACCTTCTCCGATATATTCCTTTGGTACCCCAATCTTTAACCCTTTTACATCACCTGTTAAGGCATTCACATATGATGGAACCTCAACATTGGCAGACGTTGAATCCATTGGATCCACACCAGCAATGGCCTGTAAAACATATGCGTTGTCTTCAACGGTTCTAGTAATTGGACCAATTTGGTCTAGCGAAGAAGCAAAAGCAATTAAGCCAAAACGAGATACTCGTCCATAGGTAGGCTTTAACCCAACCACTCCACAAAAACTAGCTGGCTGACGAATGGACCCACCTGTATCAGATCCTAATGAGAACGGAACCTCACCGGCTGCTACAGCTGCTGCTGAACCGCCTGAAGACCCACCTGGAACGGTTTCAATATTCCAAGGATTTTTCGTCTTTTTAAAACTTGAGTTTTCCGTGGATGATCCCATGGCGAACTCGTCCATATTTAATTTCCCAATCGTAATCGTTTCAGCTTCCTGAAGCTTTGTCACAACAGTAGCATCATAGATAGGATCAAAATTATGTAGAATTTGGCTTGCTGCTGTTGTACGTAAATCCTTCGTTACAATATTGTCTTTAACCCCTACCGGCATACCAAACAGCAAACCTTTTGCCTCGTCCGTTCCTAGCTTTTCATCTAGTTTTTTGGCTTGGCTTCGTGCTCGCTCTTCATCTAATGTTAAAAACGCAGACACTTGGGTTTCGACTTCTGCAATTCTTTTATACGACTCATCTACAAGATCTGACACACTAATTTCTTTTTTATGTAACTGTTCATGAAGATCAGATACTTTTTGATCGAATAAGCTCATATGGTCCCTCCTTACTCAATAATCGGCGGAACTTTGATTTGTCCGTCCTGTTGATCTGGTGCATTTTTTAAGACAAGCTCTTGTGGCAAGCCTTCTTTTGAAACATCTTCTCTTAATACATTCTTAATATCTAAAACATGGGACGTCGGTTCCACATTTTCTGTATCAAGCTCGTTCAATTGCTCCGAGAATGTAATGATGGCATCCAGCTGTTTTTGAAAATTCACAGCTTCTTCTTCAGTAATCGCAAGTCTCGCTAAATGCGCCACATGCTTTACCTCATCGATGGAGATTCTTGACATCCTCTCACCTCCATAAATTTTTTTGAACTTTTCACACAATAATACACTGATGATATCAAAGATTTAGGCTTTGGGCAAAGAGAATCCAAAGAAAAAGCAGTCTACTTTTCGTGACTGCCGAGTTAATTGCCAAATAGCTTTCCAAAGAAGCCTTTTTTCTTTGGAGTTGGATCTATGGTTACTTTCTTTTCGACATAAATGCTTTCCTTATCTATTGCGTAATCATAGGCAAGAACAAGCCCCAGCTCCGAGTCATATTCTTTGTTTGTCACAAGCGTATACTCTACATCATATTGATCGGCTACTTTTTTATACTTAGACAAAAACTCGTAGCTCATGTTGCCATTCAAATAGAGATGTGCTTTTTTATTTTCTTTTAAAGCGGTCTCTACCTCTGGATAGATACCTGGTTCAATCAACTGTGGTTGTTTTAAGGCAATGACGACACGTTCTCGTAAGGTTCCTAAAAATCGGCGTCTTTCATCAGGATTGATTTCCTTTTTTCCATGAATCCCTTGCTGCAAATAATCATCAATATCCGGTCGCATATATCATCCCTCCTCCATAAATTTGTATGATACTCCCCTAATAATTGTTCGTATATAAAGTATAACCCAATCGTTAGGACAAAAAAACTCCTTCCCTTTTAAAGAGAAGGACAAAATGGAGGTTTACAAATAAAGGTGTAAAACAAGTTTGAATCCTCTTACTTTGTTGCAGTAAACTGCTCTTCTTCCGTTGAACCTTTTAAAGCAGTGGTGGAAGAAGTGCCACCAGAAATCACCATTGAGACTTGGTCAAAGTAACCTGTACCCACTTCTCGTTGGTGCCTTGTAGCCGTATAGCCATTTTCTTCGCTAGCAAATTCTGCTTGCTGAAGTTCTGAATATGCTGCCATTCCACGGTCCTTATAACCACGAGCAAGTTCAAACATACTGTGGTTAAGCGCATGGAAACCAGCTAGAGTGACAAACTGGAATTTGTAGCCCATTTTACCAAGCTCGATTTGGAACTTTGCAATCGTGTCATCATCGAGCTTCTTCTTCCAGTTAAACGATGGAGAACAATTATAGGCTAAAAGCTTTCCAGGGAATTTCTCATGGATCGCTTCGGCAAATCGACGGGCTTCTTCAATATTTGGTTCGGATGTTTCACACCAAATCAGATCGGCGTAAGGTGCGTACGCTAATCCTCTTGCAATGGCTTGATCAAGTCCTGCCTTTGTTCGGAAAAATCCTTCCGGTGTTCGTTCCCCTGTGATAAACGGAGCATCAATTGGGTCCACATCACTTGTAATTAGGTCCGCCGCATTCGCATCCGTTCTTGCCACTAGTACAGTTGGAACACCCATCACATCCGCAGCAAGACGCGCCGCAATGAGGTTGCGTACAGCGGTTTGCGTTGGAAGTAGTACTTTTCCGCCTAAGTGACCGCATTTTTTCTCAGAAGACAGTTGATCTTCAAAGTGAACACCCGCCGCGCCTGCTTCAATCATGCCTTTCATCAGTTCAAAACAGTTTAATTGTCCACCAAAGCCAGCCTCTGCATCTGCCACAATCGGGGCAAACCAATCGATCGAGTCGTCTCCTTCTGAATGAGTAATTTGGTCCGCGCGTTGTAATGCTTGATTAATTCTCTTTACCACACTCGGTACAGAGTTTGCTGGATACAAGCTTTGATCGGGATACATATGTCCAGAAAGGTTCGCATCTGCTGCCACTTGCCACCCGCTTAAGTATATTGCCTTCAAGCCCGCCTTCACCTGTTGAACCGCTTGATTGCCCGTTAATGCGCCAAGCGCGTTTACGAAGTCTTCTTCATTCACCAGCTTCCACAACTTTTCTGCTCCCCGACGAGCCAGCGTATGTTCGATATCAATAGATCCTCTTAGTTTAATCACCTCTTCGGCAGAATACGGTCTTTCAATCCCCTTCCAACGCGCATCCATTTCCCAGCTCTCCTGTAACTCTCTTACTCTTTCATTTGTCATTGTAAAAACCTCTCCCTTCGATTTTTGTCCCTTTTGTTATAATACAGTTTTCTTTACATGTTGTATTATATAACAGAGATTTGGAGATAGGAACCACTTTTTATAAAATTTTCAGATTATTTTTTCGACAAAATCTCCAAAGCAGAAGCGGCTTGGCTAGGGGCGACAGATGATATTTTCTAATTGACCAGTTGAGGATCAGTGGGGCTCTAGCGGGCAGTTAGAACTCTCCTATTGGACCATCTGAAACCATTTCGGGCTCCAACGGGCAATTAGGACTTCTCTATTTGACCGCCAGCCACCCATTCAGACTCCGGCGGGCAATTAGAACCTCTCTATTTGACCGCCAGCCACCCATTCAGACTCCATCGGGCAGTTAGAATCTCTCTATTTGACCGACAGCCACCCAAACAGACTCCATCGGGCAATTAGAACCTCTCTATTTGACCGCCAGCCACCCATTCAGACTCCAGCGGGCAGTTAGAATCTCTCTATTTGACCGACAGCCACCCATTCAGACTCCAGCGGGCAATTAGAACCTCTCTATTTGACCGCCAGCCACCCATTCAGACTCAAACGGGCAATTAGGCTCTAGCAAGCAAGGCGACACAAAAAACCACTCGCAAACTCGCGAGTGGTTCATCCATTATTTACTCTCAATATCATTCTCAACCGCTTCAACAAATTCCTCTTTAATGATTTTCCGCGGTTCATTCCCTGTTAAGCTAAACACAACAATCGCAATCGTCGCTAAAATAAACCCAGGCACAATTTCATATAATTCAAACGGGATCATGCCAGCCACAGTTAACTGCTTCCACATAACCACGGTAACAGCACCTGTGATCATCCCCGCTAATGCACCATTTCGGTTCATTCGCTTCCAATAAAGAGACAGGATGATTACCGGACCGAATGCCGCTCCAAATCCACCCCAAGCATAACTAACAAGGTCTAAGATAGACGCTCCACCATTTTCAGGATTGCCTGTATAAGCAAGTGCAATGGCAACAAGAGCAATCACGATGACTCCTGCTCTACCAACCCACACCAATTCTGCATCACTAGCATTCTTTCGGAACAGCGCTTTGTAGAAGTCTTCAGCTAACGCACTGGAAGATACTAATAGCTGTGAATCAATGGTACTCATAATTGCCGAAAGAATGGCAGCAAGCAGAATTCCTGATACCCAAGGATTAAACAAGAAATCTGAGAAAAAGATAAACACTTTCTCACTATTATTTACGTCGGCTGAAATTAGTGGATTATCAGCAAAATAAGCGATTCCGACCAACCCTACAATAATCGCACCAGCAATCGAAATGGTCATCCAGCTCATCCCAATCCATCTGGCTTTTCTTACTTCCTCCGTAGATCGAATGCCCATAAAGCGGGTGATAATATGCGGTTGACCGAAGTACCCTAATCCCCAAGCAAGTAATGAGATCGTCCCTAAAGCCGTGACGGAATCAAACGCATTGAGATAGGATGGATCAATGCTGCGGATGGCGTCCATCGATTCACCCCAACCACCTAATTTAAAAATTGCGACAATCGGAACAATCACCAATGCTAAGAACATTAATAACCCTTGGAAAAAGTCCGTCCAACTCACCGCTAAGTAGCCTCCTAAGAAAGTATACGAAATAATAACAATGGCTCCGATAAAGAGAGCTGTATTATAAGACATTCCAAACGTTTCTTGGAATAACAGTGCTCCTCCTACTAAACCTGAGGACGCGTAAAAGGTGAAAAAGATTAGTATGACTAACGCGGAGATCACTCGTAGTAAACGTGATTGATCTTTGAAGCGATTTTCAAAAAAATCGGGGACCGTAATCGAATCATTCGCCACCTCAGTGTACGATCTTAGTCTGGATGCGACAAATTTCCAGTTTAAATAGGCACCAATAATTAACCCAACACACATCCAAATGGAATCCAAACCTGTGGCATAAGCGAGCCCTGGTAAGCCAAGCAGCAGCCATGAACTCATATCAGAGGCTCCAGCACTTAAAGCTGTGACACCAGGTCCAAGACTTCTTCCTCCTAAGACATAGTCCGATAGATTGCTAGTTAGCTTAAATGAGATCAAACCAATGATCAGCATGCCAACTAGATACACAATAAAAGTAACTAACGTAGCTGTTTCCATATTTTTTTCACATTTCCCCTCTCAACGATTTTATTGGTTCATACAATCTTTCTGTAAAATTATACACATGATTTCTTGCCGTGGCCGAACCAACATAACAAGCGTAGCATACATACTAGGTTCTATCTAACTGAATTATCTGAAAACTAAAGGATTAATTCATAAATATTCATAGGTTCTGTATGATTATAGGGCTCAACTCCCCGTTTACTGATATGTATACACTGAAATTTATAAAATTAAGTTGGAAAAATGGGCTTTTCGGGTGGAATTCTAGTGAACTAACTCTTACATTTTTCTTAATTTTTATGACTCCTCAAGTGGTATTTCCCTTTCCGTGATGTCATAACTCTGTTCTTATGACTTATCGTTCTCATTTTCGTTCTCATTTTCCTTCTCGTTTACGTCATAATCTCCTTCTTATGACTCTTCTCGAGCCTTCAACCTTCGCGCTCACGTCATAACTACCACCACCCCTTGCTCCAGAAGCACCCAACTCACCAAAAAACACCACCCCCAACTGGAGTGGTGCTACCATATTAATTAATACAATTCAGATGTTGTTTTAGCCTGCAGATGCAGCAGCAAGTAGTCAGGTCCGCCCGCTTTTGAGTCGGTTCCTGACATATTGAAGCCTCCGAATGGCTGGTACCCGACAATCGCACCTGTACAGCCACGGTTAAAGTATAGATTTCCTACGTGGAAGTCTTCGCGTGCTTGTTGCATGTGTTCACGGTTGGTTGTTATAACCGCTCCTGTTAATCCATATTCCGTGTTATTTGCGATGCTAATGGCTTCTGTAAAGTCCTTAGCTTTTGTAAAACCAACAACCGGTCCAAAGATTTCTTCTTGCATCAATCGTGCATCCGGGGCTAAGTCAGCGAAAACGGTAGGCTTAATGAAAAAGCCTTTCGAGTTATCTCCCCCTCCTCCAGCGACTAAACGGCCTTCCTTTTTTCCCATATCAATATAACTCATGATTTTTTTAAAAGCACTTTGATCGATCACAGGTCCCATAAACACGCTTTGCTCTTCCGGATTACCAAGAGTTAACTGATTGGTTAACTCCACCACACGCTTTAATACGGTATCGTAAACATCCTCTACGATAACTGCACGGGAGCACGCAGAACATTTTTGACCCGAGAAGCCAAATGCCGAGGCAACAATGGACTGCGCCGCTAATTCAAGATCCGCTTCCTTATCAACGACGATCGTGTCCTTTCCACCCATCTCAGCAATCACACGCTTTAACCAAATTTGTCCTTCATTCAATTTAGAAGCACGCTCGAAAATGCGAAGTCCCACATCTCTTGATCCTGTAAAGGAGATAAAACGTGTATCCTTGTGATCAACCAAGTAATCACCCACCTCAGCTCCGCTACCAGGGACAAAGTTCAATACACCCTTCGGTAATCCCGCTTCCTCCATCACTTCCACAAACTTCGCTGCTACCACAGGAGTGGTGGAAGCTGGTTTTAGAAGAACGGTATTTCCTGCTACGATCGCGGCTACGGTTGTTCCAGCCATGATGGCTAGCGGAAAATTCCAAGGAGAGATGACAATTCCTACTCCCAATGGAATATAGTCATAACGATTAAATTCATTTGGTCGGCTATTTACCGGCACGCCGTCCTTCAGCAACAGCATTTGACGCGCGTAATATTCGAGGAAATCAATCGCTTCGGCTGTATCCGCATCCGCTTCTCTCCAAGGTTTCCCCGCTTCCTTTGTTAACAGGGCAGAGAATTCATGTTTGCGACGGCGAATAATTGCAGCGGCTTTAAAGAGTACATCTGCACGTAATTCTGGCTTTGTTTTTCTCCAAGTTTTAAATGCCTCCATAGCCGCTCGCATGGCTTTTTCTGCTAGTTCACGATTTGCCTTAGATACGCGTCCTACGACTTCTATTTTATGTGATGGATTATATGAAACAATTTTTTCTTCTGTAGAAACTCGCTCGCCACCAATGATTAAATCATAGTCCTGACCAAGATATCCTTCTACTGTTTGTAAGCCTAATAAATATCCTTCGCGTTCCTGATCATTAGAAAAGTCTGTGAATGGTTCATGTTTATACGGTTGCACCAATTCTTCCGCCTCCTTATGATAAAAACGTTCCATCCCCATTCTAGCATGCAAATGAACGCACCTTCAAATGAAGTAAAAAAAGACAAGGCATTCACCTTGTCTTTGGAATTATTGATAAATATGAACAAATGGTTCCTTGTCTCCAGCTTCTTTCACGATCAAACCTTCTTGTCCGTTCACGGATGTGATGTTCACCTCGACTGAATAATAGTCAGGGAAATGCTCCATCACCAATCCTGTTACGTACTGCGTGAAGCCCACTGCTTCTGCTTTTCCGTAGAACTGGATCGGGATATCGATTTTCAGCTCTTGAAGCTGATCTCCTACATAAAAAGCCTGACCTATAACACCATTAAAGTTTGGGAAATAGGTTTCCACGTCCTGTTTAAAATTCAAAAAGAAAGTCACATCATCACGATGGGCATTGGTTGCTTCGGTAGACGGAAACAGAAAATAATTTTCGTTCACACTCTGCCAAGCACCCAATTTTGAACTTCCTTTATCTGCTGATGCGTAAGCGATAAAATTCCCTGGAACGACAGAAGAGCGACTTTTCTGTTTAAAAAGGGCAATCGTAATAGGGACATTCGCTAAGCTCTTCATCCCACGTAGTCTCGTCAGTACTTCTGCCGCGATTCTCTTTCCTTCTTCTTCAAGTTTGGCTTGAGATATTTCGGATTCAAACGTGGCACCGTAAGCTTCCTTTTGGTAATAGTGGACAGAGTTTAATGCCAGACCGATCACCACTCCTCCGAGACGAACCGTTCCGTCTTCATCTTTAAGAAGATAGTTATGCTCAAGAAGATGCGCTAAATAAATCGGGTTCTGTTCATTATTCGCTGCTATATCCCCGCCTTCAGGAATTTGCGGATTCAAACCAATGTTTTCATTTTCTTTTAAACCAGCATCTTGTAGCTGCGTCGCCGTCATTTTACGGTTCAACCATAAACCAACCGTTTCCCGGTCAAGATTTTGCCCTTCCTTAAAAAGGTACTTATCTGGACCAAAGGATGTTTGCGCAAGCCTCATTAACCCTGTTTCAAACTCACTGATATCGTATCTTGTGTTTAAGTTATTTACGATTAACCCTCTTGCTTGTGATGGCTCGAAAGGAAGGATCGTCCGATAGTATTGATCAGAAATCTGATACTTCGGTATAATGGCCTTTTGCTTTGTATCTTCGTTTTCCTGTACCACCTCTTCTTGCTTCTGAAGATTAGGAGCACAGGCGGTTAAACTCAAGAGAACGGTAAGAGCAACCATTAGAATCTTCCTCATGGTATCACCTCTATTTCTTCAATTCTTCCACTAATCTCTCTTCATTCCATACTTCAATTCCTAGCTGTTCTGCTTTTGTTAATTTGGATCCTGCCTCTTCCCCAGCGATCACCAAATCTGTCTTCTTACTTACACTTCCTGCAACTTTCCCGCCAAACGCTTCGATTCTCTCCTTTGCCTCATTACGAGAAAGCTGTTCTAGCTTTCCGGTTAAGACAATCGTTTTCCCCGCAAAAAAATGATCAATGTTTTCAACAGCAACCTTTTTCGGCCCAAGGTAAGTGGTATTAACTCCTGCTTCTTTTAGCTCTTCAATTAATTCTTTCACTTCTTCAAGCTCAAAGTAAGCGACCACCGATTCGGCCATTTTTTCTCCGATTTCGTTGATGGCTGTTAACTCCTCAGCTGTAGCCACCGCGAGTCGGTCAATCGTTTCGAATTCCTGCGCAAGAGTTTTTGCTGCTTTGGCTCCCACGTGACGGATGCCTAATCCGAACAACAGCTTTTCAAGAGAATTGGCTTTTGAAGCATCAATCGCTTCAATCAGATTGTTAACTGACTTTTCTCCCATTCTCTCTAATTGAATCAACTGATCAAAGGTCAATTTATAAATATCTGCCACATCTTCAATCAATTGTTCGGCAAATAACTGACTGATGACCTTTTCACCAAGACCATCAATATTCATAGCGGTTCTTGATACGAAGTGGATCAATCCTTCTCTGATTTGCGCCGGACATTTCGGATTAATACAACGTAGCGCCACTTCCTCTTCAAGCCTCACTAGTTCACTTTCACATTCAGGACAGTGAGTGGGCATACGGAACTCTTCCTCTGCCCCTGTTCGTCTCTCAACGAGTACATTTACGACCTCTGGAATAATATCTCCTGCTTTTTTTACAACAACCTGATCGCCAATTTTGATGTCCTTTTCACGAATCAAATCTTCATTATGTAAAGAGGCCCGTTGTACGGTTGTTCCAGCTACACGGACTGGTTCTAAAATAGCCGTTGGTGTAACGACCCCTGTACGTCCGACACTTAACTCAATTGATTTTAAAGTCGTGACCACTTCTTCAGCTGGGAATTTGTATGCGACGGCCCAACGTGGGCTTTTGGCCGTTGTACCAAGCTCCTCTTGCTGTGCGAGGGAATCGACCTTAATCACAATCCCATCAATATCATACGGAAGATTTGGTCGCTGCTCCGTCCACTCATTCACATAAGAAATGACTTCCTCGATAGAAGCACATTTTCTTCTTTCCTTATTCGTTTTAAAACCTAGACTTTCTAGCAAATCTAAGCCTGCACTATGGGAAGTCACACCGGTCTCCCCTACATCTGCAATATTATATAGGAAAATATCCAAATTACGTGATGCAGCAATCTTTGGATCAAGCTGTCTTAGTGAACCGGCTGCAGCATTTCGGGGATTGGCTGCCAGCTCTTCCCCTCGTTCTGTCTTCAATGCATTCAATGCTTCAAACGATTTTCGAGGCATAAAGACCTCTCCGCGAGCTTCAATGGACACTGGTTCATTTAATCTTAGAGGAATGGATTTGATTGTACGTAAATTAGACGTAATATCCTCCCCAATGGTTCCATCTCCTCTTGTCGCTCCTTGAATAAACAAACCATTTTCGTAACGAAGCGAAACCGCTAGACCATCAATTTTCAATTCACACACATAAGAAATTTGATCTCCCACTGCTTGGCGAACACGTCGGTCAAAATCAAGCAAATCCTGCTCTCCGAAGGCATTGCCAAGACTAAGCATAGGCGATTGATGCTGTACCTTTTCAAACATATCTAAGACGGCTCCACCTACGCGTTGCGTAGGAGAGTCCGGACTTTTTAGTTCAGGAAAAGTTTCTTCCAGATTGATTAATTCTCTTAATAATTCATCGTATTCAGCATCTGAAGCGGTTGGTTGGTCTAATACGTGATATTCGTAATTTAACTGATTTAACTGGACATGCAGCTCTTGTACTCTTTTTTCCGCAGCTTGTTGATCCATGTACTCAACCCTTCCATCAGAACTATTTTAAAATAGAAAAATATTTTTCAATCAAACGTTTGATTGAATTGCCTTCGTGCCAGTTGTATCATGGTTTGAAGCAATTTCAATCAATCGTTTGATTGATTGAAATCCTTTATCCTTTTGTTATAGGAGCAAACTTCGCTAACAGTCGTTTGATCCCAACTGGTTTAGGAAATGCGATATCAAGCTCGATTCCTTCTCCTTCGCCTTTTACGCTAACCACGGTACCTGTGCCCCATTTTCCGTGCACGGCCTTGTCTCCCACTTTCCATCCAAGCTCTTCTCCACCCGTTGAATTCGTCATTGGACGAAGTACCGGCTTACGTACAGCCGCTGCTTGTCTAGCGGCAAAAGGACTGGCTGACTGTGATTGTAACGACGGCTTTTTCGGCTCTAATCCTTCGAGAAGATTTGCTGGAATCTCTCCTATAAATCGAGAAGGAGGGTTCATATTCGTACGCCCAAATAAGGTCCTCATTTGAGCATTGGTTATAAACAGTTCTTCCTCCGCTCTTGTGATTCCCACGTAAGCAAGTCGACGCTCTTCCTCCATCTCTGCTTCTTCCATAAGAGATCGGCTATGCGGGAACACTCCTTCCTCTAGTCCTAAAAGGAACACAACAGGAAATTCAAGACCTTTTGCGGAGTGCAAGGTCATCAACACAACGGTATCGACTTGCTTTCCGTCTTCATCCAACTTATCGATATCGGCAACAAGGGCAAGATCGGTTAAGAAGGCAATCAGACTTTTATCTTCATTTCCTTCTTCAAAGTTTTTCGTAACAGACAAAAATTCGTCCAAGTTTTCTAGTCGGCTTTGTGCTTCAATCGATTTTTCTGCCTTTAACATTTCATAATAGCCGGTTTTCTCTAACACTTCTTCTACAAGATCTGTCACCGATAAATACTCTTGCATATGCGTGTAGTTATTAATTAAATCGTAAAATTCACGACAAGCCTTTGTAATTTTCGGGCTTAATCCGATTAACTCAATCGATCCCAGTGCTTGGAACATAGACATATCATGCATGTCCGCAAAGTTCGCAATTTTATCAACCGAGCTCGACCCGACTCCTCTTTTTGGAACATTAATCACACGAGTTAGGCTGATATCATCATCTGGGTTTGCAATCAAGCGTAAGTAGGCCAGTGTATCTTTGATTTCTTTTCTGTCATAGAACTTCACCCCACCGACGATGGAGTACTCAATGTTCGACTTTAGTAACACTTCCTCCATTACACGGGACTGAGCATTGGTTCTATACAGGATGGCAAAGTCGGAGTATTTTCGTTTTCCGCTTTGAATAGCTTCCTTAATTTTTCCTGCTACGAACTGCGCTTCACTTTGCTCACTGTCCGCACGATAATAGAAAATCTTATTTCCTTCTGGATTCTCCGTCCAAAGATTCTTATCTCTACGATTTAAATTGTTCTTAATCACTTCATTTGCCGCAAAAAGAATTCTCTTTGTCGAACGATAGTTTTGTTCTAGAAGGATCACCTCTGAACGCGGATAATCCTTTTCAAACGAAAGGATATTAGCGATATCTGCCCCACGCCAGCGATAAATCGACTGATCCGAGTCCCCAACCACACATAGATTTTGGAACCGTTGCGCCATAAGTTTAACCAGCATATACTGAGCACGGTTTGGTTGCGATAGGTAAGACTTTGAAGTAATCTCCATCTTTTCCCCCGCTTAGCACCGTACGTGAGACTTTCACCTCATACGGCGCCCCATCAACTACTAGCTCGTTACATTATCAATTACACAGTTGCCCACTTTTTTACGAAGAGCGTTAACTTTACTCAGTTGTTCTTCATTAAGATTCAGTACATTAAGGTACTTATTAATGGCGCTTTCCTTTACCGCATGGATTAACTTATGGACTTCCTTACATATAAATATAAGGTTTTGATAAGCGTCCGTTCCACCTTTATTTCTAGGCTTTTTATGATGGAGTTCCATTTCCCCAATGATTAAATCTTTACGTGTTATTGCACATTTACCTAATTGAGCAATATATTTTGAGAGTCGATTGTCATTGTATTCCATACTCTCCGATTTTATTGGGTTTTCCATCAAATAATGTACCATGATCGGTGGTACAGCCTCTTGGCTATTGTGAACCAAGATTCGTCCACTTTCGGTATAAGAGTTTTTCTCCTGAGTAAAGTTCAAAGGGCTTTTGTGTTTCACCCCATCTATCGGGAATAAAATCATGCCACACGCAAAGAATTTCTTTTTATTAAGATAATCTTTATATGCTTTTTGAAAGAATGGTGTGATAACTCCCTTTGAACTCTTTGCTTTTTTAAGCTTGTTATACAGGATTCGTTTGACTGAGTAAGAAATTTCACTGAAATCCTTTGTCGTATGTGTCGCATACCGATAATAATTGTGAATTCCCAAGATAGTTGAGTTAAATTTAGTTACTTCAGCCTTATTCGGTTTTCTTCGAATAAATTCAGCTTTTGTTTTTATTTTCTCAATTACCTTGCGTCGTGATTTATCTGTCATATGCGATTTAACAACACGCTTTTTGCCTTTTGGAACTACTTTGAACTTAAACCCTAGAAACTCCGAATAGTTCTTACGTAAATTGACTACTCTCGATTTCTCATTGCTGATTTCAAGGCCTAATCTTTCCTTTAACCACTGCTTAGAAGATTCAAATATAATAAATGCGGTTTTGTGGTCTCGACAAAAGATTTTAAAGTCATCTGCATATCTTACAATAAACATTTCCTTTAACTTGGTATACCTTTTAAGGGTGGCGTATTTCACCGTTTGGTCAAACCGCTGTTTTCCACCAATTACACGTATCTTTGTGTAATCCTTTCTCGTCTTAAATGTTTCCCACTGATTACTTATCCACCAGTCGAATTCATTCAATACTACATTTGAAAGTAACGGAGAAAGAATTCCTCCCTGTGGAGTTCCCTTAGTAGGTTTCCCAATTCCTTTAACCTCAGCTTTGAGCATCTTACTTATAATCGAAAGAATACGTTTATCCCTAATTCCAATTGTCCATAGTTGTTTAAGCAACTTCCCATGATCAACGTTATCGAAGAAACCTTTAATATCAACATCTACTACATAATGTAGTTTGTTTTTGTTTGCTAATGTTACAGCCCTTGAATATGCGTGGATTTGACTCCGATGAGGTCTGAATCCATAGCTATGTTTATGAAAGCGAGCCTCGCATATAGGTTCAAGAACTTGTAATAAGCATTGTTGAATAAGTCTATCTTCAATAGTAGGAATTCCTAAAGGACGAATGCCGCCATTTGGCTTTTGGATTTCCTTACGTTTCACTTTATGAGGTTTATAATCATCTAGGCGATTTTTAACATATTGTACAAGCATATCAGGGCTTCTAAGTCCGATTTCGAATATAGTGTTTTGATTCACTCCTGCTGTCTTACTTCCCTTGTTTTTCTTGATGTTACGAAAAGCAAGTTTAACATTTGCAGGGTTTACAACTAATTCATATAACTTATTAAAAGTTTTTCCTTCCGAACTTAGCTGATATAACTGGTCAAACATGTCTTGCGTGTTGTAATACTCATTGTTTCTCAGCTTTTGACTTTTTAACTCCTTCGGCTTTGCATGGGTTTCAGTCAATTACTCACCTCTTTACATTCCCAAATTGGGTTTGTAATTTCAGCTTTCATTTCTCTTAGTCATACTCGAACCTGAAATTTCTGTGATAATAATGTCGTCTTCTAACAGTTGACTAATGGCTATCCCTCCACTGTTTGTTATCACAGTTTCTTTGGTACTGTGCCATTACCTTCACCGACATAAAAGAGGTTATACATATACACTTTCGACATATATGCTTTCCCTGCTACCGCTTCATAGAGTGCAAACTCTCCACGTTATCGGCTTACCACGTTCCAAGAATCCTATCTATTCATTCACAATCCGTAGGTGATTCCTCTAGCCCTGTTAGCTGGATGGTGCCTGTAACACCATAAGGTATTTCATAAAGACAAATTTTACTCTACCTCACTAACCCCGACATGCGGGACTATCCATTTCGAATAGCTATACCTCTAGAGCCGTACATTCGGAATTTCGTCAATAGATGGCTGTGACATCTAATTTCTCACCATAGACTATCTTGTAGAACCCCGGTCTATCAGCCATACCCTCTGCCTCCAGAGAGCTTTCCTCGTCTTTCTCGTTAGGATGACCTTCAACCGACTTCACCGAGCTTATAACCTTCAAGTGTTTTGCACCACCTGAACGCTATTCGGAGGATTAGGCGAGCCTTTCAGGGCGTTACCCCATCATTCGACTCTTCAGATTCTTAGTTCTCCTAGCTTTAAGCTAGTGGCTAATCTTTTCAATTAGCAACGTGTCGCACTATCTTGGTACTCGTCTACATGAATGTATTGAAACTTTCGTTGATAGAAAGTTAGTACTTCTGGAACACGTTGAAACAGTTGAATCGTTGTCATAATCAAGTCATCAAAATCGAGTGCTTGATTTTTGCGCAGTCGCTTCTGATAAAGCTCGTACACATCGGCAACAATTTGATCCATATGACCGCCCGCATTTTTCGCGAATTCTTCCGGACCAATCAGTTCGTTTTTCGCTGAACTAATAGCCCCAAGGATCGCACGTGGATCGTACTTTTTTGGATCAAGGTTTTTTTCTTTTAAAATGGTCTTAACCACGGATTGTTGGTCTGTTGTGTCAAGAATCGTAAAGTTACGATTGTATCCTAGTCGGTCAATATCTCTTCTTAAAATACGTACACACATCGAGTGGAACGTAGATACCCAAATTTCATCGGCTACTCCACCCATCATGGAATAAATACGTTCCTTCATTTCACGCGCCGCTTTATTTGTAAACGTGATCGCCAAAATATTGTACGGATTCACTTGTTTCTCTACCATCAAATAGGCAATACGATGCGTTAGTACTCTCGTCTTTCCACTACCCGCACCAGCCATCAATAACAGAGGACCATCCGTCGTTTTCACCGCTCGCTGTTGTTCTGGATTTAAACCATTTAATAATTTATCTGTTAAGTATTGCACTATATTTTCACCACCATACAAACATATGTTCTTATTCTATTTTACCTTTATACTATCGTTTAATCAATTTAATTTCGACCGTTTGAAGAGCTTCCTCTAAATTGTCGTAAACAGCATTCCCCACAATAATCACATCTGCTAGTTCAGCCATTTCCTTCGCCTGCTCTAATGTATGAATACCTCCACCGTAAAACACGGTTGTCTCCTGGGTTGCTTGGCTAACGGCCTTCACAATTTCAGGGTCCCCGTAGGTTCCACTGTATTCTAAATAAAAAATAGGCAAATGAAACATCTTCTCAGCAATTTGCGCATAAGCAACCACATCTTCCTTGGTTAAAGATGTTTGGGCATGGGTTAGTTTGGCTACTTTACAATTTTCGTTCAAGATACAATATCCTGCAACAAGAATTTCATCCCAATTCATGATATCCCCATATTCCTTAACCGCTTGATGATGTAAATCAACAATCCATTTGGAGTCAGGACTATTTAAAACCGTTGGGATAAAATAAAGATCAAAGCCTGGTGTAATCGACTCAAGGTTGGAGATTTCCAACACACAAGGCACCGTGTATCTTCGGATTCTTGCCATTAAATCCAGTACCTTTTCATCCGTTACTCCATCGGTTCCACCAACAATGACGGCATCTGTGCCTGACTCACATATTCTCTCCAGCGCTTCATCTGAGATTGTTTTATCAGGATCTAATTTAAAAGCATGACGCCATTCTCTTGTATCGTACATGCTGTAACCTCCATTCTACTATCACATTACACCATTATAGCACTAGCGAAAGTTTCTAAAAAATAAAACCAAAGATTTCTTATGAAAAAGCACTTGAATTCACGATATCATTCACAGGGCGTTTTTCATTGACATTTTGGCAAATTTTAATTGCTTATTATGTCTTGATTCACATAGTAGATCACAGGGTAAGGGTAATAAGCGGAGAATTTCCGGTTAGGCTCCTGAATACAGCTTGTTTTGGGGTAAATAAGCGGAGGTTTTCCGATTAAGCAAAGCAAAATTGCCGATTTTCACGTTTTTCGAGTCAATAGTCGGAATCTTTCCGTCTATTTAGCTATTTTCAGTACGATTTCCTTAATTAAGAGAAATTTCTCCGCTTATTTTTCAAACACGCTTTATTGCTTAAGCGCTAAAAAAGGATTAGAGATATTTGCATCTCTAATCCTTTTATCCCGCTATTTTTTACTCCGAAACCGTTCCTGCTTCTTCTTCCTTCACACGCTCTAATGCCATTTCATACGCATCGTTTCCGTAATTCAAGCAACGCTTAACACGTGAAATCGTTGCTGTACTTGCACCTGTTTCTGTTTCGATTTTATGATAGGTTTTCCCTTCACGAAGCATACGGGCCACCTCTAAGCGTTGGGCTAATGATTGGATTTCATTGACCGTACATAAATCATCAAAAAATTTATAGCACTCTTCTAAATCCTTTAACGTTAAAACCGCCTTAAATAACTGGTCGAGCTCTTTGCCCCTTAATTTATCAATTTGCATGATCTAGACTCCTTTATGATTGTATCGTAACGGTTTGTTCCAATCCTGGATTCGTTGGAACGATATTGATCCATGTTTTTCCTGGAACAAACTTGACTTCTTCGCCATTTAAGAAAGGAAGAATTCTTCCATCTACATTTTTCCACTCTACCTGAAGAAGCTTTCCTTGCTGTAATAAATACCCTTTTCCACCAGAGGTTAAATCAATCTCTCTTCTTCCAGAGTCATCGAGTAAAGTGTGCTCCATCTCCGCAATAAAGACATTGTCGAGAAGAACCGGCTCCTCTGAATCTAAATCTATCGTTTGTTCATCATTTGAATATCTAGCATATTTTTTGCTACTGGTATCGTATTTGTAGTCGACCTTAAACAGATTGCTCTTTAAGTAGGCAACTGTAACATTCTCAGCAGCTTCACCTGTGATACTGGCTAACTCGTCTTCCTCATAAAAAGGCAGTGCCTCTGGAGTTTCTGACATGTCATAACCGACTTGCTTTGCTCCTTTTAAAATATTCTCATAAGAAATATAGGAGTTATGTGGTGCTTGCCTGAAGCTCGCACGTTTAAAAAGCGTACCATCATACTGCATTCCATTTAAATTATCTATAACCCCACTCGTAAGCATTTCCTGTGCTTCAGGACTGTACCCATGAGCGATATATAATGAATCATACCCGCTGGCAAGGTCAATATAATAATCTCTTGCACTTCTTACTGGCCCAATATTTTCAGGATGTTCGCTTTGAAAAATAGCCAAAAATCTCGTCACATTGCCTTCTGCTAACACTTCGTAAACGATGTCTGCTTGGTTTAGAGCGGACTGCGGCCTTGCTTTTGGATCATTGTTGATCATCACACCAAATGCTCGACCAGATGGTTCATCTGAAAGTTCCACACCAGTTAAAGGAGCTTCAAAAGTTTGGGATACTTCTTCTACGACTGTATCTTCCTCTTCCACTGGTTTTTCACTTTCCTTTTGAACCTCTTCTACTTTGTTACAGCCAGTTAGTATAAAGGCAGATGCCAATCCGACTGTTATCCATTTCTTAAGCATCAATACACCCCTAATAATCTTTTTCTATGCTTTTTCTATGAGGTCCTTTTATATTTTAACGCATTATCGTTGGAAAGAGTATCATTTTGTTCATCACATCGTACATCCCTTGCTGCGTAATTCGGATATACGGCAGATGTGTGGATGAGAAGAATAGCAAGGTATAGATAGGATCGCCGTACGCATACCCTTTTGTTTTTAAATAAGCAAGCAATTCCTTATCTTCCTCAACCAGCCTCTCAACTGAGTGGTCACTCATCACTCCACTTAAAGGCAGTGGAATTTCTAACACAATTCTTCTTTCCTCACTGATGACAATTCCTCCACCCAGCTCGACCATGCGGTGAAAGGCGTTCATCATTTCATACTTGTTTTTTCCAATTAAGATAATATCTCCTGTTGTCGAGTACGAACTAGCTAAACCCTGTACCTTGTTAGAGAATCCTTTTAACATCGTGTTGATTCTCCATTTGCCATGTTTATCAATTAGCATGAAGAAGCATTCATCATGGTCACACGAAAGCTCATCATAATTGGCATCAATAGACACAGAATATGGCTTGGTAATAACGGCATTCTCCATTTTTATTCCAAATGGCATAGAGAACTGAAAATCATCCATGGATAGTTCCCAGTCTAACTTTAACGGTTCAAACCCCATATCCACCCAATTTAGTTGCTCATAGGCATTGGTGTCTTTTCCATCCCTTTTCACCCACTGACCTTTTGCCAAAACCGATACAGGGGTTGGATTACGTTCATCTGTCAAAAAGTTAATATTCGCTACTCTTCCTGTCGCAATATTTCCATGGAGGTGTTCTACATTGTAGTAGCGTGCTACATTAATCGTCCCCATATTGTAGGCATCAATGACTGGTACTCCCTTTTTTATGGCGATTCGAATCATATTATCAATAATTCCATTTTCGTAAAAGTGAGGAGATGCGCCGTCTGTGGTAAACATAAATTTATCGTACATCGTGATTCCCAGCTGATGTATTTCATCTAAAAGGACAGGTAAATCTGGACGGATAGATGAATGTCTTAACGAAACCATATAACCCTGCATGAGACGATTATAAATTTCTTCTCCAGTCATCGCTTCATGATCACAGTCTGCACCAAATAACATCATCTTTGCCAATGTTTTTTCAGATGCGCCCGGAAAATGGCCTTCCACTTTCTTTCTCATTCGTTTGGCTTCTTGCATCCAATGGAGCATCATATCATCCCCATCAAGAAGCTTTGGCCAACCGGTCAGCTCTCCGCCTTGAATCACTGCATCGTGTTCGAGCCAGGATTTCACATTGCTATGTGAAAAAATTTGCTCCTCGTCTCGGATCTCTGTTTGGGCATCAAAGCGGCACCACCAATACATGGAAGTTGGTGAGTTATGCATCTCCCTCATAAATGAGAACGCTTTATTTTTTTCCATCTGCAACGCAAGTACCATATTGTCATTAATTAGTGTTGTTGTTCCATATTGCGATGCATAGTGTGCAAGCGAATGGGGATTATATACTTGAAAGGGATGCGCATGTGGCTCAATATAGCCTGGAACCAGTAAAAGACCTGAGCAATCCACGATTTCACAATTGTCTACATTGTCAGGATATTGGTCGCCCACATAAATAATACGGTCGTCGTATATCCATATATTCGCTGTCATCCAAGCACGAAATGTTTGATTCAGGTACTTGGCATTTGTTAATAGAATAGTCGGAGAAACATTTCCATCTAGAACGGAAATATGTTCTCTAATATGTTTATTTTTCCATCGATATCGTTGATCCAGCATGTATGTCCCTCCTTAAGCAGTGTCCTTTATCTTAGAAAAAATTTGTCATATTACGGGTAACAATAGTTCAAATACCAAAGATCTACCATTGATTGGTTAGATTTTTTGACACAGTTTTTTCAAAAATATTGTCAGAAATTCAACACTACCTATCTAAAATGAAAACCCTTACATTTTATAGGTTTGGTTTTTATAGTACCATATTTCACTGTTTAACGCAGTAAAGAAGTACTAAATTTTTAAAATAATTGTAAAGGAGTGACAATTTCATGAATGTAAAGCCCAATATTGGCATTTTAAATGCTCTTGTCCGTATTACCATTGGTTTAAGTGTCTTAGCATGGAGTACAGCGAAACATACAAAAATGCCTTGGAGAGATTCCTATGTATTGCTAGGAATTTTAGGTGCTATGAAGGTGGCAGAGGGGATCGTTCGTTTTTGTCCAATCACTGCCCTCTATGAAAGAGAACAAAATTTGAGAAACAATCAAAATCAATCTTCTAATGAAAAATCAATGACGGAACAGTTTTTACCTTATAATACCCAATAAAAAAGCCCCCTCTGATCACAGAGGGGGAAATCTCACCATAGAAAGGAGTCATCACTATATGTTTTGGGAATATGTTAGCGATATGTCCTTTGTATTGATTGCTTTGATTGGAAGTATCATTGCTCTTCTATTTGTTTATATTAAGAAGTCTGGCAAGCGGCAAACGTAATGGCTTTATGTCCAATATCTTTTCTATAAAAAATGCCCTCACTTGATACATGGGATAACTCAGCATACACACGCTCTTGTGCTGCTTGAAGAGTGTCTGCCTTCGCAGCTGCTAGCAATACACGTCCGCCAGCAGTAACGATCTTTCCTTCCTCGTTCTGATCGGTTCCAGCATGGAAGACAAGTCCTTCCTTCACAGAATCAAGTCCTTCAATAACACTACCCTTTTCCGGCTGTTCGGGGTAGCCTTTTGCTGCGCAAACAACACCCACCACGGCATCAGATGACCACTCGATCGTTGGCTGTTCTCCGTTTAACACGGCAAGAATGACCTCTACTAAGTCCGATTCCATTCTTGGAAGAACCACTTGTGTTTCTGGATCACCGAATCGAGCATTGAACTCAATGACCTTTGGTCCGGAAGTCGTTTGAATCAGACCCGCATAAAGAATTCCACAGAAGCTTCTTCCTTCTTCAATCATCGCATGTGCAGCAGGCTTTAACACCGTTTCAACAGCTGTTTGAACAGCTTCACTGCTGATTTGCGGAACCGGAGAATAAGCCCCCATTCCACCTGTGTTTGGTCCTTGATCGCCATCGTATGCACGCTTATGATCTTGAGCAATTTCCATTGGCACCACAACGTCACCATTTACAAATGCCATGAGAGAAAATTCTTCTCCCTCTAAGAATTCTTCAATAACGACTTTCGCAGAGGCTGCACCAAACTTGCTATTCACGAGCATTTCTTTCAAGCTGTCAATCGCTTCTTCTAACGTTAGAGCAACGGTTACTCCTTTGCCTGCTGCAAGACCATCTGCCTTAATGACAATAGGAGCGCCTTTTTCCTCCACATACGCTTTCGCTGCATCAAAATCTGTGAAGGATTGATAAGCAGCGGTTGGAATTTGGTACTTTTCCATCAGCTCTTTAGCAAACGATTTGCTGCCTTCAATTACAGCAGCTTTTTGATCTGGACCAAAAACCGCTAAACCTTCTGCGCGAATGCGATCAGCAAGTCCCGCTTGAAGTGGTGCTTCAGGTCCAATAATCGTAAGACCAATCTTTTCTTCTTTTATAAAATGAATCAGCTTGTCTTGTTCGTCTTCAGAAATATCTACACGTACGGCTAAGTCTGTCATTCCTACATTCCCAGGAGCGACGAACACCTTTTCTACAGAAGGACTTTGGCTTACCTTCCAGCAAATAGCGTGCTCTCTCCCTCCACGACCTACGACTAGAACGTTCATGGTTTGTACCCCCATTTTTGAAAATTAGTGTTTAAAATGTCTAACTCCAGTGAATACCATTGCAATTCCGTACTCATCTGCTTTTTTCACTGAATCTTCATCACGAATTGATCCACCCGGTTGAATAATCGCTGTAATTCCAGCCTTTGCCGCTGCTTCAACGGTGTCATCCATTGGGAAGAATGCATCTGACGCAAGTACCGCACCTGTAGCTTTTTCTCCAGCTTGTTCTAAAGCAATTTTCGCTGCACCTACACGGTTCATCTGACCAGCACCAATTCCAAGTGTCATGTCAGCATCGTTCACAACGATCGCATTGGATTTCACATGCTTAACAACCTTCCAGCCAAGCTTCAGTGCTTTCCATTCCTCTTCACTAGGTTCACGCTTCGTAGCTACCGTTACAGTCGCATCTTCTAGTGTAAAACGGTCTTGATCTTGAACAAGTAGTCCGCCTTCAATTGACACATGCTTGTTTTCTACCTTAACTTTTTCATCAAACGGAATCGTTAGCAAGCGAAGATTCTTTTTGCTTGTTAATACTTCTAAAGCTTCCTCTGAATAAGAAGGAGCAATGATAATTTCTAAGAAGATTTCATGAAGCTTTTCAGCCGTTGGTTTATCCACTTCACGATTCAAGGCAATAATTCCACCAAAGATCGATACAGGGTCAGCAGCAAACGCCTTTGTGAATGCATCATAAACATCCGTTCCTGTTCCTACACCACAAGGGTTCATATGCTTAACAGCTACTGCAGCAGGCTCCGTAAATTCCTTTACGATTTGAAGGGCTGCATCCGCATCATTAATATTGTTATATGATAACTCTTTACCATGAAGTTGAGTGGCATTAGCAATTGAGAAAACAGAGCCAAGTGGCTTACGATAGAAAGCTGCCTTTTGATGTGGGTTTTCCCCATAACGAAGGCTTTGCTTTAATTCATAAGTAACGGTCATTTTTTCAGGATTTTCTTCACCAGCAAGATCTGTCATATATTCAGCGATCATCGCATCATACGCAGCTGTATGTCTAAATACCTTAGCAGCCAGCTTACGACGTGTAGCTTTCTCTACATTACCTGAAGCTTTCAGCTCTTCTAGTACCACTTCATAATCAGTAGGGTCAACAACCACAGTTACGAACTCATGGTTTTTGGCTGAAGCACGAAGCATTGTTGGTCCACCGATATCGATGTTTTCGATTGCATCTTCAACGGTCACATCAGGCTTAGCAATCGTTTGTTGAAACGGATAAAGATTGACACAAACGATTTGGATTGGGTCAATTTTATGCTCAGCAAGTTGCTTTTGGTGGTTTTCATCTGAAAACTTAGCTAAAAGGCCTCCGTGAATGTATGGGTTAAGTGTTTTTACCCGTCCCTCAAGAATCTCTGGAAAACCTGTTACATCGCTTACGCTAATAACTGGAACACCTGCAGCCTGTAAGGCATTCTTTGTTCCTCCAGTAGAAATTAATTCATATCCTAATTCACTTAAATGACGGGCAAACTCAACAACCCCAGTTTTATCAGATACACTAATTAATGCTCGTTTTTTCACTTTCCGTTCTCCTTTCACCCTTTAAAAGCTGGCTGATTACTGATGGATAGAGCTTGTGCTCCACCTCATGTATTTTTTTCTGCAGACTTTCCTTTGTTTCTCCCTCATCAACAACCACTGATTGTTGAGCGATAATAGGACCCGTATCCATCCCTGCGTCCACGTAATGTACCGTTACTCCACTTTCTTTCACATTAGCAGCTAACGCTTGACCGATCGCATCTTTACCCGGAAAGGCCGGCAGCATCGATGGATGGATATTGATGATTTTTCCTTCAAAATCAGTTAACAAGGTAGGACCAATTAATCTCATATACCCTGCTAATACCACAAGATCAATGTTTTTCTCTGTAAGAAGAGCACAAATCTTTTGCTCATACTCCTCTTTTGAAGAATAGTCCTTCGCACGAAACACAAACGTTGGAACGCCTGCCTCTTCTGCTCTTTGAATGGCGTACGCACTCGGCTGGTCACATACTAACAGCTGCACCTTCACCTCGAGCTCACCACATTGAATCGCTTCTAAAATCGCACCAAAATTACTGCCCGAGCCTGATGCAAATACAGCTATATTTTTCATACTGTCCCTCGCTTACCTAATGTGTATTCCCTCTTGGCTTGATACCGTTCCGATTGCATAAGCTTTTTCTCCACTTTCGTTAAAGAAACGAATCACATCGTCTGCAATCTTCTTATCCACTGCTACTACCATACCCGTACCCATATTAAAAATATTATACATTTCCTTACGGTCAAGCTCACCATACTTTTCAAGCAAGTTAAAAATGGCTGGTACCGTCCAGTTTGACTCTTCTAAGTCTGCTCCTAATCCCTCTGGAAGCATACGTGGGATGTTTTCTACAAAACCACCACCGGTAATATGAGCCATTCCCTTAATGTCAAACTTTTTCAATGCAGCTAATAATGGCTTCACATAGATTTTTGTTGGCTGTAGCAACTCCTCACCAAGGGTGCGACCAAGTTCATCTACGTGCTGAGTAAGATCAAGTCCTGCTTTTTCTAGCAATACTTTACGAACTAATGAGAAACCATTGCTGTGTAGACCGCTTGATGCAAGGCCGATTAGAACATCACCCGATTTGATCGAAGCACCGCCAACTAATGCCGACTTTTCACAAGCTCCTACCGAGAATCCAGCCAGATCATATTCTTCTTCACTGTACATACCAGGCATTTCAGCTGTTTCTCCACCAACAAGTGCGCAGCCCGCTTGTTCACAACCGTCTGCAATTCCCTTAACGATGGCTTCAATCTTACTAGGCTCTGCTTTTCCGCAAGCAATATAATCTAAAAAGTAAAGCGGCTCTGCCCCTTGAACCACAATATCGTTCACACACATGGCCACGGCATCGATTCCAATTGTGTCATGCTTATCGAGCATAAACGCAAGCATCAACTTCGTTCCCACGCCATCTGTTCCAGAGACGAGCACCGGCTCCTTCAGGTTTAGACTTGAAAGATCGAACATACCACCAAACCCACCTAAGCCTCCAAGCACACCTGGACGAATGGTACGCTCTACATGCTTTTTCATACGGGAAACAGCTTCGTATCCAGCCTCAATATCTACCCCAGCTTGTTTATAAGCATTTGCCATTGTAAAAACCCTCCATAGAAAAGCGCAAGCGTCTTAAGTAGACGCCGGTGCTAAACAATTTTCATGTAAAAATAGATTTCCGAAGAAAAGGCAGCATGTGCTGCTGCCATTTATTTGACCGTTTCTAGTGTTAGTTCCGTTGGATAAATTTCCGTTGGGTATTTACCAGTAAAGCAAGCTAAGCACTGTCCGCATTGATCCTCTCGTGGATCCTTCCCGATTGCTTCAAGCATTCCCTCCACACTCAAGAATGTGAGCGAATCCGCACCAATCATCTCTCGAATTTCTTCAGGCGAAAGCTTAGACGCAATTAACTCTTCTCTTGTAGACGTATCAATTCCATAGAAACACGGATTTTGAATCGGAGGAGAACTAATGACCACATGGACTTCCTTTGCTCCCGCTTCCTTCAACATCGTGACGATTCTACGGCTTGTTGTCCCTCTAACAATCGAATCATCCACCATAATGACACGCTTGCCCTCAACCACTCCACGAACGGGAGAAAGCTTCATCTTCACTCCCTGTTCACGCAAAGTTTGAGATGGCTGAATAAACGTACGACCCACATAACGGTTTTTAATTAAACCCATTTCATAAGGAATACCAGATTGCTCTGCATAACCAATCGCTGCGGAAATACTAGAATCAGGTACACCCGTTACGACATCCGCTTCAATCGGTACTTCCAAGGCAAGTTTTTTCCCCATTGCTTTTCTTGCCGTATGAACATTAATTCCTTGAATATTGCTATCCGGTCTTGAAAAATACACATATTCCATCGTACACATCGCTTGGTTTGATGCAATGGAATACATTTCTGAATGAATGCCATTTGCATTAATGGTAATTAACTCACCTGGCAATACATCGCGAACGAATTCCGCACCAACTACGTCAAAGGCACAAGTCTCTGATGCCACCACATACGCGTCACCCAGTTTAGCAATGGATAATGGTCGCATGCCGTTCGGATCAAGAGCAACCATTAACTCATCTTCTGTCATAATCAAGAAGGCGTAAGCTCCTTTTAACATCGTTAAAGCGGTTTTTACACGATCTTTAATCGATGAAAATCCACCGCGACGAATTAAATGGGCTAGCACTTCTGTATCAGAACTCGTTTGAAAAATACTTCCTTGTCCCTCAAGCTGAAGCTTCAGCTGATTCGCATTCACAAGGTTTCCATTGTGCGCAAGAGCAAGACTGCCCGTCTGTGAGTTGAAGAGAAGCGGTTGAACATTCTCGTAACCGCCTCCTCCAGCTGTTGCATAACGAACATGCCCAATTGCCGCACAGCCCGTCATTTCTTCCATCGCCTTGGCCGTAAAGATCTCGGCAACAAGACCTTCCCCTTTTAAGCCCTTCAATCTCTTTTGATCAGAAACGACCATTCCCGTTCCTTCCTGACCACGGTGTTGAAGGCTATGCAATCCGTAATACGTGAGTTGTGCAGCGTCCGGATGTCCCCAAATACCAAAGATACCACACTCTTCATTTAACCCCTTTAGCTCAGCAAGCATGGGATTGCCCCTTTCCAAGCCTTTTCTAGCGTAGAAACTGGTTGTGTAACGACCAATTCATCACCACAAGTTATTTTTAAATCAGAAGTATCTGTTACTGTACCGATATAAGTTGCATCTACTAAACTCTCAAATTGAGCTTGGTTTTCTTTTTTCACCGTTAATACGAAGCGAGATTGTGACTCACTAAATAGTGCCGTTGTTGCTTCGCCTTGAAGGGTAACTTCTGCTCCTAGTTCTGAGCTACCCATTAAGCTTTCAGCAAGTGCTACTGCTACTCCACCTTCAGACACGTCATGAGCAGATGCTACCACTCCTGCACGAATCGCTGAAAGAACTTGCTTTTGAGCTTTCTCTTCTACCTCAAGGTTAAGCTCTGGCGCTTTACCAAAGATATTGTTGTGTGTCAGCTTTTGAAGCTCACTTCCACCAAATTCAGGCTTTGTTTCCCCGATTAGATAGATTAAATCTCCCGCATCTTTAAAGCTTTGCGTAGTAATATGATCGATGTCCTCGATTAATCCAACCATTCCAACAACCGGTGTTGGATAAACAGCCGTTCCACTTCTTTCATTGTAAAGTGATACGTTCCCACCAATTACTGGTGTGCTTAAAACGTTACACGCTTCACTCATACCATCAACCGATTTTTCAATCTGCCAGAAAATTTCTGGCTTCTCTGGATTTCCGAAGTTTAAGCAGTCCGTGATCGCAAGTGGTACCCCACCAGAAGCAACAATATTACGTGCCGCTTCAGCCACTGCGATTTTTCCGCCTGTTTCTGGATCCAAGTAAATGTAGCGAGAGTTACAGTCCGTTGTCATCGCTAGTGCTTTTCTAGTTCCACGAATACGAACCACTGCTGCATCACTTCCTGGCGCAACCACTGTACTTGTACGAACCATATAATCGTATTGATCGTAAACCCACTCTTTGCTTGCAATCGTCGCTTGCTTAAGAAGATTTACTAACGTTTCGTTATGATCTTTAACTTCTGGCACTGTGTTCTCCATCGCTTGGAACTCACGGAAGTACGCAGGTTCTAAAGATGGCTTGTGGTAAACTGGTGCTTCTTCTGCAAGAGCATCAGCAGGAACATTCGCAACAACCTCACCGTTATGAACTAAACGAAGCATTTTATCGTCTGTAACTACACCGATAGCCACTGCATCTAAATCGTACTTACCAACGATATCAGCAATTTCTTGTTCACGACCCTTTTCAACAACGATTAGCATACGCTCTTGAGACTCAGAAAGCATCATTTCGTAAGCGGTCATTCCTTTTTCACGCTGTGGAACAAGGTCAAGATTCATCTCAATTCCTGAGCCTGCTTTACTTGCCATCTCCGCTGATGAGCTAGTAAGACCCGCTGCTCCCATGTCTTGAATTCCAACAAGAGCATCACATTTAACCAATTCAAGGCAAGCTTCTAGTAAAAGCTTCTCCATGAATGGATCTCCTACTTGAACTGCTGGACGATTCTCATCTGATGTCTCCGTTAGTTCTTCTGATGCGAACGTTGCACCGTGGATTCCATCACGACCAGTTTTAGCTCCTACGTACATTACTGTGTTACCAACACCGTGCGCTTGACCTTTTTTAATATCCTTATGGTCAATTAAGCCGACACACATGGCGTTAACAAGTGGATTGCCTTCGTAGCATGCATCAAACTGAATTTCTCCACCAACCGTTGGGATACCGATACAGTTTCCGTAACCCGCGATTCCAGCAACCACTTCTTTAAACAAATATTGAACACGGCTCGATGCGTCTAACTCACCGAAACGTAGAGAATTTAACAATGCGATTGGTCTTGCACCCATAGAGAATACGTCACGGATGATTCCGCCTACTCCTGTCGCTGCTCCTTGGTAAGGCTCGATTGCCGATGGGTGGTTATGACTTTCGATTTTAAAAACAACTGCCTGCTCGTCTCCGATATCCACAATTCCAGCACCTTCTCCAGGACCTTGAAGAACACGTGGACCTGATGTTGGGAACTTACGAAGAACCGGTTTTGAGTTCTTGTAGCTACAATGCTCTGACCACATAACAGAGAACAAACCTGTTTCTGTGTAGTTCGGCGTGCGTCCAAGAATGTCTTCTACCATTTGAAATTCTTCGTCAGACAAGCCCATTTGTGAATAAATTTTCTCTTGTTTAATTTGCTCCGGACTTGGCTCAAGCTTTAACAACATGTGAGTCCCTCCATTGTTTAACGATCGATTGGAATAACTTTACTCCGTCTGCTCCACCTAATAGCTCATCAACAGCTCTTTCAGGGTGTGGCATCATTCCTAGTACATTTCCTTGTTCGTTCATAATTCCAGCGATATCCGCTAAGCTACCGTTAGGATTATTCGTATATGTGAAAACGATCTGCTTGTTTTCTTTTAATCTAGTTAATGTCTCTTCATCACAATAATAGTTTCCTTCACCATGAGCGACAGGAATTTGGATGGTTTCTCCTTGCTTATAGCTACCAGAGAACATCGTTTCGTTGTTTTCCACACGAAGTTCAACATTTTTACAAATGAACTTTAAGCTTTCGTTACGACGCATCGCTCCAGGTAGTAAACCTGCTTCTAATAAAATTTGGAATCCGTTACATACACCGAGTACCGGCTTACCAGCTTCAGCTGCCTTCACGACTTCCTGCATGACGTTACTAAAGCGAGCAATAGCACCTGTTCTTAGGTAATCACCGTAAGAAAATCCACCTGGTAAAAGGATGGCATCAAATCCGTCTAAGCTGGTTGCGTCATGCCATACGTATTCTACTTCTTCTCCTAGTTCATCCTTAATCGCATGATACATATCGATGTCACAGTTTGAGCCAGGAAACACGATTACCGCAAATTTCACTGTGCAACACACTCCTCAATCTCATAGCGATAGTCTTCAATAACTGTGTTAGCTAGGATTTTTTCACATACTTCTTTGACTACTTCTTCTACATCACGATCTGATTTTTCTACTGTTAATTCCATATATTTTCCGATACGAACATCTGATACCGCCTGATAATTTAACGAATGTAGTGAATGAACAACTGCAGTTCCTTGTGGATCTAATACACTCTCTCTTAACGTTACAAACACTTTAACTTTATACATGTTGTGGTCCTCCTAATTTTTCAAGAATTGTTTCATATGCATCCGTTAAACTTCCTAAATCGCGGCGAAATACATCCTTATCAAACTTTTCATTTGTGACTGCATCCCAAAGGCGGCATGTGTCAGGCGAGATTTCATCAGCAAGTAATAATTCTCCTGCAGCATTCTTCCCGAATTCTAGTTTGAAATCGATTAAGCGAATTCCTAGCTCTTTGAAAAAGCTTGATAAAGTCGCATTTACAGTCAGTGCTTTTTCCTTTAATTGCGCTACCTCTTCAGGAGTGGCAAGCTTTAATTCTTCTACATGATCATCTGTGATAAGCGGATCACCTAATGCATCATCCTTTAAATAAAACTCCACTAAAGGCTTTGACAGCTCCTTGCCTTCTTCTACTCCAAGGCGTTTTGAAAAGCTTCCAGCTGCCACATTACGAACGACTACTTCAAGAGGAACAATGTCCACCTTTTGAACAAGCTGCTCAGTCTCAGAAAGGCGCTTTACAAAGTGAGAAGGAATACCTGCGTCTTGAAGCTTTAAAAATAACAAACTAGTAATCTCGTTATTCAAGCGACCCTTCCCATCGATTGTTGCCTTTTTTTCACCATTAAAAGCAGTAGCTGAATCTTTGTACTCAATCCAAACAATTTGTTCATCATCCGTTTTGTACACCCGTTTCGCCTTGCCTTCGTATAATAAGGAACCTTTTTCCATTAGCAATCGTACCTCCTGAATCGGAATATTGGCAATTTTTTGAGTAGAAGCGCCGCTGGGACGCTTCTTTTTATAAACCTAATCTTTCAAAAATGGTATCTACGTACTTAATATGGTAGTTGTAGTCGAAGCAATCATCGATTTCAGCTGGGCTTAACTTGCTAGTAATCAGTTCGTCACTTTCGATAAGTGAGCGGAAATGAACTTGCTTTTCCCAAGCTTCCATTGCTCTAGGTTGAACCGTATCGTATGCTTGCTCACGAGTTAATCCTTTGTCGATTAGCGCAAGAAGAACACGTTGTGAGTAAATCAAGCCAAGTGTACGATCCATGTTTCTCTTCATATTCTCAGGGAAGACCGTTAAGTTTTTCACAATGTTTCCAAAACGGTTCAACATATAGTTGAGTGCGATCGTTGCATCTGGAAGAATGACTCTTTCAGCAGAAGAGTGGGAAATATCTCTTTCATGCCAAAGCGAAACATTTTCGTATGCAGTCATCATGTATCCACGAATCACACGAGCAAGTCCAGTCATATTTTCAGACCCAATTGGGTTTCTCTTATGTGGCATAGCAGAAGATCCTTTTTGACCTTTTGCGAAAAATTCTTCCACTTCACGTGTTTCACTCTTTTGTAATCCACGAACTTCAGTTGCAAATTTTTCAATTGAAGTAGCAATTAGAGCAATCGTGCTCATATAGTGTGCATGACGGTCACGTTGCAAGGTTTGAGTAGAGATTGGAGCTGGCTTGATTCCAAGCTTTTCACAAACATATTTCTCAACGAACGGATCAATGTTTGCATAGGTTCCAACTGCACCAGAAATTTTACCGTATTCGATGCCTTCAGCTGCCTGCTTAAAGCGATCTAAGTTACGTTTCATTTCCTCGTACCATAGAGCAAGCTTTAAACCAAATGTCGTAGGTTCTGCGTGTACTCCGTGTGTACGACCCATCATAACCGTATGCTTATGTTCTTGAGCTTTATTTTTTAAGATCTCAACAAAGTTCTCTAGGTCTTTTAAAAGGATATCATTCGCTTGCTTAAGCATATAAGACAGTGCCGTATCCACCACATCTGTTGAAGTTAGGCCGTAATGTACCCATTTACGCTCTTCTCCAAGTGTTTCAGAAACAGCTCTAGTAAAAGCGACTACATCATGACGTGTTTCTTGTTCAATTTCATTAATACGGTCAATATTGAAAGAAGCATTTTGACGGATTTTTTCAACGTCCTCTTTCGGAATTTCACCAAGCTCTACCCATGCTTCACATGCAAGGATTTCTACTTCTAGCCAAGCCTTAAAGCGATTTTCCTCTGTCCAAATAGCTCCCATTTCCGGGCGTGTGTAACGATCAATCATGTTTTATCCTCCGATCAATTCTTCAATTTTACTCCAAATCCCACTGTCTTCAATTTCTGCTAGCGCATCTTCTACGTTCTCTCGAAGCAAGGTAATATGCCCCATTTTCCGCTTAAACTTCGGTTCGATCTTTCCATAAAGATGAATTTTCCAATCTGTTACGGATGGAATGGCTTGAAGCACAGCTTCTTGATGCTCTCCTAAAATATTTACCATGACTGCTGGTTTTAAAAGAGTCGTACGTCCTAACGGCAAGTTACATACCGCACGCACATGCTGTTCAAACTGTGACGTTTCACAAGCTTCAATCGTGTAATGACCTGAATTATGAGGCCGTGGTGCCAATTCATTGATATAAATATCGTCCTCTTTTGTAAGAAACATCTCAACCGCTAGCGTGCCGACCAACTGCAAGGCCGAGGCTAGCTTTTCAGCAAGCTCTAATCCCTTTCTAGCTGCATCTCCACTTATTCGAGCCGGAACAATGGTCTCATGTAAAATATTGTCTCGATGTATATTCTCTCCAATTGGGAACACTTCAGTCTGCCCACTTGCACTGCGAACAACGATTACTGAGATTTCCTTCTCAAAAGGAATCCACTTCTCTAACACACACGAACCATGTTCTAGTAACTTCTCAGCCAATAGCAGATCCTGTTCTGTCTTGATGACCAGTTGACCTTTGCCATCGTATCCACCAGTAGCTGTCTTTAAAACAGCAGGAAATCCAAGCCTTTTTATATTATCATAAATGTCTTGTACAGAATGGATGACCGCATAAGGAGCCACTTTCACTCCAGCCTTTTCAATAGCTGCTTTTTCAGTGATTCGGTTTTGAGTGACCTCTAGCAATTGGGTTCCTTGTGGTACATAAGCATGCTCTGCCAGCCATTTTAAAGCTTCTGCATCAATATTTTCAAACTCATAGGTGATCACATCACTTACACTCGCAAGTTCTTTGATTGCCTCAAGATCGTTATACCCTGCCACGATGCTCATATCAGATACTTGAGCACAAGGAGAGTCTTCCGCAGGATCAAGGACAGCCACTCGGTACCCTTGAGCTTTTGCCGATAAGGCCATCATTTTGCCTAACTGTCCACCACCGATAATCCCAATCGTTTGTCCTGGCAAAATCACTGGATTAGACAAGCTCATCACTACTTTCCAAAACAGTTTGTTTGGTTGCTTCTCTTTTCTCCTGAAGCTTTAAAGCAATCTCTTCGTTAAATGCTCCTAATATTTGAGCGGCAAGCAATCCCGCATTCGTCGCACCAGCTGTTCCAATGGCAACCGTTGCTACCGGAACCCCTCCTGGCATTTGTACAATCGATAGTAGGGAGTCTAAACCGTTCAACGCCCTTGATTGAACTGGAACACCGATAACCGGTAAAGTCGTTTTTGCTGCCACCATTCCAGGAAGGTGAGCTGCTCCGCCTGCTCCTGCAATAATGACCTTTATTCCACGATCACGAGCCGTTTCTGCATATTCAAACATCAAGTCAGGTGTTCGATGGGCAGATACCACCTTTTTCTCATACGGTATATTTAAATCGTCTAGCACGGAACACGCTAGTTTCATAGTTTCCCAATCAGATTTGCTTCCCATAATAATTCCAATTTGTGCTTCCACTGTACCCCTCCTAGCTAAATAATATAAAAAGCCCACACAGATTCTTTCCATGACGAGGAAAGGAATCTGTCCGGGCTTGTTCATACAAGATGGAAGAGACACAAAAGAAGCGCCTCTTACTCCGGGCATATCACATTTCCTCATAGTCCGATCATTTACGGTAATCGGGTAGAAACTCATGGGCCATATTCCCATTATTATACGAGGGCTATTTCTGAATCTTAATCTCATGTATATATTACATTCTGTTATATAATCTGTCAATGAAATTGTCGAACGTTTATAATTTATGTATAGTTAATGTTCGTGTTTTACTCTATTAACCGCGCTTCGAATACAATTTTCCTGGCGATCGGCTCATAAGTAACCTCTCCCGCCTCTTTTACTTCTTGAAAAACGGGCTTTTCTGTCCGCTTTACAGGAGTATACCCTTCTTTCGCCATACGTTCAAGACAATCACTTAATGTTTCGTTTTCCTCAACTTCGAAAATGGTTTTTTTTGGTTTTGTCATGTTACATGGTCCTTTCAGTGTCCTTTAATAGTAACCTATTATACCCATTAATACGGGGGAATAGAAGTCTACTTATGCTTACTTACGTTCAAAAATAGTTAACAAAATTTTCATTTACATTTTTAAAGGGTGGGAGTATGATAATCAAAGTTTCATATTCTTAAATCGCTGAAACCATTGGTACGGGGGACCCAACTCTTCTGGGGTGAATCCTTTTAAAAGGTAGGGCTACTCATGAGGCCCGAATCCGACAGCTAACCTCGTAAGCGTTTTTTGAGAAGGAAGGTGGAGCTTGTGGAGCAAAATGGCTAATGTCTACAAGTCTTATTTCGTGATGACTTTGTAGGCTTTTTTTGTGGATTTTTTTAGTTAAATCTTACTAGATGGTGGTGTCAAACATGATCTCTTCTATAAAGAGATTACTTATAGGTAGACCTTTGAAGTCTGCCCAGTTAGGTGAACAAAAGTTAAATAAAACAAAAGCTTTAGCGATTTTATCATCGGATGCTTTATCATCCGTTGCCTATGGACCCGAGCAAATCCTGATCGTTCTCGTTTCTATAGGAGCCATCGCTTTTTGGTACTCTATTCCAATAGCGATTGGAGTACTTCTTCTTTTAACCGCTTTGATATTGTCTTACCGACAAATCATATATGCCTACCCTCAAGGGGGTGGAGCGTATGTGGTATCTAAGACCAATCTGGGTGTGAACCCAGGGTTAGTGGCCGGAGGATCCTTATTGGTGGACTATATATTAACAGTGGCTGTAAGTGTGTCAGCAGGTACCGATGCCATTACTTCAGCCTTCCCAGCCTTACATGACTATAATGTGGAGATTGCGATTGTATTTGTTATCTTTTTAACACTTCTAAACTTAAGAGGGGTAACAGAATCTGCCTCCATTCTTGCCTATCCGGTTTATTTATTTGTTCTAGCCTTATTTATCTTAATCGGAGTAGGTCTATTTAACGTGATCACAGGTCAGGTGCCTCCTGAACTGCATACACCCATTGGAACACCAGTAGCAGGAATTAGCTTATTCCTATTGCTTAAGGCCTTTGCGTCAGGGAGCTCTGCGTTAACAGGAGTCGAAGCGATATCAAATGCCATTCCAAACTTTAAAGATCCTGCTCCAAAAAATGCGGCAAGGACACTGATGCTAATGGGTACATTACTAGCGATTTTATTATCTGGAATTGTCGTTTTAGCTTATTATTACGGCATTACTCCAAAGGCAGAAGAAACCGTCGTCTCCCAAATTGCTAGTCAAACCTTTGGTCGAACCTTTATGTATTTCTTCATTCAAGGGACAACCGCGTTAATTTTAATACTAGCAGCAAATACAGGATACTCGGCGTTCCCATTATTAGCTGTAAACATAGCCAATGATAAGTTTATTCCTCGTATGTTTACACTTCGAGGCGATCGACTAGGCTATTCAAATGGAATTATGATGTTAGGTTTTGCTTCTATCTTGCTCATTATTACTTTTCATGGACATACAGAAAATTTAATCCCATTGTATGCCGTTGGTGTCTTTATCCCCTTTACCCTTTCCCAAACTGGAATGATGGTAAAATGGATTCGCGAAAAGCCCTCTGGTTGGGTATCAAAGCTCATGATTAACTCGGCTGGCGCTCTGATAAGTTTCGTGGTTACAATGATGTTTTTTATCACAAAGTTTAGCCAGGTATGGCCGGTTCTTGTTTTTATTCCTGTGATTGTATTGGTCTTTCACAAAATCCATAAGCACTATGAAGCAATTGCGGATCAGCTTCGTGTGACCACTTGCGAAGCAGCACTCCCCATCGAAGGGAACGTCATCATCGTACCTGTAGCTGGCATTACCCATGTTGTGGAGAACTCGATTAACTATGCTAAGTCACTATCAGCAAGCCAAGTCATTGCTGTGCATGTGGCCTTTGATCGGGAAGAGGAAAAACGCTTTGAGGAAAAATGGAAAGAGTGGCAGCCTGACGTACGATTGGTCACCTTACATTCTCATTATAGAAGCATGATTCATCCACTCTCCAAATTTGTCGACACCGTCGAACATAAAGCAAGTGAGTCCAATTACCGAGTAACCGTGTTAATCCCCCAGTTCATACCGAAAAAAGGCTGGCATAACATGCTTCATAATCAATCTAGCCTTTTGATCCGTTCCTTCTTGCTTTATAGAAAAAATGTAGTTGTTTCGACCTTACCGTATCATTTGAAGCATTAGTTTGGGGCGGGGTTGGAAAAAGCACCTGTGAGGGTGCTTTTTTGTTTTATGAGACCGAAGATTGAACTCTGGCATTGGAAATGGAGATGCTCATGGGCACATAGAGCCTTTCTATTTTACCACTTGAGGCAATTCGAGTTACTCATGGGCAAATAGAGACATTCTATTTTACCACTTGAGGCAATTCGTGGTGCTCATGGGCAAATAGAGACATTCTATTTTACCGCTTGAGGCAATTCGAGTTGCTCATGGGCAAATAGAGGCATTCTATTTTACCGCTTCTAAGGTTTATCCTCTCTTACGGGCAGATAGAACATCTCTATATACCCGTTTTAACATTCAACTATTGTATTTGGTCAAATAGAGGCATTTGTTTTAACTATTCAATTCTAATTTCATATCTAAAGAGTAGATAGAAAATAAATACAACAAAAAAAGCACCCAATCAGGTGCTTTTTTCTTTGCCTAGCGACGTCCTACTCTCACAGAGGGAAACCCTCAACTACCATCGGCGCTGAAAAGCTTAACTTCCGTGTTCGGTATGGGAACGGGTGTGACCTTTTCGCTATCGCCACTAGACCAGTATTCAGTTGAAGAAAATCATTCCTTCAAAACTAGATAATGAATGAAGAAGAAAGAAATACGTTTCATCGTAATTTGGTTAAGTCCTCGATCGATTAGTATCAGTCAGCTCCACACGTCGCCGCGCTTCCACCTCTGACCTATCAACCTGATCATCTTTCAGGGATCTTACTAGCTTGCGCTATGGGAAATCTCATCTTGAGGGGGGCTTCATGCTTAGATGCTTTCAGCACTTATCCCTTCCGCACATAGCTACCCAGCGATGCCTTTGGCAAGACAACTGGTACACCAGCGGTGCGTCCATCCCGGTCCTCTCGTACTAAGGACAGCTCCTCTCAAATTTCCTACGCCCACGACGGATAGGGACCGAACTGTCTCACGACGTTCTGAACCCAGCTCGCGTACCGCTTTAATGGGCGAACAGCCCAACCCTTGGGACCGACTACAGCCCCAGGATGCGATGAGCCGACATCGAGGTGCCAAACCTCCCCGTCGATGTGGACTCTTGGGGGAGATAAGCCTGTTATCCCCGGGGTAGCTTTTATCCGTTGAGCGATGGCCCTTCCATGCGGAACCACCGGATCACTAAGCCCGACTTTCGTCCCTGCTCGACTTGTAGGTCTCGCAGTCAAGCTCCCTTGTGCCTTTACACTCTACGAATGATTTCCAACCATTCTGAGGGAACCTTTGGGCGCCTCCGTTACTTTTTAGGAGGCGACCGCCCCAGTCAAACTGCCCACCTGACACTGTCTCCCACCCCGATCAGGGGTGAGGGTTAGAATTTCAATACAGCCAGAGTAGTATCCCACCGACGCCTCCACCGAAGCTAGCGCTCCGGCTTCTCAGGCTCCTACCTATCCTGTACAAGCTGTACCAAAATTCAATATCAGGCTACAGTAAAGCTCCACGGGGTCTTTCCGTCCTGTCGCGGGTAACCTGCATCTTCACAGGTACTATAATTTCACCGAGTCTCTCGTTGAGACAGTGCCCAGATCGTTACGCCTTTCGTGCGGGTCGGAACTTACCCGACAAGGAATTTCGCTACCTTAGGACCGTTATAGTTACGGCCGCCGTTTACTGGGGCTTCGATTCAGAGCTTCGCGTGAGCTAACCCCTCCTCTTAACCTTCCAGCACCGGGCAGGCGTCAGCCCCTATACTTCGCCTTGCGGCTTCGCAGAGACCTGTGTTTTTGCTAAACAGTCGCCTGGGCCTATTCACTGCGGCTCTTCTGGGCTATTCACCCTGAAGAGCACCCCTTCTCCCGAAGTTACGGGGTCATTTTGCCGAGTTCCTTAACGAGAGTTCTCTCGCTCACCTTAGGATTCTCTCCTCGCCTACCTGTGTCGGTTTGCGGTACGGGCACCTGTTACCTCGCTAGAGGCTTTTCTTGGCAGTGTGGAATCAGGAACTTCGGTACTATATTTCCCTCGCCATCACAGCTCAGCCTTTTGATCACGGGATTTGCCTCGTGATCAGCCTAACTGCTTGGACGCGCATATCCAACAGCGCGCTTACCCTATCCTCCTGCGTCCCCCCATCACTCAAACGGTAATTTGGTGGTACAGGAATATCAACCTGTTGTCCATCGCCTACGCCTTTCGGCCTCGGCTTAGGTCCCGACTAACCCTGAGCGGACGAGCCTTCCTCAGGAAACCTTAGGCATTCGGTGGATGGGATTCTCACCCATCTTTCGCTACTCATACCGGCATTCTCACTTCTAAGCGCTCCACCAGTCCTTCCGGTCTAGCTTCAACGCCCTTAGAACGCTCTCCTACCACTGACATCGTGTGACGCCAATCCACAGCTTCGGTGATACGTTTAGCCCCGTTACATTTTCGGCGCGGAGTCACTCGACCAGTGAGCTATTACGCACTCTTTAAATGGTGGCTGCTTCTAAGCCAACATCCTGGTTGTCTAAGCAACTCCACATCCTTTGCCACTTAACGTATACTTTGGGACCTTAGCTGGTGGTCTGGGCTGTTTCCCTTTCGACTACGGATCTTATCACTCGCAGTCTGACTCCCATGGATAAGTCTTTGGCATTCGGAGTTTGTCTGAATTCGGTAACCCGATGAGGGCCCCTAGTCCAAACAGTGCTCTACCTCCAAGACTCTTACTACATGAGGCTAGCCCTAAAGCTATTTCGGAGAGAACCAGCTATCTCCAAGTTCGATTGGAATTTCTCCGCTACCCACACCTCATCCCCGCACTTTTCAACGTGCGTGGGTTCGGGCCTCCATCCAGTGTTACCTGGACTTCACCCTGGACATGGGTAGATCACCTGGTTTCGGGTCTACGACCACATACTCATTCGCCCTATTCAGACTCGCTTTCGCTACGGCTCCGTCTTATCAACTTAACCTCGCATGTAATCGTAACTCGCCGGTTCATTCTACAAAAGGCACGCTATCACCCGGTATTTATCCAAAGGAAAAATACACAGGGCTCTAACTACTTGTAGGCACACGGTTTCAGGATCTCTTTCACTCCCCTTCCGGGGTGCTTTTCACCTTTCCCTCACGGTACTGGTTCACTATCGGTCACTAGGTAGTATTTAGCCTTGGGAGATGGTCCTCCCTGCTTCCGACGGAATTTCACGTGTTCCGCCGTACTCAGGATTCACTCAAGAGGGAACGAAGTTTCAACTACAGGGTTGTTACCTTCTATGACTGACCTTTCCAGATCGATTCGTCTACTTCATTCCTTTGTAACTCCGTATAGAGTGTCCTACAACCCCAAGAGGCAAGCCTCTTGGTTTGGGCTAATCCCGTTTCGCTCGCCGCTACTCAGGGAATCGCGTTTGCTTTCTCTTCCTCCGGGTACTTAGATGTTTCAGTTCCCCGGGTCTGCCTTCATTACCCTATGTATTCAGGTAAAGATTCTATCCCATTACGGATAGAGGGTTTCCCCATTCGGAAATCTCCGGATCAAAGCTTACTTACAGCTCCCCGAAGCATATCGGTGTTAGTACCGTCCTTCATCGGCTCCTAGTGCCAAGGCATCCACCGTGCGCCCTTTCTAACTTAACCTACAGTTAAAAAGTTTCTCTATATAATATAGAGAGAAAACTAAAATGGCGATTACTCGGTATTTCTTGGTTTTCTTCATTTATCATTATCTAGTTTTCAAAGAACGATTATCATAGAGAGATTGCTCTCTCAAAACTAAACAAATCATATCATCAACGGTTGTTAGCTTTGACCGAAGGTCATAAGCCTCAATTTTCCTTAGAAAGGAGGTGATCCAGCCGCACCTTCCGATACGGCTACCTTGTTACGACTTCACCCCAATCATCTGTCCCACCTTAGGCGGCTGGCTCTCTTGCGAGTTACCCCACCGACTTCGGGTGTTACAAACTCTCGTGGTGTGACGGGCGGTGTGTACAAGGCCCGGGAACGTATTCACCGCGGCATGCTGATCCGCGATTACTAGCGATTCCAGCTTCATGTAGGCGAGTTGCAGCCTACAATCCGAACTGAGAGTGGTTTTATGGGATTGGCTCGACCTCGCGGTTTTGCTGCCCTTTGTACCACCCATTGTAGCACGTGTGTAGCCCAGGTCATAAGGGGCATGATGATTTGACGTCATCCCCACCTTCCTCCGGTTTGTCACCGGCAGTCACCTTAGAGTGCCCAACTGAATGCTGGCAACTAAGATCAAGGGTTGCGCTCGTTGCGGGACTTAACCCAACATCTCACGACACGAGCTGACGACAACCATGCACCACCTGTCACTCTGTCCCCCGAAGGGGAACGTCCTATCTCTAGGAGTGTCAGAGGATGTCAAGACCTGGTAAGGTTCTTCGCGTTGCTTCGAATTAAACCACATGCTCCACCGCTTGTGCGGGCCCCCGTCAATTCCTTTGAGTTTCAGCCTTGCGGCCGTACTCCCCAGGCGGAGTGCTTAATGCGTTTGCTGCAGCACTAAAGGGCGGAAACCCTCTAACACTTAGCACTCATCGTTTACGGCGTGGACTACCAGGGTATCTAATCCTGTTTGCTCCCCACGCTTTCGCGCCTCAGTGTCAGTTACAGGCCAAAGAGTCGCCTTCGCCACTGGTGTTCCTCCACATCTCTACGCATTTCACCGCTACACGTGGAATTCCACTCTTCTCTCCTGCACTCAAGTCTCCCAGTTTCCAATGACCCTCCCCGGTTGAGCCGGGGGCTTTCACATCAGACTTAAGAGACCACCTGCGCGCGCTTTACGCCCAATAATTCCGGACAACGCTTGCCACCTACGTATTACCGCGGCTGCTGGCACGTAGTTAGCCGTGGCTTTCTGGTTAGGTACCGTCAAGGTACCGGCAGTTACTCCGGTACTTGTTCTTCCCTAACAACAGAGTTTTACGATCCGAAAACCTTCATCACTCACGCGGCGTTGCTCCGTCAGACTTTCGTCCATTGCGGAAGATTCCCTACTGCTGCCTCCCGTAGGAGTCTGGGCCGTGTCTCAGTCCCAGTGTGGCCGATCACCCTCTCAGGTCGGCTACGCATCGTCGCCTTGGTGAGCCGTTACCTCACCAACTAGCTAATGCGCCGCGGGCCCATCTATGAGTGATAGCCGAAACCATCTTTCAGCTTTTCTACATGTGTAGAAAAGAATTATCCGGTATTAGCCCCGGTTTCCCGGAGTTATCCCAGTCTCATAGGCAGGTTGCCCACGTGTTACTCACCCGTCCGCCGCTAACCTTTGGGAGCAAGCTCCCAAAGGTCCGCTCGACTTGCATGTATTAGGCACGCCGCCAGCGTTCGTCCTGAGCCAGGATCAAACTCTCCAATAAAGAGTAAGATTAGCTCTTAAAGATAAAACGTTGGCTAGTGTATTTTTCAACACTAATCATTTTTGTTGACGTATGATTTGTTTAGTTTTCAAAGAACAATTTCGCTTCGTTAGAAGCAACTATATTAGAGTAACATTTCAATCACTCGAAGTCAACAACTTTTTAAAAGTTTTTTTAGTTTGTTGTCTCGTCATCAGCGACTGTTTTTATATAATACCATCGTGAGCCTAGAGAGTCAACAAGATATCCGTGGTAATAATATCCAAATTAATCTTTACAACAATATCATTCACAATGTTTTTTAAAGGGTAACTACATGAGCACATATACTCCTTAACATTGGTGGACTGGGCAGACCACGTAATGCGAAGCTACCTGTGACGCATTTAATTTAAGGTTCAATAGTTTTTTTGATAAACCAGTAATTTTTTAAGCGGAGATTTTTCGGTTAGACTACAGAATTGAGCTTAGTTCGGGCTATATAAGCGGAGTTTTTCCGATTAAGCAACGTAAATTTACCCAATTTCATGTTTTTTGAGTCAATAGTCGGAATCTTTCCGTCTATTTTAGCTATTTTCAGTCCAATTTCCTAAATAAGAGAAATTTCTCCGCCTATTTATCGATTTGCACCACCTCACAAGTAAACCTGTTACTACTTTCTCCAGTCTTTATTTTACCCACCAAAAAACCAGCCTTCCCTAGGAAAGACTGGTCGCGTTTCTTCTATAATATATTACTTAGTGATTGAAATGATGTTTTGATCCTTAAGTGTTACAGCACCTTGCTTGTTGATGGTTACTTTTTCGCCTTCAGCAAGGTTTGTGAATACTACAGGAGTAATCGTTGATGTTGCATTTTTCTTAATAAACTCAAGATCTACCTTAAGTAATGGTTGACCTGCAACAACTTTATCATTTTCACCAACTAACGCTTCAAAACCTTCTCCTTTTAGGTTTACTGTATCAATACCGAAGTGGATTAGGATTTCGCGTCCGCTATCAGACACAATTCCGATTGCGTGCTTAGTTGGGAATAGGTTAACGATTTTTCCGTTTACAGGTGAGACAACTGTGCCTTCTGTTGGCTCAATTGCAAATCCATCACCCATCATTTTACCAGAGAATACCGCATCAGGAACTTCTGTGATTGGCTTTAGGTTACCTGTTAACGGAGATATAAATGCATCTTCACCAGAAACTGGTGTGCTTACTTCATTTGTTGTTTCAGTAGCTTTTGCTGCTGGAGTTGGTCTTTTTCCAGCCATAATGTCTTTCATTTGACCTTTAATCGTTTCAGAACGAGGACCAAAGATTGCTTGAATGTTATTACCTACTTCAAGTACTCCTGCTGCTCCTAGTTTTTTCAGTCTATCTTTATCAACAGATCCGATATCATTTACAGATACACGAAGACGAGTGATACATGCATCAAGGTGAGAGATATTCTCTTTTCCACCCATTGCTTCTAAAATATCGTATGGAAGGTCGCTAGTTTGTCCAGCAGCTCCTTCTGTTCCCTCTTCTTCCACTTCACGACCTGGAGTTTTTAAGTTAAACTTACGGATCGCAAAACGGAAACCAAAGTAGTAAATAACTGCAAACACAAGACCAACTGGAATAACTAACCAAGCATTTGTTTGTGGATTGATTAGACCAAATAGAATGTAGTCAATTAAACCACCAGAGAATGTCATACCGATTTTTACATCTAAAAGATGCATAACCATAAATGATAGACCAGCAAATACAGCGTGGATAGCAAATAGAATTGGTGCAACGAATAAGAATGAGAATTCAATTGGCTCCGTAATACCTGTTAAGAAAGCTGTTAAACCAGCAGAAGCCATAAGTCCACCAACAACCACTTTTCTTTCAGGACGAGCTTCATGATAAATTGCTAATGCTGCTGCAGGTAAACCGAACATCATGAACGGGAACTTACCAGTCATGAATGTACCTGCTGTTAGGTTTTGAACATTATCTCTGATTTCTGCCATGAAGATACGTTGGTCACCACGTACCACATCTCCAGCTAGTGTTGTATATTGACCAAACTCATACCAGAAAGGTGAGTAGAAGATATGGTGTAATCCGAATGGAATTAATGAACGTTCAATAACCCCAAAGATAAACGCTGATAATGTTAAGTTTGCATGAACCATGTTTTGCGAGAATGCATTTAGACCATTTTGAATTGGTGGCCATACAATTAACATCACAAGACCTAGGATAACTGCAGTAGCAGCTGTGATGATTGGTACGAAACGCTTACCAGCAAAGAATCCTAAATAAGATGGCAATTCAATTTCATAGTACTTATTGTAAAGACCTGCTGCGATAATACCGACGATGATACCACCGAATACCCCAGTTTGTAGAGTTGGAACTCCTAGAATACTTGAGTAGTTTAATCCGTTTACATCTTCAGCCGTTAAGCCTAAAGCTGTACCCATTGTTACGTTCATAATTAAGTATCCGATGATAGCAGCTAATCCAGCTACTCCATCTCCACCTGCTAAACCAACAGCAACCCCAACCGCAAAGAGGACTGGAAGGTTTCCGAATACGATATCCCCCGCACTTTGCATGATTGAAGCAACCATCGCTACTCCATTGTTATCTAAAAATGGAGCTAACTCCAATAATGCAGGGTTTTTAAGCGCTGCTCCTAATGCAAGTAAAATACCTGCTGCAGGAAGTAAAGCAACTGGTAACATCAATGCTTTACCAACTTTTTGTAAAACACCAAACACCTTTTTAAACATGGTAGAACCTCCTAAATAATTTATTTCGCTCATTGTCGCTTCCCAATTTGCAAAAGAAAACAAAAAAGGCATGAGGGAAAAAGGAATCAAAATAGAGCTTACAAGGTTATAATACCCGTAAATCTCCATTTCAATTATCTTCTTCACTCATGCCTGATCGAATCAGTAACACGTATAAAAGATAAGTTCGAATTATTTAACTTTCTTTTGAAGCCTTTGCAAATGCATCGTTAGATACACTGCTTCTGCATCAAATACCGTTTTCTTTAATGCTTGTTGCATCACTTTAATGAGCTTCCACGAGAGATTGTAACACACCGGATACTCCTCTTTCAAGAGGTTTGCAATTTTTTCTGGTTCTTCTACTTTTTCTCCGCTATGAACACGCTCAATGGTGAACCGTATATGTCGAACAAGCCTCATATAATCAATACTTTCCTTATCGATTGAAAGTTCAAGTTGCTCCTCAATCATATCGATCAAACGAGTAACCAATTGAGAGTGCTGATTCACTTCTGATAGATTTCGATTCATCACAGCACTATGAATATGCAGAGAAATAAATCCTACTTCCCCTTCAGGAAGCTCCAGCCCTGTACTCTCTTTGATCAAATTAACAACTTCTTTAGCTATTTCATATTCAAAAGGATAGAGTGCTTTCGTCTCTATTAAGAAAGGATTTCTCATTTCCATTCCGTTCGAAAGCCGACTGACAGCAAACATTAGATGGTCGGTTAAAGCGACATGGATATGCTCATTTAATTCTGCATTCGCTCGTTTCTTTATAAGCTCGATCGCAGAAATGAACACTTCATGAAGATTGCTTTCAACAAATGGAAGGAGTTTTATATAATTTTCTTGTTCCTTTTCATTTCTTAATACAAAAAGCTTTTCCGCTGACGCCTCGTCGATGACATCTCCCGTTTTACGGTTAAATCCGATGCCTTTACCGATCACAACAACCTCTCCATAGTCCGAGTGGTCAGCTATCACTACATTATTATTTAAATTCTTACTAATGATAAGTCCAGACATCATAATTCCCCGCTTTATTTTGAGAGCTTCGACATAATAAGTTTAATCATATATAGGGGACAAAAGCTTGTCAATTAGAATACGCAAACGCATTCATGTTTTTCAAAAAAACGTCATAATAAAAGGGGTTGACTACAAGTAGCCAACCCTAAATCCTATTCAGTTAAGAACATAAAGTATAATACGAAGATAACAAAGAATACATACATCACTGGGTGAATTTCTTTTGTACGCCCTTTTACCATCATCGTAATTGGGTAGAAAATGAATCCAGCTGCGATACCTGTTGCAATGCTATACGTTAGTGGCATAGCAATGATGGTTAAGAAAGATGGTACAGCAATCTCAAAACGATTCCACTCAATTTTTCCTAAAGAAGATACCATGAGTACCCCTACAATAATTAGAGCCGGCGCAGTTACAGGTGATGTAACAACCGATAATACTGGGAAGAAAAATAATGATAATAGGAAAAATCCTGCTGTTACAAGTGCCGCAAAACCTGTTCTTGCTCCTGAAGCTACCCCTGCAGATGATTCAATATAAGAAGTCGTTGTTGACGTTCCAAAAATCGAACCTAGTAATGAAGCAATAGAATCTGCAAACAGTGCTCTTCCTGCATTAGGAAGTTTATTTTCTTTCATTAGTCCCGCTTGGTTTGCAACGGCTACAAGCGTTCCTGCGTTATCAAAGAAGTCAACGAATAAGAAAGTTAATATGATTCCAAGCATCGTTGCAGTGTAGAAAGATGGATCACCAAACGCTGAGAATAGAGAACCGAATGTTGGTTCAAGACTTGGTACAGGACCAACAACCGTTTCAGGTGCATCAATTAAGTTAAAGATCATACCAACGATAACCATAATAATCATTCCGAAGAATACGGCTCCGTTAATACCTCTTGTCATCATGATCACTGTGATTAGAAGACCAAAAATAGCAAGTAGTGTATTTCCAGCGGTTAAATCACCAAGTCCAACCAATGTTGCCTCATTATTTACGATAATGCCTGCATTTTTTAAACCAATAAAAGTAATGAACAATCCGATACCAGCACCCACTGCGTGCTTTAATTCTACCGGAATCGCGTTAATGATTTTTTCACGTAACCCTGAGATGGTTAATAATAAGAAGAACACACTTGAAATAAATACTGCTGCTAATGCATGTTGCCATGGGGCTCCATGTGTTAAGACAACTGAGTAAGCAAAGAATGCATTCAGACCCATACCAGGTGCTAATGCAATCGGGAACTTACCTATGAGTCCCATAATGATTGACCCTACTGCTGCTGCTAATGCTGTAGCGACAAAGACCGCTCCATAATCCATACGCATCGTATCAGGAAGATCCGGTACATCTGCTAGTGTCAACGTAAGTGGGTTGACTACTAAAATATATGCCATTGCTAGGAAGGTAGTTAATCCACCCATAAACTCGCGACGATAGTTCGTTCCAAGCTCTTCAAATTGAAAGTATTTTTTCATTTCTTTCTTTTCCTCCATTTTTAGAAAAATAAAAACGCTCCAACAACGAGGAGCGCCTGACAACAAAGATTCGCGAAATAAAGGCCAAGAAAGAGCCCATTTATCACTCACCTCGTAGTCAAGCTATTTACGGTAGCTCGGTAGAAACTTCTGGGCCATATCCCCAAGATTATACGACGAAAAACGACATTTATTAGTACTTTTTCATCATACCAAGGTCTCGGATTTTCGTCAATATAAAAACGAACATTTTTTCAAATGTCCGTTTTATTGTTCGTATTTTGTTAGATTTTATTCCCACTCAATTGTTGCTGGTGGCTTACTTGTGATATCATAGACGACTCGGTTTACATGGCTAACTTCGTTAACAATACGAGTAGAAATGATTTCTAATACTTCCCACGGAATTCTTGCCCAGTCAGAAGTCATCCCATCAATAGAAGTAACCGCACGAATACCGATCGTATAATCATACGTACGAGCATCTCCCATTACACCTACTGAACGAATGTCAGGTAGGACAGTGAAGTATTGCCAAATATCACGATCCAGTCCAGCCTTCTTAATTTCCGCACGTAAAATCGCATCCGATTCACGAACGATTTCAAGCTTATCATCAGAAATTTCTCCAAGCACACGAATGCCAAGTCCTGGTCCTGGGAAAGGTTGACGCCAAACAACTTCATCAGAAATTCCAAGTTCCGTACCAAGCGCACGTACTTCATCCTTGAATAGTGTGCTAAGTGGCTCAATTAATGTGAATTGCATGTCTTCAGGAAGACCACCCACATTGTGATGTGACTTAATCGTTTGAGCTGTAGCCGTACCACTTTCAATAATATCAGTATATAGTGTACCCTGTGCTAGGAAATCAATTCCCTCAAGTTTTGCCGCTTCATCATCAAACACATAAATAAACTCATTACCGATGATTTTACGCTTTTGTTCTGGGTCACTTACTCCAGCCAACTTCCCTAAGAAGCGCTCCTTCGCATCCACCTTAATCACGTTCATGTTAAAGCCTTCTGCAAAAGTTTTCATTACACTTTCAGCTTCCCCTTTACGAAGTAAGCCGTGGTCAACGAAGATACATGTTAATTGGTCACCAATTGCTTTATGAATAAGTACCGCTACAACGGATGAATCCACCCCACCACTTAGTGCACAAAGAACTTTTTTGTCCCCCACTTGCTGGCGGATTTTTTCCATTTCAACTTCGATAAAGTTTTCCATCGACCAGTTTCCAGCACATTCACAAACACCGAATACGAAATTCTTTAACAGCTCATTTCCATAAACAGAGTGGCGAACCTCTGGATGGAATTGTACCCCGTATAACTTACGATCCGCATCACTCATAGAAGAAATCGGACAAGACGGACTAACTGCATCGACTGTAAAGCCTGGAGGAGCTTCTACTACTAAATCTCCATGGCTCATCCAAACGATTTGCTCCTGTGGAAGGTCAGCAAATAATTTCGAATTGTTTTCAATTTGAATAGCCGCTTTTCCATACTCACGGTGCTTTGCTGGCTCCACTTTCCCATTAAAATGAGTTGTCATTAGCTGCATGCCATAACAAATTCCTAGGATTGGCAAGCCAAGTTCAAAAATCTTCTCATCGCAACGGAATGATCCTTCATCGTACACGCTGTTTGGACCACCAGATAAAATAATCCCCTTTGGATTCATTTGACGGATTTCATCTGCAGTAATCGTATGCGGGTGCAGTTCACTATACACACCAAATTCACGAATCCTTCTAGTAATCAACTGATTGTACTGACTTCCAAAGTCCAATACAACGATCATTTCCTGACCTGATAAACCTACCTTTTCAGACATTCAATTCACCTCATAATTATTATTCCAAATAAAAAAGCTAGAATTCTTCCCCCAAAAAAAATTTTGAAGGCAGAATTCTAGCTTGATATCTCTAACAACCATAGAAAGCTCCGCCTTCATAGTCAAATCATTTACGGCGATTTGGTAGAGACTCTCGAACCATATTTTCGAGGATATATGAAGAGATACATTTTTATAATATTAGAGATTATTGTAACAACATGTCGTTTTATCGGTCAAGCAATTGTCTTTTTAATTAAATTTTCCCACAATTCTCGCGTTCGGTCCCAGCTTCCTTCTTCAAGCGTCCCTTTGTACACATATCTCTCGTATAGAGAAGTAAGTGTCCCCATATCTTTCGAGGAAAAGAAGTAATCAACATACTCGGCGTAGTCTCGGAGTGTTTGATGTTCCTTTCTCTTAATCCCATATCGATCGAGCTGCTTCAACAAGGCCAAATAGGCTCTTTGGAAGTCATCATCTTTTTTCCTGAACCTAAAAATGAGAACCAGTACATATGGAAGCCATTTTAACCTTAGTTTATAGGCAATGTAGGCAACTAGTCCCATCACACTCAAAGTGATCAGTCCCCGTTTCCAGTGTTTAACAAAACCTGCCTCCATTTTAGACCATAATTCCTTCCAAGAAAAAGAGCTTTCAGTGGAAGCTGCTTCTTCAGGAGCTTCTTCTGGTCTTTCTACTTCAGGCTGTTCCTCCGTTTCAGGTGTCTCTACCTCCGTTGAGTTCTCAGTGGTTGAATCAAAATTTAGTTGAACATTACTTGAAAAACCTTGCGTAGGCTCAAAAGGAACCCAACCTACCTCAGGAAAATATACCTCAACCCACGAGTGCGCATTGTTATTGGTAATCGTATAGCCTCGTTTCCCTGATACCGTTGGCCCTTGATACTCCCCTTCTGTATATCCCTTAACCCAGCGAGAAGGAATACCTACTGAGCGTAATAAAACAACCATGGAGGTGGAATAATTATCACAATATCCTCTTAGCGTTTCAAATAAAAACTGATCCACGTAATCCTCATCCGCCCCTGGTACAGCCACATCAATCTGATCATACGTAAATCCGTTCTGCCCAAAATATCTTTCTACTGCTCTAGCTTTATCAAACCATGTTTCTTGTTCACCTGTAATTTCAAGCGCCAAGTCCTTCACTCGTTGCGGCAATGTTTCAGGAAGTTGCGTATATTGATAGATAAACTCTGGACTTAACCCAGCTTCCTCTAAGCTCTTGGTCGCCTTCATTGCCGTTACACTATATCTCGGAATATCGTATGAGACAGTGTATTCTTCCAACGGCGCTGTTCGATCAGCTTCTAAAGTATATACCTTTTCGAGTCCTTCATTGACCCGGAAAGAGTAGCTTACATTCTCGGTACTAACAGATTTCAACCCTAACGGATAAATAATATGAGGATAACTTCGAACAGAAGATACATTTGCTGTTAGCTCCTTTACCTCTAATCCTTCCTGATTAAAGGAGCTAATTGGGAACACATCATTTTGAGTGAATGGAACTGGATCATCAAAGCTCGATACCTCCCAGCCCTTTCCCGTATAAATATCCTTTGTTTCTACTCTCCAGTAATGCCTTTGGTCCACTTCCGTCTCGTAAACAACGGTATCATCTCCAATAAACGGACCTCCTAGACTCGTATCATCGGTACCATAACCTACCCTTTGTCCACCCGCTCCTCCTCCACTATCTTCTGAATAGGAAGTCAGGTACGGAACAGGATCCGGCCAAATCGGTTCCGCTTTTGGCCCACCGAAACCTAGGGCCACACTGGCTCCAATCATTAATAATAGAGGGAGCCCCCACTTACCTTTGGAGGATACCCCCTTCACAATAGCTTCTCTCTCAACCAAACGGTGAAATGTTAACATTCCCATCACTGCAAAACCAACAACTACAGTTCGAACAATCGCACCGTCTGCTTCGTAAGGGGTAAACGTGTCTAATACGGTAATGTAAACAAGCGTCATAAAAAAGAAAATAAACATTTGTCTACGAATAATCAGCCAATAGTGGATCAAATAAGCCATAAGCCAAAGCAAAATAAAGAACAGAAGGCTTCTAAATTCAAAGGTTAGCGCATTCCATTCCATCTGGAACGAATAACTGATATTGAGGATCAAATCATCCCAAAACTGTGAGAACCATGATAATTGAAAAAATGACCCTTCAAAATAATAGCGATGAATAAAATAAAGGATATAAACGACCTTCAACAGTGCTCCTAATAACATCTGAACCTTCGTAAAGGAAATCACTAAGCATAACAACAAAAACCCGAGAAAGATATAAACATTTCCTGTATCGGTTAATTCGTCAACTGGCCGTAACCACTCCCACAGTAATAAAAACCCAAGCAAGTAAAGAAAGAGAGTGGTCGTCGTTTCTTTTTTCTTATTCCCTTTTATCATTACCTGCTCACCTCCGAAAACACCTCAGAAAAATGCCCTGCATGAACAAGCACCACTCGAACGCCTCTAGCATTTGCGGAACTTTTCAAAGAAATTTCTAACGGATTCAAGGACTCTCCTTGGTTTTTCACCAAATAGAGGGTCACTGCTCCTTTTTTCACAGAGAAAAAGCTTGCTTTTTCAATTAGTGGCTTGGTTAGTTGAGAAGTCACCAGCATAAAGGAGACGGTTTGGTTTCCAAGAAAGCTTTCTCCCCCAAGTACTCTATCTAAGGGTACTTGACTCTCTGCTTTAATTTTAGCCAGATGATAAAAAAGGCTCTGTTGATGATCTTCCCCACTACGGACAGGAAAGAATTGGCGATCCTTACCCAAGGTTAATAGCCCCACCTGTGCTCCTTTTCGAAGAATTCCCTTTACTAAAGATGCCGTAAAGGAAACCACCGTCTCAAACCCTGCGGATGGTACACAGTCCATAATCAGGCAAATATCATGTGATTGACGCTGTTCAAATTCCTTCGTCATAAGATCATTCCGCTTCGCACTTGCTTTCCAATTGATCCAAGAGAACTTATCTCCCGGCTGGTATTCTCGGAGACCAATCGCCATCGTCGTATCTCTCTGCACTCGTTCTTTGGAAGCGGTCATCCCTTGGTCAAACTGGTTTTCATGCGGACGATAGACCAGCTCCTCTATTTGAGGATAAACAATGAACCGATCCGTTAAGTCAAAGTCTACTTCTCTCTCTATTAAACCTAAAGGATCTCCAAGCTTCAGGCGAACACTCTGAAAAATATGTTCCCCTCGAGGTAACTGTGGAATCTCGTATTCAAATGTAAACTGCTTTTTAAAGCCCGGGAATAAAAGCAGTTTTGCGTTTTGATTGCCACGAAGTTGTTCACTTAATAGATCCTCTGCAACCAGGTAAAACAGTGGAAAAGCATTGGTTCTCGTCAAATGAATTTTCACCTTTAAGGTTTCGCCTGCACTGTATTCAAATCTAGAAAACTCTCTACTAACCTGAAACTTTCGAGTAGAGTAGGCGGCCAAAAAAAGAGCGTACAAAGCAAACGGGACAAAGCTATAAAATAAAAACCAGCTAACAAATCCACCTTGGAACATGGCATACGAAAACGTGACAGCGATTAGAAACAGCAAAATGATCAGTTTCCAAATATGTTGTATCGATAGAAAAATTTGTCTCATTACTTCACAAGCCTTTTCACAGGAACAGGAACTCTTTCCACCACTCGTGACATAACATCCTCCGCCGTAATTCCTTCAAACTTCGCCTCTGACTTGAGGATAATCCGGTGCGCAAGTACATATGGCGCTAAATACTGGACATCATCAGGTAACACATAATCGCGATTATGCATAAATGCATACGCCTGTGCGGCCTTCATTAACCCGATCGATCCACGCGGACTCGCACCTAAGTACACACTGCTATGCGTTCGTGTGCGATGAGAAATATCCACGATATAGCGCTTGATCGTATCATCTACCACTACATTTTGTATTTCTTCCTGAAGCTGTCTTAATTCCTCTAGGTCGATAACAGGCTGTAATTCCGAAATGGGTGATCTCTTTTCCGCTCGAGCCAGAACTTCCATCTCCTCTTCTAACTCTGGGTATCCCATTCTCATTTTTAAAAGAAATCGGTCAAGCTGAGCCTCAGGAAGCGGATACGTGCCTTCGTACTCGATTGGATTTTGCGTCGCCATAACAAAAAATGGCCGTTCAAGCTTATGTGTCACGCCATCAATAGTGACACTACTTTCTTCCATTCCCTCTAACAGAGCCGATTGCGTCTTTGGACTCGTTCGGTTAATCTCATCGGCAAGAATGATATTCCCCATAATCGGACCTGGTCGGAATTGAAATTCCAATTCTTTTGGATTATATATCGATACCCCTGTCACATCGGATGGAAGAAGGTCCGGAGTAAACTGAATCCGACGAAATTCTGCGCTCACAGACTTCGCCAACGCACGGACCATCATCGTTTTCCCGACACCTGGCACATCCTCTAGCAGTACATGTCCTTCAGCTAGTAATGCTACTAGACTTAACTCCGCAACATTTCTTTTCCCAATCATTACTTTTTCTATATTTTGAAGAATTCGGTTTATCACTGGATTCATTTGACTCACTCCTATAACAACCTCCTGTTAATAGCAAAAATTTCATACCTTCTACATATATTCGAGATATATTTGTCAATTTCCTGTAAAAAACGAATATTATTGATCAATCCCGCCTTTTTTAATAGACGTTTATCCTATGACAGAAGTTTCAACCCTACACCATTTGGAAAATATTGATAAAATCGTAGAGTAAAAAGTTTGTCAAAAAAATATAACAATTTTATAAGGCATTTTTCTATGAAATCCTTTACAATATAGATGTGTAGCTCTTTGCATTTTTTTATCGTTTGGTGCAAACGTTTGCGCATTTAAAATATTTTGAGGTGATTACATGAAAAGATTATTTAGCATCGATCCATGGAAGATCGTTGAAACAACCGTAAACAAAGAAGACTTTCGACTAGCAGAAAGTATGATGAGCCTTGGAAATGGTCATATGGGAATGCGCGGAAACTTTGAGGAAACATATACAGGAGACTTTCACCGCGGCTCCTACATCGCAGGAGTTTGGTTTCCAGACAAAACAAGGGTTGGCTGGTGGAAAAATGGCTATCCTCACTATTTTGGAAAGGTAATTAACTCCATCAACTACATCGGCATCCGAGTAGCGATCGACGGAGAAGAAATGGATTGTTACGAAAACCAGGTCACAAGCTATTATCGAGAGCTCGACATGCAGCACGGCGTGTTAACCCGTCGCTTTACTATCAATCAAAACGGCAAGGAAACCGATGTAGAGGTCGTTCGTTTCCTATCGATTAGCCATCCAGAGCTTGCTGTCATCAAGTATCAGGTAACCCCGAAAAATTATTCCGGGAATGTAACGTTCACCCCTTACTTAGATGGAGATGTGAGAAATGAAGACTCCAACTATGACGAAGATTTCTGGTTGGAAGTGGAACGAGGCGTTAGTCACAGCAACGGTCATCTAGTCATGAAAACGAAGGATAATCCGTTTGGCACTCCTACCTTCCATGTCGCAGCTAGTATGCGTCTTGTAGTGGAGGGAGAAATTTTGTCTCATTCTACAGCTGAGCGTGAAGAATATGTTGAAAATACGATTTCTGTTCAAGCTTTAGAAAATACACCTGTCTCATTGATCAAATATGTCGCTGTCACAACTGACAGAGATTATGAAGTGGCACAGTTGATAACGAAGGCAGAGGAAGTACTTACCCATTCGGATGAATTAGGCTATGATTCCCTTCTCCAAGAACATAAAGAAGCTTGGCTTAAGCGTTGGAGCATTGCGGATGTTGAAATCAATGGAGATGACGAAGCACAGCAAGGCATCCGATTCAATTTGTTCCAGTTGTTCAGTACCTACTACGGTGAAGATGCACGTTTGAATATCGGACCAAAAGGATTTACGGGAGAAAAATATGGCGGCGCCACGTATTGGGATACCGAAGCATACGCTTTACCACTCTATTTATCTACTGCAAATCCAGAGGTAGCTCGTAATCTATTAGTATATCGTCACAACCAACTGGATGGTGCTTATCATAACGCCCAGCAGCAAGGTCTAAACGGCGCCCTCTACCCGATGGTTACGTTCAACGGAATTGAGAGTCATAACGAATGGGAAATCACGTTTGAGGAAATTCACCGTAATGGTGCCATCGCCTACGCCATCTACAATTATGTCAATTACACAGGTGACAAAGACTATTGGAACGAATATGGCATAGACGTACTTACAGGTATTTCTAGATTTTGGGCAGATCGTGTTCACTACAATAAAAAGAAAAATGTCTACATGATGCATGGCGTAACCGGTCCAAATGAGTATGAAAATAACGTAAACAATAACTGGTACACCAATACGATTGCTCGTTGGACCCTTCGATATACATTAGAAGTCATTGATGCACTTAAAGCGAGTGGTCATGAAACACGTGTATCCGATCTTCAAATCACAGAAGATGAAATGGCCAAATGGCAGGAGATCATCGATAAAATGTATCTTCCATATGATGAAGAACTGGATGTATTCATTCAACATGACACGTTCCTTGATAAAGACTTAAAAACGGTAGACGAGTTGGCACCGGAAGATCGTCCACTAAATCAAAAATGGTCATGGGATAAAATCTTGAGAAGCTGCTTCATCAAACAAGCAGACGTTCTTCAAGGCTTGTATTTCTTAAATCACGAGTACACTTACGAAGAAAAGGAAAGAAACTTTAACTTCTATGAGCCAATGACCGTTCATGAATCGTCTCTTTCTCCTTCCGTCCATGCCATTCTAGGCGCAGAGCTTGGAAAAGAGGAAAAGGCTTACGAGATGTACCATCGTACCGCGCGTCTAGATTTAGATAACTACAACAATGACACAGAGGACGGTCTTCATATTACTAGTATGACGGGCGCTTGGCTTGCGATCGTTCAAGGCTTCGCAGGAATGAGAACTGCCCATGAAACTCTTTCATTTGCACCATTCGTTCCAAAATCATGGTCTTCTTATTCCTTCAAAATCGTGTATCGTAACCATCTCTTAACGATCCATGTGTCAAAAGATGGTGTGACGATTGCACAAGAAGGACCAGAATTATTCATGAAGCTTTATGGCGAGGAACTAGTGCTACCAGAAAACGGAACAACGACCGTTACTCTTAAAAAATAAGGACATGAGGGGCTTGCCCCTTTTTTATAGGGAGAGATCTTATGAAATTAGATGCGTTTATTTTTGACCTTGACGGAGTAATCACCGACACTGCTGAGTATCACTTTTTAGCTTGGCAAGCCCTTGCTGGTGATATAGGGATTACCTTTACCCGTGAAGATAACGAGCTGTTAAAAGGCATCTCACGAATGGAATCATTAGAGAAAATCCTTGAGATTGGTGGACGATCTGGTGATTTTTCAGCAGAAGAGAAAGAAGTGCTTGCTTCAAAAAAGAACGACCATTATTTATCGCTCATTACAAAAATTAGCCCGTCTGATATCCTGCCTGGAATCAAAGAATTACTAGTTGCGATTAAAGCAAACGGACTAAAGCTAGGGCTAGCTTCAGCAAGTAAAAATGCCTTTACCGTTATGGAATCACTTGGTCTGAAAAATAACTTTGACGTCATCGTTGACGCCAAAACGGTTATAAACGGAAAGCCGCACCCAGAAGTGTTTTTAACAGCGGCTAAACTACTGGGAGTTGAGCCTGAATCTTGCATTGGAGTCGAGGATGCCGTTGCAGGTGTGGAAGCCATTAAGGCAGCGAATATGTTTGCTGTTGCGATCGGACCTAAGGAATCCTTTCCTTTAGCAGATGTGGTCTATAGCGAGACAGGAGCGCTTTCTTTTGAGAAGGTTAAGGAGCTTTTTGAAAAAGAAAACGGTGATTTTGAGTAGGAAATTGAGTGTTTTTAATAAAGTGGCTTACATTTTTCTAGTCTTGCTCAGATCACCCCTCTAGACATACTAAAAGGCAGGTTGCCCCAACAGCAACCTGCCTTCTCTATTACTTCTTGTTTTTCTTTAGTACGTCAACAGTAGTTGCTTTGCTTTCATTTCCAGCAGCATCTGTTGCGGTTACGGATAATTCATTTTTGTGTTTTTGCTTTGTTACTGTTACTGATAATTTTCCTTTACTATCAGCGACAACCGTACCAAGCTCCTTGTCACCCATCCTCACTTTCACCGTGGCTCCTGCTTCAGTTGTTCCAGTAACCACGGTGTCATTATGAATGACTGAATTCACTTTTGGTGCATTAGGAGCTGTTACATCTAGAACCGTCACTACTGCGGCCTCACTCTCATTACCAGCCGCATCTGTCGCCTTTACTGAGACTTGTGTACCAGCTGTTAACTTTGAAATGACAATGCTAAAACTTCCATTTTCTGATGAAGCTGTTCCCGTTCCAATCACCGTTCCATCAGCAGACACTTCAACAACCGCACCTGCTTCTGTCGTTCCTGTGACCTCAACCGATTGGTCCGTAACATCGTTCACAACAGGAGCATCTGGTGCCACACGATCAGACACCTCTTGAACGATTCTCCCTTCAACTACCGGTGAAACAGGACTGTATTTTTCCAGATAGGAAGTAAATACTTCAAAGTCAACAATGTATAACTCAGCGATACGACCTTCATCCTTCGCTGTTTTAAACATCGTGTAACCATCTCCACCATCAGCAGTGAACGCATTTGTCGCAACACGGTATGTTTGATCCAACTGCAGCTCTTCATACCCATTAGCCGTCATCGCTTCCACATACCACACTCGCTCACCAATTGGCTTAGCAACGTCATATTTGAATTTCAGACCGGCTACTTGCATGAATGCACCCGCACCAGGTGCACTCACACTGTGCTCTAAGGCAGCGAGGATTTCTTCTCCGGTTAAATCAAGTGTAACTAGGTTGTTTCCGAACGGTAATACCGTTAATACTTCACCAAGAGTAATATCACCGGTATCAATGGAAGCACGAATTCCCCCACCATTTTGCATCGCAATATACGTTGGAATGAATTCATTCGCTTTTGCTACCATTCCATCTGTAATTAAGTTTCCTAAGTTGGTTTCCTTGCTGCGCACATCATCACGTACCCCATTTAACGCAACAGATGTGCTACCGACTACCTGCTTTTGAAGCTCAGTTAAAGGCACTTTGTACTCTTCTACCTTTGCCTTCGCTGCAGCATCTTCATCATAACCGCTTAACGCTTTTAATTCGCCAGCGTAATCCGCGACCACACCATTTTCATCAAAAGTGACATCAAGCACACCAAGGTATTTCAAATATTCATTGGCTTGAACGATTAACGTTGGCTCTTCTTTTTCAATAACAACTGGTTCAGTTAGCGTGGTATGAGAATGCCCACCAACAATGACGTCAATTCCATCCACTTTACCAGCTAGCTTAACATCTGGCTGATAACCTAAATGCGAAAGCGCAATAATCTTATCTACACCTTGTGCTTCAAGCATATCCACTGTTTCATTTGCTTTTTCAACCGCATCTTCAAATACAACATTATCACCAGGATTGGCTAGGAATGCCGTATCTTCCGTTGTTAATCCAAAAATACCCACTTCTTCCCCATCCACTTGTTTAATAATCGCTGGGAAAATCTCACCTTGTTCATTCGTTCCACCAATTGAATCATTGAACAATGGCCCGAGTTCAGAATCATTTGTCATGTTCACGTTAGAAGACACGATTGGGAACTCCGCTTGCTTGATAAAGTTCGCTAAAGTTGCTGAATCCTTATCAAATTCATGATTTCCAAGAGTCATAGCATCAAAGCCCAATTGATTCATAAAATACAAGTCAGCTAAACCTAGATATTGCCTAAAATACAAGGTTCCTGAGAACACATCCCCTGCATTCAGCAATAAGCTATTTTCCTTTTGAGCACGCAGCTCATTCACTGCAGTAATAAGTCGTGGGAATTGCTCCACATACGCATGTGTATCATTCGTGTGAAGAAGTGACAAGGTGAACGGCCCTTCTTCTACCGCTAAATCTAATTGTGCCACTAGTGCGTCATGATCACTAGCACGTCCATGCTCTTCCATATATGGAGAGTTAAAGTTCACGATATCAAGTTCTGCTGCTGCAGCTAAATTATTGGATACTAAAATATGATCAAGAACCTGTGCATTTCCTTGGTAGTTGTATGTGTATCTCTCATTTGCAGGTAACGTTTCAACTAAGTTTGTTAAAACATCGCCTTTTAAAGCGGAAAGTGGTGCTGAGAATTCAAAATCGTTCAAGTCTCCTAAAACGACTACATTCGCATCCTCATTTTTTTCTTTGATGTCAGAGACAAAGCCATTAACGATGTTTGCAATTTCCACACGTTGCGCTTCACTTTCAAGGTAAGGTGGTTGATTTTTCCCGAATAATGGTTCGTCTCCACCTTTTGAGTTGAAATGATTGTTGATGACAATTACTTCTTCACCTTGGAAAGTAAACTCAGCGGCAAGTGGTTTACGGCTACTATTGAATGCCGAATTTGTTGGGTCAATACGACCCGGGTTTAATGTTAGGGAGCCGTCTTCGTATCCAACCGCTGTTGTCGCATCTCCCTTTGGTGCCTCGTTTAGAGTCACTCGGTCAGGGTTATAAAGATATCCTACGCGGATGTTTCCACCAGGAACTCCACCGTCCTTACCGTTTTCAGGAGCGATTTCTGTCCATGCGTACGTTGGACCGCCAAATCCAGCAATCGCATCGCTTAGTGCTTTGTAGTTCGCGTCTGCTTTGACCACACCGTTATTGGTTTCTCCGCTTTCATCAAGTACCTCAACTAAGCCGATAATATCTGGTGAACCTAGGTTGTCTACCATCGACCTTGCTAGCTTATCTCGCTTCACTGTGTCTGAAGCAACGAAATTCTCGATGTTATAAGCTGCAACTGTTAATTTATCTTCCTCTTCTTGAATCGTAGTTACTTCATTTATTCTTTCACTTTCTACTAGTTCTGGAAGATCAGCTGCTTTTGTGAGAATCTTAAAGTTACTAAAGGTATAGCTCACCACTCCTGTGACAGTTCCGTCAAAAGAGTCACCCGCTTTTGTGACATAACTGCGATCATCAAGCTGAAGAAGCATTTTTTCAGGATTTTGATTCTCTTTTGGTAAAAGAGGAATGCCTTCCTTGGTATACGCTTTTCCTTCCACTTGACCCGTAATGATAGGAACTTCTCCATATTTCTGCGGACCAGTTACGGATGGGTTTTCAATAGACACGAGCATGCCTTCAAGACTCTCATAAAAATCAATGCCATCTTCAGCTGGATCGAACGTTTCAAATTTGTCATTATCGATGACAGATGATGGTGGAATAACGTCCTTACCGATGACGATCGGAGCAGGAAGTTCATTACCACTAGAAACTTTCGTAATCTTTCCTGATTGAGCGTTAATTTCTGTCATTGCTAAGTCCGTTTCTAGCTTTTCTGCGTATCCATCCAGAACCCACTCTTTAACAAGACCAGAAACGGTTACACTATCGCCGACAGCAACACCATGAGATGGCTTGTAGACTAGTAATCCTTCTGCTGTATTTGGGTTGTCATCTGGATTTGGATCCTGAATATAGAAATTACTACCGTCTACAACGTAAGTTACTACGCCCGGTACATCTACTACATTTTTATCTTTATATGGTGAAGTATGAGATTGACCTTGGATGTCGCGAATTTTTAAGCCTTTTTCGCCTGTTACAGGGTCTTCCTCATCTGGAGGTGGAGTTGTGCCGTCGAATGAGATGGCTGAAGGTGACTTTAAACCTGGAACTGAAAAGTATAACTCCAGTGAACCAGTGATAACTACCTTTTCCCCAATAATTGAGGGATTAGTAAGCAATCCAAATGTTGGACGATACGATGATGTAAGCTGAACTGGCAATATTTTTGTAGCATCTCTTTCATCAGGGCTATCTGCAATAGCAAAATTCAAATCATCTTTAAAAGGCGCCTCAAAATCATATGTAGCCTTTCCACCGCTGCCACTTATTGTATAACCTACAATATACCCAGCAACTGTTGCTGTCCCCGTATTATTCGCAATCGCCTCCGCAACCGTAATCGGTTCAGCCGCTTGTGCCCGATATGGGAGAACCATGCTAATTAACATGACAATCATGGTTGTTACTGCAAAAAGCTGTTTCCTAAGCCTCTTCAAGTGTGTTCCTCCTCTAAATCTCTTTTATAGTTAACCTCAAATAAGTACTCCCAACTAACCAAACCAACCAATTCATTATTCCTCCTTTCTCTTGGAAGGAAGTACTTGAGGTATTACTATCAACTTACCATTTTCATCTCTTTTATCGTTCTTTTTAACGAAATCTTAACCCTATCTATACAAGCAGCTAACAATATTTACATCAGTAAATACTTCATTTCCAAATTTACACTACTATTATACTATTAATCACTCGTTCTATAATCAGAACAAATACCTATGTCCAACCTCCTGTCATGTAAGAAATTTACTAATAAAATGACCTTTGACACATATCTTTGCTCACACAAAAAAAAGCGACGCTTTAACACGTCGCATTAACTCACATCCTATCTAGAGGAAATCCTGAGATTGATCTTAATCTACTTATCTTTTTCAGCCTAAAATAATCCTAATGCTAGCCTCCATGTGAAAAATACAAGGGCAAAGGCTACGCCCCAGTAAATAGCCTTCTTGGAAATTGTTTTTTCGTTACCTGTTGAGGCTTTTAGCTCTACTGCTGATAACGCTCCACCTAAAAGTAGAAGGATGACAAAGCCTATTAACGTGTATTTCTCTTCTGAAACATCTATTCTCCAATTTTCTTGTACATTATAGGCATAGATAATAAATGCAGCTACAACGACAAGTTGATATAGATTTGTAATTTTTGAGAATTTTTTCTTATCCATAAGATATTACCTTCCTGAAAGGTTTCATCTACTTTAACCCTATTTAAAAAAGGCTCCATCCTTAAGAATAATATTCCTAAAGCATAGAGACCCTCATAATAAAGTTTATGTTATAGATGTATAAATTAAAATATCACCATTGCTACTCGCCATACGAGGGAAAACAAGGCTATTAAAGACCCACCATGATTTGCCCCCCTGGTTCCACTCTCTTCTGGAGCTGAGTATCGTTATGCTTTTATAGCTTGTAGAAACTCCACCAACTAGAAGGACATTGAAATAGGATGTCTTATTCTTTGATGTTTATGCTTATTTACCTCTTAGAAAATAACCATACCAACTCTCCAAACTAAAAAGAAGCAAGCTATTACCAGTCCTCCTAATATTGTCTTTGAGTCAATTCTACCTTCTTTATCTGTCTTAGTTGCAGCCATCATCACACCTAAAAGTACTAATCCAACTGCCAAAAGAATAATAAACCATAAAATATTATCCTTTTGCCCAACGGGGTTTATATAACCATTTTCCTGAACTTTGAACAAATATATAACTAAAGCAACAGAAACTAGAGTTATATAAGACCAAGCTATCTTCGAAAAGGTACTTTTTTTCATATAGTAATCTCCTATCCATAATTATTGAATGGGTGCAACAGTGTGATTCTTCGGGTTTTGTACTTCCGTTTGTTCTTGATTAGTTGGATTTAAACCATCCTGGTTTAAACTACTATTATTTTCTTTTGTCTGATTATTTCTAGATGGATCAGGTTTTTTGGGTTCTTCTATTGGTTGATTTGAATTACTCTTGATAGTATCCTCTACATAATTATATATCTCAGGAAGCTTTTTGGTTATTTCTTCCGTTGTCTTTATTACAATTTCGGCAGGTGCTTCAACTGTAAATACCTTTTCCCATAGCGGACCGAATACCTTAAGTGATATTACGGTAACTCCTGCACCAATTGCAAAAGTTTCTAGACTTAACCATCCTTCTTCACCTTTAAGTAGATCCCCAAGCATATTTTCCATTCCACCATAAATACCCAGACCTGTTACTACTTTCCAAGTTAAACTAGCACCATTCATTAGAGCCCCTAATAGTCCCCCAGAAATAGCACCAATACCAGCATCAATTAGAATACTAGTTAGAGAAATCGGTTCTTGGGAAGTATATAAACTAATAAGACTTCCCATTGTTGATGAAAATGCCCCTGCCACAAAGCCAATCCCTGCTTTTTTGGCAATCGGAGATTGTTTTAACCAATTCCATCCTCCAGCAATAACCTTCCCGCGAACCCAAGGAAAAGCAGTTGTTCGCACCCAGTTCATCCCAGCAGTAAATTTCGTACGAACAAAATTCACCCCAGCCGTAAACTTGGTTCGGATGAACGGAAAAGCAACGGTTCTCGCCCAGTTTACACCCGCTTGCCATTTGCCGGTGATCCACGGAACCGCTGTATTTCTAACCCAGCCTTGGACAGCTGGCCAGGCGGTTGCTCGTAGCCATCCCCAGGCAGAAGCAAAGGCACCAGAGGCCATACCCAAATATCCAAGAACTCCTCCAACTGTCGAGCTTCCTAATGCCCCCCAAAAGCTGTAGTCATCTCCCGCTATCCACTGATAAATAAAACCTCCAGCGATGGCTCCTACTGCGATGACCGCTACAACAGCAAGAGAAATCGCTCCAACGACACCAAGTGCCGCCAAACCAGCCAAAACAGCCACTATGACTACCGTTGCAATCACTGCAGCAATAAGGGTCTGTGCCCATTTATTACGATCTAGCCAATCTCCGGCCTCGTTCCATTTCTGATCAATCCAGTCTCCCGCTTCATTCCACTTTGTATCAAGCCAGTCTCCGGCTTCATTCCATTTTGTATCAAACCAATCAGAAACATCCGAAAAGACTTCCTCTGATGAATCTAGGAAATCATTCCACTCGTTGCTGATATCTTTCCCAATTTCACCCAATTGGTCTTTCCAGTCTGATCCAACATCTACTACCTTATCCCAGGCTTCTTCCCACCAAGGAACATCCTCTCCACCTCCACCGGCGGATTCATCTGATCCATCGCTAGGATCTGTTTCATTAATTCCTCCATTGTCGGTGATTACATCATCTACATCTGCGATGACCGACTGCAAAGGAATGAATAACAACATCCACAGGGTACAAAGAGTGAATAGTATTCTTAGGTTTTGTCTATCACGCACCTATCCAGTCCTCCTCATCTTAGTTTATAAGATTTAACTACAAGATATGTCGAATCCAGCAGGTTCGCCAATTCGTGCTGAAGACTCTGAGCTGATAGCTGGCACACCCTCATCTGATACAGTTGTGTATTTCCCCTTCCTGTCGGTTTCCACATACATCCGAAACTGATCAGGTATAAATTGAAAATCTATGACTCTGTCATTATCGTTTTTCTCAGCAAACTTTTCCGCTTCTTCTCTAGCCTCATCTAAGTTGTCCCGTACTGCTTTACAGGACATATCACTTACTTCCGCATCGCTAAAAAAGAACTTCATCGCTTCCTCTGCCTCTACACTCACACTATGGTTAAGGAGCCAACGCTCAATGGATCCCGGCATATTTTTGCCTTTCTGCCTCTCTACCATTTCAATAAAAGCCCTTAAGAGCTCATCTGTTGTAGGTGCTGGAGGAGGCGTTTCTCCTTCAGCAGGCGGTTCCCCTGGTGCATTCGCTGCTTCTAAAAAATCCTCCCAGCGTTCCCCAAGCTCATCGAGTTCCTCTTGCGTTTCTTCCTTCAATTCTTCCCTCATGGAGATGGTTGAAGATTTTGCTGCCGCGAGCGCCGCAGCATCTGCTCCCGTTTGCGTGACGCGCTTGTTCACAAAGATCGTGGAAAAATCAAAAAAGATGATGGCCAAAAAAAGAGCAGCGAGAACCATGCCAACCATAAACACGGTTGTTCCGCTGCCTTTTTCATTTTTCAAATGCGCATTTAGTCTAATCCTCATCTGGCTTTTCCTCCATAGGCATGACCGCATCAACGGTAAAAGTAAAGTCAATATCCGCTATTAGAGGAAGCTTAACAATAGGAGCCTTTACATCAAGGATGACCTCAGCTTCATCTGTACCAGGTCCTCCCCTAACATCAACAATTTTGATGCCAGCTGCTGACTTTCTAGCTACTGCCTGCCACTCGCCATCATGAATAGCAGCAGCCCTCGCTCCATCCCTAGCAGCCGATTCTGCTACTACTAACGAAAAAGAAATGAGCCCTATCTGCCATATAAGGAGGATCGATAGGAGCATAAGCGGAAACAACGCTAAAAATTCAATTGCTTGTGAGCCACGCTCATTTTTTACATATGCTTTTAGCAATTTCCTCATGGTTTACTCTCACTCTCTATGAACTCTTACATTCCACTAATCCATTCAGATAGTTTTGCAGTTATCGCTTTCCCGATTGAAGTATCTCCGTCAATTCCAGCGGCAATCACACCCATAATCGCTAAAACTACTAAACCTAATGCGACCCATTCAAGCGCTTGAGCTCCCACTTCATTATTAACATAACGATTATAAACACCTGTGACCTTTTTCCATGTTTTCTTCATCATTATTTTTTCCTCCCTAGTAATCTTTGTTTTTTTATTAATTAAAGGCTCTTTTCTCATAAATTGTTGTTTTAGAATTAATTTTACCCGTTGATTCCCGCACTTATCGGTTGGCGGTCTACGTTAAGCATGCGATCTGAAAAATAGATGGAGAAATTCCGCTTAATAGTAATTAGCATAGAAAAATAGCTTAAATAGACGGATAGATTCCGACTATTGACTCGAAAAACAGCGAAAATAGGAGACTTTGCATGTTTAACCGGAAAACCTCCGTTTATATACCCCCGAAACGAGCTCCATTCTGCACTTAACGGGAAAATCTCCGTTTATTTCGCTGGTTACAACCGCCTGTGGGTTCTCTCCTGCTCCATAGTTCCTTAGGAGTCAAGTGCCCTCGGCTCCAATAAACTCATACAAGATAGTAAATATTGAAAAAGCAACAAACTTTACGAAAACAGCCTAATTAAAAAAAGAATGAATCCAATCCAAATGCTTCTGGATTATAAATTATATTTAAGGCGAGCAATCCAACAATGAGTCCTAATACCGCTGGAGCGATAAAAAAGGTCGTGACCAATGTAATTTGCGGACTGGCCTTCGCTGCTTTTTCCTTTGCCAAGAAACCTCTTGTCGCACGTAAGTCTTCCGCCTGCAGTCGAAAGGTTCTCGATACGGGCACCCCAAGAGAGGTTCCTTGAATGAGTGCATTAACTAGAGAGTGTAATTCTCTAGAAGAATTCCTTTCTATCAAACCTTGGTAGGCACTTAGACGCGGAACCCCCAGTTCTACCTCTTTGTTAAAGCGGTCGATCTCCTCACTTAAAGGGCCTTTAAATTGTTTTGTCACTTGCTTGAGTGCACCATCCAGACTCACACCAGCGGATAACGTAACACTGACCGTATCAAGAAAGTCAGGCATCATCATGCTGATCAGCTCTTGGCGGTTTTTTGCCTTAATATACAGCCAAACACTTGGTCCTAAAAAACCACCAAAGATGGTTAGAAACATAATGGGAATTCCTAAAGGAAGCCCTAAAAAACCGTAAATGGTACCAAATCCTAACCCCATCATACCGAGCACGAAACGGAATCCGTAAAAGTCTTGAATTTGGAGTCCAAGTGGATATCCGGCCTGACCTAATAGCTTTTTGTGCTTTTCGATATCGGCAAAGTAAGGGTATTTAATTCCTACTGGTCCCGCTTGCTTTCCCCATCTTACAATCGGAGCAATCACTCGATCGATCAATCTACCCTTTTGCCTACTTTTCCCCTTTACATATCCATTGTTTTGTAAGAGGTTCTCTCGTTTCGCAATGAAAAGATACACATATATAAAGCTTATAAACAAGAAAAGCAGGATGATAATGAGCATCACCATTGAAAATAATCCGATAAATCTCATAGCTTACACCCTTATATTCGTAATTCTCTTAATAATAAAGAACGCAATACTAACAATTCCTGCGAAAATAGCAGACAAAATCATTCCAAATGGAGTAAAAAGAACATTCAAGAATCCCTTAATAAATAAATTCATCATCATGGCCATGAGAAACGGCATAAAAATCAGGATATAGGCAATCGAACGACTCTCCGCCGTTACGGTACGAATTTCTTTATGAACTCGACTGCGTTCCTCTAGCGTTTCCGCCATCGTTGATAACACTTCTGCTAAGTTTCCACCGACCCGTTGCTGAATCAGAATCGTACTAACGAAAATGGTAATATCGTTACTCGGAACTCTCTCTTTAAACCCATTCATCACATATTCGAGACTATCACCAAGCTTCAGCTGATAATCCATCTGTTGAAACTCATTCTTACTCGGTTCCTTCACATCACGTCCGACCATTTCCATCGCTTGTGGAATCGTCTGGCCCGCTTTGATACCGTTAGACATCATCCGGCAAATCTCAGGAAGTTGCTCATTAAAGGTATCCATTCGTTTCCCTTTTCGAGAATTTAAAAAGAATTTAGACCCTAAGGCAACAATGACGTACGCAAAGAGAAATCCAATAAATACATACAGGCCTAAAATGAATACATTGATAAACGTTAATAGTGCTAATAATAGGATATAAATTCCAGTGTATTCAGATGGCTTTAGCTTTAAGTCTGCCTGAACCAATTTCTTTTGTAGAGATTCCGATAGCTCAGAGGAGTCAAATTTATCTCCAATCAAGAGAACAAAGCTTTTTCTATCTGCTTTCTTTTCCTGTTCAAACCATGAATCGACTCGCTTAACGGTGTCACGAGCTTTTCTCCCATTGACAATGTAGAAAATCCCGGTGATAAACGTAAAAATACTGCCTGACAACAACATCCATGCCGTACTCATCTCAACAAACCTACAGCAAAGAGTGACTTAGGTACTTGAACCCCGTGTGAAACGAAACGATCATACATTTTAGGCACATAACCGGTTGGTTTAAATTCACCTTTAATCGTTCCATCGGCTAATGTGGCCTGTCGCTCAAAATGGAAAATATCACGCATGGAGATTTCGCCATCTTCTTCCACCAGCTCAGAAATATGAACAATCCTTCTCTTCCCATCAGAAAACCTAGAGGTTTGAACAATTAAGTCCAGAGCACCAACGAAATAGCCTCTAATCACCTCTACCGTTAGTGGCAAACCAGCCATGATGACCATGGATTCCAGTCGACCCAGTGCATCCTTTGGACTGTTCGCATGGATGGTAGTCAATGATCCTTCATGACCGGTATTCATCGCTTGTAGCATATCAATCGCTTCTGAACCACGAACCTCCCCGACAATAATTCGGTCTGGACGCATCCGCAGAGCATTTTTAACCAAGTGACGAATCGTTACTTCCCCTTTCCCTTCCATATTCGGTGGCCTAGCTTCCAAGCGAACCAAGTTATCGTACGTAAAGCGAAGCTCCGCCATATCCTCAATCGTGACAATTCTCTCTCCACTCGGGATGGAATCAGAAAGAACATTCAAAAGGGTGGTTTTCCCACTACCGGTTCCACCAGATACAAGGATATTGGCTTTCGCCTTCACAGCGGCTTTTAAAAAGAGTGCCATCTCTTCTGAGAAGCTTCCAAAATTCTGAAGATCATCAAGTGAAAAAGGATCTTGTTTAAACTTACGAATTGAGATCGAGGGGCCATCCACACTGATTGGCGGGATAACCGCATTCACACGGCTTCCATCATGAAGTCTAGCATCCACCATGGGCGAGCTTTCATCAATTCTTCGACCCAATGGAGCAATAATGCGGTCGATAATATGACGCACATGCTGGTTATCCTTAAATTTCACATTGGTCTTTTCGATCTTCCCTTGTCGTTCTATAAATACCTCGTCTGCACCGTTGACCATGATTTCGGTAATACTGTCATCTCGAAGCAAGCTTTCAAGGGGGCCATAACCGACAGATTCATTGATGATTTGTTTGATGATCTGCTCCGTTTGATCCGCCGTAATAATCACTTTTTCCTCATTAATCATCTGCGTAACAAGGCGTTCAATGGTCTTCTTTCTCTCAACCGGCTGAAGTGTCGTAATGCTTTCTAAATTCGCTTCTTTAATCAGTCGATTTTTATAGTGTCTGACCCACCGATCGACCTGTGATTGGCCAATATTCCAATCAGCTGGTGTTTGTTGTTTCATAGGTGTTCGAACCGCTGCTTTTTCAATCCACGACATGCTTCATCACCCCTTTGTTCGCTTAACGAACTCATCCACGTATTTCTTCATGTCCTTTGTTACCTTGTTCGTTCCTTTATCCTTCTTCTTCTTAAAAAATGACTCACCCATATTCACGTCCGCCTGGATAGAAAAGAAGTCGGAACGCACGAGTCCATTCACATCACGATCAATAATCTTTTTAATATGTGATTCGTTAAGCTCTGATTTGGAGTGAACACGGTTGACAATCACAGAGAGCTCTTCTTTTCTTCCAATTTGAAACCGATTGAATAGCTCGCTTGCATTTCTGAATGCTCTCATCCCTAAACTGTCTGGCGTTAACACATAGTGAATATGGTTTGCTTCATTTAATCCTGTGAATGTCAGGTTATTAATAACAGATGGCAAGTCAAGAATCACAACATCATAGTTATATCTCGCTACACGGATTAATCTTGTGATTAATTCATCCGGAATGGCCTCCGCTTTCGTTGGATCCACTGGTCCCGAAATGAACGTTACTTGTGTTTCTTCATGTACGGTAGAAATGTTCAGAAGATGCCTCATATCCATCTCATCCATAACCGGAATTAAATCATAGTAGGAACGAAATGGCTGCGCGCCAAATAAGACATCCATATTTCCAAATTGCGCATTCAAATCAATCACTAAAACCTTTAAATCTTGGTGAATGCTAAATGATTGGGCAGCCATCGTCGCTAATAAGGTCTTCCCACTTCCACCCTTTGCACTGTAAAACGCATGAACTTGACCTGCTCCATAGCCTGCTTCCGTTTCTTTTTGAAACGTTAACTGCTGGTTTGTCACTTTCATCAAATCTAGCAATCTCTGTTTTTCTTCAGGAAAAAGAATGACGTCCTTTGCTCCACCAACTAGCCAGTTCCTTGCCTGTTCGAAATCGTCTTCACTAGAAAGACCAATAAGAACGGTTGTTGAAGAAATTTGTAGTTGTTGTGGATAAACTCCACCATCTAAATCAACAAGAACATAATGGTAATGTTGATTATCCTGAAAGCTCCTCTTCCACTCAGGAACAGCTGTAATTTCCATATTCATTTCTTCCATGAGTTGGTTGACTATTTCTATCCACGCATGGTTTCTCGAAATCATTAATCCTTTAAATGTACTCACCGTTTATGCACCTTCCCCAACGCAATGGTCCCTATCATATTGATTCCCTGGTCACCCTGCTGAAGCTTGATTCACTCGTAACACACGAAGCTGCACAGCGGAGTTTTGAAAATGAATGACCCGCTCAGCTTCCTCAATGGATAGAGCAATCTTTACTCTCGGGGCTCCTTCCTTAACCTCTTCTACCTGAACGACACGAATATTATTTAAAAAGCGTTCCGTAACTAAATTGTCATTTTCATCATTTCTAGCCACAACTAAATCAACTAAATCCCCTTCAGCAACCTCTTGATCAATAAGGACGGCTTCTGTCGCATTTAGCCATACCACACGCTCATTTTCAGGAATATCGAGTTTTTTTCTTACTAAGGAGCTTGTCAGCAAGGCTCCTTCCTCTATTTCCACTACCGAAATCGCTTCTTTTAATTCCTTTTCATCGGTAATAAACGATTCATAGGCACTCGTTTCTGGGAGCTCTACCCAAGTAATATCCGATTCCTTAATTTCTCTGTACGATCCGATATTTTTAGCTGCAGCTGCAACGGCTACGGTTTTACCTAGTTTTTTCTGCGCTTCTGTAATTTGCATCAAGATGACGCCTGCAGTGGCAACCGCTAATAAAAAAGATAATGTTAAAAAAATAATGGCCTTTCTCTTGGCATCAATCATTCTGGTCACTCCGTTACATTGGATGTCATCATATCTTAAGGCTCTTTTCAAAACTTATTGCTTTTTGAAACATCAATTTAATAATTGTGCTGATTTTCCATAGAAAATAGCATTAATTTAATAAGAAAAGAGCCTGCAAACTAAATTTTTTAGTGTAAAATAACTATTTCCACGTTAAAATCGGTTTTTAGATTTTAACAACAATCTTTACGAAAACAGCCTTTCTTAAATAAAAATATCAATGGTTTCTGACTGTACGGGAAGGCTAATATCACTTAACGTGATGGTATGAACATGGCTTTCCTTTACAGATACTGGCTTACTAGAAGCCATATAGATCGTTTCAGCAGGAAAATATTCGATTACCTTTGTTATTAATTCCTGCTTGCTTCCCTTAATGGCTTTCTTCGTTCCTTCACTTCCAAGCAAATAGTACATTTTAGTCGATGGGTTTTTTAATTGAAGATAGCGAGATGGGCTGTGTGAATGGAGATCTGACGTAATTCGAAAGTGTTGTCTCACTCCTCGTAAGGACATCATCACGTCTTCATAGGTACTCTCTTGAAGCTTTGTTAATAGAAAAAAGACATATCCCCGATTTTTGGTCCCATCAACAAGAAATAGCTTCTGATTGGGATAAATCCAATTTCGAATTCTCTTTATATCTCCTTGATTGGTCACATAAGGATCGTATATGTAGAGCAACTCATCAGATCCATTCATATAGCTACGTAGCTGGTCAATTCCTTCATCCATATTTACGCTAATGGCATTGAATTTTTGGGGAATAAAGGCTCTCTTTTTCGTCAAGTTTTCCTCCAAAGAGCGCCCCCCTTTCCCCGTAATCTTTTTAATCAAAACCTCAGGAAATAATTCGGTTGTAAAACCTAATGTCTCATCAAGTAAAATCTTCATCTTGATCCTCTCAACCTTCTTTTTCTAAATTTCTAGTTTTCTAGTCTTCAGGAGTTTGATCACTTCAGACTAGAAATCACTTCCTGATGTTTCGTGTTATTCTTTTCTCTTGCTTCCTCTTCTAGCTGGTTAATGTACTCTCTAATCGCTGTATGTCTATCATCAAGTATGCTTCGTAATTCTTCCGCTGCTTCAGGGGTAATTTTCTCTTGGTCCTCTAGTCGAGACACCGCCTCAAACAAGATATCTTTTTCCGAATCAGAAACGTCCATAAAGCTAGAGCCAAGATCTTCTATCCCTTGACCAATTTCTACTTTTTTCATATTTACCTTGTAGCCAACCTTTGCTTTTTCAAAGTTCCGTTCATAGCTGGCCCTTGCATCTTGTAGCAATGCTTCAATCGTATCGTTCAATTCCACATTCGAGTTAACGGTATAATACGTTCCATTTCCAGCTAATGCCGTTTCTTTTAACTGCTTCTGGCCCGCATCATCCACATCAAAACCGATAATATTCACTTTGACCTTTAAATCCGAGTTTGCTAGTTTTCTAGCCTCTTCGATTGGGTTTCCATCACACGTCTCAATCCCATCACTTACAACAAAAAGGATGTTTTCAGACTTATCATCCGCTGATTTCTTTAAATCCTCATATGCAGCTGTAATGGATGCTGCAAGTGGTGTCCACCCACTTGGCTTAAACTTTGTTAGTGCCTGTTCAAAGCTAGCCTGATCATATGTATTGGCATCGTACATCATTTCTGTGCTCGAACATGATATTGCCTTGTCATTGTCACTCCCTGTACCCTGGTGTCCGTATACTCTAAGAGAAACTTTACTTGAAGCAGGTAGTCCAGAAGCATAGGTAGCAATAGCATGTTTGGCTAAGTCCATCTTCACTCCACCGGAAACTTGAGCATTCATACTTCCACTTGAGTCTAGATGAATAGCTACGTTTTTAAAGGATGGTTGTTCCTTTGATAAATCGTATGCACCATAGTCAGGAGTAAAATTTTTCAAGGAATCAAAAACGAGAGAATAATCTGCACCTATATAATGAATCAATCCATTATAAATTTCTTCTGCCTCTAAATCCTCCACCACTAAATCCTCTATGGCAGAACCCATTGGAAGTTCAGAATCAACATTAGAACCTGCTAAAGATGCATATAAGTCCTCTGAGTGGAGACCAGCTGGTTGCTGAACCATCTCTTCAGCTACAGTAGGTTGTTCCGGATACGTCACCGCTTCAACGACTTCCTTCTCTTCTTCTTTATTACTATCCTCACTAGCCGTTGTCGTTTCCTTATTCGGCTCTTCTTCCTGCTTTGTTTGCTCCTCGTTTGAACAAGCAACGGTACAACATGTAACGACTAATAATAGGAGGAAATGCTTAAACACTTTCAAAGACAAACCGCTCCTTCATAATTTCCTATATTTTGAAGTAATTTTTTTCCTATATTATTTAGTAACACGTAGTGAAAACCCCGTCAAATGACCCATAGCGCTTTGTCGATTTTTGTCTGGTACTATCAAACTATCAAAATCTCAACTTCAAGACTTTTAACAGATACAAAGAACTAGAATCTTTATGAATCAGATGGGGTTTTCCTCCTTTTCTTATTAAAAAAAGACCCGTCCATTAGGAATAAATCTTCATTTTACAAAAAAAGTTAAAAATTACCCTGTCCCAGCGCGAGAAATTTGTCGAATGAAATCACACATAGTATAAAACCACTAAGAATATCCGAAGTACTTTTAAGACTTTTATCACCTGCAATCTTAGAGTTATAATAAAGAGGAAAGAAACAAATGAAACCTATTGGAGTGTATTGATTTTGGAAGTTAAGAAAGCGTTGCCTATATTATTTGCAGTTATGTTTCTAGTCATGGTAGGGTTTGGGATTATTATCCCTGTCATGCCGTTCTACGCGGAAGAATTGGGAGCTTCCCCTACTCAGCTTGGCTTATTAATGGCGGTATACTCGCTTATGCAGTTATTCTTTGCACCTTTTTGGGGGAGAATTTCTGATAAAATCGGTCGGAAACCAGTCATTATGATTGGAATCTTTGGACTGGCGGTCAGCTTCTTTTTAATGGGCATGTCCTCCTCTTTATGGATGTTATTTGTAGCGAGAATCATTGGGGGAGTTTTATCAGCAGCTAACATGCCAACCGTGATGGCTTATGTGGCAGATATCACTTCACATGAGAACCGGGGTAAAGGGATGGGAATCATCGGAGCTTCCGTAGGACTCGGATTTATTTTCGGACCAGCCATTGGTGGGATTTTTTCAAAAGAAAGCTTACACACGCCCTTCTTTATTGCAGGTACATCATCTGTCCTAACCTTCTTGCTTGTTTTGTTTGTTTTAAAAGAGTCACTATCAAGTGAGCAGCGTAAAGAAAACCTACATAAAAAGAAAGAGTCCATCTTTTCAGCCTTAAAAGGACCAACATCCATTTTGTATATCCTACAATGGTTTGTCACCTTATCCTTAGCAGGCTTGGAAGCCACATTCGCCTACTTTGCTTTTGAAAAAGCCGGGCTCGAGTCAGCTCATCTTGGTTACGTATTTATGATTATGGGGCTTGCGGGTGCCATCGTTCAGGGTGGACTAGTAGGAAGGCTAACAAAAAAATGGGGAGAAGGAGCGGTTATCCAACTCGGAATTTTGATCTCTGCCATCGGTTTTTCTTTAATTTTACTCATTGATAACTTTGTAACCGCAGCAATTTACTTAACTGTTTTTGGGATTGGGAATGGATTTATTAGGCCAAGTGTCTCATCATTGCTAACGAAGACATCAAGTGCTGGACACGGAAGTACGACCGGATTGCTCTCATCCTTTGATTCGCTAGGCCGTATCATTGGTCCACCACTTGGAGGATGGCTATTCTCGGTTGCTATTCCACTTCCATATGTGTCTGGTGCCATTCTTTCACTTTTAGCCCTAATTCTATACCAGGTATATAAACGAAAATCACCTCAATCAGATACGAGAGCTCCCCTTTCTTAAGTATATAAAAAAGTAAAACTCGCCATAGCATTTTGGCGAGTTTCTTTATGTTTAGCGTAGTGTGAAATAAGATTGTCGTTAATCAAGAAACCAGCAAAAGTAGAATAAGCGGAGATTTTTCCGTTATATCCAGAATCGAGCTCGTTTCGGGGTAAATAAGAGGAGGTTTTCCGCTTATGCAAAGGAAAATACCCCATTTTTGGGATTTCCGAGCCAATAGACGGAATTTCTCCGTCTAATTAGGCCATTTTTAATAGTAATTTTTAATTAAGCGGAATTCCTCCTTCTATTTATTAGCTCAGGTGCTCTACCTGATCCCCCAACCCAAAAGTGCTCCCCCTCTAGACCCAAGTTTCTAAACCTTAAACCGCTCACTTTCCTCTTTAAGCTCTACAGAAGCTGAGTTCAGTTCCTTCACCCACTGGTTGATCTCTTCCGTCGACCCAGTCATCTGTTGAGAGGACGCCGATACTTCTTCAATACCGGCTGCATTTTCTTCTGCAATGGCGGCAATTTCTTCAATCGACTTATTCATGCTGTCCTGTTGCGTAACAACTCGATTCAGCTGCTGACTTAAGTCCGTAATTTTCCTATTCATTCCATCGATTAACTGCGAAATTTCCTTAAAGGTATGGCCCGTATCTTTTACATTCTCTTGACCCGTTGTTACCACTTGTAATCCTTCTTCAAGGGTATCAACCACTTTTCTTGAGTTATTGTCTACTTTTCCAACAATCTCTTGAATTTCATCAACTGACTTTGATACTTCCTCCGCTAGTTTTCGAACCTCTGAAGCCACAACCGCAAAGCCCTTTCCTTGCTCTCCTGCTCTTGCCGCTTCAATCGCTGCATTAAGTGCTAGCAAATTGGTTTGGTCTGCAATCGAACGTATCAGAGTGACTAACGAAGATACTTGTCTAGTTTGTTCAGCTAAGTCCTTTACCTCCGTGACGGAACGTGTGACTACCTTGTGGATATCATTCATACCAGTGACCGACTGCTGCATTAATTGGTAACCTGATTCCGTGTATTGAGTCACTTCATCATTCAATTGTGCCAATTCTTTCCCTTTGGAATCTGCTTCTTCAATTACCCCTGAGAATTGCCTCATATTCTCAGCCAGTTCTGTTGATAAGGTTGCTTGAGTCTCCGCTCCAGTAGCCATTTCCTCCATCGTTAAAGCAATTTGGCTCGAACCTTCCAATAATTCAGTAGATGCAGCATGTAACGCTTCGCTTTTTCCATTGATCGTTAAAGAGGTTCCTTGCATATTATGAGCCATCTTTTCAAGTATTGTACTCATTTCTGTCATGGAATGATGTAATCTACTAATTTCATCCTTTGATCGAAGGGTAAGAGTGTCTAAGGTTTCTTTTGCCTGTAAAAGATTCCCTTGCGTTATTTCTTTGGATACATCCGTTAAAATCGTTAAGGGACGAAGTTTTTTTCCAAGGTAAACATAAACTCCCCCAAGAGAGGTTAACAGGATCACAAGAGATACACCCAGTTGAATAGGAATTGACCCTTTAATGACGGAGTCGCTGATGGCATGGACTTGGGTCGCTTCCATATCGACGCCTACAATCCCTAGCACCTTACCAGTCTTGTCCTTTATAGGAGCGAAAGCCGACATATATTCCCCAAACTCGGGATCCTTAACAATATCTGTGCTACTAACCCCACCAAGTGTAGCCCCTTTTATATCTTCATATGTTGTGGCTGTCGTTGGTTCACCAATCGGAACCGCTTCACCCTCTGGTAGACCATCAATCATGATTTGTAGCGAGTGATCCTCTTCTACCCTAAGGGTGTAAACATACATGGCACCCATTTTTATTCGGTAATCATTTAACTCTTCTTGAAGAAGGCTATACGTTTCATTTTCTACTGGATTTGATAAAAAATTTGCATAATCTTCCGCGTCAATCACCTTTGCGACCCTTTCCGCATGGATGATTCCATTCGTCTTGAGGGTTTTATCAATGGACTGTTGAGAATTAAAGTAAATGATGGCAGCGTTTATGATAAAAATGCCAATGATCAAAGTAAAAAGCATGAACGTAAATGTATTCTTTAAAGACTTGTCCTTCCTTTTCATAAAAATCCCCCTTATAAAGTCCTGGTAATATATTCATTATATCTAAATTTAATAGAAATAATAGATAGATTACTAACATATACCTAGTACTAATTATTCATTATAAATGAGAAAGATTTTCATTCGTGATGCACATCACATTTGTTTCAAGACAGATATGATACATTAACCACATAAGGCACTAACTTACTGGGGTGATGAACATGTCAAAAACCATTCATTTAAATCAAACCCTTTATGAAATATGCACTCAATATCCGGAAGTAGTATCCATCATGCAGAGTCTAGGTTTTGAAAACATATCCAAACCTACTATGCTTCAAACCGTCGGTCGTGTCATGACCATACCTAAAGGCTGCCGAGTGAAAGACATTCCTTTAGACACCGTAATCGCAACATTTCAAAGTCATGGTTTTGAGATAAAAGAGTAATGGAGGGCTACCAATGAGTGAGTTAATTAATAATCGTGAACAACAGACATTAAATAAAACACAACGACAAGAACTATTAAAAGCAATTATCAAAGATTTACACATGGGACGAAGTGTGGAGGAAGTTAGAGATGAGTTCGAGAAAGCGGTCGGAACGATATCGATCGAGGAGATCTCACAGCTTGAGCAAGCTCTTATGGAAGAGGAAGGCATACCAGTGGAAGAAGTTCAACGCCTATGTTCGGTTCATACAGCCATTTTTAAAGGATCGATTGAAGAAATCCACCGCAGCCAAAAACCAGAAGATCAACCTGGACACCCTGTTCATACCTTTAAGCTAGAAAATAAAGAAATTGATATGCTTGTAAACTTCAAAATCCAACTACATTTTGACCGTTTCAAAGTAGAGGATAGTAGTGATAACGTATTTAAGTTAATAGAAGACTTAAATTTGTTAATCGACCTTGATAAGCATTACAGTCGTAAGGAGAATTTGTTATTTCCTTTCTTAGAGAAATACGGTATTTTTGGTCCTACCAAAGTAATGTGGGGAGTGGATGATCGAATTCGAGAATCGATAAAAACGGCTAAACAAGTCTTAACCAACTATACCAATCATGATCATCAAACAGCCGTAAATAGCATTGAATTCGTGATCCGCGAGGTTTCTGAGATGATCTTTAAAGAAGAAAATATCCTATTCCCTATGGCACTTCAGCATCTAACCGAGGATGAATGGGTTAAGATCGCACACGAAAGTGATGAGATTGGCTATTGTTTAACAAGTCCTACTGTCGAGTGGAAACCAGAAAGAAAGGCACTTGCAAGTTCAGCTATGTCAGAAGGCTTCATTCGAATGGAAACAGGTTTTTTATCGATCGAGCAACTCGAACTCATGTTAAATCATTTACCTGTCGATATCACCTTTATCGATCAGGACGATGTGGTACGATACTTCTCTCATGGGAAAGAGCGTATTTTCGTAAGAACGAAAGCAGTCATTGGAAGAACCGTTCAAAATTGCCATCCTCCGAAAAGTGTTCATATGGTGGAAGAAATTTTACAGGACTTTAAATCAGGGAAAAAAGATAGCGAAGACTTTTGGATTAAAATCAAAGATAAATATGTTTATATCCGATACTTTGCTGTCAGGGATGAGAAGGGAACGTATATGGGGACACTGGAGTTCACCCAAAATATCGCCCCGATTAAAGAAATTGACGGGGAAAAACGCATATTAGGCTAAATACTTTTTCTGAAAAAAGGAGATAGATGTCTGGAGATATACCACTATTTGTGTTATAGCTTATAGTATATCTCTCGGTAAAGTAAGGTGATTACCATTAAAAATATAAAAAGCATTCTATTTTTCCTTATTGGATTTATCTCCTTAGGAATTGGGATTTCAGGGATTATCCTCCCGGTACTGCCAGGCCTTCCATTTTTGTTATTTGCCTCTTATTGCTTTGCTAAAAGTTCTAAAAGGATTGAAAATTGGTTCAAGAATACCGTTCTTTATGAAAAATATGTGGTCCGGTTTCTCCAGAAAAAAGGACTCACACGGAAAGAGAAAATACGGATCAACTTGATTGCTGATACCTTCATCCTATTTTCCATCCTTTATGTGGACATCCTTTTCGTTCAAATCATATTAGTGGGAACAGCCCTCTACAAGCATTACTATTTTATCAAGAAAATCAAAACGATTGACAAGCATGAAACCACTTCCTAGAGGAAGTGGTTTTTCTATGATATAACTTGGATTAAACAGCCTTCCACATCACAAATTATGTTAAAATAAGTGAATGTCCAAAAGAGGATGAATACTTATATATCACGTTGAAATGCAATTAGCGTAGCTTAGGAGTGGAATAAGTAATGAACAAAAAAGACGTAGCAAACATCCGAAAACAATTCAAAATAAATAATGATTTACTTAAAATCAGCGATATTTACAATGTCTATATTATGAAAGACTCAAGTGATATTTATCATCACGAAAGTCAACCTTTTGCCATGCTTGACCAAGATCAACAAGAATTATTTATGGGTAATTTTAAGAAGTTACTTGCTGGTCAAATGGATGAGAAACTTTTCGAATTAAAATTTCAACGGAATGCTGAAAATAGTAGCCAGCTCATTTTGCATCAGGGGTTACTAAGCAATGATGTGGAAGACTGGAAAGAGCAAATGCTGAAAATCGTAGGCAAAATGCTCTTGAACAGACAATACGAAATGGATATTGTCGTTACATTTATACGTGCAGAATATTTAAAACCTACAAAACGCCGAAATGAAGAAGCTGAGGAAAGCGAACGAGATAGGGTTTACTCTCATCCCTTTATTCTTTGTAGCATAAATAATACCCAGGAGCCGAAAAAAGAGCTGCTCTTTGATTATGTAGAAAGAGAGTTCAAATACCATTTTGTTGTGGATCCCATTATTAACTTGAACGCCCCCATCGCTGGCTTTCTATTCCCTGCCTTCACTGATAATTCAGCAGATGTGAACCATATTCTTTATTCAGCAGGAAAAGTGCATGAACCTGATTATTCATTCATCGAGGACGTGTTAAATGGTGAAGAAATCATGACGGCACAAGATGATAAAATCGTTTTTGAAGAGATTATTAAAGATGTTACAGGAGATCAGCTAAATACCTCCACACTTGCGAATGTGTATGAAGAGATTAATCGAATGATCGTCGAAAACGAAGAGGAAGAGCAACCAAAATTAGATACCAAAGACGTGGAACGTGTGTTAACGATGAGTGGTATTGAAGATATAAACACGGAAAAAGTAGAAGCAGCGTTCCAAAAAATCATAGATGATGACAAATATGAGATCAAAGCAAGTAACATCTTACCGAAGTTCAGTTCGAAATCCATTAAAATCAGCACAAAAATCGCTAATATTTCCATTAGCCCACAAGATTTACGGTACGTCAAACAAGTCCATCTTGCTGGGAAACGATACCTGATGATTGAAGTAGAAGAAGATACGGTGATTGAAGGATTTACGATGATTCCAGAGGCTTTTGGTGGGAGCTCAAACGAGTAATAAATTCGTGAATCTTAGCTAGATACTGGTGTATAAATATAAAACGATACTTTTCGGTTGGGAATCAGGTTATGAACCCGAGCTGATAAATAGACGGAGATATTTCGCTTAATTGGTAACTAGGATAAAAAATAGCATAATTAGACGGAGAAATTCCGCCTATTTACTTGAAAAACATTAAAATGGGGAGGTTTTGTTATCCATAAGTGGAAAATCTCCCCTTATTTACCCCGAAACGGGCTCCATTCTGCATCTAACCGGAAAAACTCCGCTTATTATACTGCTGGCTACTCGATTTAGAATAAGACATCTTATTTAGGAATTTTGTAATGGCAATACTTTTTTTCTGAAGATTTTCAGTAACTTAATAGAGGGGAATCTTTACACCCTATTCTCCCAAGTCCTAATCGTACGAAAGCGCGGATGTTCAGAAAGAACAGAATCCCTTAACCGTTTCACTACAGGGTGCTTGGAGGCAAAGAATTCGTCTTTTGAATCGTAGAGTTCTAGTAATTCCCCTTTTTCAAGCATGCCTATTTGATCTGAAATGGAAAATGCTGCTTTAATATCATGTGTGATAAATAGATACGCTAAGCCGTAGTCATCCTTTAAGTCGCTTAATAATTGTAAGATTAAGCTTTGCGTGACCATGTCTAAACTGCTTACGGATTCGTCAAGAACAATCAACCTCGGTTTCAAAGCGATGGCTCGAGCAATATTTATCCTTTGCAATTGTCCACCACTAAATTGGTGCGGGTATTTTTTTAAATCCCTTTCACTTAAGCCTACTCTTTCCAATAGTTCAATCACATTTCTTCTTTGTTCCTCTATGGTTAGTTTTTCATAGTTCTCTAATGGCTCACTGATTATCGCTTCAGCTGTCATCCGAGGATTAACCGATGAATAGGAATCTTGAAAAACTACTTGGAGATCTCGACGGATTTTTTGTCTAGTGTGTTTATCAGCCTTGTAAATATCATGTCCTTGAAATAAAACCTGACCTTGATCTGGACGTTGAATTCCAAGAATGACTCTTCCTAACGTGCTTTTACCAGCGCCACTAGTACCTATTAATCCTAAGCAGGTTCCTTCCTGAATATCAAAGGAAATATCCTTTAGAACTTTTGGTTGATCCTTGCCTTTAAAAAATCTTTTCGAATGAAAGCTTAGATTCACTTGCTTAACCTGTAATAAGCTCATTGGTTTCACCTCCTGGAATTTCAGACAGTATTCACAACGTATAAGTATAAGGTTGTTTTTTAGAATATAAGGTAGGCCTTGTCCTTAATAGCTTCTTAGTGTATTCATGTTGTGGGTTATCAAATAACTCTAGCACATTGGCCTTTTCTACTATTTTCCCTTGTTTCATCACGATGACATGATCAGCCATTTCCGAAATCACTCCAAGATCATGAGAAATAAGTAAGATCGATGTTCCATGTTCCAAACGGATTTTTTCTAACAGACGAAGAACTAATAATTGGCTGTGAAGATCAAGGGCTGTAGTCGGCTCATCTGCAATGATAACAGACGGTTTTAAACATGCTGCCATAGCAATCATCACTCTTTGGAGCATACCTCCACTTAGTTGAAAAGGGTAGAGTTTTAATAATTTCTCCGGTTCTGGCAGATTGACACTTTCCATCACATCAACCGCAAGCTCTCTAGCATCCTTTTTATTCAATGGAGTGTGAGCCTGAATGGTTTCTATAAATTGATGACCAATTGTAAAAACAGGAGTAAAAGCATTCATCGGATTTTGCATAATAAAAGCAATATCCTTCCCTCTGATCTTTCGCATCTCCTTGTTTTTCAAGCCATTCAATTCTCGATCGTGTAGGGTTATACTCCCCGTCATTTGTATGTTTTTTCTATCATGAAGCTGTAAGATAGACATACTTGTAACGGTTTTACCACTCCCACTCTCTCCAACTAAACCAAGGATCTCTCCTTTTTTGATTCCAAAATTAATGTCCTCCACCAGTTTGAAAGAACCTTCTTTTGTTCTGACTTCTACATGTAAATCTCGAACATGTAAAATGAATCGCTCTTTTGATTCCATTTTTCAACCGTCCTTTTTTATTAGCAACTTTTCACCCCATATCGTTCTGCTAGTGCTTCTCCTAATAAGTTAAAGGTAACAACCACGATCATAATCATCAAACCTGGGTAAAGCATCAAAGCTGGATTCGTTCTGATATATGACTTTCCTTCTAGAATCATAGCTCCCCACTCTGGTGTAGGAGGTTGGACCCCTAATCCTAAAAAGGACATCGATGACAGATTCATAATGGCCCAGCCCATTTCTAATGTTCCCATTACCGCTAGAGAAGGAATGACATTCGGAATAATATGCTTTTTCATAATGGTCCATGTAGAGGACCCGCTGATTTTAGCTGCCGTAATATAATTCTGTTCTTTCAGGCTTAGTACCATGCCTCGGATGACCCTAGCGTAATAAACCCATTGTACGAGTATCAATCCTAAAATGACTTGTTTTAGACCCGCTCCCCATATACCAACAAAACCAATGACAAGCAATAGGCTTGGAATCGCCATTAAGCCATCACCAAATCTCATTAGTAACTGATCCACCCAACCACCTTTATACCCTGCTATGATCCCAATAATTAATCCGATACTCAAAGCCGAAATAAAAATAAGCATGGCAAAACCGAGAGAGATGCGAGCACCATAAAGAATACGGGAAAATGTACATCGGCCTAAATGGTCTGTTCCTAATGGGTAATCCCATGAAGGTTGCTGAAGTTTGTGAGCTAAATTCACTGCGATAGGGTCATTGGGTGCAAGCCAAGGAGCAAAGAGCGTAATCATAAATAATCCGAACAATATAAAAGAAGAAATAACAATCACTTTTTGGCTTTTTAATTGATATTGAAGCTTTGCAATCATTGATATTGCCTTCCTTTTCTAGAAATACGTGGGTCAATATACATTTGGACCAGGTCGACAATTAAGTTGCTTATAAGGAAGACACCCGCTGCCAATAATACATAGGCTTGAATAACAGGAACATCACGGTTAAAAATGGCATCAATAAAATACCGTCCAAAGCCTGGCCATGAAAAGACGGCCTCTACAATGATCGCCCCAGTCAATAAGTTTCCTATATTCATTCCCAGTCCCGTAATCATTGGAGAGATAGCCATTCGTAATACGTGCTTTCCCATGATCATTTTTTCATGAAACCCTCTCGTTCTAGCAAAAAGCACATAAGACTCTTGTAAATTTTCTAGAACACTTGCACGTAATAGTCTGGTATATAAAGCAATTAAAGGGAATGCCAAGGTGACTGAAGGTAAAATCAAATGTTTCCAAGTACCGGTACCTTCTACCGGAAAAAGGTCTAATTTAACAGAAAAGAAGAAAATAAATAAATATCCCAGCCAAAATGATGGAATGGATGCTCCAATAAAAGAGAGGAATCGACTAAAATGGTCCATTCCACTGTTTTTCTTTATACCTGCTAAAAAACCTAAAGGTACACTTACTAAAATAGCGATCAAAAGACTCCCTATCGTTAATTGAATCGTTGCTGGCAATCGAGAGGAAATCTCTTCCCAAACAGGCTTATTCGTAACATAAGATATGCCAAAATCAAATTGGCATATCTTAATGATGGTATTCACATATTGAATAAGAAGAGGTTGATCTAATCCGAACTCATGTCTTTTTTGTTCCAACATTTCGTCAGTTGCCTGGATATGTGCTGTAGCAAAGTAAGCCTCTGCAGGATCTACTGGTGATAGATTGATCATTCCAAATGTGACTAAAGTGGCTATAAGAAAAATTGGAACAATGGTGATGATTCGTTTCAAGACATAAGTCCCCATAAAAACCTCCTCCTGTTGTTTATTCTTTTACACTAATTCCTGTAAATGGATGTTCATCTCGGTTCGCAGGGAATGTAAAATCAGAAACATCTTTTTGATAAATAGCTATTTTCTTAATATACGAAATAGGTACAATTGCACCCTGCTCTTGCAATGAGCCTAAAATCTCTGTGTATAGTTGTTGACGTTCTGCTTCATCTGTTGTTTTTGTTACTTGAGCAATCTGGTTTAGTATCTCTTCCTTATTAGGATAAGCTGAGATCGCTTCGTTAAACCCAAATCCTTCTGTAGCAACGACGTTTACAAAAGAATGTGGGTCATATGGTGCCCCATAGTTACTAAAGAAGTTCATTTCAAACTCATTCGCTTTAAATCTTTCTACTTGAGTGGTAAGCTCAACTCCGGCAATATTTAGCTTTACACCTAATCCTGCCCATTCTGATTGCAAGGTTTCAGCCATTGTTTTTTGAATCGACTCAGCTGAGTTATACATTAACTCTATTTCTAGTGGTTTCCCATCTTTTTCACGAACCGTTTTTCCTTTTGGCAACTTCCAGCCGGCTTCATCTAATAATTGCATCGCTTTTTCAACATCATAATCAACCTTGGTTGCAGCCACCTCTGAAGTGTAAGAGAGGTTTGTCGGTAAGATATAGTCTGCCTTCTCTTCTAAGCCAGATGTCACTCCCTCAACCAAAGCTTCTTTATTAAATCCATAGTGTAAAGCTTGACGGACACGTTCATCCGATAGTTGATCTTTATTCGTATTCATCACAAGCTGCCTAGTAGCAACTGGTTCAGATATGCTAGTTTCATAGGAACCAGTCGATTCTAACTGATTAAAAGAATCTATACTAATAACCCCCTCACCATAAAGAAGGTCTAAATCCCCTTTTTCAAAGGCAAGTACGCGTGTTTCTGCATCTGGGACAACTTTAACCTTAATTTGCTCAACACTCGGGACTTCTCCCCAATAATTTTCGTTACGTGTAAAAATAGCGTATTCATCGACTTTATATTCTTCCAATACCCACGGACCTGTCCCAACTGGCTTTTCTACACCTTTAGAAGTATCACCATCCTCAGGGAAACCCGCTTCTCCAAGGAAACGTACAGGGCGTACAACAGCTAACTCCTGAATAGTAGGGTAATAGGGTTCTGTTAATGTTAATTTAAACGTATACTCGTCAACAACCTCTGTTTGAGCAATCTTTGAAATAAATCCTAACCAACTGTGTAAATCGACATTATTAAGTATAGCATCAAAGTTCTTTTTCACAATCTCTGCATTGAAACTCGTGCCATCCGAAAATTTGACATCTTTACGTAAATGGAACAAATATTCTTTCCCATCCGCAGAGATATCCCAAGTCTCTGCTAAATGTGGCTTTAGCTCTCCGCCATCACCATAACTTACTAAAGGCTCATATACCATCGATGTAGAAAATAATTGTGATGGATTGTACATATGTGGATTCAGTTCACCTATATCTCTTGGCCAAGCGAAAGTAATCACATTTTCACTTTCACCTGCAGTACTCTCATTTTCTACTGAATCATTTGAACAACCAAGTAATGCTATTGATAGAATAAGAATGATCACAGACATCATTAAAACGGGTTTCTTTGTTATGCGGTTTGACATACTATTTGCTCCTCCTAAGTTGATAATGATAACCATTATCAATAATAGAGTTGGAGTTACTCATTGTCAATATAATTTGGAATTGTCACAAAGTATTCCTATCCATCCCCTAATATAAGAAATATAGGTAGATTCTAAGCTAGGCCTGGCAAACTAAATTTGTACTTGTGTACGAGAGTAATATATTGCCATATTGATTTCGCATAACTTGTCCGAAGCATTTTCATAGATTTGAGAAATATCCGTCGTAAAGGAGACAGAATCCCCCTCATCAATCGTAAAAGGTTCTTCCTCTCCAATTTTCACCGTTAACCTTCCGGAAAGGACCGTAATAGACTTCAGTGTACCCGCTCCACTTTGTTCAGAAAAATGCTTACACCCCGGTAACAAACGAACCCTATATAGTTCAAATGGAATACCAGGAGATGAAAAGGTATTGTAAACTTCAAATAAATCATCATCATCCGTAAAAAAAGGTTGTTCTTCTACTTTATTAATTTTAATTGAGGGATTCGTCGTTAAGAAAGAAGCAAAAGGAATCTGAAGTCCTGCTGCAATTTTCCAAAGAGTCGAAACAGTAGGGTTAGAGGTGCCACGCTCAATTTGCCCAATCATTGGTTTACTAACACCTGTTAGCTCAGCCAAATCTTCTAACGTCAAATGACGCTGTTGCCGGAAATACCGCAGTCGTTCCCCAATTTGGACAGTTAATAAATCTTTATCCATTTACTTTTGCTCCTTCATTTCAGTTCGCAATATGTTATTATAATATTTTTATCACTAGTCAGAAAATTGTCAATACACGGACCTTTTATTACAAATATTTATTTAATTTTTCTAAATATTTTAAAAAAACCGTTGCACAACCTGGATGTTATATTGTACTATTTATAACAATATATTATATACCGATTTAATTTTACTTTAATCAACTAACACAATATTAATAGAAGGAAGCGACCACCATGCATTATTCATTTGCACCCCAAACTAAAAACTATGCATCATCTGCAGTTAGAGACATTCTTAAGGTTACTCAACAAGGACACGTGATCTCCTTTGCTGGTGGATTACCAGCAGAAGATATCTTTCCTATTGAACAAGTAAAGATTGCTTACGAGAAAGTATTTGCTTCAGGAAATTCTTCTTTGCAATATGGGTTAACAGAAGGATTTGTTCCGCTTAGAGAAGCCATTAAAGAAAAGATGGCGGATAGAGGAATTTCATCTGCTGTTGACAATATTCTCGTAACAACAGGCTCTCAGCAAGCCATTGACTTGTTCTCACGGATCATGCTGACTCCCGGAGATGTTGTCCTTACAGAGGATCCAACCTACTTAGCTGCTCTCCAGGTTTTTAGATCTTACGGGGCAAATGTCATTTCCGTTAGCAGCGATGAAGACGGGATGTTACCTGAAGACTTAAAAGAGAAATTGGAAACATGGAGTCCTAAATTTGTTTATGTCATTCCAACCTTTGCTAATCCGGACGGGAAGGTCTGGAGCGATGAGAGACGTCGAAAGCTATTAAGCCTTTGCCAAGAAAATAATGTCCTTATTTTAGAGGACGATCCATACGGGGATATTCAATTTCATCCAGAAGAACGATATTCTCCAGTAGCCTCCTTTGACTATGATCATAGCCATGTAATCTATACGAGTACATTTTCAAAGTCTGTGGTTCCTGCGTTACGTACAGGCTGGGTAACTGGACCATCGGAAGTCATCAATATGATGGTACAAGCGAAGCAGATGAATGATTTACATTCCAGTTCGATCGACCAGCAAGCTCTTTATTATTTATTACGTGATTTCAACCTTGCTTCTCATATCGATTTAATCAGAAGTGTCTACTATGAACGCATGACGATCATGAGAGATTATTTAAATAAATTAGGGCCCGATTTATTCAAATGGAAGGAACCAAAAGGCGGAATGTTTATTTGGGTAGAAGGGAATGAGCATTTAAACACAACGGCTCTTTTAAACCAAGCAGTGGAAAAAGGAGTTGCCTTTGTTCCAGGGGCACCTTTCTACGTGAATGAGCCAAAGAACAACACATTCAGACTAAACTTTAGCCATTCAACTCCTGAAACCATTGAACTTGGAATGGACCGGTTGATCAGTGTTTTACTGAAGCCTGAGGTAGTGAAATAAAAAAGTATAACTCGCCATAATTGGCGAGTTATATTTATTAGGAAAACAAAAATCCCATTTACTTGTGGTACATTTTACCGTCATGCATTAAAATGAGGTTCTCTTGAATTTCTGAGTGAAATGGGTGTCTTATCCTTAATCGAATAACCAGCAAACAAGCGGAGATTTTTCGGTTAAATACAGAATGGAGCTCATTTCGGGGAAAATAAGGGAAGGTTTTCCGCTTATGCTAAGCAAAATCTCCCCTTTTCAAACTTTTCTAGCCAATAGGCGGAATCTCTCCTTCTATTTAGCTTATTTTTAATCATCATTTCTAATTAAACGGAATTTCTCCGTCTATTTATCAACTCGGGTGCTGTTTCTGCTAAACCATAGTGACCAACCGATAAGTGCGGACCCTCTTGAACCCAGATGCGGGAATCAGCTTTTATGAAAATTAACTACTACACCCACCTCCACAACTAGAGCAGCTGGAACCTCCTGAATCTCCACCACCACCTGAATCGTGTGAATCACTACTACAAGCAAAGCCAGAACATGAAGATCCTCCACCGAAAGGAGCTGCTTTTTGGTACTCTTCAGGAACGACTTCGCTCATCTGCTCATGAAATTCTTCCTCATCGTACAATGAATAATAGACAGCTGCCCCCGCTGCCAATGAATACATGTGGGCGTTACTAGTTGAGGGATATGGAGCAAACTCCTTAGAGTCCGTGTATTGCTGCTCAGCCTCATGAATCTCACTTTTCATTTTACGAATTAAATATCTTTTCACATCCAACCAATCTTCATTTTTTCTAAAATATTTTGATAGTAACTCCTCTTCAGGCAATAGGACGAAATCATCTAAAATCTCACGCTTAATAGGGTTCTGTAAAAAACTCCCCCAGATCGCTCTACTGTTCGTGGTTACTTCAAATAGACTAATATATACCCAATCAAAAAATGCTCGTTCTCCTGGAATGGGTGTGCTATCCATATTAGGTGTGTGATGCAGTGTATCATTGTAAAAGTCTTTGGAAAACTTCTCATAATCCCTTGTAAACATTAGCATCTCATGCCAAATTTCATCCACATGATGACTAAACATCGGGACTGTTTTTAACAGACTATTCATCAAGAAATACCGCTTTAACTCAAACATTCCCCAGTCAAACTCATGATCCTTCCATTTCGGATGACTCTGTAAGACACGATTTTTCACATTGTCTATATAAAAGTTGGGCAATGATTGGTCCAGCTTTTTTACAATCGGAAGCCCTTCTACTACCTGTAAACCTAGCTGTTCTGGGATTGGGTCATTCCTTAAGGATTTTTTCTTTCCTTTAGAAAACAACGTACTTCCTATCAGTAAAAAAAGTCCGATCATCATAAAACCAATAAAATATTCCATGGCCCTCTCCCCTTTCCAAATCATGTTTATTCTCTTTATCACCTTATGTATACGATTTAATCTTAAGTAAGTTTCAATCTTATTCATATTATAAAGGCTTAATAGCTTCCTCAGGGGTGATTTCGCCATTTTCTAACATGGTGACAACTTTTTTCTCATTAACTTCATTTTTCTTTTGTACATATCCAAGGGATGATTATTTAATTCTGTCTAACACGTGTATATTTAGGATATCAACTTTCTTTTTCCACCTAACAATTTGTCTATTTTTATGAGTTTTTAGATAAAAAAATCACCTCAGCACTTAAGTCTGTGGGTGATTCCTTTTTTGAATTTAATTTTCAAAACCCCTTTAAAGATTATTATTGAACCTCTTTTCCTTCTTAAACACTCAAGTACCGATATACATCTTCATCCTGTATCTTATCTACCGAGCTCTCATACACGATTGATCCGTGATCAACGACATAAATGTAATCTGCTACACTTTTCGCATAGTCCAAATTTTGTTCTACTAAAATCATGGATGTTTTACTATTTTCTTTAATATCCCGAATAACTCTTTGAATATCTGCAACAATATTAGGCTGAATTCCTTCTGTTGGTTCATCTAATAGCAAGAAAGATGGGTTAGAAACCAAAGCTCTCGCAATGGCTAGCTGCTGCTGTTGACCTCCACTTAGGTCCCCACCATTTCGATTCTTAAATTCCTTTAAAATCGGAAAATATTCATAGATATCTTCTCGAATTACATTCTTCTTTGTCCCACCACTTGCTTCTAGACCGATTAATAAGTTTTCATAAACCGTAAGCTTCGGAAAAATCTCTCTACCCTGTGGAACATAACCAATCCCCTTTATGGCACGATACGAAGGACTTTTCTTGGTGATATTATCATTTTTAAAAAGAATACTGCCACTTTTCGGTGATAAAATTCCCATAATGGCTTTTAATAATGTTGTTTTACCAACACCATTCCGTCCCATAATACAAACCACTTGGCTTTCCTTTACCTTCAGCTGTATATTCCTTACCACCATGCTTTCACCGTAACCAACCTCTAAATTTTCCAGTTCTAGCATTATATTAATCCTCCTTTCGTCCAAGGTATACTTCACGAACCCGAGGATCATTTTGAACCTCTTCCATGGAACCTTGACAAAGTAATTGTCCTTCATGCATCACCGTCACGATATCTGCATACTCTTTTACAAAATCCATATCATGCTCAACAATTAATACGGTTCGATCCTTTGCAATTTCACGAATCATTTCTCCTGTCTTCAGTCTTTCAACTTTAGACATTCCTGCAATAGGTTCATCTAGTAACACCAGACCTGGATCCTGTAATAAAACCATCGCAATTTCCAACCATTGCTTTTGCCCATGTGATAGAGCACCCGCCTGCTGATCCTTTTCTTCTATTAATCCGGTTAAATGAAGCATCTCCTCTATATCTTTTTGTTGATTTTTTGTTATTTTTGCTGTAATTGTTGCCCAGAGTCCCTTATCCTGCTTTAGGGCAATGATTAAATTTTCATACACAGTTAAGTTTTGAAAAATAGAAGGAGTTTGGAACTTTCGAGATATTCCTATATGGACGATTTTAAAATCCTTTAGTTTCACTAGATTTTGATCCTCCATATACACAACCTTCCCTTGACTCACTTGCGTTTTCCCACAAATAACATCTAATAAAGTTGTCTTACCTGCTCCATTTGGTCCAATCAAGAAATGAACTTTATTATCTGTTACCTTAAAATCCAAATTACTAATTGCTTTGAATCCACTAAATTCAACTGTAATTTTTTTCGACTCTAGCACTGTTTGGCTGTTTATCATGTAAACCAATCCACCTTTTTTGGAATTTCTTAAATAGTCCCATCAAACCGTCTGGTAAAAACACAACGACAATCACGAACATAAGTCCTAAGAAATATAACCAAATATCCGGGTAGGACTCACTAAAGGTTGTTTTTGCCCAGTTTACTAAAATCGCTCCTAGCACTGGACCAATCAGTGTACCTCGTCCCCCTAATGCAACCCATAGCACCATTTCAATAGAAGGAATAATTCCCATCATGGTTGGTGAAATAATACCTACCTGAAGAACAAATAACATCCCAGCTAATCCCGCAATTCCAGCCGATAAAGCATAAATAAAAGTTTTGAAGATGGCAGGATCATATCCTAAAAACCGAAGGCGATTTTCCCCATCTCGAATACCGATTAACACCTGCCCTAAGCGTCCATTAATCAGCATTTTACTAGCAAAATAAACAATTGCCAGAACAGCAGCTGTAATAAGATAAATAACAGTCTGCGTTGTTGTAGATGCTAGCGAAAATCCAAAAATGGTACTGAAACTTGTCAAGCCATTTGTTCCACCCGTTAAACCTTGTTGGCCTACAAAAAGAGTGACAACAACTACGACTAATGCTTGAGATAAGATGGTGAAATAAACTCCATTAATACGATTACGGAACGTTAACAGTCCAAGTAGCAATGCAATTACTAAGGGAATGAATATTCCTAATAGGATGGCTAGGATTGGATTTTGAAATGGCACCCAAATGAATGGAAGCTCTTGCACACCACTCCATGCCATAAAATCAGGAAGTTTAGTAGTACCGGAGGCCTCTAACTTTAAATACATTCCCATAGCATAGGCACCAATCCCAAAGAAAATCCCGTGTCCTAAACTCAGTACACCTGTATAACCCCATAACAAGTCCAAACCAATAACTAAAATAGCAAAAGCTAAGTATTTACCGAGAAGATTCAGACGGAAATCTGTTAGAAATAAGGGCGCTATAAGTAACACGATAAAACCTAACAATAGAAGATTTTTTTTATTAAATATCGATTGATTTATTATTTTCCCCATAAAAATCACCGCTCCTTATCTCTATTCGTCAAGTGCTCTAGATTGAGAACTGACAAGTCCAGAAGGTCTCCATTGTAAAAATGCGATAATTAGCATAAATACCAGCACTTTCCCGATTGTAGCAGAAGTGAAGAATTCAAAGACGGTATTGAAAAATCCAATTCCAAATGCACCAACCACTGCTCCCACAAGAGCACCAACTCCGCCAACCACTACTACCATAAACGCATCGATAATATAATATGTACCAATGGTTGGACCAATTGGACCTAATAAGGTTAAGGCACAGCCCGCAATACCAGCAAAACCTGAACCAATCGCAAAAGTCGCTAAATCCACCCTTCTTGTTTGAACACCTAAGCATTCTGCCATTTGTCTATTTTGCATAACAGCACGAACTCTTCTACCATTAGTCGTTCGATAAAAATAAAGAAAAATTGCAACAAGACATAAGATTGAAAGACTTAAAATAAAAAGGCGTGAGTATGGCAAAACAAGCGTACCTATCGTAAGTCCACCATTTAAAAAACTAGGACTCTGTACACCAACATTAGGTGCACCAAAGATCGATCTTGCTAATTGTTGAAGCATTAAACCAACACCATATGTTGCCAATAAGCTATCTAAAGGACGTTTATATAAAAATCGAATCAACGATACCTCTAGTAAAATACCGAATCCTGCAGCAATAAAAAAAGCGATAGGAATGGATAACAAAAAGTAAAGATCAAAAAATGGTTCAGGGACATACTTTAAAAAAAGAGATTGAATCACATATGTTACATATGCCCCAATCATAATTAACTCTCCATGAGCCATGTTAATAACCTTCATTAAACCGAAGGTAACGGCAAGCCCTAGAGCAATTAATAATAAAATGGAACCAAGGCTTAATCCATTGAAAAGGGTTAATATTGTACCACTCATATCCTTGCTCCTTTCTACAAAACAATTTTGATAGTTATAATTTCTAAAGATTGAAAAAAAAGTAGATAGAGGCTATTCAAACCTCTATCTAATTTAGTTCGTTCAACAAGTACCTTATGTTATAAATCTTTAAAAATATGAATCTAATAAAATGATTACTGACCTAAGCTTTCAGCTAACCCGCTTGCCCAATCAAATCCCTTTAGGAATGGATCCGGTTTTACTGGTTCACCTGAATTCCATAACTCTTTAATTTGTCCATCCTCCTGTACTTCACCAATTCTTACAGTCTTATAAACATGCTGGTTTTCACCGTCAACCTTTACAAGACCACCTGGTGCCTGGAATTCTAATTCCTTAGCAGCTTCTTTTACAGCATCCACATCTGTTGTTCCAGCTTTTTCTACTGCAGCAGCCCATAAATAAACTCCAAAATAACCGGCTTCAATTGGATCTGCTGTTACACGATCTTCTCCATAAGCTGCTTTGTAGGCTGCGACAAACTCACTGTTTTCAGGAGTTTCAGTCGATTGATAGTAGTTCCAGCTCGTTAAATGACCTGCAATCACATCTGCACCAATCCCTCGGACTTCTTCTTCAGCAACACTAACTGAAAGCACAGTAATATCTTCTGACGTAATACCTGCATCCTTTAATTGTTTAAAAAATGCAACATTACTATCACCATTTAACGTATTGAAAATCACATCTGGTTTTTCACTTTTTATTTTCGCAATAACAGTGTTATAGTCTGTATGCCCTAGTGGTGTATATTCCTCACCCACTAAATCTGCATCCGCATCTTCAAGTTGTGCTTTAATTGCTGCATTTGCTGTTCTTGGGAATACATAATCTGATCCTAATAAGTAGAATTTTGTACCACGATTTTCTAGTAACCAATCAACAGCAGGTACAATTTGTTGGTTTGGAGCTGCACCTGTGTAAAAGATGTTTGGAGAGCTTTCCATCCCTTCATATTGAACTGGGTACCATAGTAACCCATTACTTTCTTCTACCACCGGAAGCATGGCTTTACGGCTTGCAGACGTCCAGCCACCAAAAATGGTTGCAACCTTATCTTGCTGTAATAATTTCTTCGCTTTCTCTGCAAATGTAGGCCAATCTGATGCGCCATCCTCAATAACCGGCTTAATTTGCTTACCCAAAACGCCTCCGTTTGCATTAATTTCTTTTATTGCTAATAATTCTGCATCATGTACAGATGTTTCACTGATCGCCATGGTGCCACTTAAAGAATGCAAGATTCCTACTTCAATCACATCTTCTTGTGAATCAGAAGAACCTTCAGTTGATCCCGAGCTTCCCTCTTCCGGAGCAGATGCACCATTACTACCTGAACACGCTGAAATGATCGTTGTAAAAGCTACCATTAGTAAAAAAAGATAAAACTGTTTTACTTTCATTTTTTCAACCCCCATTTTTATATGTAAAATTTTCTGACAATTCAATGATACCAACCTTACAAACGTTGTTCCATTACCATGTGAGGTAATATAACATAGTTTTTATTTTCCCCAAAAACCAAAAAGCACTTGATGCCTAATTAGACAACAAGTGCTTTTTCTTACAACCTCTTAACCTCAACCTTAAGAAATCCATAACTTAAACAAACCTTCTGAGATTCCTAAATTATACATATAATAAACTCCAAATGCGGCACTTATAATTCCTGTAGCCTGAATAAACCGCCTATTAATAGTTGCCTTCCTTGACGATAAAATAAACGGAATTCCAAGAATGGTAGTAAAGCATAGCATCCCTACTACTGTTCCCACACCAAAAATCCCAATATAAAGGGCACCTTCCCAAATCGAGCTTACCGTACTCATCGTTAAAATAATCATAGCAGAGCTTCCTGCTAAACCGTGAATAACCCCCATAAACAGAGACTTCCCGTATGAAACTTCCTTGTTTCCTTGTTTATTCATTGCCCCTTCGTGATCCTTATGTTTTTTAGCCATAAAGGATGCTACCCCGAAGTAGACAAGCATGATCCCAACCAAAAACTCTAGTGACATCGACCATACTTCCGGGATCTCTCCCTTTAGTAAAATAATCGTAATCCCCACAATAAATAATGTCGCCGTGTGGCCAATCCCCCAAAATACTCCTGTTAAAGACGATCTTAAAAGCCTTTGACTTTGACTCGCAATCGTAGACACAGCGATCACATGATCCGGCTCAATCGCATGCTTTATACCTAGAAATAAGCCAATCCACAAAATAGACAACAACCCTACATCTTCCATGATAATCCCCCAATAATTAAGACCTTTTTAAGCATTCTCTGATGTTTTTTAATATTTCCGCCAAAGAATTGATTCCTTATTTAATAACACACGCCTGCTGTACGTCTGGGCTTCTGCTATGATTGCTTCAATGATTCCAGAATGATTGGCTAATACTCGCAGAATCCCCCCTTGATCAGGTACTGCTGATAATCCTAAATGAACATCAGAAAAGGTTTCAATAAGATGAGAATAAAGCTTATCTAAAAACTTTTTATTCACCTGCTCATGAATGAGGATGAATGTTCCTATATGAGTATATCCTTCCATTTGCATAATTCCGTTCATTTGATGATCAGGCTCTAATAAAAGATGATCAAATAACACGAGCTGTCCATCTCTAAAAATCTTAAGTTTGGACCGAATCCAATCATATTTAAAAAAACTCCCATCTTTTGCCCAGCCAGGAGTAATGATATCGCTATATAAAAAACACGAATCACTTTCTATTTCAACCTCTGTTTCTTGTATAAACCGAGCGTCTTCATACGCAATCAAAGGATCTGGAATGTACTCTAGTACACTTCCAAATCCAAGTTTTATTTTTGTTTGCTGACGTACAGGTTCAGTAGGAGTTTTATACACCTTTGTTGACGATTGTGTAGTAACCAGGAGATGAGCACTGTCATCTACCTGTATTTGAGTGAAATAAGAATCTCCATTAACATACCCTCCACCCACATGAATGAGATAGATAGAAGGCGAATCTCCCTCTAGGTAGATTGGACGCGCTATTTTTAAAGCACCCTCATAATAGCACGATGAGATAATCGTTTTTTCATTCTTTTTAGAGGCGAATAGATCTAAAACTCCTGTGTAGCTCATGAACCCAATCCCATTAATAATGCGTTCTTTTTAATCCAATCAACGACCTTATCTAAACCAGTTCCATCCTTCAAATTCGTGAAAATATATGCTTTTTCTCCTCTCGCTGCAATCGTATCGCTTTCCATAATCTCTAGACTTGCGCCCACATACGGAGCTAAATCAATCTTATTAATAATAAATAAATCTGATTTAATCATCCCCTGCCCACCTTTTCTAGGGATTTTCTCCCCTTGGGCAACATCTATGATATATATGGAAAAGTCAACCAACTCCGGACTAAAGGTTGCGGCTAAATTATCTCCACCACTTTCCACAAAAATCAATTCTAAATCCGAATGCAGTTCCATTAGCTCATCAATAGCCGCAAAGTTCATAGATGCATCCTCACGAATAGCTGTATGAGGACATCCGCCAGTTTCCACACCAATCACACGGTCCTCAGGCAATACTCCATTTTTAATTAGAAAATTCGCATCTTCTTTTGTATAAATATCATTTGTCACAACCGCCATACTCAGCTCTTCATTCATTGCTCTCGTTAATTTTTCGACTAGCATTGTTTTACCGGCCCCAACTGGACCACCAACTCCAATTCGTATCGGTTCCATCTTCTTCTCTCCTTCATAACGTTTATTTAAGACATAAATAATCGTACAGGCAGCCTCTCATGACGCATTTGCGCAATTTCCAAGCCCGGACTTACCGCACCTAAATCATCCTTTGTTAGTGTCATAATTCTATTTTTGGCCTCGTGAATCTTCACTTGCATTTCGACCAATAGCTTTTGACCATCTGTTTGACCTAGTGGCACACCTCGAACGGCGTTTTGAATAAGTGATGACACAGAGGCAAATAGGTAGGCTGAGAGAATTTTCTCCTTATCTATTTGCAAGTGATGGGCCACAAACGCAAACACAAGTGCCGAATGACCGTAGCCCTGTTTATTTTTTATAGAATGGAAATACTCCCCTAAGGTAGTTGAAGAGTATAAATCCATACACAGCTTCGCCATTCGTTCCCCAATTCTGCGATTACCCTCTCTTGTTTCCTTCGCAAGACTCGATACAAACAATAGACGATCAATTTCGAGCAGCTCATTCATATCTCTGCTAGATTCCAAGATTTCATATGATAGTCTACAAGCAAGTCCATCTGAGAAGACTAATTGTTTATCCACAAAGGTAGAAATCGCAGTTTTAAAGCTGTCCTTATCTACAATCACTTGCTCTTGAATATATGTTTCTAATCCAAATGAGTGCGAAAATGCACCAGAAGGAAAATTAGAATCACATAATTGTAGTAAAGGCATTAAATCATTATCCATGACTATGTCCTATATGACGAAACGCCTGACCCACTTTTCTATTTTCTCGTTTATAAGGTACCTTTACCTGTTTAAGTAATTCCTCGACAAGGTAATCATACTGAACCAACATTTCATCACCTTCAAATTGGGCTGGAAGATGGCGATTTCCTAACTGATGTGCAATATCACCCATTTGTCCAATCGAAGTTGGCATGATTACCAGCACATCATCCTCTTTCACCGAAATAACAATCATATTTTTTTCATCCATATGAAGAATATCACCATCAACCAAATCTTTATTATCCTTTAGACGAATTCCAATTTCTCTCCCATGGTCTGTAACAACTCGTTGGATTCTTTTGACCAATAAATCACTTTCCAAATAAACACGTTCAACATGCGGAGTTCTTTTTTCCATTGTCGATACATTACCTAGCACTTTTTCAATGATCATTTTATCCACCTCAAAATAAGAAATAACGCTGGGCCATCGGAACAACCTCAGCAGGTTCACATGTAATTAATTCCCCATCCACACGAACTTCGTATGTTTGCGGATCTACTTCAATATTTGGTGTTGCATCATTAAATATCATTGATTTTTTGGATATGTTCCGTATTCCTGAAACACACTTTATTTCTTTTTGAAGTCCTAACTTCTTATGAACACCGTTTTCGTATGCAGCCTTAGAAACGAATGTGATGGATGTTCGATACTTCAAGCTTCCATGACTCGCAAACATCGGGCGATATAAGACAGGCTGAGGAGTAGGAATACTCGCGTTTAGATCACCCATTATACTATGAGCAATCATCCCACCTTTTAGAATAAGATCTGGTTTCACCCCAAAAAAGGCTGGATCCCACAAAACTAAATCTGCAAATTTACCAACCTCCACTGATCCCACATATTCCGAAATACCATGTACAATCGCTGGGTTAATGGTGTATTTGGCAATATATCTTTTCACCCGAAAGTTATCTCCTACTGAGAGGTCCTCTTGCAGCTTGCCTCGTTGCTTCTTCATTTTATCGGCTGTTTGCCACGTACGGGAAATCACCTCACCCACACGTCCCATTGCCTGCGAGTCTGATGAAATCATACTGAACACACCTAGATCATGTAATATATCTTCAGCGGCAATGGTTTCCTTTCTAATTCTTGAATCCGCAAAAGCAACGTCCTCCGGTACACTCGGATCCAAGTGATGACAAACCATCAGCATGTCTAGGTGTTCTTCAAGTGTGTTTACTGTAAATGGACGGGTTGGATTTGTAGATGAAGGAAGAATATTTGAATATCCAGCGGCTTTAATAATATCAGGAGCATGTCCACCTCCAGCACCCTCAGTATGGTAGGTATGGATCACCCGACCATCAATAGCAGCCAAGGTATCTTCCACAAACCCTCCTTCATTTAAAGTGTCTGTGTGGATAGCCACTTGAATATCAAATTGATCCGCTACTTTTAAACTAGTATCAATCGTTGCGGCAGTTGTTCCCCAATCTTCGTGAAGCTTTAAGCCAATAGCTCCTGCTTCTATCTGTTCAATAAGAGGTTTTTCATCTGAAGAATTTCCCTTGCCTAAAAATCCTAGGTTCATAGGGTATTCTTCTGCAGCAAGAAGCATCCCATGAATATTCCATGGCCCCGGTGTACAAGTGGTTGCATTAGTGCCTGTTGCAGGACCTGTACCTCCACCTAACATGGTCGTGATTCCTGAGGAAAGGGCCGTCTCAATCTGCCCAGGAGCAATGAAATGAATATGAGCATCAATCCCACCCGCAGTTACTATTTTTCCCTCTGCAGCAATTACTTCCGTAGAAGCACCAATAACAATATCAACATTATCCATCAATAACGGGTTTCCCGCTTTACCTATAGCAGCGATATAACCATCCTTCACACCAATATCAGCTTTATAAATGCCTGTATAATCGAGAATAATGGCATTGGTGAATACTAAATCGACACTCTCGGCTCTAGTTGCTAAGGGATGCTGCCCCATTCCATCCCGGATCACCTTGCCACCGCCAAACTTCACTTCGTCTCCATATGTTGTATAATCTTTTTCGATCTCAATAAATAGTTCGGTATCTGCCAAACGGACGGCATCCCCAACTGTTGGGCCAAACATATCAGCATACTGCTTTCTCGACATTTTAAAGCTCATTAGTCTACCTCCTAACTACCGAACCATTTGTTTGGTTATTTAAACCGTAGACCTTTTGTTCGCCCGAAAACGGAACAAGCTCTACTTCCTTTTGATCACCAGGCTCAAAACGTACAGCAGTACCAGCAGGAATATTAATGTGCATTCCAAAAGCTTGTTCACGGTCAAAGTGTAAACCTGAATTGACTTCAAAGAAATGAAAATGCGATCCTATTTGAATCGGGCGGTCTCCTCTATTGAGAACTTGGATTTTCTTCGATTGTTTGTTTTCGTTGCATACAATCACTTCTTTTTTCAACACATACTCACCAGGGATCATTCGCTACTCCTCCTCTTATTAACGTATGGGGTCATGTACCGTCACAAGCTTTGTCCCATCTGGAAAAGTTGCCTCCACCTGAATATCATGAATCATTTCAGGAATACCCTCCATTACATCTTCCCTCGATAAAATCGTGGCACCATACTGCATTAACTGAGCCACAGTCTTCCCGTCTCGCGCACCTTCAAGGACTTCATATGTAATAATTGCGACAGCTTCTGGATAATTAAGCTTCAACCCTCTCTTTTGCCTACGCCGTGCTAAATCAGCCGCTACAACCACCATCAATTTCTCCATTTCCCGCGAAGTAAGCTTCATTTATCTCACCCTTTCATTCAACAGCTCCCCCATTCGCACATTAGTTAACATGCGACGTGAGGAAAGTTAACATATAAATAAGGTAACATATGTTGGATTTTTTTACAATATTTTAAAAAATAAAAAAACGAGACCCAGGGACGAGTAGGGCTGGTATATAACTCAAAAAAACTTTACCCTCTTGGTCATACGAATTCTCAGATTACGAAGAATGTGTATCCCTAAGTTATCCAAGAAAATAAAAAAAGAAGCCTCCCAAAAGTTCAGTGAACTTGTGAAAAGCTTCTTTTTCTATATTATAAGCATACCAATCAAACCAAATGCTATCTTATTTATTATTCACTTTTTCCTAATCTGCCGCAAATTTCCCCAGACCTCCATCGGTTAGTGGATGCTTAGAAAGCTGCTCAATGACACTATAAAGAACCATTGCAATGTGAGCACCAGACATAGCTACAGGAGTTACATAATCGGGATGTCGATCAGAAGCCGCAATAATTTGTGAGTCTAAGTTTTGAATGCGGATTACTTCAGCGACCTTGGTTATTATTTGTACCCTCTTCAGAAATATATCAATTGCCTAAAAATGGGGAAACATATGGGCCTTCATTAAGCTGCTCTTCCACATTTATATTAAGGAATAACCGTTAGGCGATTCAACCTTTGATATACTTTTTACAACACCCTTTTCAACCAGAACTGTACGATCTGCCAATGCAGCCGCATCTGCTTGATCGTGGGTGACAAAAATTGACGTACTTTTTGTTTGTTTGAGGATTTCCTTCAGTTCACTTCTAATTTTCATTTGAAGACTTCCATCTAGATTACTGAAAGGTTCATCAAAAAGTAATAGAGAAGGTGCTGGAGCTAAAGCTCGCGCAAGTGCCACCCTTTGCTGTTGTCCCCCACTTAGTTCATATGGATATCGTTTTTTATAATCCAAAAGGTTCACTAGCTCCAACATTTCGTTTAATCTTTCCTGCTTTTGCTTTCTCTTCATATGACGAAGACCAAATTTTATATTATTTTCAACCGTCATATGTGGAAAAAGAGCATAGTCTTGAAAAACCATACCTATTCCCCTTTTCTCTGGTGGAATGAAAGTATGCCCATCAACCATTTTCTGACCATTGATTACTATCACACCAGACTTAGGTGTTTCTAATCCTGCAAGTAATCTTAATATTGTACTTTTTCCACTACCACTCTCACCAAGAATTGCGATGATTTCCCCTTGATTTAAATGTAGAGAAAAGTTATTGATAGCTGGCTGACTTGCACTTCCATATTGATAGACGAGATTTTCAATTTGTACAAACATTTAATTATGCTCCCCTCGATCAAGTACTTTATGAAAAATAAAGATACAAATCCCGCTAACTAAAATGATTAATAATGATGCAGATGCAGCTTCACTGATCATTTCGTCATTGGCGTAGCGAAAAGCTCTTGTAGCTAGAGTCTGAAAATTAAATGGCTGAAGTAACATCGTTAATGGTAATTCTTTTAAAATATCAACAAAGACAAGAATAAATCCACCAATAATGGCCCCCTTCACCATAGGAATGTCTACCTTTAAAAAAGTACGAAATGTTGAGAAACCAAGAGTTCTTGATGCTTCTGTAAAAGTAGTACCAACTTTTTCAAAACCGGCTTCAATCGAATTATAACCAACTGCTAAGAAGCGAATTACATAAGCAGTAATAAGCATCACGATACTCGTGCGCAACACAAAGGTTGTATCGAAACCAAGCTGCTTAAATAGAGTCCCAAGATTACGGTCTATCATTAGAAAAATAGAAATAACGCCAATTGCTATAACTGCACCAGGGACTGAATAGCCTAAAACTGTCACTCTTGAAAGAACTTTAGGTAACCCCCCCCTGTGAATACGTGAGTAATTAGCTATGATTAACCCTACTTTAACAATGATTATTGCAGCTATTGAAGCAGCAAGAAGGGAATTTTTGACTAGTGTATAAAATTCTGTTGTTAAGATTCTCTCATATGTCATTAACATCCAAAAGATTAATTGTACAAATGGGATAAGGAATGCAAGACTAAAAATAGTAAAACAATAACTAAAAGCAAACCAGGCTTTTACCCCTTTTAACTGCTTTGGCTGAATAGGTCTAACTTTTGTTGTGGAATAACTAAATTGCTTTCGACCACGTATGACCTTTTCAATTATTAATATGAAAATAACAACGACCATCAATGTTCCTGCTAATTTAAAGGCAGAGTCTTTATCTCCCATTGCAAACCAAGTCTGAAAGATTGATGTAATAAATGTTTGAATGCCATAATATTTTACAACCCCATAATCATTAATTACTTCTAACATAACAATTGTTGCACTACCAAAGATGGCTGACTTGGAAATAGGTAGTACCACTCTAACAAACGTTTCAAAAGAATTTGCTCCTAGCAATCGAGCGTTTTCAATAATGGAGGAAGATTGATTTTCAATAAAACTTTTTGTAATGACATAAACGTATGGAAAGAGAAACATTGTAAAGATAAAAATCGTACCTTCCATTGACATCATACTGAAATATTTTTGATCTACTTGAAGCTCAAAGGTGTTGCGAAGGATTGATTGAATAAATCCTGTATAATTAACCATCCCTTGATAAGTATATGCACCAATAAAAGGTGGTATCGCTAGAGGCAATATTAAACCCCATCTAAAAAAGTTTCGAAGCGGGAACTTATAAACCGTAACCATCCAGGCTAAACTGGTGCCAATAATGATTGTTGTAAATCCAGTAAAAACTAATAAAATGGCCGTATTATAAAAAATATCAAAAAGTAAATATTCTTTTATATGAAACCAGTTCTCATTTGACTCTCCAAAAAAATGAATTGCAATGAGGATATTAGGTAATAGAATAATAGAAATAAAAACGAAACTTAATATTGCCCACATATTTATTTGTGTTTTTACTTGTTGAACGAATTTCATGACTACACATCCCTACATTAATACAAAACCATTCCACTGGGCTCCTACCATTTAAGTATACAGAATACTTAATTGCAAGTGAATATCATTCTCAAAAAAAAGAAAAAAGAAAAAGAAAAGCTGTACTATAAAATATATAGCACAGCTTCTTTATAATAAATTATTTCCACCCTACTTCATTAAGCAGTTGAATTGCACGACTATTGTTATCTCCAAGGATTGTTAAGTTAATATCTTGCTCCTTAAACTCCCCCCAAGAAGTTAAAGTTTCGGAAATTGCTGCTTCTGTATTTACTGGATATTCATTGTTTCCTTCAGCAAATAGCTCTTGTGATTCTACACTTGTTAGGAATTCGATAAACTTAACTGCATTATCTACATTCTTTGCATGTTTAACTACTGTTGCACCACTAATGTTAATGTGTGTTCCATTAGTTTCTTGATTCGGGAAGAAAACTCCGACTTGTTCTCCAACTTTTACTTCTTCTGGGTCAGTAGAGTTTAATAGTCTTCCAACATAATAAGTATTTGAAATTGCAACATCACCTTCACCAGCAACAACAGCTTTAATTTGATCTGTATCTCCACCCTCTGGTGTTCTTGCCATATTAGCTACTATTCCAGCCGCCCAATTTTTTGCCGCTTCTTCACCATTTAATTCGATAAATGAAGATAATAGAGATTGATTATAAATGTTTTCAGAAGAACGAATTAGTATACGCTCTTTCCAAGTATCTTCAGTTAATGCTTCATATGTTGAAAGCTCAGATGGATTAACTCGATCCTTTGAATAAACAATTACACGAGCACGTTTTGTTAAACCAAACCAATGGTTTTCATCATCACGAAGCTTTTCTGGAATATTTGTTGTTAATACTTCACTTTCAATCGCTTGAGTTAACCCATCAGCCTTTAAACGGGCTAGATTACCAGCATCTGCAGTAATAAATACATCTGCTTCTGTTGCTTCTCCTTCATCCTTTAAGCGCTGAACAAGCTCATCTTTACCTGAAATTACGTTTACCTCAATTCCAGTTTCCTCAGTGAATTTTTTGTAGAGCTCTTCATCTATATCATAGTGTCTTGTAGTATATAAGTTTACAACACCCGCTTCTTCTTCACTTGTTGCTTGTTCTGTTGTTTCCTCTGTTTTTTCTTCTTCTTTTGCTTGGTTGCACCCTACCAATCCAAGAACCAAGACAGATAGAAGTAGTGAAAATAATATTATCTTTAAGTGCTTCATTTTGTTTTTCCCCCTTAAATTTATGTAATTTCACCTACAAAGAGAATGAAAATCATTCTCACTAGTATATAAATATGATATTAATAATGATAATCATTGTCAATAACTATTGTGAAAATAATTATTATTTTATTCATGTGATTATCAAGAGCGTTCAAAACCAAATAGCTAGATTACTACATTATATAATCGAGTATTTGTATGCTCCTATCCAAACAAATTTTATTTGGGACTTATATGTATGCCTTCACTTTCTCGCCAATCTGCGTAGAGTATACTCTTTACATTATTATACCCATTGATAGTTAATTTGTTATCTAACCACTGTTGATTAAATCCGAGTTCATGTAAATTATCCAATAAAATTTCCCCATCTATAATTAACGATGTTGGGAGGTCTACTGAACTTTCTGGAAGATTAAGATCTTGCTTTTCTGGTTTTTGATACTTGGATTTTAATAATATACTTATTTGCCCATTTGCTTCCAATATACCGTATTTGACTTCACGAACTGAAAAAACATTATTTTGTCGAAGTATACTCAAAACTTGATTTACATCCAATTTGTTCTTTTTAAGTAACTTTCGATCCATGACACCATCCCGAATGATGATGTTAGGATCCCCTAATAAGAGAGAACGTGTTGTTTTATTTTTTAGAGTTATAAACTCTATTCCCAACATAAGAACCGTCCACAATCCGATAGCATATAAAAAATGAAAAATCCTTACCCTATCTTCATAAATGGTATTTCCTAAAAAATCACCTAGTACTAAAACAAAAACTAAGTGAAACGGACGGATTAACCCCCGAATTTTGGACAATAACTCTCTTATTCTTTCATTTCCTCAGTTTTTTATTTTATAGATTTCTTTCATTATTCTTCAAAAAGGCCATGTTGCTTGACATGGAGCCTCTGCGGGCATGATTCTCCTGCCAAGAAGCCAGCTGTTTTACAACATTGGCATCGCCGAACGAGGCTATCATGCCCGCCACTCCAAATCAAGCTGATGCTTTGAATGAATACATCCATTACACCCGAACCTCCTTGATCACCAATGAATCTTGTTTTTGATAGAATTCCTTTGGTGACAAATCTAGTATACTAGAATGCATACGTCTCTCGTTGTAGAACTCCATAAAATTCATGACTTCTTGATATGCTTCTGTGTAGGTTTCAAACTGCCATCTGGATAGGCAATCGTCCTCAAAAATGCGATGGAAAGACTCAATATGAGCATTCATATTTGGTGTTCTTGGTGGAATTCTTTCGTGCTCAATTTTGGAATCTTCACAAAACTTTTCAAAAGTATGGGAAATAAACTGCGGTCCATTGTCTGTTCGGATTACAGGTTTTTCCAATTCATCATATTGTTGGCGTTTTAATAATGCCCTTTTCAGTGTCTGTTTGACATCATCTCCAGTGCAGCTTAATCCCATATGATAGGTAATGATGCCCCTGTCATAAACATCGATGATGGACATGACAAAGAAAAAGCGATCCTCACCTTCGATAAAGCCATATTTAATGTCAGCTTCCCATAGCTGATTAGATCTTGTAATAATGCGATTTCTTGCTAGTTTCCTAGGGTATGAGACTTTCTTTTGGCGCTGTGGGCGTAAGATGCCCAATTCTTTACAAATCCGGTATACTTTTTTCTTGTTAATTTTAAGTTTGTATTTTCGCCTTAAGACCTTAGTGAGTTTGCGATAACCATAGTTATAGCAATCACCGGCAATCTCTTCTAGTAGAAATTCTTTAATCTGTTCGTCTGATATCTTTTGACCGTCCTCTTGGATCGAATAACCTGGTGCTGGACGTCCCTCACTTACTTTTTTCTCCTCAACACGATAATTCTTTTGATAATAGTATGTGGATCGAGGAATACCTATGATTTTAAGCACCTTTGAAATCGAGTAGCCTTTTTGAATCCATTTGTTAGCTACTTCATGCTTTTCAGCAAGTGAGGGTTTTTCTTTTTTATAAGATCCCTCAGGATCGCTATTTCAAGGTCTTTTTCACCTAATAACATTTTAAGTTTTTCATTTTCTTTGGATAATTCTTTGGAGTCTATATCTGGCAGCACAGCCACATCTACTTCACCAAATTTACCATCTTTGTATTCACGAACCCAGCGACTAACCATATTGGGATTCAGATCATACCGGCGAGCTACAAGGGTATTCTTCCCTGTGTCTTGGGCTTCCTTGATGACTTGTAATTTAAATTCTTTAGAATGTTTTATTCGTTTCATGATGTCAGCCTCCTTGGTACATTAAGCAGTATAATAAATATTACTCTTATTGTCCAAGTTCATTTTGGGGCTTATGAGCGGAGTTAACTGATAGATGGATGTTCTGCCTGTTATGATAATGATAAAAAATAAGGTAACAAAACCTACGATCGTTTTGATAGTCAGTAAACCAATATTAACTTCTTCCAAATTTTCTTCCTCCAAATAAAATTTTAATTAGTTGTAAGATCTTTAAGTTTAGATAAAGAAAGTAATTTTACAAAACAACTAAGTTTCTTATAGAATGTCTCGTTTAACGAGTTTAGCCATATACCCTAAGGTACAACTAAAAAAACGACTAATATCAACCATTCCCAAATTAAAAACTCACATTCTTTAGCCAACTATTTAATTCAAAAAGGTACAGTTTATCTTCTAATAAACGTATTTCCTTAAGATTCAATTAGATTATCTTTTGATACCACCTCAATAATTAATTTAAAAGGTAACAGATATTTATGATTTTAAACTTTTTACTACCTTTTTAGCATTACCCTTTTCTGTGAAAATAAATATGGGTTTAAACAAGATCAGTTGTGTTAATGATATTATTAATGCAATTTTTGCAATAGGAAAGCAGAGGTACCTAAATTTATGGTATCTCGAATATCTTTTTTAACTTTTGTCTATACTGCTAATTTATGTTGACTCATGGTAGGGTTCTTTGTTCTTTAGCATGTGATAGATGATTGTAAGCATTCGATGTCCAATGGCAACGAGTGCTTTTTTCTTTCCTCTTCTTGCAGCTAGTGACCAATATTTAGCGGATAACCTGGTGTTTTTACTTCGTGATGCTGCCCACGCAGCTTCGCAAAGTGCTGACTTAATATGAGGGTTTCCTTTCACCGTCCGTGTGCTTTTTCTTTTCCCTGCACTTTCATGATTTCCTGGTGATAGTCCTGCCCAGGAAGCAATATGTTTGGAAGTAGGAAATTGTTCCATATTTACTCCGATTTCTGCAATTATTGTAGCTGCTGTATCTTTTTTAATACCTGTCATCGTGACAATGATATCCACTTCTTCTTTGTAGTCTTTTAAGATTTCATCTATCCTTTTTTCAATATCTGATATTAACTCTTCTAGATAGACAATGTGCATCCAAGATTGTTTGATAAGAAATAATTGGTGGTCATTTATCGTACCAAACAAGGAGTCCGTAATTGACTGTTTTTTATGAGCCATTCGACCATGAATTCTTTGTTCAACGTCTTTTTGATCTAAGTAACCATTAGACATTAGTTGTTCTAAAAGTTTCCTGCCGGAAACTCCAAATACATCTGAAATTACTGTACTTAATTTGATATTTGAAGTCTCAAGTACCTTTTGGATTCGATTCTTTTCAGATGTCATATGACCAATCCATTTCTTGCGGAGACGAGTTAGATCCCTTAGATTTCTTATGTCCTCTGGAGGAACAAAGCTCTTCTCTATTAATCCATGTCTTAATAATTTGGCAATCCATTCTGCATCTGACACATCTGTCTTTCTACCGGGAACGTTTTTGATTCTTTGTGCGTTTGCCAAGGTAATATCAAAAAAATCTTCTAAGATGTTATAAACAGGTTTCCAGTAAACGCCAGTGCTTTCCATCGCAATATGAGTTACCTGTTTTTCTTCTAACCACTTTAGAAGCCGAAACAAGTCTTTAGTCATAGTAGGAAATGTTTCAGTTTCTTTTACCAGGTCTGCCTCTGATTCACCCATTAGGACACAGGCTACAATAGTCTCTGAGTGAACATCCAAGCCAGCACACCGTTTGTACAATGTTTCCATTTGTTCAACCTTCCAGAATTATATTCCACAAACAGTGGAATGAATTTGAAATTAAGCATTTTTCTGTTCGTAGTCATCTCTCATAGGAGAGAGCTAACAATGGGTTGTGCACCAAATTCATTCCAACAGTTTTTTGTACAGGGTAAGACCACCAATAAGAGCCACGTCATATACTCACTGTTTGTGGTATCTACATTATGGAGTGGGGAACCAATTTTCATTCCTGGGTTAAGAGCGAAAGATCATGATTGTTTTTTGTAATTAATTTCAAACTGATATAAGAAAAAAAAACATTTTATATGAAGTTTTCTTCTAACACGGATTTTTTACTTTTTCAAATAAATCAGAAACATTTCAAAAACAATGAATTTTTTAAATATAGCTTTAAGATAGGACAATAATAACAGTATATATCAACTTATAATAATGGAGAAAGCACGCGAGCTCCCTGTTCTACAATGCGCTCGGTCAGGGTTCGTTGCAGCAAGTCTTTAATTCTTAATGGTACAGAATTAGTAAGATCCCTTTCGAACTGCTCTGTGAGTTCCCACGCCACTTCAGCACTGTACAAGACTTGACTTACCTCATAATTGAGGCGAAAACTTCTCATATCATAGTTTGCTGTGCCTACTTCTGCAATTTCATCATCGATGATCATTAGTTTCGCATGTAGCATTCCTTTGTTGTACTTGTAGATTTGGACTCCAGCTTCTATAAGTTCCCCGTAATAGGTACGACTTGCAAACCCCACGATTTTTTGGTCAATGTGGTGAGGAACCAGCAATCTTACGCGCACACCACGAGCCACAGCTGTCTTTAATGCCATGATAATATCTATTTCTGGTACAAAATAGGGTGTTGTTATATCAATAGTCTTTGTCGCCTGTGTTATACATATAAAGTAAGCTTGCCGAATAACTGGAGTAGAGATTCCAGGGTTTCCTTCCAACGTATGCCCATGCACAGTGAAATGTCGTAAAGCATCGGCGATTGTCGATGCTTTATCACTATATGTATCAGGCAATTTATCAGACTCATTATGAGAAGAGTTCAATCTTTTCCGATGAATTAGCTGGGGATTTGATATGCTTAGGTACAGCCAGAAACCAAGGATAGGCAACACGAGGACGATTATTATCCAATTCAAAGCCTCCGCAGGCCGACGAACTTCCCAAATCGCTTTGAATAACATGAAGAACGTATGAATATTTACGCTCATATGACCGCAAATACGGAAGAAAAGGCCTCCCACCAGTTCAGTAAACTGATGAAAGACCTTCTCTGATAAGATGGTTTTTGTGAAAAAAATGAACATTTTTTGCTTCCTATGAGCAAAATTATGAGCATTTATCTTTATTCCACTTAAAAACCCCTATATACAAAGCTTTCTTTATTAAAACAATCATACAAGTTTGCACTACAATAGAATTTCTTTTGTATCATCTAATTTTTTAATACTAATGGGTTCGGATATTTCAAAAGCCAACACTGCTGGACTAAGGAGGAATATTAATTTAAATTTAGTATAACAAATAACTACACACCACAGCACTTTTTGTATTTTTTCCCACTCCCACAAGGACAAGGATCATTTCTTTTAGGCTTTTCCACTGGCAATTCAATTTTATTGCTATTTATTTCCGGACTTCCTTGTAAAACTGCCTTTCCCGCTTCCTTCATCTCCTTATATCGCTTTTTTAATAGCTCCATTGCTTCTGCACTATCTTTTAATGAACCCTTAACAATCTCATCCACTTGTCTCTTAGAAATACCATAGATATCAAGAATCTCATACCTTTTCCTTTTCAAAGATAATCTTATAGCAAACTCAGAATCATTATTTTCGCTTTCTGTAAAGATAAGAATAACATCATCACATTTGCAACTTGGATTCATACAATACTGATCATGCATAATATATTTTATATCATTTACTTCAGTTCCTAAGACAAGCCCTTTTTTCTCTTCAAACACATCAAAATAACTAAAGGTATTACCACTTAAAATATCAGATTTTCCCATAGTTTCCACTTTTTTATCATTCCTATTTTCAGTCTATTAAAAAATGCATTCAAAGAATGATCCACTATTGAACATTATCTGTATGACCAGAACCATTCTTGATATAAATCTATCCATTTAAAATTCTTATGTCCTTCATCCAATTTGATGCTAGCTAATGGCAGTATTACTTTTTTTCTACCCAACCTGCCTTCAACAAGAATTCCATAATTTTCGTCTACTTTCATCTCTTGGTCTAAATGAATACAGCTGACTTCAAATTCTGCGATTTCTAAAGGGCCAACTTCCTCTTCATATATCGCAGTAAAAGGAAATATCATATGTTGTAATAGATATTCATAAAAACTCATTAAACTTGTCTCTTTTACATTGAGTAATTTGTCCATATAACTTGCATTATATTTATTACCTCTCTCTAAACCGCTTATTCCTAATATTTGGGCAGCTTGAATTTCCCATTCTTCGATTTCAATCTGCTGATCATTCAAAATATCTTGAGGAACGATTAATCCATTTACTATTGAAAGGTTATTAAAAGGACTACCTTGAACAACTGACTCTATCGAGAAATTACTATCAAAATAGGTCATATTAAACATATCTCTAATTTTCTTCGACTTTTGCGAAGTCGTACTTTGCTTGGTGCCAAAATACTCAAAAATTTCTGTAGCAGACACATATGGTTGACTAGATTTATCAAATAAAAAATTAATCGTTCCCAAAGCATGGATTACTGCCGCAGCCCATATTTCAATACGGCCTGACAGGAATGGAATGTCTCTTTTTCTAGCCATTTTGTTTATTAATTTTTCAATTACTCCCTCATATTCTTCATTTAAAAATTGCTTACTAAACTCAATTGTTAATTTCAGTAATTCTGCCTTCTTTTCCTCTATCTTTTCTTTTGGTTTAGTCATACTCCACAACCTCTATTCTATTAGTCTGCTCTTAAAGTAGATTTTCTTAATTAATAGGAGAATTCGTTATCCTTTTCGTTATGACACTTTTTACATCTAAATCATAATCGATCATCCAGTCAATTTTTTGCATAATTTCATCTAGATTTTCTGATTTATAATAACCATAGACAGGACACTTATCCAGCTCCAGCTGTAATACTTTCTTCTCCCGTGAGTCCTTTAAGATTTTGGCAAGAAGTGTTCTTCCACCTTTAGCAATAATTTCATCAGCTGCTCTCAATATGACTTTTATTTCTTCATCAGATAATCGATCAGCCTTAGATTTCATCAAAATGGTAAGTCCTCCTCATCAACCCAGTGATCAGAAACAATCAGTTTTTGTTGTTTTTTGGGCTTTTTTTTTAATTCTTCACTGAGGGCAGGCTTAAATGTAATGACCCTATTGAACTTCTCCTCATATAGATCACGAATCCATACTTTTACAGGTGCTTTCCATAGCTGATTAGGCGTGGGGATATTTTTAATTAAGCTCTTAGCTGTCATCCCCAACTCCTTAGCCATTTGTAGATCAGTCTCATTCAATTTGCATCGTTTTTTGGCCTCTGCCCAAGCTTGTGAATTCCTTTTTGCCACCAACACCAAATCCTTCTTTTTAGACAATAAATTGTGAAAGATATTCTGCAATATAACTCATTATCCTTTTGTCCACCCACTAAACTTTTAACATTTTTTATCACTGTTCAGATTTTCAACTCCCACAACATTTCTTAAATTTCTTCCCGCTCCCACATGGGCAAAGATCGTTTCTCCCCACCTTTTGACGGGTTTGGAGACTAATGACCTCTCCTTTTTTATTGGGCAAAGGCGGTAATGCCTTCTTTTCCTGAGCGAATAGCTCTTCCGATGTATATCCCTTTAAATACCATTCCCTCGTATTATTCATAAGAAGAACAACGGCATCCATCAGTCTTTGCACTACTTCTAAGCTTTCGAATGTCAGTTGAGTCTGTAAATATTGAAGAAGCTGACTAGGTTGATTGCCTAATTTCGCATGCATAATACAGTCCTCAACAAACTCCTTCGCCTCTTGTTTTGACATCCGATACTCTTTCGTAAATAGAGATAAAGGTTGAGAATAACCTTTTGGACACTCCACATAGTCGTTTCACCTGCTTCAAGGAGCTGTTTCTTCGAGAATGGATAGTAATCAATATTCTTTCTAGATGCCTGCTCCTCTAAAATAACTAAAGGGTCTAGCAGTAATCTTTATCCAATCCGTATTCCGCTTAACATCTGTAAGTATCGTTTCGTCTTGAATAATTTTCACTAGAGAAGGCAATAATTCCAAAGGGATTATGACGATTGTATTACCATTTTGAAAACTAGTAAACATAAAACCAGTTTTATGGAGATACTACATCTCCTCGATTTCTAGATTGTTTGCGCTCATAACTCCATTATTGGCAATGATATTTTTTATTAAAAATAATCGTCGCTCATCGAACTGACTGATAATATTTCTGAAAAGAACAGGGATTGCCTCTGCCAAAGATTGAATTAACTCCGCCTTTTTCATCGAGCTTATATTTTTAATTTGCAGCTTTTTCCGGATGTCTTGAAGATCTGCGACTTTTAATGCGGATAGCGCTTCCTTTAATGAAGCTATTCCTATTATTTTATTCTTTTGATTCTTGTTTTTATTTACCCCTTTCACATTGCGTCCACCTCTGACAATATCAAAAGCCACGGCAACTCCTTACTAGCCATCTTTTTCATCGCATTTTTATTTTTTCATTTTATCACGCATGTGCTTAATATGAACACTTGAAACGGGGCCGACTACTCTAAAAGTAACTTTCTTATCCCTCCAACTAAACTTTCATATATAAAAAAGAAGCTTCCCATAAGTTGGCTCAACTTATGAGAAGCTTCTATAATTTGTTAACATTCCACTCTCATCTTACATAAAGCCCTTATATATCAAGGGTTTGAGGGCGTTTATTACATCATGCCGCCCATTCCACCCATGCCGCCCATGTCAGGCATTGCAGGAGTATCTTCTTTAATGTCAGCAACAACTGCTTCAGTTGTTAAGAACATTGCTGCAACAGATCCAGCGTTTTGAAGAGCTGAACGAGTTACTTTAGTTGGGTCAACGATACCAGCTTCGATCATGTTTACCCACTCGCCAGTCGCTGCGTTGAAGCCTGTTCCTACTTCTTCACGCTTTAAGCGCTCAACGATAACAGATCCTTCAAGACCCGCATTGTGTGCGATTGTACGAACTGGCTCTTCCATCGCACGTAGTACGATGTTCACACCTGTTTTCTCGTCACCAGTAACCTCTAGAGCAGCAACCTTGTTGTATACGTTAAGTAGGGCTACACCACCACCAGAAACGATACCTTCTTCAACAGCTGCACGAGTTGAGTTCAATGCGTCTTCGATACGAAGCTTACGCTCTTTTAATTCTGTTTCAGTAGCAGCTCCAACTTTCACTACTGCTACACCGCCAGCTAGCTTAGCTAAGCGCTCTTGTAATTTTTCGCGGTCAAATTCAGAAGTGGTTTCTTCCATTTGCGCACGGATTTGGTTTACACGACCTGCGATTTGTGCAGAGTCTCCAGCACCTTCAACGATTGTTGTGTTTTCTTTTGAAACAACAACCTTAGAAGCGCGACCTAGAGATTGGATCGTTGCAGACTTAAGGTCACGACCTAGCTCTTCAGTGATTACTTCTCCACCTGTTAAGATAGCGATGTCTTCAAGCATAGCTTTACGACGGTCACCGAAACCAGGAGCTTTAACAGCAACTGCATTGAATGTTCCGCGAAGCTTGTTCACTACTAAAGTAGCTAACGCTTCCCCTTCAACATCCTCAGCAACAAGTAATAATGGCTTACCTTGTTGAACCACTTGCTCTAAAACAGGAAGGATTTCTTGGATGCTTCCAATTTTCTTATCCGTAATTAAGATAAATGGATTGTCTAGAACAGCTTCCATTTTATCAGAGTCTGTTACCATGTATGGAGATGCATATCCACGATCGAATTGCATACCTTCTACTACATCAAGCTCAGTAGTGAAGCCCTTTGATTCTTCGATAGTGATAACGCCGTCGTTACCAACGCGCTCCATTGCTTCAGCAATTAATTGACCAACTTCATCGTCAGCAGCAGAAATAGCCGCAACTTGAGCGATAGAAGCTTTGTTTTCGATTGGCTTTGAAATAGCACGAAGCTCTTCAACCGCTACTGCTACTGCCTTATCCATCCCTTTACGGATACCCATTGGGTTAGCTCCAGCTGTTACGTTCTTTAAGCCTTCACGGATCATCGCTTGAGCAAGAACCGTTGCAGTTGTCGTACCGTCACCAGCCACATCATTTGTTTTGCTAGCTACTTCAGCAACAAGCTTCGCACCCATGTTTTCGAATGCATCTTCAAGTTCGATTTCTTTTGCAATCGTTACACCATCGTTTGTAATAAGTGGTGAACCGAATTTCTTTTCAAGAACCACGTTACGTCCTTTTGGTCCTAATGTTACTTTTACCGCATTTGCAAGTGCATCTACCCCACGAAGCATCGAGCGGCGTGCGTCTTCACTAAACTTAATTTCTTTAGCCATTGTAAAATACCCTCCTCGAGTTTTTTCAATCTATTCTGTCTTCGTTTAGTTTTTAAATAAGAAAATCTCTACTCTTATCCAAGAATAGCAAGAATATCGTTTTCACGTAGAATTAAGTACTCTTTTCCTTCGTACTTCACTTCTGTGCCAGCGTATTTTGAGAAGATAATGCGGTCGTCCACAGAAACTTCAAGAGCTACACGCTCACCGCTTTCAAGTACGCGGCCAGTGCCGACAGCAACTACTTTGCCTTCTTGAGGCTTCTCTTTAGCAGAGTCTGGTAGTACAATACCGCTTGCCGTTTTTTCTTCCGTTTCAACTAGCTCAATTACAATGCGATCACCTAGTGGCTTTAACAAGTGAAACAACCTCCTCAAATATATGAAAGATTTTTATTATTAGCACTCACTTAACTAGAGTGCTAACACAACTATTATATTAATGAATCTCTACCTTTTTTGCAAGCGAGAAACCGCTTTTTTTTATAAATTTTTTGTAAAAGTCCCCCCATAACTTGTTAATTGTACAACCTTACTAAGTATGTACTTTTCCACCTATTCTATCCATATAATGCTAAAATACGGACGATAATTCTTCTTATTTGATACAACCTGATGTTTACGAGTAGAATAACTATATTGGATGGAAAAGGAGACTTGTTTTGAAACGTGAATATTGGATTATATTAATTGCTTATATTGCTATGCAGCTTTCAAGCTTTATTGGTGTCCCTATCACCTCTCTGATACTAGAACTGATTGGTTTTGAAACCCATCACTCTCAAGGGTTCGCAGGGGTCACTTGGCTTGTCATAAGCTTTTCGCTCACACTTGTGATTGTCCTGATGTTGTTGCGTAATGAGATGGTAAACACAAATGAAGTAAGAAGCGGAGCCAGCTTAGGTCGATCGATCCTTTGGTCTATCACAGGTGTCTTTCTTGCCCTATTTGCCCAAGCCTTTGCTGCAAATATTGAACGTTTGATTGGTATTGATGTTGGTTCTGAAAATACGCAACAGATTCTACGCATCATTGAGTCCTTTCCTATTATGATTGTCGTGAGCTCAGTGATTGGTCCTATATTAGAAGAAATTGTTTTTCGTAAGATCATTTTTGGGGCTTTTTATAAGCGATTTAACTTTTTTCTATCAGCCTTGCTTAGCTCCGTTATTTTTTCTTTTGCCCATATGGAGCCGGAGCACACTCTACTTTATTCCGCAATGGGATTCACCTTTGCGTATTTGTATGTAAAAACCAATCGGATTCTCGTTCCGATCGTTGCTCACGTATCGATGAATACGTTCGTTGTTCTTGTGCAATCCGTATTTAAGGAAGACTTAGAAAAATTAATCAAACAAGCAGAACAAATGCAAAGCTTTATTGGAGGATTCTTCTTATGAGACAGTCACCTTTATTTTCAGGAATTATATACATCATCTTAGGTGCTCTGTTCACAGTGTTTGCCATACAGGACTTACAGCAAAATGGAGAGTGGGGCTTTTTCACCTACCTGCTTGTCTTGCTAGCGACCTTTGATATTGGTTCAGGCATTCGGATGATTCTTTTACATTTTAAAATTAAAGAGATCAAGAAAGAGCAAAAGAAATAGCCGCTCCACTAAGGGGCGGCTTACTGTTTATTCTTCTACCATTTCTTCATCCATTGAATAATGCTTTAAAAAGTACACCAGTGACTGTAACTCAATAGCCAGATCAATATGGTGAACCCTGATGGATGAGGGAACCGTTAATCGGGCCGGGGTAAAGTTTAAAATGCCTCTCACCGATCCTTGAACCATTCGATCGGTAATGGATTGTGCAACCGGTGCTGGAACCGTTAATATCGCGACCTGAATGTCTTCTTTTTCAATAACTTCTTCTAGATCATCCATATGGTAGACGGGCACTTCACCAATTTTTGTGCCTACCTTCTCTTCTATCACATCAAATGCAACCGCAATTTTGGTATTATTATTCTTTAAGAAGTTATAGTTTAAAAATGCTGTCCCAAGATTCCCGACCCCAATTAACGCAACCTTCGTTAATTCATCTTGGTCGAGTGTTTTACGGAAAAAGGATAATAAATAGTTTACATTGTAACCGTATCCCTTTTTACCTAAGGCTCCAAAGTATGAAAAATCTCTTCGGATTGTTGCAGAATCGACCTTCACCGCCTCACTTAGTTCAGCCGATGAAACGCGTTGCTTTCCTGATGAGTGTAAACTATTTAAAAAGCGATAATACAATGGTAGTCTTTTCGCCGTTGCTTGTGGGATTTTCATTGATTCATTACTCATCGTTCTTCCCCTACCTTCTACCTTTAACTAATATAGTCTCTCTTCTCTCTTAAAGTCACCGTTTTTACCACCTGTCTTTTCAACCAGGTATGTTTTCCCGATAACCATTCCTTTATCTACTGCTTTACACATATCATACACGGTAAGCGCGCAAACAGAAGCAGCTGTTAACGCTTCCATTTCTACACCTGTATTCCCTTTTGTCTTTACACTAGCAGAAATATGTAGAGTATGGCAATTGTTATCTGATTCCCAATCAAAAGAAATATCAACACCTGTGAGTGGAATAGGGTGACACATTGGAATAATATCCCATGTTTTTTTACTAGCCATAACAGCTGCAACCTGTGCGACTGCTAACACATCCCCCTTTTTCATTTGGTTATGTGTGATTCGATCATATATCTCTTGATTAACTGTGATACTAGAGTGGGCAATGGCCGTCCGTACCGTTTCGGGCTTATCACTCACATCTACCATTTTTGCTCTGCCTTCTTTATTAAAATGAGTGAACTCTGACATCTATTATACACCTCTTTCAAAATCATACACTATTTTCCTCATTTTGTGTGAAAACATTGTAACATAGTTCACAACTCATATCATTGCTCATCCGTATTGAATGCGATACACTAACCGTAGAAGTATAGAGGTGAAATCAATGATACTACTACAAGTAAACCAGCTTTCCAAGTCTTATGGGGCTGACCTTATTTTATCGAATATAAAACTAGAAGTTCAAACAAGAGACCGTATTGCCTTAGTAGGTAGAAACGGGGCCGGGAAATCTACATTACTCAAGATTATTGCCGGTCACCTTTCCTATGAATCAGGTGATTTAATCAAGCCCAAACATGTAACGATCGGGTACTTGGCTCAGAACACAGGTCTTGTTTCCGGATTATCCATTTGGGAAGAAATGCTTACCGTGTTTGAACATGTCATGAAACAAGAGCGGGAACTTCGTAAGCTTGAGGAAAAAATGGCTGATCCTACCGTATTTGAAGATGCTACTTTGTACGAGCGAACAATCAAGGAATATGACCATCTCCAAAATGAGTTTAAGGAGAATGGGGGCTACCAGTACGAGTCAGATATACGTTCTGTCCTACATGGCTTGAACTTCCACTCATTCGATTACTCTACGAAAATTGATAGCTTAAGTGGTGGCCAGAAAACTCGTTTAGCTCTTGCGAAGTTGTTATTAACCAAGCCTGATATTCTTATCTTGGACGAACCTACCAACCATTTAGATATCGATACGTTGTCTTGGCTAGAGCAATATCTTACTGGCTACTCAGGTGCCATCTTAATCGTATCCCACGATCGCTACTTTTTAGACAAAGTGGTCAATCAAGTGTACGAAATTTCTAGGAATCAAATCAGCAAATTCTCAGGAAACTACAGCTCTTATCTTGAACAAAAAGCCGAAAACTACGAGCGTGATCTCAAACAATACGAGAAACAACAAGATGAAATAGCCAAACTACAGGACTTTATTCAAAAAAATCTTGCTCGTGCATCGACCACCAAGCGAGCCCAAAGTAGAAGGAAGACGCTTGAGAGAATGCAAGTTATGGACAAACCTCTTGGAGATGAAAAGTCCGCCTCCTTCGGTTTTGATATTGAAAAGCAAAGTGGCAATGAAGTGTTAAATGTCCACTCCCTAGCAGTTGGTTATCATGATGAACGAATAGCTGAGGAACTTTCCCTCCGAATTACTAGAGGAGATTCCGTTGCCTTAGTTGGACCAAATGGGATTGGAAAATCAACCTTACTCAAAACCATCCAAGGTACGTTACAACCGTTAGAAGGACAAGTTCATTACGGCTCCAATGTTAGCATTGGCTATTATGACCAGGAACAAGCAGCTCTTACTTCAAACAAGCGAGTGTTAAATGAGCTTTGGGACGAATACCCTCTGAAAAGTGAAAAGGAAATCCGCACGGTACTAGGGAATTTCTTATTTACCGGCGACGATGTATTAAAAACGGTTTCCACTCTAAGCGGTGGGGAGAAAGCACGTTTAGCACTAGCTAAGCTCATGATGCAAAAGGCGAATCTTCTTATACTAGATGAACCTACCAACCATCTGGACTTAGACAGTAAGGAAATATTAGAAAACGCGCTTGTGGATTATCCAGGTACGATTCTTTTTGTTTCTCATGATCGATACTTTATTAATCGCATTGCTACAAAGGTGATTGAGCTTAGTAAAACCGCGGCTGTTGAGTATCTTGGGGATTACGATTATTACGTGGAAAAGAAGCTAGAACAAGAAGAGCTTAAAGCCATTGAACAAGCAGAAAAGGCTGCCGCTACCATAGCTGCTTCTCCAGAAAAAAATACGTATCAAATCGATAAGGAAGCCAAGAAATTAGAGCGCCAACGAAAGCGACGCATCGAAGAAATTGAGGGCTTAATTGAAAAGCTTGAAGAAACGATTGAAAAAAATAATACATTGCTTTGTGATCCAGAAATTTTTCAAGATCACGAAAGAGTGCTTAAAATTAATGAAGAAACGGAAACAGCCAAACTCCAATTAGATGAGTTACTAGAAGAATGGAGTGAACTGGCTGAATAAGCGTAAAGAACCGGGAGGAAGAATCTATCCCGGTTTTTTCCTTTCCACAATTTTGTTCACAGCTAAATTGTTTTTATATGAGCTTTCCACAGGGTTTCCCACATTATCCACAATTTTAGTTTATTTTATCCACATTACCCACAGTGAAACTTGTCGAAATAGTGTTTATACACAAAAAATAGCCCCTATCATGTGATAGGGACTTTTTCCTAAAGTTATTAGTTGTGGATAGATAGGTCTAATCCAGGATTGGCGTTTAAAGTAAAGTCACTTCTTTGACCTTTTTCATACATAACACTTCCCGCAGCAGCTATCATGGCTGCGTTATCTGTGCATAAAGAAAGTGGAGGAATAATTAATTCTACACCTTCATTAGCAGCAAATTCTCTCTCTAGCGCGCTACGCAGTCCTTTATTCGCAGCCACTCCTCCTGCTAGTAACACTTGCTTCACAGAATATTGTTTCGCCGCACGTACCGTCTTAGTTACCAACACATCGATCACACTTTGTTGAAAACTTGCAGCAAGATCTTCAGGTGCAATCACTTCTCCTCGTTGCTCTGCATTGTGGACAGTGTTGATAACTGCTGATTTTAATCCACTGAAGCTAAAATCATAGGACCCTTCCTCTAACCAGGCTCTCGGTAAATCTATAATAGGTGAGCCAACCGCCGCTAATCGGTCAATATGAGGTCCGCCTGGATATGGCATTTTTAACGTCCTAGCGACTTTATCATATGCTTCACCCGCAGCATCGTCTCTCGTTTCTCCAATCACCTCAAAATGGCCATGTTCCTTCATATAAACAAGCTCTGTATGTCCACCAGAGACAACCAGTGATAACAGTGGAAACTCCATTTCCTTTATCAAGCGATTCGCATAAATATGACCAGCGATATGGTGAATTCCTACAAGAGGAATACCGTGAGCAAAGCTCAGCGCCTTGGCTGCGTTCACCCCTATTAATAAGGCTCCGACAAGTCCTGGCCCTTCCGTTACAGCAATCGCATCAATATCTGAAAACTGTAATTCAGCCACTCGCATCGCTTCTTCTATGACAATCGTAATTTGCTCGACATGATGACGAGAAGCAATCTCAGGAACGACTCCACCGAAGCGCTTATGGCTTTCAATTTGCGACGCAACGATATTTGCTATTATTTCATGTCCATCTTTTACAATCGCAACAGCTGTTTCATCACAGCTTGTTTCGATCCCTAATATATATTGATTTTTCTCACTCATATTGTCACCCACATGACTAATGCATCCTCATAGTTATCAGTATAATAATTCTTGCGTATTCCACCGTTCATAAAGCCGAGCTTACGGTACAACGATTGTGCCACTGTGTTTGACACACGTACCTCCAGTGTCATCGATTTTGCACCCCTTTTTTTTGCAACCTCCATGATCATACGAAGGATCCCTTCTCCAAGCTTTTGCCCACGAAATTCAGGTAAGACCGCTATGTTTGTAATATGCGCCTCATCAACAATCAACCACATGCCACAATAACCTACAATTTGTCCTTCCTTTTCTAAGACCAGATAGACAGCAAATTGATTTAAATTCAACTCATTCTCAAATGACTGCCTTGTCCAAGGCGTTGCAAATGAAAGCTCCTCAATTTTTAAAATTTGATCGATATCTTCTTCCTTCATATATCGAAACACAAAGGAATCAGATAATGAGTGAGTCTCTTCATTTTGCATCATTTTCTTTCTTCCCTTCTAGCCATTTCGCTTCAGCTTCAGCTAACCGAATATAATTTGGCACAAAGCTGTGCACATCAACGGGTTCTCGATTGACCCCTAAATGAGCTAGCTCACCAGGACGTGGATTATGTTCAGTGTAGTGAGCAAATCTTGCTTGATCTCCCATAATACTCACTAGTACTTCCTTGTGAATAGGGACATCATTGCCAACAAATAAAACAGGCTCTGACATCTCCTTTAACTGCTCTGCCCAATCTTTAGCTAATACCAGTTGGTCTTTTTTAACTTTTTCGAGTGCGCCATTTTGGAAGCGATATAGACCGGTATAGACTTGTCCTCTTCTAGCGTCAAATAATGGAGCCACATTGCCTGGGAAGTACCGTGCAGCTGATGCCGCTAACACTTCTATGCTTGAAACCCCAACAAGCGGAATTTGTAAGGTCCACGCTAATGTTTTCGCGATCGTTACTCCTATACGAACTCCCGTATAAGAACCAGGACCTTCAGCGACGACAATTTTCTCTAGGTCTGCTGGCTTAACTTCACATTCCCTGCATAGGTTTTCAATCGCTGGCATCACACGGATCGAATGATTCTTTTTAATATTCGTTATATACTCCCCAATCACTTGTTGGTTATCTATTAAGGCAATCCCCAGTGGATAATTGGATGTATCTATAGCTAGTACTTTCATTAGGCAAATAGCTCCTTACAAAGCATTTCATATCGTTTTCCTTTTGGCGTTATCGTTAAGTTACGAGAATTCTCTTCCCCATGAGAAATCTTGATTTGTAGAAGTTCTTCCGGTAGTTGGTCTTCAATCAGATGAGCCCACTCCACAACCGTTACTCCCTGTCCTTCAAAATATTCATCAAAGCCCAAGTCTTCGTCAGAATCCTCCAATCGATACACATCCATATGGTAAAGTGGAAGTCTTCCGTTATATTCTTTTATTATAGTAAAAGTAGGACTACTAACGTTTTTGTTAATATCCAGTCCCACTGCGAGTCCTTTAGTAAACGTCGTCTTACCTGCACCAAGGTCACCTTCTAATGTAATCACATCTCCTGGTTGAAGCTTCTGTGCCAGTTCCTTTGAAAATTGTAAAGTCTCTTCCGTACTGTTTGTTCTTACTATGTATTCGTTCATTGAATTCATCACCCAATCTTTTATAAAAAAACCTTAGGACAGATTCCTAAGGCTAGTCTCTTATAAGTGTACATGATTTTAAAAAAATGAGCAAAAAGGGGATATGTATGTACATGGGATCGCAAATATATCTCGAGAATTGCAAGTAAATACACCAGTAACGTTCATTTTTATGGAGCTTTAAGTGTACGCAACCAAATTCCACACTGTTTTCTATCTATAATCGCCAAAATTATCGTCTTTTATTAGGAAATCCCTCGAAAAAACAAAAAAACGAATCCATTTGGTTCGTTTGGTTCTACTAAAATATGAAAATGGCGGTCCCGACCGGGATCGAACCGGCGATCTCCTGCGTGACAGGCAGGCATGTTAACCGCTACACCACGGGACCAGAGTTTTTTTCAAGTGAAACTTGAAAAATAACTTTCAATAATTGCGGGGACAGGATTTGAACCTGCGACCTTCGGGTTATGAGCCCGACGAGCTACCAGACTGCTCCACCCCGCGACAATAATAATTAAATCTGTAATACAGCCTAGCGACGTCCTACTCTCACAGAGGGAAACCCTCAACTACCATCGGCGCTGAAAAGCTTAACTTCCGTGTTCGGTATGGGAACGGGTGTGACCTTTTCGCTATCGCCACTAGACTCGTATTCAATTGAAGAAAATCATTCCTTCAAAACTAGATAATGAATGAAGAAGAAGAAAGAAATACGTTTCATCTTAAATTTGGTTAAGTCCTCGATCGATTAGTATCAGTCAGCTCCACACGTCGCCGCGCTTCCACCTCTGACCTATCAACCTGATCATCTTTCAGGGATCTTACTAGCTTGCGCTATGGGAAATCTCATCTTGAGGGGGGCTTCATGCTTAGATGCTTTCAGCACTTATCCCTTCCGCACATAGCTACCCAGCGATGCCTTTGGCAAGACAACTGGTACACCAGCGGTGCGTCCATCCCGGTCCTCTCGTACTAAGGACAGCTCCTCTCAAATTTCCTACGCCCACGACGGATAGGGACCGAACTGTCTCACGACGTTCTGAACCCAGCTCGCGTACCGCTTTAATGGGCGAACAGCCCAACCCTTGGGACCGACTACAGCCCCAGGATGCGATGAGCCGACATCGAGGTGCCAAACCTCCCCGTCGATGTGGACTCTTGGGGGAGATAAGCCTGTTATCCCCGGGGTAGCTTTTATCCGTTGAGCGATGGCCCTTCCATGCGGAACCACCGGATCACTAAGCCCGACTTTCGTCCCTGCTCGACTTGTAGGTCTCGCAGTCAAGCTCCCTTGTGCCTTTACACTCTACGAATGATTTCCAACCATTCTGAGGGAACCTTTGGGCGCCTCCGTTACTTTTTAGGAGGCGACCGCCCCAGTCAAACTGCCCACCTGACACTGTCTCCCACCCCGATCAGGGGTGAGGGTTAGAATTTCAATACAGCCAGAGTAGTATCCCACCGACGCCTCCACCGAAGCTAGCGCTCCGGCTTCTCAGGCTCCTACCTATCCTGTACAAGCTGTACCAAAATTCAATATCAGGCTACAGTAAAGCTCCACGGGGTCTTTCCGTCCTGTCGCGGGTAACCTGCATCTTCACAGGTACTATAATTTCACCGAGTCTCTCGTTGAGACAGTGCCCAGATCGTTACGCCTTTCGTGCGGGTCGGAACTTACCCGACAAGGAATTTCGCTACCTTAGGACCGTTATAGTTACGGCCGCCGTTTACTGGGGCTTCGATTCAGAGCTTCGCTTGCGCTAACCCCTCCTCTTAACCTTCCAGCACCGGGCAGGCGTCAGCCCCTATACTTCGCCTTGCGGCTTCGCAGAGACCTGTGTTTTTGCTAAACAGTCGCCTGGGCCTATTCACTGCGGCTCTTCTGGGCTATTCACCCTGAAGAGCACCCCTTCTCCCGAAGTTACGGGGTCATTTTGCCGAGTTCCTTAACGAGAGTTCTCTCGCTCACCTTAGGATTCTCTCCTCGCCTACCTGTGTCGGTTTGCGGTACGGGCACCTGTTACCTCGCTAGAGGCTTTTCTTGGCAGTGTGGAATCAGGAACTTCGGTACTATATTTCCCTCGCCATCACAGCTCAGCCTTTTGATCACGGGATTTGCCTCGTGATCAGCCTAACTGCTTGGACGCGCATATCCAACAGCGCGCTTACCCTATCCTCCTGCGTCCCCCCATCACTCAAACGGTAATTTGGTGGTACAGGAATATCAACCTGTTGTCCATCGCCTACGCCTTTCGGCCTCGGCTTAGGTCCCGACTAACCCTGAGCGGACGAGCCTTCCTCAGGAAACCTTAGGCATTCGGTGGATGGGATTCTCACCCATCTTTCGCTACTCATACCGGCATTCTCACTTCTAAGCGCTCCACCAGTCCTTCCGGTCTAGCTTCAACGCCCTTAGAACGCTCTCCTACCACTGACATCGTAGATGTCAATCCACAGCTTCGGTGATACGTTTAGCCCCGTTACATTTTCGGCGCGGAGTCACTCGACCAGTGAGCTATTACGCACTCTTTAAATGGTGGCTGCTTCTAAGCCAACATCCTGGTTGTCTAAGCAACTCCACATCCTTTGCCACTTAACGTATACTTTGGGACCTTAGCTGGTGGTCTGGGCTGTTTCCCTTTCGACTACGGATCTTATCACTCGCAGTCTGACTCCCATGGATAAGTCTTTGGCATTCGGAGTTTGTCTGAATTCGGTAACCCGATGAGGGCCCCTAGTCCAAACAGTGCTCTACCTCCAAGACTCTTACTACATGAGGCTAGCCCTAAAGCTATTTCGGAGAGAACCAGCTATCTCCAAGTTCGATTGGAATTTCTCCGCTACCCACACCTCATCCCCGCACTTTTCAACGTGCGTGGGTTCGGGCCTCCATCCAGTGTTACCTGGACTTCACCCTGGACATGGGTAGATCACCTGGTTTCGGGTCTACGACCACATACTAAAGCGCCCTATTCAGACTCGCTTTCGCTACGGCTCCGTCTTATCAACTTAACCTCGCATGTAATCGTAACTCGCCGGTTCATTCTACAAAAGGCACGCTATCACCCATTAACGGGCTCTAACTACTTGTAGGCACACGGTTTCAGGATCTCTTTCACTCCCCTTCCGGGGTGCTTTTCACCTTTCCCTCACGGTACTGGTTCACTATCGGTCACTAGGTAGTATTTAGCCTTGGGAGATGGTCCTCCCTGCTTCCGACGGAATTTCACGTGTTCCGCCGTACTCAGGATTCACTCAGGGAGGGAACGAAGTTTCAACTACAGGGTTGTTACCTTCTATGACTGACCTTTCCAGATCGATTCGTCTACTTCATTCCTTTGTAACTCCGTATAGAGTGTCCTACAACCCCAAGAGGCAAGCCTCTTGGTTTGGGCTAATCCCGTTTCGCTCGCCGCTACTCAGGGAATCGCGTTTGCTTTCTCTTCCTCCGGGTACTTAGATGTTTCAGTTCCCCGGGTCTGCCTTCAATACCCTATGTATTCAGGTAAAGATTCTATCCCATTACGGATAGAGGGTTTCCCCATTCGGAAATCTCCGGATCAAAGCTTACTTACAGCTCCCCGAAGCATATCGGTGTTAGTACCGTCCTTCATCGGCTCCTAGTGCCAAGGCATCCACCGTGCGCCCTTTCTAACTTAACCTACAGTTAAAAAGTTTCTCTATATAATATAGAGAGAAAACTAAAATGGCGATTACTCGGTATTTCTTGGTTTTCTTCATTTATCATTATCTAGTTTTCAAAGAACGATTATCATAGAGAGATTGCTCTCTCAAAACTAAACAAATCATATCATCAACGGTTGTTAGCTTTGACCGAAGGTCATAAGCCTCAATTTTCCTTAGAAAGGAGGTGATCCAGCCGCACCTTCCGATACGGCTACCTTGTTACGACTTCACCCCAATCATCTGTCCCACCTTAGGCGGCTGGCTCCTTACGGTTACCCCACCGACTTCGGGTGTTACAAACTCTCGTGGTGTGACGGGCGGTGTGTACAAGGCCCGGGAACGTATTCACCGCGGCATGCTGATCCGCGATTACTAGCGATTCCAGCTTCATGTAGGCGAGTTGCAGCCTACAATCCGAACTGAGAGTGGTTTTATGGGATTGGCTCGACCTCGCGGTTTTGCTGCCCTTTGTACCACCCATTGTAGCACGTGTGTAGCCCAGGTCATAAGGGGCATGATGATTTGACGTCATCCCCACCTTCCTCCGGTTTGTCACCGGCAGTCACCTTAGAGTGCCCAACTAAATGCTGGCAACTAAGATCAAGGGTTGCGCTCGTTGCGGGACTTAACCCAACATCTCACGACACGAGCTGACGACAACCATGCACCACCTGTCACTTTTGTCCCCCGAAGGGGAACGCCCTATCTCTAGGGAAGGCAAAAGGATGTCAAGACCTGGTAAGGTTCTTCGCGTTGCTTCGAATTAAACCACATGCTCCACCGCTTGTGCGGGCCCCCGTCAATTCCTTTGAGTTTCAGCCTTGCGGCCGTACTCCCCAGGCGGAGTGCTTAATGCGTTTGCTGCAGCACTAAAGGGCGGAAACCCTCTAACACTTAGCACTCATCGTTTACGGCGTGGACTACCAGGGTATCTAATCCTGTTTGCTCCCCACGCTTTCGCGCCTCAGTGTCAGTTACAGGCCAAAGAGTCGCCTTCGCCACTGGTGTTCCTCCACATCTCTACGCATTTCACCGCTACACGTGGAATTCCACTCTTCTCTCCTGCACTCAAGTCTCCCAGTTTCCAATGACCCTCCCCGGTTGAGCCGGGGGCTTTCACATCAGACTTAAGAGACCACCTGCGCGCGCTTTACGCCCAATAATTCCGGACAACGCTTGCCACCTACGTATTACCGCGGCTGCTGGCACGTAGTTAGCCGTGGCTTTCTGGTTAGGTACCGTCAAGGTACCGGCAGTTACTCCGGTACTTGTTCTTCCCTAACAACAGAGTTTTACGATCCGAAAACCTTCATCACTCACGCGGCGTTGCTCCGTCAGACTTTCGTCCATTGCGGAAGATTCCCTACTGCTGCCTCCCGTAGGAGTCTGGGCCGTGTCTCAGTCCCAGTGTGGCCGATCACCCTCTCAGGTCGGCTACGCATCGTCGCCTTGGTGAGCCGTTACCTCACCAACTAGCTAATGCGCCGCGGGCCCATCTATGAGTGATAGCCGAAACCATCTTTCAGCTTTTCTACATGTGTAGAAAAGAATTATCCGGTATTAGCCCCGGTTTCCCGGAGTTATCCCAGTCTCATAGGCAGGTTGCCCACGTGTTACTCACCCGTCCGCCGCTAACCTTTGGGAGCAAGCTCCCAAAGATCCGCTCGACTTGCATGTATTAGGCACGCCGCCAGCGTTCGTCCTGAGCCAGGATCAAACTCTCCAATAAAGAGTAAGATTAGCTCTTAAAGATAAAACGTTGGCTAGTGTATTTTTCAACACTAATCATTTTTTGTTGACGTATGATTTGTTTAGTTTTCAAAGAACAATTTGATTTGTTGGAGCGGGTGATGAGAATCGAACTCACGACATCAGCTTGGAAGGCTGAGGTTTTACCATTAAACTACACCCGCATATTATTATTTTATTATAAATGGTCGGGAAGACAGGATTCGAACCTGCGACCCCTTGGTCCCAAACCAAGTGCTCTACCAAGCTGAGCTACTCCCCGTTATTCAAAATGGCGCGCCCGAAAGGAGTCGAACCCATAACCTTCTGATCCGTAGTCAGACGCTCTATCCAATTGAGCTACGGGCGCTCTTTTTAAAGAAGCAACTTTTACATAATATCATAACCATATTTTAATGTCAAACATTTTTTGTAGTTTTTTCTTGGTGCGGCCGAGAGGACTTGAACCTCCACGGGGTTGCCCCCACTAGGCCCTCAACCTAGCGCGTCTGCCATTCCGCCACGACCGCTCATTAAGAGCGATAGTATCTATTATACATGAATCCTCCCAGTCAATCAACTGGAAATGAATGGTGCGGGTGAAGGGAGTCGAACCCCCACGCCTTGCGGCGCTAGATCCTAAGTCTAGTGCGTCTGCCAATTCCGCCACACCCGCATAATATTATGCTATACCACTTAGTAAACATGGTGAGCCATGAAGGACTCGAACCTTCGACCCTCTGATTAAAAGTCAGATGCTCTACCGACTGAGCTAATGGCTCGTACAAATTAAGATAAAATTGCCTTAAAATAAAAAATGGCTGGGCTAGCTGGATTCGAACCAACGCATGACGGAGTCAAAGTCCGTTGCCTTACCGCTTGGCTATAGCCCAATAATATGGCGGTCCCGACCGGGATCGAACCGGCGATCTCCTGCGTGACAGGCAGGCATGTTAACCGCTACACCACGGGACCTTTATTAATAGTATAATAATTTAAAAGTGACCCCTACGGGATTCGAACCCGTGTTACCGCCGTGAAAGGGCGGTGTCTTAACCGCTTGACCAAGGGGCCATATTTTTAAAAGATGATGAAAGTTACTGGCGGAGAAGGAGGGATTTGAACCCTCGCGCCGGTCACCCGACCTACACCCTTAGCAGGGGCGCCTCTTCAGCCTCTTGAGTACTTCCCCAAAATGGCTCCACAGACAGGACTCGAACCTGTGACCGTTCGGTTAACAGCCGAATGCTCTACCAACTGAGCTACTGTGGAATAAGAAAAGTGTTCATGTCGTAATCTCGACTCTTTACATTATAATGAGACGAGCTGTGAAAGTCAAGGGGGAATTTTTATTACTTTTTCCCGCTCGATGTCAGTCACGGAATAATAATTTAACATCTTTTTCTCCAACTGTCAAACATGAATTTCAATAAGTTTCCCCCGGCACTTTCCACAAACATACTTTGAAGTATTGATCCTTCTTTTTCTATTATATTGTTGAGCGCATCCGGTGCATTGATATATACGAACGGTCTTTTGGGTTCTAACTTCAGGGCGGTTCGGGAGAGTAGAACAAAAACGGGGTGCACCCACTTTTTTAAGAAGGGTTTTAAAGTCATGATCTCGGTGCTGATAGCCTTTTCCCTCTAGATGCAAATGATAATGACATAATTCATGCTTAATGATGCCGATTAATTCTTGTTCCCCCAGTTGTTCTAGATAACTTCGATTAATCTCAATGTTATGAGACCTTAACATATAACGTCCACCTGTTGTTCGAAGACGGGAATTAAAAAAAGCAGTATGTCGAAATGGCTTGTTAAAGAATTGAATGGAAATTTCCTCAACTAAATTTTGTAACTCATTGTCACCCATACTCCCACCTCACTTCTAACTAAACAAAAATTCTATGAACATGACAACCCATTATAGCATACATTGAATATACCCCTTGAAATTTGTGCTAGGAGGTATGTCTATGCCTACTTGGTTTCAAAATCAGATGCAGAAAGCATTTTTAGAGAAAAATGCCTATCAAATAAAACTACTTAACCAATGTTGGTTTTTTTACAGAAAAAAACACCGTTCCTCTTGATAACGAATTTACACTAGCGGTGCAAACTTTATAAAACACATATGAAAACGCACTTGAATTCACAATATCATTCACAGTGCGTTTTTTATTGACCATTTCGGCAAAATTTTATTGTTTATTTTGTCTTGATTCACACAGGAAATCACAGGGGATGAAGTAATTATTGGATGGTGTGTTAATAATAAGCGGAGTTTTTTCGGTTAAACTACAGAATAGAGCTTGGTTCGGGGTATATAAGCGGAGTATTTCCGACTAAGCAAAGCAAAATCGCCCGATTTCACGTTTTTTAAGTCAATAGCCGGAAACTTTCCGTCTATTTTAGCTATTTTCAGTGCAATTTCCTAAATAAGAGAAATTTCTCCGCTTATTTATCAAACTCGCTATAGCAGCTAATGAACTTGTGTAACTTTCGGGTACTTTAGAAAAAAGGAAATTCAAAAAAGGATTAGAGAGAGTTTGCATCTCTAATCCTTTTTTACTGTGTAATATTTGGTCTACTTTTACCGTTTGCACCTCACAAGTAAACCCGTTAACATCGTGAACGGTGTTTCCTTAGGCTTTACGGTTGCAGCATCGTTAAAGCGACTCTGCCTTTTTGTTGGTCTACACTATCCACCCACACGGTGACTACGTCTCCAACGGAAACAATATCGAGTGGGTGCTTGACAAAGCGATTGCATAGTTTAGAAATATGCACAAGACCGTCTTGCTTTACTCCAATATCAACAAATGCTCCGAAGTCCACTACGTTTCGAACGGTTCCTTGAAGCTCCATTCCTACTTTTAAATCTTCAAGCTTTAGTACATCTTTCTTTAATAATGGTGCAGGAAGCTCGTCACGTGGATCTCTTTCCGGTCTAACTAACGCATCAAGAATATCCTTTAATGTTAATTCTCCGATCTCAAGCTCTGCCGCAATAGCTTTGATGTCAACAGATGATAAGGTTGTTTTTAGCGCTTCTGAACCTAGGTCAGCTGAGGTAAATCCTAATTTACTTAGGAGATTTTTAACTGCTTGATAATTTTCCGGGTGAATACCTGTACGGTCGAGCGGTTCTTTTCCATCAATCACACGCAGAAACCCAATGGCTTGCTCATATGTTTTTGCACCTAACCTCGGAATTTTCTTTAACTGTGTTCGATTGACAAACTTACCTTCTTCTTCACGTTTCTTGACGATATTGGTTGCTACTGTTTTTGAAAGTCCAGCTACATATTGAAGCAATGAAGCAGACGCAGTATTAACATTCACACCTACTTGGTTCACAGCGGTTTCCACAACAAAAGTTAATGATTCAGATAATCTCTTTTGAGATACATCATGTTGATATTGGCCTACTCCAACCGATTTTGGATCGATTTTAACTAATTCGGCTAATGGATCTTGCAAGCGACGGGCAATAGATACCGCACTTCTCTCCTCTACCTGAAAATCAGGGAATTCTTCACGAGCTAAATCGGAAGCAGAATAAACACTCGCACCCGCTTCGTTAACAATTAAATAATAAATCTCTCTTTTTTGATCTTTGAGCATATCTACTACAAACTGCTCTGTTTCCCGGGAGGCAGTCCCATTTCCCACTGCTACCATTTCAACTTCGTATGTTTCAATGATTTCTTTAAACTTTTTCTCTGCTTCTTGTTTCTTCGATACAGGTGGATGAGGGTAAATCACATCGATTCTAAGAACCTTCCCTGTTTCATCCACTACCGCTAACTTACAGCCTGTTCGATACGCTGGGTCTACACCTAGAACGATCTTTCCTTTTAAAGGTGGTTGGAGAAGAAGATTTCTTAAATTCTCAGAGAATATATGAATCGCTCTTTCTTCTGCCTTTTCAGTTAGCTCATTACGAATTTCTCTTTCTATTGAAGGTTGAATTAATCTCTTATAGCCATCTTCAACTGCCTCAGTCACTGTCTCAACAACGAAGGATCGAGAATTCTTAATCCACTTTTTTGTTAAGTAGTCCATGTTACGGTCCACATTCGGCTTAATCGCTACCCGTAAAACTTCTTCTTTCTCCCCGCGATTGAGAGCAAGCGTACGATGGGGAACCACTTTGCTAATAGGCTCTGAATATTCATAATACATTTCATACACTTTTTTCTCGTCTTTTTCCATATCCTTAACACTAGCTTCAACCAATCCAGCTTTAGCAGTCTCACTTCGTATCCATTTTCGTGAATCTGCATCGTCTGAAACCCACTCAGCGATAATATCCTTCGCCCCGTTTATCACTTCTTCAATAGAGTGAACCTCAAGCTCGTCCGACAAAAATTCACTTGCCTTTTCTTCGATTGAACCATTTACAGGGAAGGTTACTAACCATTCCGCAAACGGCTCTAATCCTTTTTCTTTCGCTACAGTTGCCTTTGTACGGCGTTTCTGTTTATACGGACGATACAAATCTTCAACCTCTTGAAGCTTGATCGATTTTTCTATCTGGCTTTTTAACTCAACCGTCAGTTTGCCTTGTTCTTCGATAATCCGAATAACCTCTTCTTTTCTTTGCTCAAGGTTTTGTATGTATTGCCAACGTTCCATAATGTCACGAATTTGTACCTCGTCTAATGCACCCGTTTGTTCTTTACGGTATCTCGCAATGAACGGTAGAGTGTTTCCTTCTTCAAGTAACGAAATAACATTGTTCACTTGTTTGAAACTTAAATTCTGCTCTTTGGCTACCGTTTGTAAGAGTTCCTTACGCTTATCTATTGTTTGATCCAATGTACTTTTCCTCCAAAACGAATGTCTTTTTTCTTATTTTATCAAAGATTTCAAGTGTATCACAATGAATGATATGTACAAAAAAGAGTTACCCCATTATGTACAGGTAACTCTAATGCAATGTCCCTATAATAAATGTTGAATCATCCATTTTCGAAGTGAACCTCTCCCGTATTTGATTCGCAATACATTCATTCGATAACCCGGAGCTTAGTAATGATTTTATTCCGTTAGGCGTGATGCCGTCCGAATGAATAAGAAATTTCGAGTTTGCTTGATAAGAGTATCTCTTTGTATTAAATCTTACCGGTTTACCAGATAGATATCCGGAGACCGGAAGAGGATAGGTTAGTTCACCTTGATCTGAATATAAAAAGAAACGGATATTCCCTACACAGCTATAGTGAAATTCCTTCGTCTGAAAAAATACCTTTAATACCGCTACCGCTGCTCCTCTTTTTTGAAAAAGAGCCTGATTGCATTTTTTCATCAACACCTCAACATCTTCCTCATGATATTGTTGGACAACCTCAACCACTGCTGAAGATGCCTCATTTGCAAGTGTTCCACTGCCAAGACCATCCGCGACGACACAGGTAAAATATTCATCTTGGAGAACAAAGTAATAGCTATCTCCACATACATACTTACCTTCCTTAGTTGTTTGGTGAACAATCACTTCTATTGGTTTCGTCACGATAAGCACTCCGAACTGTTATGATCTGAGCGGATGGCATCTTGAAGTTTTTTTATTGCCTTTCTTTGCAATCTTGACACATGCATCTGAGAAATACCTAATTTCTCCCCGGTGTCTTTTTGACTTAGATTGTCCAAATACGTGTATTGGATAATCTCCCTTTCTCTTTCCGTCAAAACATGTAGAACCTTGTCTAATACAAGCTTTTGATTCACCTTTTCATAACCCTCATCAATGTTTCCCACCACGTCCAATAACGTGACAGTCCCTCCATCTGAATCAGCCTCAATAGAATGGTCAACAGACAATGCCTGATAACTTCTTCCCATCTCCATCGCTTCTAGTATATCCTCTTCGGTTTCTTGTAAGGCTTCAGCAATTTCACATACTTTTGGCGAACGCTGGAGAGTGGTGGTTAATTCCTCAACCGTTGCTTTAATTCTTGGACCTAGTTCTTTTATTCTTCTGGGAACATGGATACTCCACGTTTTATCTCTTAAAAAACGCTTGATTTCTCCAACAATGGTAGGTACAGCAAAAGCTTCAAAGCTTCTCCCAAATTCCTCATCGTACCTTCGCATCGCTCCTAACAGACCAATATTCCCGACTTGAACAATGTCCTCATGATAGGATTTTCCTTTTGAGTATTTTCGGGCAATTGTTTCAACTAAGCTTTTATAATGTAAAACCAATTGATTTTGAGCTTCATCATCCTGGTTTTGCTGATAAGCTTTTATATATCGATGAATTTCTTCTTTTGATAGTGAATTAGGTTGAGATTTGTTCTGCATTCCTCTCCACCTGCTCCCCTTCTAGGTATTTGGTCATAAAAACCGTCACACCCTCATTCTGATGAATGACCACTTCATCCATCAGCGTTTCTATCAAGTAAAGCCCAAGGCCTCCTTCACGCATAAACTCAACTGGTTCATTCCCACGATAAGGACCTACTTTTTCTCGAGCCGATTGAAAATCGAAACTCTTTCCACTGTCAGCCACGATCACTTCGAGTCGATCGCCATATGATCCAAAACCTACTGCAACCTCTCCAAGTTTTCCAGTTTTGTAGGCATGCTGAACAGCATTTGTTATGGCTTCACTTGTAGCAATTTTCAAATCTTCAATTTCATCGAATGAAAAGCCCATCCGACTGGCAATGGCAGATAATGTTAATCGAATCACACCTACGTATTCTGGCTTAGCAGGGATTTTCATTTCAATGTAGTCACAAACTTCTTTCATTTTGGTTCACCCTCAATCTGGCTAATATTCATAATATCAGCTAGTCCGGTGATCTCAAAAAGCCTCTTTAACCGATCAGAAAGTCCAACTAACTGAAATTCCCCATTGCTTGAGCGCACATTTTTAAACGTCCCCACAAATACCCCTAAGCCTGTGCTATCCATATATTCTACTCCAGAAAGATTAATAATCATGTTCACTCCGTTTCTCTCAGACAGAGGAAACAGGGTTTCTCTTAGCTTCGGTGCCGTATAAACATCAATTTCACCTGTTACACTGACAGCAACACGACCATCACATTCCGTGATATCTAACTTTATGTTCATTATACCCACCTCTTTACAAGTCAACTGCTCTTATTCGTTACCCTGAAAAATTAGTACTTAAACCTTTCTTTTCAAGATTATTAAAGTAAAATCATCTCGCAATTGAAAGTGTTGGAGCTTTTCTAGCTCTTTATATATGTTGGTTACAATCTCCTGTACAGGCAAATGGATATATTTATTTATATACGAGATTAAGGTTTCTTTTTCGACAAACCCTTCTTCTGAGCGACATTCTGTCACACCATCTGACATCAAGATAATCATGTCTCCAACATTTATGGCTTGTTCATACTGCAGATATTTCGTCCGCTTCTCTACTCCTAACAGCAAACCCTTTGCCTCAATTTCAGTGAATTCTCCCGATTGCGCACGGTAAAGAAAGCCCGGCTCATGTCCAGCGGAAGAATAGGCAAATGTATGCTCGATTGGATGATACACACCATAGAACATAGTAATAAACATACTAGGATCCACATTTTGTTCAACGACCCGATTTAGATTTTCTAATACTTTACTCGGTTCTTGTTGATTATCCGGTTGACTGTCCATCGCATATTTGATCATGGACATACACAATGCTGCCGGGATTCCTTTCCCAATGACATCTGCAATAGCTATACTTATATTATTTGTTTCATCTTGAACAAAGTGATAATAATCTCCATTCATATGCTTGGCAGGAACACTAATAGCACCTATATCCAGCCAAGGCACAGAAGGGACATGGGTTCCTAATAAGGTTTGTTGTACATTTGCAGCAATCTCCATTTCCGTTCTTAGTTCCTGCTGCTTATGGCGCAAGCTTTGAAGCTCTCTATAAGCAAGACCGTAGCCTAACATCACTTCTAGTAACATATCAAAGGAGAGCGATACTTCTTCTGGTAACTCTGGATACATTTCATTCATAAGAGTTTTATGTAAACTGATGATTTCCTCAGGGGAGATTCGATGCTCAATAGACTTTCTACTGAACTTTTGGCCCTGATACAACACTTGTTCAGAAGGGTCGTTTATGTATTTTTCAAGTATGTGCCGGTATTTTGCCTCCATCAATTCTCGGAAATCCATAAAATGCTCCCCCTAACGCACCCACTTAGTTGCCGTTATCTCTGTACCATTACCTGGTGTTGAGTTAATCCCAAACCCATCCATCAAGCGTTTGACTCCTGGCAATCCAGCCCCTAAACCACCTGATGTTGAATATCCATCCTCCATTGCTTGCCTTATATCCTTTATACCAGGTCCATTGTCTATGGCTACTACCTTCAATCCCGCTTTGCCGTTTTCATATAGTTTTTCAATGCAGATTTGGCCCTGACCAGCGTATAAATAAATATTTCTAGCTAATTCACTAATAGCAGTGGTGATTCTAGCCTGATCTACCGTTCCAAATCCAAGCTCTTTTGCCACATTTCTACCTAGCTGCCTAGCTGCAACAATATCCCATTCATTAATGATTTTTACGCAGGATTGGATCCCCATTTGGTTATTCCCCCAATTCCTGATGTAATTTCTCCAAACCTTTTTCTAGATCCAAAGCTGTTAGGACATCATCTAAACCAATTCCTAATTCAATAAGAGTAATCGCCACCGCTGGCTGAATACCTGTAATGACAACTTTAGCACCCATAAGTTTAGACATATTAATTACATCACCAAGCACCTTCGCGATGAAGGAATCAATAAAATCAATGGAAGTGATATCAATTACAACACCATTAGCGCTCGTTTCGTGTATTTTATGAAGCAAATCTTCCTGAAATTGAAGGGCCGTTTGATCGTCCAATTCCCATTGAATTGATACTAGTAAGCAATTGTGTAATTTTAGAATGGGTATCCTCAATTTTCTCCCCCCGTGCTGATAATCTTTTTATTCATAATTTCAAGAGCAGACTCAATGCCCTTTTTCAGTGTATTTTTTGTTGTAATTTGATTTAAATTAATCCCAAGATTGACGATTGTCTGTGCTATTTCTGGACGAATCCCTACTAACATACACTTGGCCCCAACTAGTCTAACTGCATCGGCAGCTTGAATAATATGATGAGCGACCATTGTATCTACAACCGGAACACCCGTAATATCTATAAGAACAACTTCTGAACGATTTCTTACCACTCCATTTAACAAGCTTTCCATAATCTGTTTTGCCCTCTCCGTATCTATCGTCCCAACAAGAGGCATGACAGAAATGCCATCAAACACGGGAATTAAAGGAGCGGACAATTCTTGAAGAGCAATTTTTTGAAGTGAAACTGTTCGCTCCCAAGTCGAGGAATATACATTAACAATCTCATTTGTCATTGGACTTATCCAGTTATCAAAGTCATAAATGATTTCCATACGATTTTCTTCATTTACATGACCTGATGCATTCATTCCTTCAAAAGCAATTCTTGCAAATTCCCGTAATCCGTCAGTAACAAAGGTTAAAGGCCACGCAAGTCTAACTACTTTTTCAGCAAACTCTACAAGCTTTTCACTATACTTTTCATCAGAATCTTTTAGATTAGAAACAATTAGATCAATGAACTCTCGGCTTGTCCCTACGAATACTTGGTCAGAAACCACCTTCAGAACCCGCTCATCTGATTTTTCCTTCATGCTCTCAATCCACTTTGTTAATATCTCTTCCCGATTCGTTTGAATATACTGTTCAATAGCTTTGTTCATTATATCCTCCCAATTTTAACATGTTAGGTTTCTTCAAAACGGATTGTCTTTAAACTGTAACGTAAGCTTAAAACCAAATTTTGAACCTATCCATAATGATAACAATTTTATGCGAAAGCTTAAACTAATTATGACAATATTGCGACTTTGTTATATACCCTTTTTTCGAGTAGCTAAACATAGTGCAACCAGGCCGTTTTGGATAGGCACAAAAAAAGGATAGCACTCGGCTATCCTTTTTTTGCACAGTATGATTTCTTTTTCATACAATAAAAAAACGCCCTTAGTAGAGCGTATTTTTAGAATTCAATAAGACCTAGGCTAATTTGTAAAGCTTCGTCCACTTTCTCCATCATTTCGTCATCGAGATGAGTGATCTTATCGGTCAGACGTTGTTTATCAATTGTACGAATTTGTTCCAACAGGATAACTGAATCTCGTTCGAAACCATAGCGTTTCGCATCAATTTCAACGTGAGTAGGCAGTTTCGCTTTCTGAATTTGAGCTGTAATGGCTGCAATAATCACTGTGGGACTGAACCGATTCCCGATATCGTTTTGGATCACAAGAACTGGACGAACGCCACCTTGCTCGGAACCAACAACTGGGGATAGGTCTGCAAAATAAACGTCACCACGTTTGACAATCAAAGGATTATCCCCCACTTACTAGACGTTCAACTGTATGTTCTGCCTCATACTCTGCTTGAAACGCTTCTGAAGCAATCGTTAAGTTGATCTTCGCCATCTCCATGTAGCCTCTTCGCATGGATTCACGAATTTGTCTCTTTTTCCGCTCACGCAAGTACATTTTAGTAGCTTGATAAATGAATTCGCTTCTGTTCACATTCTCCTGTTTCACAAAACCATCCAATTCGGTTAAAAGATGTTGCGGTAATTTCACCATAATTTCTGTTGTTGCGCTGGACTCAGACACAAACATACACCTCCACCATCACTACACACCATTTTATCTCTACCATATTTTATAATAACACCAATCCACCACAATGCAAAGGGGAATAAGTCATACTTCAGTATTATCCACCAAAAAAATACCCTTTTATTCATGAAGTCTCCAAAGATTCATAAATCTGGATCTTTTTCTATAAATCCTTATTCTAAAAGGGATACCACTATACATATGAATGCAAAATATCGTTTCTTTGCTCAATCGTTTTTCCATATTTTTTATAAATTCTAGGCACACGACTTGAAATGATACAAGGAACTTCATAATTAATTGTTTCTAATTTGGTTGCAATTTCATTCATTGAAATGTATTCCGTTTGTTGCTCTCCAATAAGCGTAACAAGGGTTCCAATGGGAAGTTCTTTAGGCAATCTAATCATGCATTGGTCCATGCAAATTCGACCGACAATCGGTACTCTTTTCCCTTCAACTAGCACCTCTTGCCCGTGTAGCTTTCGAATCCAACCATCCGCATAACCAATTGGCAACGTGCCAATCCACTCAGGCCCCTGAGCGGTATAAGTGGCACCATAGCTAACCGAATCCCCTTTTTCTAACTTTTTTACATGAATAAGTCTGGTGTGAAGTGAAAATGCGTCCTGTAACGGAAAGGGTAACACGGACTCCATTTCTAGGGATGGAGTCAACCCATACATCCCAATACCAAACCGAATGGCATTAAATGAAGCTTCACCAAAGCGAAATGATGCTGCACTGTTGCTTGCATGGACAAGGTCTGGCTTTACCTTTAAATACGATAAAAGCTCGTGAAAACGCGAGAGTTGTTTTCGAAAATAACTCTCTTCTAACTCGTCCGCTGTAGCAAAGTGAGTATAAATTCCCTCAAAAAGAAAACATCCACTTGATTCTAGTAGCTCCTCAATGGATGTCAATTCTTCCCTTGAACGAACACCAATTCTTCCCATACCTGTATCAAGTTTTATATGAATAGATAATTTTTCTCCCTCACCTAACATTCCCTTTGCTTGTTGTAACCACTCATATCGAAATACAGTTAATGTAATATTATTTTTAACGGCGACCGATGTATCCTCGGGACGACTGGCTCCTAATACAAGGATAGGGGCTGTTATTCCTTTGTTCCTTAGAGCAATGGCCTCATCTAAAAACGCAACGGCCAAGTAGGTGGCACCAGCTTCTAAAGCAGCTCTCGCTACTTGTACATCTCCGTGACCGTATGCATTGGCCTTTACAACCGCAATCATTTGAACGTGATTCGGCAAAAGTTTTTTTAACTGTGAAACATTATACATGATTTTATCTAAATGAACTTCTGCCCATGTATCTCGATAAAACAAAGTATTGTGACTCATTTCTACACTTCCTTCTACTTCCGGTCTAACATATACATACGATTATCGAATCCTAGGCGGTGATTGTCAACTTACTTATCCATACAAAAAGAACAGGCTTCATCATGAGAAGCCTGTTGATTCATTATTTACTTATATCCCCTTGCACTTGAACCGATCTAGCTAACATAGCCATTTCTTCTTCGGATAAGTCATTGGAGGCAAGCATGTAATCTACCCCTTGATACGTCCATGAAATGGTATTTCCTGACATAGCACCAATTGTGAAACCAAGGTCAATCGGTTCACCAGAAACTGTTGTTGATGTAACCGACGCTTCGGCAACAATGGCTTTTTCCTGTACAAGCGTGAAGCTCTTTTCACCATCATATGTTAAAATCACACGTTTTCCATTCTCAGTTTTCACTTCTTTTTCTTCGATTAAGTCCACACCAGCAATCTCTTCTGTTGGATACATCACCGTGAACGCTTCATCTTTTACATTTGACATAACAGGAACTTCAAGCTGGGCACCTGTCATATTTTTAGCCATATCAAAATCCTTCGCATCAAAGCTAGCATCAAATTTAACATTTGTAAATTCGACAGTTACTAATGCCTTTCGGTCAGGATCCATTACTTTTACGCTAACTGGTGTTAAATCCTTTTTAAACGTAATCTCTTGGTAAGGCAGCATCTTGTTGTTTTGATATCTAGTCTTTGTTTCAAATACATAATGCTCCTTAGTCGCACTAAACTTTGCTTCCTTATCAGCAATAATATCTTCAATCAGTGATTCATACAAATACGCCTGGCTGCTATTTTCCGGCCAATCGCTTTGGAAGCGGAAGCTCTTATTAAGGGCTGGTGTTAATACAAACACACCGTCATCATTACGTAAAATCATTTGACTTTGGTCTTTTTGAGCATTCTTTAAATTTACTCGATAGTAAGTAGGAGCTTTGTGCCAAATTTGCACATCATACGTCTGAGGCTCAGTTCCCATTTGCAAAGTCATGGTGGCATCCGCCTTATAACCTTTCAAACTTTCAACCTTCCCGGTTAAATCCTTCACCACATCTTCTTGTGATTTAGATCCACAGGCGGCTAACATAAGTACTGCCATTAGCCCGGCGAATAGCAATAATAATTTCTTCCTCATTCCTTCAACCCCTTTAGTTTCATTTCTTCGTAGTAAGAAGAGTGAGGGAAGGATATGAACTCTTACGGTTTTAGTAACCGCTAAAGAAACTCGCCGCCATCCCCCGCTCTTCTGTTGCACTATGAATATATGAGACAACCTTGGGGAATATGTCCAACGATTGGAACAAGCTATTTATTTTTTTCAATCACCACTTGCGCAACCGCATACTCTTTACTATGTGAAATGGATAGGTATACACCTTGACTAAAGGGTTTTATAATCATTGGCTGCCCTTTTTCATTCGACTGAATTTCGATATCCAAAAATGATAAACTTTCACCAATACCCGTTCCAACTGCTTTAGAAAAGGCTTCCTTTGCAGCGAAACGCCCTGCTAAGTATTCCGTTTTCCTTTTCCCATGATATGTATGATATTTATCTTTTTCTCTAGGTGTTAAAATTCGATCGACAAACTTACTTTGCCTTGCACTGAGCTCCTCAATTCGAGAAAGCTCAACGATATCAATACCTATTCCCGAAATCAAACGTAGCACCTCCTTCTAAAAAATGATTACGAAGCATATTGTGTACAAACTGTATTGTAATCACGTGTATTATAGATATGAAACAGTTATGATAGTAAAAATGAATACATTGGAGGGTTCTTATGTTTATCCGAACGGAGAGCTTCAAAGATTTTACCCGTTATTACCCCATTATAACCGGTATTGTCTTTATTCATATTGTTTTGTACTTGCTTATTGTTCTTCCCTTCTTTCCGGGTGGTCTGATTTTTGAAAGGTTAGCTGGTGTAAATCTTTATATTATGGAAGGGGAACTTTGGAGGTTGGTGACTCCTATCTTCCTTCATAGTGGGTTTCCACATCTTCTATTTAACAGCTTTTCCCTTGTGTTGTTTGGTCCAGGTCTCGAGCATATCCTTGGTAGAAAAAGCTTTATCACCCTTTATTTATCAACAGGAATTCTCGCAAATCTTGCTACCTTATTTTTAAAACCATTAACCTACACACATGTCGGGTCAAGTGGAGCCATTTTTGGATTGTTTGGCATTTACTTAGCGATGATCTTTTTTCGGAAGGAAATGCTTTCTCGTGAAAACACACAGGTGGTGTTAGCCATTGTCGTAATAGGTGTGATTATGACATTCGTTAACGCAAACGTAAATGTGACCGCTCATATTTTCGGTCTTCTTGCCGGTCTTATTCTTGGCTCCTTTGCCATTGAACGCGGAAGAGAGCTTACCTCCTCCTTTCAGAGAATCACCAAAAGAACACTCCATTCCTCGGGCGGTCCTAAAAAATGGAGCCCCACGTCCATTATGCTTGCCGTGCTCATTTTCTTAGCCCTAATTGGATTACTAAGTAGATAAAAAGCGCCTCAAAAAGGCGCTTTTTGGCTATGAGAATACCAGTGATAAATCTCCCTAGCTTCCTCTTTTTCAATATCAACAATCGTCCCTCCGATGGCTCCCATCCCCGATTTAATGAGACTTGTCATCGTAGCTAGATTCTTTCTTCTTTGAAAGAAACTTTCTTTATAAGAAACCGATTGAACATTATTCTTTTTCATAAATAGAGTATGCTTAATAAAGCCTCTATACTGGATATTTAGCTGCTGCCCCTCGATACTCCAGCCCGCATCTTTATAGATTACATATGACCAGGCACTAGAGAACAAGAAAAGCATGATTGACAGTAAGCCCCATAGCTTAAAAATGGCTATAGCAGTTATCACCAATGGAACCACCATCAAGGCTCCCCGGAACAAATACCTTGGAAGCGAACGTTTCGGCGGCTTATTAAATGGCTGCTTTGTAGCTAAAATCGGAAGATGCTCCTGAAGGATATGAGCAACCTGCGCTTTCTTCACAGCCGGTAATAATAGCACCTTCGATCCCTCTGTATTCCTTACAGACCCACCTGCACTTATAAGATAAACGGAACATAGTCCAAAGGGCTGTCTCAGAATGTTTTCAGAAATGCGAACGGCTTGAATTCGATTCAACGGAATGGTGATTTGTCTCTTTTCTAACAAGCCCCTAGATATGATGATCTCTCTCTCTGTTTTCTTCACCGTAAATTGAGCGAATTTCACCATCGTTCCAACTAATGCGACCACCCAAGCGAGTAAGAACCCTATAAAGACAAGCACAGATACGATGACGATACCATTTGAAACCACCCTCTCTACTTCTCGATAGGCACTTTCATACGGGATCAGATCATCCAGTTGAGACAAAAATGCGACCATGGCAGAAAGAACCACCCCCACCCCTCCAGAGGTAGTCGCTAACAACAGAAGTTCTTTAGAGGAAATTTGATAAATAACCTTTTCCTCCGCACGTTCTTCTATGCGCTCAACTTCGATATCCAAAGTATCTTCAACAAGCTTACTCTTCGCTTGAGCGATAATTTCTTGAATCCGATTCGCTTCTTCCTTTGTTATGGCGGTTAAAACCGCCTCCGCATCCGATGCACCACTTGGTCCAGCTGTTTCTACCTTCACCTTCACAAGACCAAATGGCCGGTGAAGGATTCCCTCAGAGAAATCCAGACTTTGAATGCGATCAAATGGAATATACCTTTTCTTCCTTACGAGCAGGCCATACTCCATTCGCAGCTCCCCTTCTTCCAATCGATAGGAAAAGCGCAGCCAATTTAATACGCCAATTCCGAGTACCAAAATGACGACGACAATTGAACCCATAAAAAACCAAAGATCACCTTCTGAAGCCTTTGTTCCAAACACAAAGAAAGCTACAAACGGAACGATTAGCTCTTTAAGTTGCTTGAAAAAATTCGTGACTGCCGCTATAGGATGAAGTCGCTTCGAATTAGACATCTTCATCCGCCACCCTTGCTAATCTTGAAATAAATTGACGCAGCTCCTCTGCCTCCTCCATCGGAAGCGCAGGAATTTCGTGTACGGTTGCCGCTGTAGATACATCCACAGTAGCAAGTCCGTATTTTTTCAAAAGCGGTCCTTGTCTTGTATCAACATGTTGCACCCTGATCATTGGGACAAGCGTTCTCTTTACCACAAACACACCTTGCTGAAGTTCAATTTCCTGCTCTCTCACCTCATAGCGCCACCTTTTCCAACGCAATAAAGGAAATAGGTACACATATAAATAAACATGAAGAATGATTGCTGCAACAGCAGCTATTACAACCCAAGCAGGCCATGAAAATACATTGGATAGCCAAATCACTCCCCCTGCCATCAACATTACGCTGACTGAGGTCATTGCTCCTGTTATTCGCCACACCGAAAGGGCCTTGTCTGAAATTCGTTTCTGCGGTTCATTCATATTTGCAAGCTCCCCCTACTCCATAGTAACTCTTCTTCTTGTCATACGGTTTGAGCAGGAAATAAGTTTCATTATTGTATTTCAAAACTCGATTGATCCAACCAAGTGATGTTTTTTTCTCCCTTTAAGTCTTCCACTAATTGAAATAGTGCAGCATCCTTCTTTTTCGCCTCAATCATACAATGAATTTCATGAACAGAACCTTTAATCGTATGTAAAAAATGCAAGAACATCTCTCGATCAATCGTATCCGCATGGGAACGGTATTCCTTCTCGGACTTCGGACTAGAAATATGCATCTTAATGGGTAACTTGGACAAATTCCACGTCGAGACAACCCGATCCCATTCCTTTTCCCATTCTGGTTTCTCATGATTCGCTAAGTGATGATGATAGTCAAACACTATAGGAATCCCTAACTTTTCACATAGGTACAACGTATGTTCGAGATGAAAGCTCGTGTCATCATTTTCAAGCATAATCATCCGCTGGATTGAGGCAGGCACATAAGCCCAGTTATGAATAAATTGCTCAAGTGCTTTTTCTTTATCCTCATATGCACCGCCTACATGCATAACACAACGATGCTCTGGGTCAATTCCCATCCCTTTGAGCAATGCTTCATGCATCGCAAGAGTCTTTATCGAATTGTTTAATATATCGGTACTCTTCGAATTCAACAGGACAAAATGATCCGGATGAAAATCAACACGGATCGGATGCTCTTGTAAATAGTGGCCGATTTCTTGCAATATTTCTTTTAACGGTCTCATATACTTCCAGTCAGACAACTGCTCATGATTAGCAAGCGGAATCAGTTTGGAACTAAAGCGAAAGAAATGGATCTCATTTGCTACATTATGCTTAAGAAGTCGTAAGCAGTTGGTTAAATTATTTTTTGCTATTCGCTCTAGCTTTTGAATAGCAGCTTCCCGGTCCGGAATTTGCGAAAATTGCTTAAAGGTCATTGTTTGTGATGGAGAAGCGTTTTGAAGCTCTACGCTCATTGCCACATACCCCAATCGAACAATCATTTTCAGTTCACACCTTCGTTTTCATATTTTGCATAGTTTGTGGCAATTCAGCTTTAGTATGTATGAGATAAAGCGGATGCGTACACGTCATAAGTAATCATTTTATGACGCGTACGCCGGATTTCGGTTGCGTTACACGTCATAAGAACACACTTATGACGCATAATCCCGCAAAACAGTTGCCTTAAACGTCATATAAAAAACCCCTAGCTTTCCGGCTAGGGGTTTGAACACACTTAACGATTATAGCTGTTTGATCTTGAATCAGTTCTGTTCGAGCTACTGTGGTTCGAACGGCGATTACCTTGACTTTGACCTTGTCTTGGCTTAAAAGAGCCTTTGCTTCTGTTTTTAGAGTCGTATTTCCCACGGCGATCATTGTTACGGAAGTCTTTTTTCATTGGTAATGGTTTCTCTTCCGTTAACGTTACCGGTGTTGAATCCGGCTCCTTCGTTAACATTTTGAGAACCGCTGCCACGATGGTGGATGCATCCTGTTGCTCTAGAAGCTCATCTGCCGCCTGCTTGTAATATTGTAAGTTTTCAGATTCGATCGATTGAAGAATTTTTTCGATGGCTGCTTTTTGCTGTCCTTCTAATGCCTCATCTAACGTTGGAGGCACCATTTTCTCCATCTTTCTCTTGATCGTTTTTTCTACCACTGATAGGTATGATTTTTCTCTTGGTGTAATTAACGTCATCGCCATACCTGTTTTACCCGCGCGGCCTGTACGACCAATACGGTGTACATAGCTTTCAGGATCTTGTGGAATATCGAAATTGTACACATGAGTAACACCAGAAATATCTAGTCCACGTGCAGCAACATCTGTTGCCACTAGCACATCAATGGACCCTTCTTTAAACTTTTTCAAAACAGACATACGTTTCGCTTGGCTTAAATCACCATGAATTCCTTCGGCCATATACCCACGTAAATTTAAGGCTTCTGAAAGCTCATCAACTCTACGCTTTGTACGACCGAATACAATTGCAAGCTCTGGCGCTTGAATATTCAATAGGCGCGTTAAGATATCAAACTTACTCTTTTCCTGAACCTCTACGTAAAATTGCTCAATGGAAGGAACAGTCATTTCCTTTGCTTTCACTTTAACAACTTCAGGGTTCTTCATAAACTTCTCAGCCATACGTTGAATAGGTGCTGGCATCGTCGCTGAGAATAACAGAGTTTGACGCTCCTCTGGAGTTTGGGCAAGAATAGACTCAATATCCTCAATAAAGCCCATGTTTAACATTTCGTCTGCCTCATCCAAAATCACTGTATGTACATTTTCAAGGCGAAGCGTTTTTCTGTTAATGTGATCCAGAACTCTTCCTGGAGTTCCAACAATAATTTGAGGGAATTTTTTCAGCGCGCGAATTTGTCTATTGATATCTTGCCCACCGTAAATGGAAAGAACTCTCGCTCGTTTTCCGTAGCCAATTTTGTATAGCTCTTCAGATACTTGGATCGCTAACTCTCTTGTTGGTGCAATAACGATTCCTTGAACCACATTCGAGTCAATATCAATCTTATCGATTAAAGGAATTCCAAAGGCAGCAGTTTTTCCTGTTCCAGTCTGCGCTTGCCCGATCAAGTCTTTGTTCTCCAAGCTAAGTGGAATGGTTTGTGCTTGTACCGGAGTCGCTTCCTCAAAGCCCATTCTCTTTAACGACTTCATCGTTGCTGGACTAATACCTAAATCTTGAAACTTTGTCATCAATGTTACCAATCTCCTTTTGTAACGAAAAATATTATCCCGTGTCCACTTTCCCCAAGGTAAGGGGGACGAAGTGAAACTTTCTCTGCATACGGCATCTTATGAAAAAGTACTCTTTATTTAAAAGAGCAATCAAAAGTTTCACTATGTATAAGGTAATTTAGCATCTATAAGTCGGGTAACACACCCAACCGTCTTAATCACTATAAAGTGAACAAGTATATAAAAGTGAAAAAAGACATTCCCCAAGTGGAGTATGTCCGAAAGTTGTCCTTCTCGTTGTCACTTTGAAGTTATCTTACCATCTTAAGGAACTGAATGCAATGAAATAGGTCTCTCCCTAATACTCCCCTTTAAGAAACGATAGCACTTCTTCAAAAAGCTGATTTCTTTCCTCGCAGTGGCAAATCAGGTGCTTCGCATTCTGATAAAAGACGATTTTCTTTTCCGTCGCGCTGATTCTTTCAAAAAGGAAACGGGCACTTTTGGGAGGAACAATTCCATCGACATTGCCTTGTGCAATAAAGGTTGGGATATGAATCTCAGGAAGCAACGGTCTAACATTAGATACTAATCGTCTAAATTGCATCGTCGCTGTTAGTGGTGTTTCCTTTATTTTTCGTTTGTAACGGAGGAACATTTCATTTTCCAACAAACCGCCTCTAAACGTATCTGTTACCATTTCTTTTATGTCTAATGCCAGCTGCTTTGGATTCATATAATAGGCAGCTGCACTCAATAAAACCAGCTTATCGACCGGATAATGAACCGCTAAATAGCTTGCAATCATTCCCCCCATTGAAAAACCAATCACATACACTTCTTCGCATGTTTCTAAAAGAGACTTTAATTCTCTTTCAGCGTGGTGAAGCCAATCATGATAGGCTACCCCCTTAAGATCTAGTGTTTCACCATGTCCAGGAAGAGTGGGTGTAACCAGTCGCCAGTCTGTATGTTTTTGTAAAAAGGAAACTAACGGCTCCACCTCAAAAGGTGCACCGGTAAAACCATGGATACATAGACAACCAATCACCTTTTCTCACCCTTTACCAATTTCTTTACAATTCTATTTTACACCCTATTTCTGTAAAAGAAAGGGTTATTTATTGTAATTTTACACTTTTAGGGTGGAATCAGGTTTTATTAGCCGTTGGTTTTACTTATTCTCCAATGATTTCTGCTATTCGTGAGAGTCATAATGTAGTAGGATGATAGAGTAACGCTTTAAAGAAAGGATGTTATTATGACTCTTCCATACAAAATGATTGTGTTAGATTTAGACGATACTTTGCTCAATGACGAACATACTCTTTCAAAAAGAAACAAAGAAGCTTTAATGGCCGCGCAAGAGCTTGGGGTAAAAGTGGTTCTGGCTTCTGGCCGACCAACATTCGGAATGGTTTCTATTGCGAAGGATTTACAACTAGATCAATACGGAAGCTATATACTTTCCTTTAACGGTTCAAAAATCATAAACGCAAAAACCAATGAAGAAATGTTTAATTCTTCGATTTCAAGCGAAATGGCTCATCGCTTATACGACTTGAGCAGACGCGAAGGTGTGGCTATTTTATCTTATAAAGATGAATCCATTGTCATCGAAGAGCCTAACGAGTATGCAGATATTGAATCAACGATTACAGGGCTTCCTATGCAGATCGTTGATCAATTTAAGGCAACCATCACAGAGCCTGTAGTAAAAGCCATGATGCTTGCACATCCAGATGTTCTTGTAGATGTTGAACAAACACTTGTTAAAGAAGTCGGAGAGGAAGTAAGTGTGTTCCGTTCAAAGCCTTTCTTCTTAGAATTTACCGCTCTGAACGTGACAAAAGGAACAAGCCTACACCAATTAACTCAAAAGCTTGGCATAAAGGCTGAAGAAGTGATTGCGATCGGTGATAGCTACAACGATATTACGATGATTGAATTTGCTGGTCTTGGCGTCGCGATGGGGAACGCACCAGATGCAATTAAAGAAATTGCTAATCACGTAACCGACACAAACAACAATGATGGGGTTGCTCAAGTGGTTGAGGATTTTATTCTTTCGAAGGTAAAGGTAGCTTCTAAATAAAAACAAACGTCCCGGAACTACTCCTGGGACGTTTGTTCTATTTATTTCTGCAACTCATGAACTACTTCTTCTAGACGCATTCCTCTCGATGCTTTCACAAGCAAAAGAGTCTTAGTGTCCGTGTATTTCTTTAATTCGGAAATCAAATCCGTTTTATTTTCATAAGCTTTTACTCGATCCTCTGGGAGTACAGACTTTGCTCCCTCCGCTATGAATTGACCGAGCTTTCCATATGTAAATACATAATCGATGGCTTCCTTATTCACACCTGACCCTATTTCATAATGGAAATTCTCCTCATTTGGGCCAAGCTCAAGCATATCACCGAGTACAAGAATCTTTTTTTCATATCCAGAAAGAGTAGTTACCAGATCAACGGCTGCCCTCATGGATGTTGGACTCGCATTATAAGCATCATTGATGATTTTCTCACCTTTTGCTCCAGAAACAAGCTCCATTCGCATGCTTGTCAGTTTCAATTGAGCAAAGCCCTCATTCATCTTTTCAAATGGAACATCAAAGTAGTTCGCAATGAGCATGGACCCTAAAGCATTTAAAATATTATGGGTACCAAGTACCGGTAAATGAAACTCTTCATTCCCCTTATTGATCGTAAACCTACTGCCGTCATCCTTTTGAACGATTGATACAGGGTATAAGGTGTTTTCACTAGAACGACCAAATGTTTGAAGCTCAGCACTCCCCACATAGTCTGATAGCCCTTTCCGTAGAAGTGGCTCGTCTCCATTATAAACAATCAAGCCATTTTCCTTGATTCCTGAGATGATCTCAAGCTTTGCTTTTGCAATATTTTCTCTGCTACCTAAATCCTGTAAATGCGATTCTCCGATATTGGTCACGATCACCACATCTGGTTTTGCTAGCTTTGATAAAAACTCAATTTCCCCTAGTGCACTCATTCCCATTTCAACAACCGCAATATCCGTATCCTCTTCTAATCTTAATAACGTTAAAGGCAGGCCAATATGATTATTAAAATTCCCTTCCGTCTTTTGTACTTTATACGAAAGAGAAAGGAGGTTCGCCGTCATATCCTTCGTTGTCGTTTTCCCGTTACTACCGGTTATTCCTACCACTTTAACGTTAAGCTCATTTCGATAACTACGTGAAAGCTGCTGTAAAGCCTCTAATGTATCTTCAACCATTAGAATCGGAAGTCCAACAGGCGGGTTAGGTACATCCTTTTGCCATAGTGCGGCTGCTGCACCATCTTGAATAGCTGCTTCTACAAATTGGTGCCCATCCATATTAGCTCCTTTAAACGGGACGAATAAATTCCCCTTATCAATTTTCCTTGAATCAATGGAAACTCCAGAAATCTCTACCTGTTCAAACGGACCCACTTCATTTATGACCGTCATCATTTTCGTTAGTTTTTTGATCGTTCGTTTTATCACTATGCTACCTCCTACTCATTCCGATGATGAAGGAAAACACGGCAATTACTTGCCGTGCCTCCATTAAAACGTATACTTAATTTTTTGCTTTTCCGCGTGGCGCTCTTTAGCAAGTTCCACTAGCTTTTCAATTAACTTGGGATATTCCAAGCCAGTATGCTTCCACAGAAGAGGGAACATGCTAAACGGTGTAAATCCTGGCATTGTATTCACTTCATTAATATATGCCTTCCCATCTTTTGTTAAAAAGAAATCGGCACGAACTAATCCTGAGCAATCCAGTGCTTTGAAAGCCTTTATCGCCAATTCCTTCAACTGACTGTACTCTTCCTCACTAATTTCAGCCGGAATGATTAAAGCTGTATTTCCATCTTCGTATTTTGCTTTATAATCGTAAAATTCAACCTTAGGGACAATTTCTCCAGCAACTGAGCATTCAGGATCATCATTTCCTAATACAGCAATTTCTACTTCTCTTGCTGTCACACCTTGTTCAATAATGATTTTACGATCAAATTGGAAGGCTTCTTTACATGCTAGCGCAAGTTCCTCACGGTTGGAACATTTGCTAATTCCAACGCTAGATCCAAGGTTTGCTGGTTTGACAAAGCAAGGATAGCCAAGCGCTGCTTCTACCTGATTATAAGCCTCTTCGGTGTTTTGTTCAAAACTGCTGCGGATAAAAGAGACATAATTCACCTGTGGCAAACCAGCTTGTGCAAACACATTTTTCATTAAAACTTTATCCATTCCTACAGAAGAAGAGAGTACACCATTTCCTACATACGGAAGGTTTAACAGTTCTAGTAATCCTTGTACGGTTCCATCTTCTCCGTTCGGACCATGAAGAAGTGGGAAAATAACATCATAGCCAGCTTCTTCCCCTTTGTTTGATAATGCAGGTGTTAAAGAAGTTGGTGGGAGTGCATCACCTTCTGTAAAAATTAATTCTTTTACCGTTTCAACCGGACCAGTTAATAGCCCCCCACTTACCCAGCTACCTTTTTCCGTTATATAAATAGGATGTATTTCAAACTTGCTATGATCAAGCGCATTAATGACTGCTAATGCTGTTTGTAACGACACTTTATGTTCAGCAGATTTTCCACCGTATAGTAACCCTAACTTCGTTTTCATAAACGTACCTCCATATAATCATTGCCTTTACTATTTTACCACTATCTATTTTAAGAAAGGAACCGTACTTCTGTGCATTTATGTAGTTTTTTTCCCTAAGCCCTTCGTTCTATAAGTATGTTATTAGTAGCTTGCTTCACAACCTTTTTCCTATTACCAAATGAAAAAGACGCATAAATTCATGCGTCTTCATCTATATCACTTAGCGAAAAAGTCTTTTCAACCAGGAGTCATTGTTTTCCTTCTCTGATCTCGGAAGATCTTCTCCTAGTAGATCCGTTTTTCCGATTTCTTTTCCTAAAACAAATACTTTAAGCTCGCCTACTTTTCCTTTACGTAATCCTCTTTGTTTAGATGGCTTGAATGTGACTTCAACACTTTCTTTTTCCTCTTTTGTCATTGGGTAGACGATTTCTTGTTCCGGTACCACCCCACCTAAGTAAGAGCCTTGGAAGGAGGCAAATTTCTCTTGGCTAACAACCTCTACTCTCTCATATTTTTGAAAAGCCATATTAAACAGGGACATATGGTCTTTCCAATCTTGTCGGTCATTGATGGTGACAACAATCAATTTCAAACCATCCTTTTCTGCCGTTGATACAAGAGTGCGTTTCGCTCGAATGGTGTAGCCTGTTTTTCCGCCTGTTGAATATGGGTACAAAATCGTAAGAAGCTTATTTTTATTAAACCAAGTTCCGATCGAACGATTTAAACTTTTGCAATGATATTCCTTTGTTCCTGAAATTTTACGGTACTGTTCATTTTGCATAGCATATTTTGTGAGCAAGGCCATGTCATAGGCGGTAGAATAATGATTTTCATGGTCATCTAAGCCATGCGGGTTTGCAAATACCGTTTTGGTCATGCCAATTTCTTTCGCCTTTTTATTCATCATTTTCACGAACTTGTCTAGGCTTCCCCCCACATGTTCTGCAATGGCCACAGCTGCGTCATTTCCAGAGCGGAGCATTAATCCATACACAAGGTCTTCTAGTTTTATTTTATCTCCAGGTTGTAGATAGAGAGAGGACCCTTCCGTGACAGATGCCTTTTTACTGATCGTCACCATCTCATTCATTTTCCCAGATTCAATCGCTAAAGTAGCCGTCATAATCTTAGTGATACTTGCAATACGCATTGGCGTATGAGCATCTCTTTCAAATAATACTCGTCCTGATTCTTGCTCCATTAATATAGCCCCCTTTGCAGCAATGGCATGGCTTTTTGTTGGAACAGTAGTCACCGTTGACAAAAGTAAAAGAAATACGAGTATCCATTTTAAGTGTCTCATTCTATCCCCTTTCTAACATCAGTAGCAAGGGTTATTTTTTGAGTTTGAAGGTGTTTATATTCTTAATCCATTAAAAAAACAAAAAAATCGACCCTTCGTAACAAAAAGGATCGATTTCTCTTTTAAGGAATAGGAGTGCATATTTCAATATAATGCCCGTCTGGATCTTCGACATAAGCAACCTTTTGGCCCCATGGTTTCTCTGTTGGTTCAAGTAATACCGGTACTCCTGCGTGACGAAGCCGGTCCACAAGCCTCTCAACATCCTCCGTCACAAAGCCTAATTCAAACGTATGACTTCTTTGAATACCATCTGGAATAGGCAATTCAGTCACTTCTCTTCCGCCTGCCCTTGTATTCATACTTAAGATCGTTGAGCCCGTTTCATATTCAATGTAGGAACCAAACTCATTACGTAGCTTTAACCCAAGTAGTTCTCCATAAAATTGCTTTGTTTTTTCTAAGCTGTCCACGTACAAAATGACATATCCAAGCTTAACTTCCATAGACTTTTCTCCTCTCCCCTACTTTAACTAATTTCGAAACACCTTCGCACTTCTTACATATTCCACATCTTTGACACCTAAACGAAAATTTATTACTCTCGCTAGAGCAAAAAAGTAATCTGAGAGACGGTTTACATACTGTAAGCAAACACTTGGGGTCGTTGAATCTGCCTTTGATAAACTGACAATTAGACGCTCAGCGCGACGAGCAACGGTACGAGCAATATGAATCGTAGCAGAAGCCTTTGTACCTCCAGGTAAAATAAATCGTTCAAGTGGTGGCGCTTCCTCGGTATACACATCGATTCTTTGCTCCAAGTACTGAACCGCTTCCTCAGTAAGTTTCGGAACACGCTTGGCCGTTACATTGGCTAAATCTCCTCCGCAGTCAAATAACTCATGCTGAATTTTCTCCAAGTCAGCAAGAACATCCGCAAAAACATCCGCATTTAGCTCAGCAGCTGCTTGTCCAACAAAGCAATTTACTTCATCAATCGTTCCATATGCCTCTACTCGGATATCATCCTTATCCACTCTACCACCGATGATACTCGTTTGCCCTTTGTCTCCCGTCTTGGTATAAATCTTCATTTGCTCATCATCCCCTTTAAATGGATACTTTCTCTAGTGAAAAGGCTCGTTCTCCCTTTTCAAAGGCTTTTTTCGAAAATAGTAATTCATAATAAAAATCATGGGACACATTCCAGTCCCAGTATGCTCGTTCGTCTGGTGCAAACCTAGCTAATAAATGCCTTATGACACCTGCATGCGTGACAACAAACGAACGTGTCCAATGATTATGTTTCACTTCCGAAATCATCTTGTCCCAACCACGATCAACTCTTTTTACAAACTGCTGAAAACTTTCGCCATTCGGTGTGGTCGCTTCTTTGTAATGATTGAGCCATTGATTATACTCTTCAAGATCCTTTAAGTCCTCATAGGTGCAACCCTCAAAATCACCAAAATGCATCTCTCTTAGCTCGCTCAATTGAATGGGTTTTACCTCAGGAAAGAATGCTTGTAAGGTGGTAATACAACGGCCTAAATCGCTCGTAAAAAACCCTTCATACGTCGTTACTAGCGGGGAGGGTTGATGGCATAAAGGAGAATCCGTCCACCCTAAATAGGCTTGTTTTTTATTTGCCTCTGTTAAGCCATGCCTGCATAATGCCAGAGCCACACAATCATCCATAGCAGCCATTCCGTCCCTTCTGCAGATGCTCCCAATACATCTCCGGTTATTCCCCCAAACCAGTGAACTGATTTTTTTTGAATAAATAAAAAACATAAAAAAGCACTTGCTAATAACAAGAGGAACGAGGGAGTAAGCGCTGGCATGAAAAGGCTTAATCCTATTAACACGACCATACAATAGAAAGGATAACTGAGTAAAGAAATCTTACTCAATCTTTCTCTAAAAAATGCGGCCAGTCCCTCATTCTTTGCAAGTGGAGCAAGGACTAATAACGCACCCATCACTCCCCTACTGAAAAAAGGAATGAACAGGATGACGATATACGTGTAAGAATGGGCAAAACTCGTGATTTCATATAAAAACAAATAGCGACCACTTAACAGCACAATAGCAGATAACACACCAAATGCTCCTGTTCGAGGATCGCTCATAATTTCTAATCGTTTTTCCTTGTCGCGATAGGAAAAGAATGCATCGCTTGCATCCATCCAACCGTCTAGATGAAGACCTCCTGTAAAGAAGATCCATGCCAACCATAAGATAAAAGCAATGGCGACTGTCGATAACGGGGTCCACTCTATTAAGATGAAAAGAAGGACTGAATACATGCCTCCTTGTAAAATTCCTAATAACGGGAACATGCCAACCGCACGCTTCATATGCGTGGCATCCATTGGCAAGTTCATGTTAACAGGAATGGAGGTAAAAAATTGCAAGTTCAATAGAAATGCACGGACCATTTTCACAGCTCTTCCTCCAGGACCAATTTTTAATGAGATTAACTCATGCCTTCTTTTCTCAATCTAGATTTCCGAATGGCTTCCGTTGTACATTCGAAGACTCCTCGGCTAATTAATCTACCTAGCTGAGTAAAGGAGCCTGCATATTCAATGGATGTCCCTTTTTGGGTAGCTGCAATTAAGATGCTATCCGTTGAGGTACCTGTGGCAAGTGTCCCAGTGTTTAAGTCAAGCACCTCTTCATTTTGCAACACCTTCACTTTTACTTCCGTTGCGGTCATGATGGATTGAATAAATGCTTCCTCCGATAATTCTCCATTCACGAAGATCCAAGTGTTGATTGTACCAGGCTTATAATCAAACACTTCTCGATCCATAACAGATGCGTCTATGGCATTTCCAACACCTGCCGTCACGACTACAAAAATGGAAACATTGCCATCTATATAAAGCTTATAAGAGACATCTTCAAGCTTAACAGCAGTCATCATTCCAACCGTTTCCCCTGGAAGGAAGCCATTTCTTTCTAAATAGTGGGCCATTTCTTGTTTATGGTCACTACAATTATAGGTTTTGTCTACATGGCGATTAACAAAGTTCTGATACCAGCCCGTTCCCGAACCAATCACACCAGAGCTCATTGTTTTTAATGGTTGCTCCGTTTTTACTACAATTCTTTCTGATGAAGCCTGAATCACTGATGGGTCAACTTGATAGATCTCTTCAATCTGTTCATTTTCCCACTCAGGCAATAACACCATTTGTGGAACGGGAACCTTTGGATGAGGCTGTTTGGCAATTTTCGTATGGTAAACGGTTTGAATTCGTTCTTGTTTTAACACTTCATTTGGAGTATCTTCTATCACAATCTTCCCCTCATGAAGGAGCAGAAGTCTGTCACAGTATAATCCCGCTAAATTGAGATCATGGAAAATGGAAACGACCATTAGTTCACATTCCTTTGACCACTTTTTCAACAGATCAAACAACTCTTTTTGATAGCTTAAATCTAAGTGGTTGGTCGGCTCATCAAGTAGAAGGATACGTGGTTCCTGGGCGAGTGCCTGAGCTAAGTAAACCCTTTGTCTCTCTCCACCAGAGAGATCTTGAATATTTCGGTCTTGAAGGCTCAAAGTTCCCGTTTGCTCCATAACTCGCAGGACCGTTTCCTCATCTTCTATGCTCCAGCTATGAAACCAGCCTCTTTGATGGGCATAACGTCCAAGCGATATCGTTTCTTTTACCGTGTAGGAAAAAGGATCTGCCGCATGCTGAGGCAGCACCGCAATCAACTTAGCAAGTTCCTTGGGAGAATAATCTGAAAGCTTATTTCCATCAAATGAAATGGTTCCTTCAGAAGCGGGCAAAATTCCACTAATTATTTTTAGAAGCGTGGTTTTTCCGCTTCCATTCGGTCCTAGAATACCAAGCATCTCGCCTTTATTCACTTCAAAGGAAATATCTTTTACGATTGAATGTCCTGCGTAACCACCACTGACATGCTGAATGTGAAGCATGTTAACCACTTCTTTCTGCTCTTGTTTTAAGTAGGATGACCGCAAAGACAGGTGCTCCGACCAGAGCGGTGATCACCCCAATTGGAAGCTCAATAGGAGCAATGATCGTCCTTGATACTAAGTCCGCTAATATTAAAAAGGCACTGCCTGTAAGAATCGATAACGGGAGGAGATGTTTATGATCTGGTCCCCAAAGCATTCTTGCTAAATGTGGAATCACCAATCCAACAAAACCAATCGTACCTGAAACCGCTACTGCACTTCCTGTTAACATGGACCCCGCCATCAAGATGATATGCTTTCTTCGTTGGACATTTACTCCCAGATGATGGGCTCTTTCCTCTCCAAACGACATCGCATTTAATTCTTTACCGTTGAAAATTAAGATGGCTGAACCTATTAGGAAGAATGGGAGAATAATTTTTATGTATACCCAGCCTCTCATAGAAACGCTACCTAGTAACCATCCAATAATTTGACGTAACTCCTCACCTGTTAAGGCAATCATTAATGAGATAAGGGCTCCAAGAAAGGAGCTAAAAATGATTCCTGTTAAGATAATCGTCTCCACTCGCATCGATCGCTCTATTTTTTGTGCAAAACCTAATACGAGGAAAATAGTGATAAAAGAGAACAAAATACTGAGAACAGGAAGGGTGAATGCCCCAATGACTGGAAGTGACAGTTGAAAAAACAAGGTAACAACTGCTCCAACCGAAGCACCTGAGGATACGCCTAATGTATAGGGGTCTGCCAGTGGATTTCTGAGTAAACCTTGAAAGGCAGCTCCAGCAATCGCTAGAGCTGCTCCAACAAGTCCTGCTAAGATGACTCTTGGCAGACGGATATTCGATACAATGTTTACATACATTTGGTCAACTCCATCTAGTGATATAAATGGAAAGATTTGTGCAAGTAAGATTTGAATCGTACTTAAGATCGGAACTTTCACGGTTCCTAGTGAGATACCTAGTACAATAGCCAATAGGAGAAACGAGGCTCCCATGGTGTAGGCTACTATTCGATTAGTTATTAAATACTTCCGGATATACGGCTTTTGCAAGTTCCTCTACCCCTTCAACGACCCTTGGACCTGGTCTGTTAACAAGATCTGGATTAACATCAACCACCTGCTTATTTTTGATCGCACTTACATCCGCCCAACCTTCTCTTGCCATTAGCTGACCTACAGGGTCTTCAATGTAATTATAAGTAGCAATAATGACATCGGGATTACGTTCAAGGATAGATTCTTGGTCAATGCTTGGCCAGCCCTCAAGATCTCCCGTTGCATTTTCTGCATTTATGGTTTGTAGCATGACATCCATGAATGTGTTTTTACCAACTGAATAGATATCTGGAGCTGGAGATATTTCAATATATACCTTTTTCTTTTCTGTCACTGTAGCTGCTTTTTCTTTAATTTCTTCAATTTTAGCTTTCATGTCAGCAGTTAACGCTTCTGCTTCTTCTGTTGTTCCTGTCAGTTGACCGATTATACCAATTGTATCGTAGACATCTTCAAAATTAACGGCATCATTTACGATGAACACCTTGATACCTGCATCCCTCATTTGCTGAAAACCAGCTTCAGAAGAGGCTGCTGAAGATTCGTGTGCTAACACTAAATCTGGATTAAGTGCAATAACTTTTTCAATATCTACATTGAAATCTCCTACTTTTTCAACCTCTGCTGTTTCTTCTGGGTACGTATCATTTGTTGTTAACCCCACAACTTTATCTCCTAGTCCCAATTCGTAAATAATTTCCGTGTTACTAGGAATTAGAGAAATGATTGATGCTGGTTCTTCCTCTATTACTACTTCATTATCTAATGCATCTTTGATCGTAACTGGAAAGGCCGCTTTTTCCGCTTTTTCCGTTTGACCTTCTGTGTTTTGGTTTTCTTCTGTGTTTTCCGTTGTGCTCCCACAACCAGCAAGAATCCCTAGTGATAGTACGAGTAATGCAAATAGTGCGTAAAACTTTTGGCGCATGTTCTTTCCCCCTGTATAATGTAAAAAATAAAAAACATCTTCCTACAAAGGCAGGAAGATGTTGGTATGATAGACGTTTTACACTGATTAGAAATAAAATAATAGGTAAGGGTCTGCCACACCACTCCTATCCTCGTAGGAAATTCGGTGTATAGCAATAGGCGAGTTTCCTGGCTTATGGTCATTGCTTGCTACACCTTCCCATACATATAATGTACAGTGGTATACTTGCAGCTTGCTCCCATTTACAGTGGCGGGACCGCGTTGGAATTTCACCAACTTCCTTTTTAAGTCTTCAATCATGAAAACACCTACTACTAGTCGAATTATGAAATTTTCTGCTACGTCTGATTATACACCAACCAAGCCCAAAAAACGCAACCCTTTTTAACAAAAAGGTGTCAAAAAGGTGTCAGACACCGTCCGTGGACACTTCACCCTGTTTTGTCCACCTGGGGCGGACAGTAACTTCTTATTGTGAAGAGGTTTTGCTTAGCATAATATGGAATATATACAACATAGCGCGGAGGTCATGTCTATGGTAGTAGTGGTCTATTTCTTCTTATCCTACTTCATTGGATGCATCATGTTTGGATACATTATTGGAAGACTGTTTGGAAGGATGGATATTCGGAAGGTCGGCAGTGGAAACGTGGGTGCTCGTAATATCGGGCGAAGTTTAAATAAGACGGCCTTTGTCGCTACCTTTTTAGGAGATGCGTCTAAAGGAGCGGCAGCTATCCTTCTTGGCAGAATGCTAGGCTTTTCAGAGGAAATTCAATTAGCAGGATTTCTACTAGTCCTTGTAGGACATATTTGGCCCATCACCCTTTCCTTTAAGGGCGGAAAAGGAATCTCTAGCTTTCTCGGAGGAATCATTACTTTTGAACCGACCGTAATCGTGGTCATACTCGTTAGCTTCGCCATCACATATCCTTTTTCCCGAAGTTTTACAATGTCTGGTCTGCTAAGCCTATGCATTCTTCCAATCTATTTCTTTATTGAGTCTTATACATACACCGGCGTCGGCATAATTGCACTCACCATAATCACGATTCTTTTTGCTCATCGAACAAATATAAAGGCTCTTTTCTAAAACATTGTTGCTATATAAACACTTTTTCAGAATTAAACTATATGTTTCAGCAGCCAATCAGGATTTTATCCTCCTTAGAAAAGAGCTACTCTCCAAATAGACCAATAAACTCAGCGTTATGCGGGGAAAAATCCGGCTTCTGGATTTTTCCAAAACAACAAACTTTACGAAAACAGCCAATATAAAAGAAAGAATATAGGGGGAAACCAAATGGGCTTGCTTTTTAAAATTGCAAGAAGCGAAGAAGAAATGGAGCAAATTCATAAGCTAAATTATCGTACCTTTGTCGAAGAGATCCCACAGCATCCAAAGTCTGATACAGAAAGAAGAGTTGACCCTTTTCATGCAGAAAATACGTACCTCATTTGCTTAAAAAACAAACAGCTCATTGGAATGATTGCGGTTCGAGACAAGCGACCTTTTTCCATTGATAAAAAAATTGGTCCAGTAGAAGATCATCTTCCCTTTCAAGCTCATCTTTTATGCGAAATCCGCCTCCTCGCAGTTGATGCAAAAAATCGGAACGGAAGAGTGTTTCTAGGCCTTTCCCAATTATTAGCCAACTACTGTATCAAGCAAGGGTACGACGCAGCCGTTATCTCAGGAACGACCAGACAAACAAAGCTGTACACACAACTCGGCTTCACCGTGTTTCATGATCCAGTTGGAACAGAAGAGGCACAATTTCATCCGATGTATATCACTAGAGACACCTTTGAAAAACAAGTCTCTTCACGCATAGGGATTTCTTCTAGACGGTTTATACCCGGACCCATTATGGTAGCAGATGATGTGACCAAAGCGCTTATGAGTCCACCCATCTCTCATCGCTCTAAAGCCTTTCTAACATTATTTAATTCTGTAAAGGAAAAGCTTTTGAGGTTAACCAAAGCTGCCAATTGCCAGCTTCTTCTTGGATCTGGAACGCTTGCGAATGAAGTCATCGCCATGCAGTTGAAAAAACTTTCGAATGGAGTCATTTTTATTAACGGGGAGTTTGGAAAGCGACTGCAAGGTCACGCCATCCGTGCTGGCTTATCTTTTGAAAGTTATGAAATACCGTGGGGAACATCATTTACTTTGAAAGAAATAAAGGAGGTTATCCAAAAGCATAACCCTGAGTGGATCTGGTTTACCCATTGCGAAACATCGACTGGTGTTCTCAACTCTTTAGCTGATATGAGGGAGGCTTGCGCAGAAAAAGATATAAAGATCTGCCTTGATGCTATTAGTTCCATAGGAGCTAGCCCTGTGAATCTCTCAAATATCTATCTTGCCTCAGGAGTTAGCGGGAAAGCACTGGGCTCGTATTCAGGTCTTTCCATTGTGTTTCACCAGCATTACATAAAAAAGGATGAATCGATTCCAAGCTATCTGGATCTCGGATGGTATATTGAGAACGACGGAGTCCCCTTTACCCATTCATCTAATCTTATTTCCGCTCTTCACCAAGCACTTGAAATCTATGAAGAGGACCAACCTTTCGAAAGAATTGTTCGTCAATATTTATACATTCGCGAGTTTCTCGAATCTCATGGCATTCCTGTTCTATCTAAGTTAGAGCATTCCTGTCCGGCCATTATGACGATTCCATTTCCATCAAAAATACCCTCAACCTTTATCGGAGAGGATATGGAGATGAATGGCTATTTACTACACTACGAAAGTGCGTATCTGAAAAATAATAACTGGGTTCAAATCTCTCCTATTAGCAATATTGAGGAGAAAGAGACACAGCGCATGCTATCCCAGTTTAAAGAACTAGTTACATACTATCAATCATAATAAAACCACGAGTGTCCACCCCACGCGGACAAATCAACCCAATTTGTCCACGAAGGGTGTCTGACACCGTTTTTACTGCCATTGCTTTGTTTTCTTGTCGAAGGTAAGGGTGGCGTCGAATTTGGTTTTTGACAGTTTTTCGTACTCCTCGAACATATCATCCATATTCATGTAGTCGCCGATCACCCAAATAGGTACTTCGATCTTCGTTCTGCTTTGAACCGCATCTTTAAAAGATAATAAGATTCCCTCTTTCATCAATGGTTTCAACGAAAGAGAAAGTTCAATATCCATCGGAGGGTAATCCCTCTTTTTTTTCAGCCCTAAAATACCCTTTTCTGGTTTGAACTCATTTAACTTCTCAGGAACTAAATCGGATAGTAGCCGATAAAAATCGGTTAACGTCCGGTAATAGACCTTATTCCACCATCCATCATCATGAGCAAAATAACCATATCTATTTCTCAGATGACGATTAAATGGCTGCTTGAGTTGCTCCTTCATATGCCCCATATAAAGCAGCTCGGCAATTTCCTCGCCAGATAAGGCATTTACTCCTTCAAGCTCCTCGAAATCCACCCAGCAAAAATCTCCATACCCATGTACATCGTCACCCATAAGCCGATGCAATTTCTCTTTAGGGACGTATTCTAGTAAAGTGTGACGATTAAACTCCCCCGATTCGTAGGCATGCTTAATCAACAAAAGATGATTCAAAGAATCGGAAAGAGACCGAGCAAACTCTTTAAATTCAATCCCGTGTGTAAGAACATATTGTTCACTTTCATTAAGGAATATGTAGAGAAGATCGCGTTTCTCCTGATTGCTTTTTTTCACCTAGTAAACCTCCACAATAATAGTAATATCTCCCTTAGTTATGACGAATGAACGTATAAAAAAGTTTCGATGAATTTCCCGCACTGTTCTTCTAAATAAAACTATACTATTGTATAAGCACTATATAATTCAAGCACAATCTTAACAATTCACAAACTTTTATGAAACTTCCATTTTAAAATAACTTGTTTTTCTCTATAATTAGCATGTTGCTAAAATGAACTTCTCCCACCAAAGAGGTGATACGTATGATTACAAATATGCCAGACAATCAAATTACTTTATACATTATTAAAGCGTTAAAAGAATCCAAACGAAAAGAATTTGACGCGATATTGGATGAGCTTCAGCCTTATGATGTCGCAAGAATATATGGGGAGTTGCCCGAAAAACACAAAAAGAGATTTTTATTGTACCTAAATATAGACATGCTTGCAGACCTCATCGAGGAATTAAGCAAAACCGAACAGCTCGATGTTCTAAATCGACTAGGTATTGAACGTTCAGGGGAAGTCCTCGATGAAATGGATAACGATGACCTCGCCTCATTGCTTGATGACCTGTCACCTGAAAAAATAACCCAACTCTTATCTGGAATGAAAAAAGAAGAATCCAAGGCCGTTCAAGATATCATGAATTATCCTCCTGAAACTGCTGGGCGATTGATGACGAACCGTTTTGTATGGATAAGAGATTACTATACCGTCAAGGAAGCGGTAACCAAGCTCAAATCATTTACCGACTACGCGGAAACCATTAATTATCTGTACGTAATCGACCAATACCGTAAATTAGTTGGCGTTGTTTCCTACCGTGATATTTTAATGGCAGAAGCTGATGCAGTTGTTCGCAATATTATGTACGAACGGGTCATCTCTGTTTCCGTCGATACAGACCAAGAAGAAGTGGCCATGCTTATTCAACGTTATGACTTTATGGCCATCCCTGCTGTAAACGAAGAAAATGTACTTATGGGTATTATTACCGTAGATGATATTATTGATGTTGTCATTCAAGAAGCGAACGAAGATATCGAAAAACTTTCCGCTTCAGGTAAATCCATTGATTTTGAAACTAGGGCCTATGTGGCTGCGTATAGAAGACTCCCATGGCTCATCCTTCTATTACTAATCGGCATTTTATCTGGAAGCATCATAAGTACGTATCAAGAAACACTTAAAGAAATTGTCGCACTCGCCTTCTTCATTCCTATGATATCCGGAATGACTGGAAATACCGGTACACAATCTTTAGCTGTGGTCGTTCGTGGACTTGTCTCTAACGACATTAATAAACGCGTCATCACGAAACTCGTCCTGAGGGAACTTGGCGTTGGTGTCATTATTGGAATTACCTGTGGCATCCTTATTTCGCTTATCGCCTTTATATGGCAGGGCAATTTAATGATTGGCCTTGTTGTTGGTATGTCCTTGCTTCTTACCCTTATTATCGGTACCTTAGCAGGAACAGTGATTCCATTGATCCTTTATCGACTACAAATTGATCCAGCCATTGCTTCTGGACCACTTATTACAACACTAAATGATATTTTTTCACTCTTAACCTATTTTGGGATTGCTACACTTTTCTTACACCATATACAGTAAAGAGGCACGAAGTCATAGAGCGCTTCGTGCTTTTTATTTTACCTCTTCCGCTACGATTTCCTTTTTCAGCTTCTTTTTAAAAAGAAAGCCCATTACAAGAATTAAGAAAGGTAAGCCTACAGCAACCCCTATGCTAATATACACCCACCAGCCCTCTAAAAAATCAACCGCACGATTTTTATCAAAGTTAATCCAATAACCAAATGAGCTGAGAATGATAGCAGTAGGAATAATGACTTTCCGATAATCCTTTAGACCAAGCATCTTTTGCATAGCAACCGAAGCACATAACAAGCTCATCATAATCTGAGTAAGGATGGATAACGCAAAGAAAGCAATCATAATCATTTCATAGCGATGAACAAAATAACCAATTTGTGCACTTCTAGCCATCTGCATACAAGAAACAATATACTGCGCAGCTGTCTCAGGAGAAAGAACGCCTGCCTCTAGAATCGGCCACATGATAATGAATACCATTCCGTACCCAATTCCAGCAAACCCCATTTTCCCCCAAGTTTTCTTATCGGCAACCATTGGTAAAATAATTCCCGCCATAATTGTAGCCATAGCCCAGTCCGTATTATGATGTCTACTTGCCCAAACGGTCCTCAAAAAGCCCATTTGAAAAGTGGGACGTAATTCCCTAATATCGAATTCTGATAGTGAGCCAAACATGAGCAAAATATTTAAAGCAATAATCGAAAACACACCAATTAAAGCCATCCTAGCTATAACCTCTACTCCAAAGTAAATAGCATATGTACCTAATAAAAAAGCTGCAATGATAAACAATAGGATTGGTGCCTCTGGCAGGAAATAATCCTTTAAGTGAAAAACAAAGGTTGACATAACTGGCCCGTAAGCAGCTAGGAAAAATAAAAAGGTGATCAGCGCAACAAATTTCCCAAACCATTTGCCAAGTAACCTTGCCGCTTGGTCAATTAAGTCACCCTCTGGCATTCGACGGATGACTAAGATAACCAAGAACATAATCACTCCACCTTGGATGGTCGCAATCAGGGTTGAAATCCATATATCCCCCCCTACTTCTCTAGCCATCGATCCTTGCGTCACACCAATTGCCTTTGCATAGATCATATTGATAATTAATGCCATAAACATACCATTTGAGATTTGTACCTTCATTAGTTTGCACTATTCTCCTTTTTACCGGAGTTCGTTTCCTCCCATAATAAGACGGAATCCTTTACCTCCACATTTACAGAGACTTTGATATCTACCGTTGGGAATACTTCCTCCCAATCATCCGCAATTTGCTTCCAGTACCCAGGATACTCATTGTGAAACACTTTCCCGAGCTCGAAGACATCTGTTTTATACTCCTTTTGCACTTTATTGATAGTCGTATCAATTTCCTTTTTCAGTTTTTTCTCAACCGCTTGTTCTAATTTTGATACTTGCTCTTGATCATCGATAGAAAATGGACAACCCGCTTCAACCACCATAGCAAAAGCATCATACTCAGCATTAAAACTTATTTGGCTACCTTTAAAATGAGGAGTCACCTGAAACATCTGATCCCTAAGCTCTACACTTACGGTTCGTTCAGGTTTACTTTTACATGGGGTGGTAACAACACCAGACTTTAATCTTTCTGTAAAAAGCATTAATGCCCTTGTTTCTTCTGGTTTTAACACTCCAACCAAACGATCTTCCTGAAAGACTCCGGCACCGGCCAAATCCACTTGTTTGATCGTAGGTCCCTTTTCTGGTTTTTTGTTAGAGACCATCACTTCCTTTAAGGAAACTCTAGCGATGATCGGTTGTGAGCTTTGACTTAAGTAGGCCGCCTGAACATCCATGATTTGTGAATTTGGAGCGACATTAGAAATTTCCCCATATCGAAAAAGTTTATTTAATGCCTCCCCCGGTATGAGCTCCAACCCCGTAACGGTTGATACTAAGGTGCTAGCCTTTTCTGGTGTGATAACAACCCAAGTTCTCATCCGAAGCTCTGGGTTTCTAGTAAAAAAATCAATCACCTGTGCAATTCCTTCCTTGGCCAAATCCTCATTGATAACAATGACTTGATTGTGGGCCCAAAAAACATTTCTTGTGGTAAAGGAAGACAAATCACGAATCGCATCAAACAGAGACTCACCTTGTCCCACAATGGTGAGAATAGGCTCTCCTGTCTGCCCAGAAGGAGCACCCGTCTGTCCCCTAGCATCTGCTGGTCTGGCTATCTGTGCCGTCACTTTAAAGGCGTTCTCTCCCTCGCCTTTATCGATGCCTACAGCCATCACCAAGGCTAGATCATTTAGCTCTCTCTTCCCTGCACAGCCCGATAATAGGAGAATTAGTATTAATAAAAGAGACCACTTTAAGTGTCTTTTCATTCTTCATCCTCCCCCTTAAGCTTGATGATTCGACGGGTTTTCTTCTTGCGTGATCCATCTTTTTGATCTTCTTCTTTACCCTTACCTCCTTCTTTAGAATATGGATCTGTATTAGGAGGCTCTGGAAATTGATGATCTCCTACACGCTTCTCATCCCCAGTAACTCCTTCCGGTCTCATCTGCATTTTCCACCAAGGAAAGCGAATAATTGAATCCTTCTGATCATTCGGTTGGAAAGGCGTGGCTGGTGCTAAGTAGGACTCCCCAAAGGAGCGAAGAGTAAGAGCATGAATCGCTAATAAGGTAAACATCGCAGAAAAACCAAGCAATCCAAGTGTCCCAGCTGCTATTAGCAAAGGAAAACGAATGAGACGAATCGAGAATGATGCCGCATAATTAGGAATGGCAAACGACGCAATACCCGTTAAGGCAACGATAATCACCATAAACGGAGACACGATCCCAGCTTGAACAGCGGCTTGACCAATGACAAGTGATCCAACAATACTAACAGCCGCCTGACCAACAGGCTTAGGCATCCGAAGCCCTGCTTCCCTCATCAATTCAAAGGAGATTTCCATCAATAACGCTTCTAGTAAAACCGGAAAAGGAACAACCTCGCGTCCCGAGGCAATCGTTAGGATCAATTGGGTAGGAATCATCTCTTGATGAAAGCTTACGAGCATCACATAAATGGAGGTAAGAGTTAAGCTCAGTACAAAGGCCAAATATCGTATCGCACGGAAAAAACTACCCGTCATAAATCTTGAATAATAGTCATCACTTGCCTGTAAAAACTGCCAAAAGAAACTGGGGACTACCAATACAAAAGGGGTATTGTCAACAAAAATAGCCACTCTTCCTTCAAGTATCGACGATGCTACTTTATCCGGTCTTTCTGTACTTTGTACGGTAGTAAAAGGAGATCGAGGGGCATCTTCAATTAATTCTTCGATATATCCGCTTTCTAAAATGGCATCGATTTTTATATCCCGTAACCTTTTCTTTACCTCCTCAACCAAACCTTCCTTGACGATATCTTCTATATAGGCAATATTGACATCTGTCTTTGAGCGCTTTCCGATATTCATTTGCTCAATTCGAAGCTTGGGATCTCTAATTCTACGTCGTACAAGTGCTGTATTGGTTCGAATACTTTCTGTAAAACCATCTCTTGGCCCACGAACCACCTGCTCAGTCTGCGGTTCATCTACACCTCTTTTTTCCCAGCCTTTTGTTTGTATTACGAACACTTCATCGCTTCCATCAAGAATGAGGACTGCGACTCCGGATAAAATTCCATCCACCGCTTGACTAACCTCTTTGACGACCTGAAAAGAGGCATTTGTAAGCATATGTTCCTTCAGCAAGGTTAATGGAGGACCCGTTGGTAATGTTGTATGTTGCAGTAACCAATTTCCTTTATAAAGTAGGTCACTAATAAACAGTTCTATTTGTATGACATCAACCAATCCATCCGTGTAATAACAAATCGCTTGAACATTTTTATGCTCATGAAAGGTAATCCGTCGTTTGACTAGATCCACACTGCTTCCCAAGATCTCAGTCATCAAATTCTCATTATCTTGCAAATCTCTAAAAAAATGATCCTTCTCTTCCACTGCAGTCATAAATTGAAAACTCCTAAAATAATTATTTCCACGTTCATAACCCTTTCTTTATTTTTCCAACAAAAACAGATTCTAGTCAGAATTTAGTTTATTTCCTAAAGGGTTTGGTAAACATGTAGCCAACTAGGAAATGAGAAAGGCGGATTTTTTTATGGAGTTTTATAGCACTTGGGTCTATCGTTATATCTTTAATGCTGAATGGGCGATTTGGACATTCGTTGTCATCATTATGATATTAAATCTTCTTGCCCCCATCTTTATCTGGATGATCATGAACGGAACTCCGATAACCAAATTAATAAAGAAAAGAATGAAGAATAAGGAAAAAGGAACCAGTTCAAAGAGCACTTAATTTCTCCCAAACTGAAACTAAACCCTAGTCTTGTTCGTCTTTTTATATGACAACGACGCTATGAATGATTAATATATTTTCTACATATATTGAATGAGGAATTTTTGTTTGATAGGATAAAATTGTAAATAGAACAGGGAATTAGGTGCAGAAGAATGGAAGTTGTTAAAAAACCATCAGAAAAGTTTGATTGGACCTTAAGTCTTATTTTGTTTTTATTGTTTCTAGTAAGCTGCTTATCTATCTATAGTGCTCAAACAACAGGACAGTACAATGAGAACTATTTTATAAGGCAAATCTTTTGGTATGTGGTAGGAATTATCATTGTTGCAGTCGTTATGTTTTTTGATAGCGATCAATATAAAAAGCTTTCCTGGTATCTATACGGGTTCGGCATATTCCTGCTTTTTGCTCTTATTATCGCACCTGAAAGCATTGCACCCGAAAGAAATGGAGCACATAGCTGGTTTCAAATTCCGGGTTTTGGTACGATACAGCCTTCGGAATTTATGAAAGCCTTTCTCATACTTTCCCTTAGTAAGGTCATAACCTCTCATCATGAAAAATACATAAAGAAAACCTTTAAAACGGACGTTTGGCTTTTCACTAAAATGAGCTTATCTACAGCTCTTCCATTAGCATTAATCATGAAGCAACCTGATTTAGGAACAAGCCTTGTTATTGTAGCAATCTTTACAGGCCTTATTTTCGTATCAGGAATTACATGGAAGATTATTCTGGCCATTTATGGACTTGGCTCACTACTTGGAGCAACCATTATATACTACGTTGTTTGGGCTCCAGAAGTACTAGTAAAATACCTAAACGTTCAAACATACCAGTTTAATAGAATCTACTCCTGGATTGACCCCGACAACCACCAAGCAGGAGCAGGATATCATCTTTATAATTCCTTAAGGGCTATCGGTTCCGGGCTATTAACTGGTAAGGGTTTTGGGGAAAGACAGGTTTACATACCCGAAAGTCATACCGATTTTATTTTTAGTGTAATTGGTGAAGAATATGGATTTGTAGGAGCAAGCATCGTTATTGGTCTTTTCTTTATACTAATCTACCATTTAACAAAAACTGCCTTAGATGCAAATGATCCCTTTAACACCTATATTTGTGCAGGAGTCATTTCAATGATTACCTTCCACGTGTTTCAAAATGTTGGAATGACCATTCAAGTTCTCCCCATTACGGGAATCCCCCTCCCTTTCGTCAGTTATGGAGGAAGCTCTCTCATGGGGAATATGTTTGCGATGGGGTTAATTTTCAGTATTCATTACCATAAAAAAACCTATATGTTTGGGTCGGAAGGAAAGCAATGATCATAAATCCTGACACTAAAACCCGTTCTTTTAATGGAACGGGTTTTCGGGCAATTTTCTATTATTTTGTCGAAAACATTTTCTTTAAAACGAACGTTTCTGGTAGTATAATAGGATGGATAGCAATTACAACTGAAGAATAGTATCAATCGATGTCTTTTTGTTCTTTTTTAAGAACTAATTATTACATAAATGAAAAGGAGTATATAATATGACTAAAAAAATGTATACGAGTCCGAAGGTAATTAGTCATCAAGCGATTAAATTTGAGACTTTAATAAGCGGCCCCACCGATGAACCAGAACCAACAGATCCAGGTGAATCTAACTATCCAATAATTGATATTAAACCTGGTAGTGATCCAAGCAGCTATGGGGCAAATTCAAACGGAAAAATTCCAGTAGCAGTATTTGGTTCAGCAAACTTTGATGTCTCAAAAATTGATAATAGTACTGTTCGGTTTGGAGATACATCAACCGATGGAGCAGCACCTTCTCATTTTGGTGAATTAAAGGATATTAATGGGGACGGATATGCTGATAGAGTCTATCACTTTCCATTCCAACAAACTAACTTAGATCCTGAAGATAAAATTGGTTATCTCAGTGGAAAAATTAGTGGAGAGAATTTTGTAAGTTCAAGTGACGTTAATATTGTTGGTGGCAGTGATACAAATGGTAATGGCAATGAAAATGACAACAATGATAATAGCGATCGAAACGGCGATGTTGATGACAACGGCAATGGCAATGGCAATGACAATGGCAACGGCAATGGCAACGGCAATGGCAACGGCAATGGCAACGGCAATGGCAAAGGCAACGGCAATGGCAACGGCAACGGCAATGGCAACGGCAACGGCAACGGTAGAAACGGAAATTAAAAAACTATGTTATTTGGGATTATAAGGGCTAATAAAGTCCCTTATAATCCAACTACATGGTGAAGATCAAACACTCTTAATAAAAATTGAAAGACTCTGTATAACCTTCTTTTTATTACCTTCAGAAAATTCCCCTCAATAGCCCCTCTCCATTTAACCATTAAAACTTTTCCTACCTTACTGGTATTTATTAAAGGAAAACTAACGGAGGATCTTAAGTGAAAGAATTCATGTATTATTTTAAACAATTGTATCAATACACCGGAAACATTATGTATATCAATTTCCTTGGAATGGTAGTAGTGAGTTTTCTTGATGGAGTAGCTATTCTATTATTGATTCCGATCCTAAGCATAAGTGGAATTATTAACTCAGCTAATGAGGCTTCTTGGATGTGGATGTTTTCAGATTTGTTGAAGGATCTTCCTACTGGGATTGGTTTACCTTTTATACTAGGATTTTACGTTATATTGGTATTTGGACAAAACCTCATACAGAGAAACCTATCCATTCGTGACATTAAGATTCATCAGGGCTTTATCAATCACCTGAAAGAAGAAATCTATCAGAGTTTATTACATGTTAAGTGGGAATTTATTATAAGGACGAGAAAATCCAATTTAATAAATTCTTTAACAAAAGATATCAATCGAGTTAGTACTGGAATTAAAATGTTTATGCAGTTTATTACAAACTTTATATTTACATTGATTCAAATTGGAATTGCTTTTTGGCTCTCTCCTCAAATAGCGAGCCTTGTTCTAGTTTGTGGGTTAGGTCTTGCATTTTTTTCATGGAAATTTGTCCGTCAAGCAAAAAATCTCGGGAAAGAATCAACTGATATTTCAAGAGCCTATCTAGCAGGTATAACTGATCATCTAAATGGTTTAAAAGACATTAAAACGAACCGACTTGAAAAATCGCGGATGACGTGGTTACAATCGCTAAATATAAAAATGCTTGATGAACAAGTGAGATTTGTTGAGTTACAGACTAGCTCTCAGTTGTCTTACAAAACCGCTTTCGCATTAATTCTTTCTTGTTTTATCTTTTTTTCTGCTAATTTGTTCTATACTCAACCAGAGAAATTATTAATTGTCATTATTATCTTTTCTAGATTATGGCCCCGTTTTGTTACCATACAGTCAAATTTACAGCAATTAGCATTAACAATTCCAGCATTTAAAGTGTTATTATCTTTACAAAATGAAACAAAACAATTGATTGAAGTATCAGATGATAATGAAGAGATCCTGTATATGAATAGAATGATTGAATGTAAAAACGTATGCTTTAAATACAATGGAGACAATACGTCCTATGCACTTCAAAATATCAATCTACAAATTCCAGCAAATCATATGACCGCCATTGTCGGACAATCAGGGGCTGGTAAAAGCACTTTAGTTGATATATTAATGGGATTACAGCGTCCGGAAACTGGTGAATTATTAATAGACGGGGTTTCTTTAACAGATGATACAGTGCTCGCTTTAAGAAAAACCATTAGCTTTGTTCCACAGGACCCCTTCCTTTTTAACGCAAGTATTAGACAAAACCTTCTATTAATGAATCCAACGGCACCTGAGGAACATTTGTGGGCAGCACTAGAATTTGCCGCTGCAGCAGATTTTGTAAAAGAACTTCCAAATGGCTTAGATACCCCCCTCGGTGATAGAGGAATAAGATTGTCGGGTGGAGAAAGACAACGTATTGTATTAGCCAGAGCTATATTACGAAATCCTTCTATACTAATTCTTGATGAAGCAACTAGCTCCTTGGATACTGAAAATGAATCAAAAATACAAATGGCATTGGAACGACTGAAAGGAAAAATGACCATCATTGTCATTGCCCATCGCCTGTCTACTATCCACAATGCTGATCAAGTAATCGTATTAGATAAAGGGAGAATTGTACAAAAAGGAGAATATATACAGTTAGCAAACGATAAGAAAGGGATGTTTCGTAGTTTCTTAAATAAACAGTTAGAGGCTAATTAACTATTAAATGAAGGTATAGAAAGGTCGATTGATCTCTCTATACTTTTTTTATTTTAGATGATTATTTAACCTTTATTTAAAATTATTATAATTTAATATTGATTATAATATTATATATGTTATAATTTATTTATAAGATAACTGAGGAGGAATTTTATTATGGAATTACAAGCTCAATTAAATCAACAAATCGCAAACTGGAATGTTTTATACACGAAGCTTCACCGTTTCCATTGGTACGTAAAAGGTCCTTTATTCTTTACCCTACATGCCAAGTTTGAGGAATTATATAATGAATCAGGTTTAGTAGTTGATCAATTGGCAGAACGATTATTAGCCATCGGTGGACAACCAGTAGCTACTATGAAGGAATATTTAGAAACAGCTACTCTAATTGAAACGAATAATGAAACAAAAGCTAGTGAAATGGTTTCTGCTCTTGTTGCAGACTACAAACAAATTAAGGATGAACTCTCTTCATTAGCTAATCTAGCTGAAGAAAACCATGACATCATTACTAACGATATGGCAACAGGACTTATTGAGTCACTTGATACACATATTTGGATGTTGACTGCTTACTTAGGAGAATAATATTAATAGAAGAGAAAGTCAGTGACAAATGTCGCTGACTTTCTTTTTTAACAAAAACCTCATTCGAATAAAGTTATATTAATATATCATTTATATTGTAAGCGTTTCCAAAATAATAATTGTGTTTTTTTCATTCTCACTAATAATCCTTGTAATTACGGTCATTTTTTATCGTTTTAAAGATAAAATCATTGTTCATACTTTGTTCAATATTTCACAAACTATTATTGTTTTTGTATGTTATATTTAATTCAAGAAAAACATTAGGGGTGATAAACATGATGGTATGCGAATGGAAGAACTTTTCTACAGACACTGAGACTTACACACTAGAAGTTTTTGAGGAAGTTATCGGAGATGAATTCGAGTCAATGATGTTTAATGAAAATGAAAGCCTTCCTGCATTCATTTGGACAGTTAACTACGTCGTCATCGTAAAGAGCTGTTCTAAATATATTTCAGATATATCTTTCGAGAAGATCCCTAGAAATCCAGTTTGCGCGTAACGTCCATTTAGGCGTTTACCTATACATCTTGCCCTACATCAAGTTAAATTTTTTTACTACCAAATGTGAAATGTTTCACAAACTAAATTGTTTAAACGGAGGTCTTTAACATGGCAGTTGAAGAAAAAGTGCTAACTGAAAATCAAGAAGTAGCAAAAATGATTGATGAGTTAGTTGCAAAAGGTCAAAAAGCGTTGAAGGAATTCCAAGGTTTCACACAAGAAATGATTGATAGCATTGTAAAGGAAATGGCTCTTGCTGGACTTGACCAACATATGCCTTTAGCAAAACTAGCGGTAGAAGAAACAGGCCGCGGAGTTTTTGAAGATAAAATGATTAAAAATATTTTTGCAACTGAATATGTTTACAACAATATTAAAAATAACAAAACAGTTGGAATTATCGATGACAACCAATATGAAGGTGTTTATACAATCGCTGATCCAGTTGGCGTGGTTGCTGGGGTAACACCTGTAACAAATCCAACATCAACTACAATGTTCAAATCATTAATTGCTATCAAAACAAGAAACCCAATCATCTTTGCTTTCCATCCATCTGCACAAAAATGTAGCAGTGAAGCCGCACGTGTCGTACGCGATGCAGCGATTAAAGCTGGTGCTCCTGAAAACTGTATTCAGTGGGTTGAAAAGCCATCTGTAGCAGCTACTCAAGCATTGATGAAGCACCCTGGAATTTCACTTATTTTAGCAACGGGTGGACCTGGAATGGTTAAATCAGCTTATAGCTCTGGTAAGCCTGCTCTAGGTGTTGGTGCCGGTAACGTTCCTTGCTATATTGAAAAATCTGCAAAGATCAAGCGTGCTGTAAATGACTTAATCCTATCTAAGACTTTTGACAACGGTATGATATGCGCTTCTGAACAAGCGGTTATTATTGATAAAGAAATCTACAATGAAGTGAAGAAAGAACTAATTTCTAATAAGTGCTACTTCCTAAACGATGCAGAAAAGAAAAAGGTTGAGGCATTGGTTATTAATGAAAATACATGTGCAGTTAACCCAACGATCGTAGGGATGCCTGCTGCTAAAATTGCACAGCTTGCTGGAGTAGAAGTGCCTGAAGATACAAAGATTCTTATTGCTGAACTTAAGACAGTTGGACCTGAATCTCCACTTTCTCGTGAAAAACTAAGCCCAGTTCTTGCTTGCTTCAAGGTGAACAGCTTGGAAGAAGGTTTAACACGCGCTGAAGAAATGCTTGAATTCGGTGGACTTGGTCACTCAGCTGTTCTTCACTCAACAAATGAAGAAGTAATGAAGGAATTTGGACTTCGTATGAAGGCTGGTCGTATCATCGTTAATGCTCCTTCTTCACAAGGCGCAATTGGCGACATCTATAACGCATTTATGCCATCATTAACACTTGGTTGCGGTACATTCGGTGGAAACTCTGTATCTCAAAACGTAGGAGCGATCCATCTTGTAAATATTAAAAAGTTAGCGAAGAGGAATAATAATATGCAATGGTTTAAGGTTCCACCTAAAATCTATTTCGAGAAAAATTCTACTCAGTACCTAGCTAAAATGCCAAATGTTTCAAGAGCATTTATCGTTACTGACCCTGGAATGGTAAAACTAGGATATGTTGACATCGTGACTCGTTACCTTCGTCAACGTCCAAATCTAGTTCATGTTGAAGTATTTTCAGCCGTTGAGCCAGATCCATCTATCGACACAGTTATGGCTGGTGCAGAAGCTATGGCAGCATTCCAACCAGATGTAATTATTGCACTTGGTGGTGGTTCTGCAATGGATGCTGCAAAAGGTATGTGGTTATTCTACGAACACCCAGATGCAGACTTCTTTGGATTAAAACAAAAATTCTTAGATATTCGTAAGCGTGTTGTTAAGTATCCTAAGTTAGGTGAAAAAACTCAGTTTGTTGCGATTCCAACAACTTCTGGAACTGGTTCTGAGGTAACATCTTTCTCTGTTATCACAGACAAGGTAAACAACATTAAGTATCCATTAGCAGATTATGAGTTAACTCCAGATGTAGCGATCATCGATCCACAATTTGTTATGACGGTTCCTAAGGTCATTACCGCTGATACTGGTATGGACGTATTAACTCACGCGTTCGAAGCTTATGTATCTATTATGGCTAACGACTATACAGATGGATTAGCAATGAAAGCTATTCAACTGGTATTCGAATACCTGCCAAGAGCTTTCCGCGATGGCAGTGACGCAGTAGCACGTGAAAAAATGCATAATGCATCAACGATTGCGGGTATGGCATTTGCTAACGCATTCCTTGGAATCAACCACAGCTTGGCACATAAACTTGGTGCAGAATTCCACATTGCTCACGGACGTTCTAACACCATCTTAATGCCACATGTTATTCGTTATAATGCAACCAAACCAACAAAGTTTGCTGCATTCCCTAAATACGAGAACTTTATTGCAGACCAGCGTTATGCTGAAATTGCAAGAACATTAGGTCTCCCTGCTCGTACAACGGAAGAAGGTGTTGAAAGCTTAATCCAAGCCGTTATCAAGCTGGCTAAAGAGCTAGAAATTCCTATGAGTATTGAAGCTAACGGAGTAACAAAAGAAGCATTTGAAGCAAAAGTTGATTACCTTGCTGAGCGTGCCTTTGAAGATCAGTGTACAACGGCTAACCCTAAATTACCGCTAGTAACTGAATTAGCAGACATTTATCGCGAAGCATTCAAAGGAGTATAACGGTTACACACAAAAGTGTTTTCCATTAGAGACTCCCCCATCTCCCATTATCAATAGCGACCCATCCCTTGCCCCGGGGATGGGTTATTTTTCTTTTTATATAGAAAAAGAGAGAACCTAATCGGTCCCCTCTTTTTTGGCTAGCAACGCTAACCACTATTCCTTTTTCCTCATATCATCAAACAATTCCTTACCAGCGATGAGCCTTTGCATTCTTAGCCAGAATAATTTCTGCCTGCGACTTTCTAGTCTCTCCATTTACTTGAGAACTACTAGCATGCTTTCGTCTCGTCCACGTGTGACAAAAAAGTTGAGAATGTTGATCCAAATGATCTCTAAAACTCATCTCTAATCACCTCATTGGTCAGGATACGTGCTGATATTCGGAGGAATATCTTTAATAGCTTGTCACTTTTATCTAATAATTATGATAGCTGATTTTGGAATTGCTTATATTCCTCCACAACCGTCTGGATAATGGAATGATTTGGGTCTAAATTTGTTAACCTCGTTAATACTGCAACAACTCCATCGTTCTTCAAACTCTTTTGAAGCTCAAGTGCTTCTTGATCATCATTTGATGTAAATAATAACGCAGCAGCAATGACTTTACATAGATTAACTGGTGCTTCCTGAAACTCGTTGAAATATTCTATTGCTGGAGCAAATAATCGGTCGTGAATGCCTAGCTTTCGGAGAGGAGATCTTCCCACTCTTTTTACATCATCAATAATATATTCATTTTTGAAACGGCCAATAATTTTCTGAATATATGCTTGATGCTGTTCATTGGAAAATCCATACTTTTTAACAAGTACTCTTCCTGACTCTTGCAATGCTCCTGAAACAATCTGATTAACTTGTTCATTTTGTATCGCTTCTGCTATCGGATGAAACCCGTATACGGAACCCACATAAGCAATGGCTGCGTGTCCTGTATTAACTGTAAACAACTTTCTCTCGATAAATGGGGCCAAATCATCCACCAGTGTTGCTCCCTTAATAGATGGCTTCTCTCCTACCCAAGCCGTTTGCTCAATGACCCATTCGAAGAACGGCTCAACTTTCACCAAGAGCTTGTCGTCATTTGATTGGTTCGGAACAATTCGGTCCACCGCAGAGTTGGGAAACCCGTATAGGGAATCAAAGCTATTTCTTTCTTCCTCCGTCAAATGTTCGTATACCTTCTCTTTGAGAAATGCACTCCCTCCAATCATATTTTCACACGCGATAATATTTAACGGTTTAGTTGAAATAGCAGCTCTTTTTTTCAATCCTTTAGCAATCATCGGTGCAATAATAGCTAAAATATTCGGACCCACTGCAGTGGTAATAAGATCTGCCTGAACAATTGCCTCTTCAACTAACTCACCATTTATGACACTGTTAATCGCAGATATGTTTGTCACCGTTGTCTCTGTTTGTTCCTTATTTGCTAATTCCACTTTGTACTCTTTACGCTCATTAAGTAAGTCAACGATTTCTGCATTCACATCGGCAAAGCACACCTCATAGCCTGACTGTTGTAACAACAAACCTATAAAACCACGACCAATATTCCCCGCACCAAAATGTAGAGCAAACATATTAGTTCACCTCAGCAAATAAACTTAAAATTTCTTCTTCTGTTTTAGCCTGAACGAGTTTTTCGATATTTTCTTCCTCCGAACAAACGATGGCGATGTTTGATAAAATATCTAGGTGTTCGTTATTCTTCCCAGCAATACCAATGAGAACCTTTACTATATTCCCTCCTCCAAAATCAACTCCCTCCGGAGCTTGAATGATGGAGATACCTGAATGCTTAACTAAATCCTTTGCGTCTTCTGTACCGTGAGGGATGGCAACAAAATTCCCCATATAGGTGGAAGTTAACTCTTCTCTAGCTAGCATTTTCTCGATATATGACGCTGTAACATACCCTTTATCAACAAGAATTTGTCCCGTCTTTCTTATCGCTTCCTCCTTTGTTGATAATGCTACATTTAATTGGATATTTTCAGCTGTTAAAATTTGTACTGTCATATTGTCCACTCCTTAATGAATATTTTTCGCTTCAAAAATGTCTCTTATCTCGTTACATAGAAAATCAAAAAGGGCATCCTTTTCTCCATTCTCATACAAATGTATCGATTCATCATTTCGAATAATCGAAGCACTGATTTGACTTAATATCTCAAGTGCCTCTTCGGTTGATTCTTGTGGTGAAAGCATCAGGAGAATTCGTTTATTTGAGATCTCTGATCCATCCATTGCACTCACATTTACGGGTTTTTCTAGTTCATACATAGTGAAAGAGGGTTTCGTCACCTCAGTGCTTCTCGTATGGTAAAGCGACAGAGTGGTTTCAGGTATTCCAAGCCCGCCTAATGCTTCTCTTTCGACTATGTGTTTAACTACTTTTACAGCATCGTTAATGATCCCTTGCTCTTGTAGTGTTTCACATGCGGCCAATAAGGCTGATTCAATCGAACAATCTCCTCCCAGTTTTTGAATAAAATAACCAGAGAGAATGTCAATGGCTGCTGATGTAAAACGATGGTTCCGTTGAATTCTGCTAAAAAAATCTTTTTCCGCTTCATTTTTTATGCTTAAGTTTATATCCTTTTTCGGCTGATCAGGCTGGTCGACTCGAACCGACTGTTTTATTCTTTCAATCTCAGCCTGAGAAAGGATAGGGCTTACAAGAACATACGGCCCTTGATCATCCTTTAAAGGGACGGTCGAAATAATGATCGAATATTCCTCAGGATTGATCTGTTCAAAATCAAATAGAGAAACATTTTTTGTTTTTAACCATGGCAGTTCTTTTTGAATTTTTGTTGCAAGAATCTTTGATGTTCCTATTCCACTCGAACATACGACTAGACCCTTCACTTCCTTATTTTCTTCTCCCTTTAGCATGGCAGAAGCAAAATGCATAACAAGAAAGCCAATCTCCTCTTTCGGAACAAAGAAGTCTGGAAAAACAATTTCAACGCCATCTTGAATAATGCCAAATAATTCTTGATAATCCTCCATAATCCGCTTAAGCAAAGGATTACTAATCTTCATATGTTGCTTCATTCGATAGATGGCAGGACGCAAATGAGCTATTAAACCTTGATAAAGATCAATATTATTTTCAAAATGATACCCCATCCTCTTCCCTACATACTGGATGAGTTTTTGTGCGGTATATCCGACTTGAACAGCCGTTTCTTCAAAAATATCTCCATGTTCATTCCTCAGCTTTGCTCCTAAAAGATGCATCGTAATATAACTTGCTTCGCCTTGAGAAACAGAAATCTGAAAGGCCGTTTCTAATCCTGATACAATTTTCTCCGCAATCTTATACTCTTTTGTTGTCAAAAGCTGATCAGGGAATCTATCATCTAACACGATCTCCACACCTTGTTGGATCCTTTCCGTAGCTAGAGCTAGATGGACAACCAAACCGATATAAGCACTATCAGCAATTGGGTAAGGCAGTTCCTTTTTTACATCATCAATGATACTTTCAATGATAATAAGCTTCTTTTTATCAACCAAACCAAGTAAACGATCGGTTGCTGTGTCCATATCCATAGCCGATCTTTTTTGAATATTCTCCCGGATAAAAGAAATAAATTCAAACTCATCCAGGTGGTCTAAAATCAGACTGCTCATGACTTTTCTCTTAGCTGTTTCCAATCCAAATAACTCTACTCCATATCCTCTTTTGCGGATAAGAGATAAACCGAATGGTTCAATTTTTTCTTCAATTTTGTTTAGATCATTGCTTACTGTTGCAATCGTGACATTTAGGTCATTTGCTAAAACAACCAATTTGACCGGTTCTAAGCTCTCCAGTAGGCTTGAGAGAATAATCGTTTGTCGTTCATCAGGGGTGTACTCCGTATGAGAAGCACTAAAGAGAAATAATTTGAGCTTCTCTTTGTTTTCACTACTTCCTTTGACGAGAATCCCTACCCCAGATTGCTTTGAAAGGGACAAATCGTAGGACTTTAGTATTTCCTCTACCCCTTTTAAGTCACGGTGTACCGTCCTAGAACTCACATTAAGTATTTTGGCAATACTACTCACGGTCGTTTCCTCTTCACTAAGAAGTATCACCTCGAGAATTTTCCTTTCCCTCGCTGTAATATACAAGACCATCAACTCCTAAAGAGTCCAACTTACTGACAAGATTAAAATAAAAATATTTACATATTTAATGATACTCCTGCAAATAACGGTAAACAACCGATTATAAATACACATTCGTCATAGTATTTGTTGACAAAATTAAATAAATGCACAAAAAAAGGGCTAGAATTACTCTAGACCCCGCTTCATTTTAGAATAAAAAAGCAAAAATAATAACCAGTATAACTAATCCAATGGGCACTCCCACATTAGCCCATTCCTTACTTGTGATCCCCAGTTTATTGGCAGCTATGATATTAGGAATATTCCCTGGAATTAACATCCCTCCACTAATCAGTAAACCTAATAGAACCGCTATTACCTTTTGATCTCCCATCTGAGGACTCATTTCAGCCGCTGCGAGGGTAGCATTGTCTAAAACAGCAGAAACCGTATTAATCCAGTACAGCAATGGTGTGTTTAGGTGAATGATATAGAGATCAATTACGGGTTTAAACCCAGATCCTAGTAAGGTTAAGCCCATCACAAACAAGTAAATTTTAATTCCTCTATACAAAATCTCTTCATACGTTTCATTGCTAATATGTGCCTCTCTAAATTGGTGTTCATGCTTTGGCTTTTTGACTAGTATCGCCGCCACTATACCCAATAAAGTAATTAAAGGAATAATGATGGGTCCTAATAAATTGATCAGATAGAAGAAATCCTCCCCTAATTTGTTGATGGCTATAGTAGCAACAGGTTCGCCTACAGGGGTTAAACTTGCACCTAACCCAATACTAAAACAGGAAAGGACTACATAACGGACGGTTGATTTTGTATCTAACCTCATAGACGTAACGATCGCTACTAAGAGAAGAGAAGCGATAATTGCTGTTATTATACTTGATACTAAGCCTAAGGTTATTACTGTTAAAGCTACACACCATTTAAAGGATAATGCACGTAACAACCGATTGATACATCTGTCTATACCGCGGTGAAACCACTTTAAAAGCAAGGATGCAAGGATTACAGCAATGGTAATTCCAATCGGATCACTCGCAGCTTTTAAGAATAACTCTCTGCTCCAACTTCCACTAGAGATCGCCGTAATCATACCCATGATAAAAATAAATAATTCAATATTGTTCTCTACAATCTTTACTTTTAAGGGTAGAAGTAATACGAACAAAAAGACAATTAGTAACCAAAAAACCATTGTTCCACTTCATCTCCAATAGCATATTTCCTTTTATCAGGAGTTATATATATATGCTCTATCTGGGACAAACTTGCCATTTCGTTCAAACTAATAACACCCCTAAATCGTAGACTGATTTAGGGGTGTTCATTTTCGTTCATTATTTTAAGTTATTTACAATTTCATCATATTTAGGGCTATTTAAGAAGTTTTCTACAGACACATGATGGGCATTTGGAAGCTTAGCTTTCGCACGGTCCGTTAAATCTTTATGGGTTACAACGATGTCAGCATCTGCCGGAAGATTATTGATAGATGTATTTGCTACCTCTACCCCTTCTACTTCTGCCTTTTTTACTTTGTTTCGTAAAATCGAAGCTCCCATTGCACTAGAACCCATTCCAGCATCACAAGCAAAGATAATTTTATTTACCTTTTTATAGTCCACTTTGCTTTCTAATGCTTCTGCCACTGAACTCTTCTTGCCTTTCATTTCTTGCATTTTTTCTGTAGCTGCTTCTAAATCTTCTTCTTCATTGTTTTTGCTAACTTTAAGAATAAATGATGCTACTGCGAATGATACAGCTGCTGCAACAAGTACTCCTAACAGTACTCCTAAGTGACCACCTTTTGGTGTCATTGCCATTAAAGCAAAGATACTTCCTGGTGATGGAGGGGCTACAAGACCTGCGTTAAAAATGGATAATGTGAAAACTCCACTCACGCCCCCTGCTATTGCAGCAAGAATTAACATAGGCTTCATTAAAATGTATGGGAAGTAAATCTCATGAATTCCCCCTAGGAAGTGTATAATCACTGCACCTGGAGCTGTTCTTTTGGCTGAACCTTTCCCGAATAACATAATGGCTAAAAGAATACCCAGTCCAGGTCCAGGGTTTGATTCTAACAGGAACATAATCGATTTTCCAGCGTCTGCTGCTTGCTCTACACCAAGTGGGCTTAAAATCCCGTGATTGATTGCATTGTTTAAGAATAATATTTTAGCAGGTTCAATTAGAATATTTGCTAATGGAAGAAGCCCTGCATCAACGATAGCCTCTACTCCTGACGCTAACACTTTGTTTAAACCTTCTACCACTGGTCCGATTACTTTAAATGCGATTAAAGTTAACGCTCCACCTAAAATACCCGCTGTAAAGTTGTTTACCAACATTTCAAAACCTTGTCTGATCTTTGGAACAATCACGTCATCCAGCTTTTTGATTAGATAACCTCCAAGTGGCCCCATAATCATGGCACCTAGGAACATCGGAATCTCTGCTCCAACGATCACACCCATTGTTGCTGTGGCACCCACTACTCCTCCACGAGTATCATAGACGATCTTACCGCCCGTGTAACCGATTAATAATGGAAGAAGATACGTAATCATCGGTCCAACTAACTTGGCAAAATCCTCATTTGGGTACCAACCTGTTGGAATAAATAAAGCTGTAATAATCCCCCATGCGATAAATGCACCAATATTCGGCATAATCATGCCACTTAAATGACTACCAAAGCGTTGGATTTTTACACGCACATCCGACTTTTGCGCTACTTGATTAGACATATAGTATAATTCCCCTTTCAGAAATATCGTTCTTTTGTCCTTGTTTCTAATTTTATGATAAAGCGTTTTCAATACCTATTCAATTCAAACTAAAATGCATTTTGTCATGAATCATGTTGTCATAATTGAATTGTCAATATTGCTTGTTTTTCTATAAAAAACAATCATGATCTTTCGCTCTTAACCCAGGAATGAAAATTGGTTCCCCACTCCATAATGTAGATACCACAAACAGTGAGTATATGACGTGGCTCTTATTGGTGGTCTTACCCTGTACAAAAAACTGTTGGAATGAATTTGGTGCACAACCCATTGTTAGCTCTCTCCTATGAGAGATGACTACGAACAGAAAAATGCTTAATTTCAAATTCATTCCACTGTTTGTGGAATATAATTCTGGAAGGTTGAACAAATGGAAACATTGTACAAACGGTGTGCTGGCTTGGATGTTCACTCAGAGACTATTGTAGCCTGTGTCCTAATGGGTGAATCAGAGGCAGACCTGGTAAAAGAAACTGAAACATTTCCTACTATGACTAAAGACTTGTTTCGGCTTCTAAAGTGGTTAGAAGAAAAACAGGTAACTCATATTGCGATGGAAAGCACTGGCGTTTACTGGAAACCTGTTTATAACATCTTAGAAGATTTTTTTGATATTACCTTGGCAAACGCACAAAGAATCAAAAACGTTCCCGGTAGAAAGACAGATGTGTCAGATGCAGAATGGATTGCCAAATTATTAAGACATGGATTAATAGAGAAGAGCTTTGTTCCTCCAGAGGACATAAGAAATCTAAGGGATCTAACTCGTCTCCGCAAGAAATGGATTGGTCATATGACATCTGAAAAGAATCGAATCCAAAAGGTACTTGAGACTTCAAATATCAAATTAAGTACAGTAATTTCAGATGTATTTGGAGTTTCCGGCAGGAAACTTTTAGAACAACTAATGTCTAATGGTTACTTAGATCAAAAAGACGTTGAACAAAGAATTCATGGTCGAATGGCTCATAAAAAACAGTCAATTACGGACTCCTTGTTTGGTACGATAAATGACCACCAATTATTTCTTATCAAACAATCTTGGATGCACATTGTCTATCTAGAAGAGTTAATATCAGATATTGAAAAAAGGATAGATGAAATCTTAAAAGACTACAAAGAAGAAGTGGATATCATTGTCACGATGACAGGTATTAAAAAAGATACAGCAGCTACAATAATTGCAGAAATCGGAGTAAATATGGAACAATTTCCTACTTCCAAACATATTGCTTCCTGGGCAGGACTATCACCAGGAAATCATGAAAGTGCAGGGAAAAGAAAAAGCACACGGACGGTGAAAGGAAACCCTCATATTAAGTCAGCACTTTGCGAAGCTGCGTGGGCAGCATCACGAAGTAAAAACACCAGGTTATCCGCTAAATATTGGTCACTAGCTGCAAGAAGAGGAAAGAAAAAAGCACTCGTTGCCATTGGACATCGAATGCTTACAATCATCTATCACATGCTAAAGAACAAAGAACCCTACCATGAGTCAACATAAATTAGCAGTATAGACAAAAGTTAAAAAAGATATTCGAGATACCATAAATTTAGGTACCTCTGCTTTCCTATTGCAAAAATTGCATTAATAATATCATTAACACAACTGATCTTGTTTAAACCCATATTTATTTTCACAGAAAAGAGACACCTTTATAGGTGCCACTTTTAAGATACTATTTCTTTCATTTAATCTGTGAGCGAAGTCTCTCTCCTTCTTCTGCAATCGCCCTTATGTCAATTCGCTCAAACAGTGGGTGAACATTTTCAATAATCAACGGCAAGTTAGTAATCACTTTCCAGGAGAATTGGGAATGATGGAGCATTTTTCTAACTTCCTCACTAGAATTCGGAAGAAAGGGATGAAGTAATTGGGCGAAATTTAGGATAAGAAACACACATGTGGCGATGGTTGCATCCCGCTGTTCTTCTTCCGCTCTCCATGGTTGCTGTTCATCAAAATACTTGTTTGCGTATCTTATGCACTCAAAAGTCTCTTCTAACGCTTGCTTTACTCTTGCTGCTTCAATGGCTTCCCCTACTTGCTGATAAAGTACTTCGACACGCTTTTGAATACTTGTATCAATTGCTGATTGAGGGACCTCTCCTGATAATTGATTTTGGATGAACTTTAAAGTGCGGTTTACAAAATTCCCATACGCCCCTAACAGTTCGCTGTTATGACTGTAAATAAACTCTCGCCAAGAGAAATCTGTATCACGGTTTTCTGGTGCATTGATGGTTAGAAAGTAGCGTATGGAGTCAGGATGATACCTTTCCAATAGATCCGGGATCCAAATAGCCCAGTTTTTGCTTGTTGAGATCTTCTTTTTTTCTAATGTGACGTACTCATTTGAGACGATATACTTCGGATAGGCCTCCAAGCCTGCCCCCATTTGGATTGCGGGCCAAATGATAGAATGGAAAGGGATATTGTCTTTTCCGTGCACATAGTAGCTACGGGCAGATTCCTTCCAGAAACCTTCTACCTCTCTTCCCTTCTCAATTGCCCACTGCTGACTTGCTGAGTAATATCCTGATACCGCTTCAATCCACACATAAATTTTCTTCTGTTCAAATCCTTTTATTGGAACCGACACACCAATGGGCAGGTCCCGAGTCGCCGGACGATCTTTCAGTCCTTCCTTTAAGTACCTCTCGGTTAATTGCAATGCATTTTCACGCCATACCCCTTCTCTATCCTTTTTGAGTTCTTCTATTCGGTGTTGAAGTTTACTTAATGCTAAGTAATAATGCTCCGTTTTCTTAATGACAGGTGATGAACCACATATTTTACAAGTCTTATGATAAAGCTCAACTGGATCTAGTATCGTAGAACAATAATCACATTGATCACCACGGGCATGTTCTCCACAGGTCGGGCAATTTCCTTCTACATAACGGTCAGGAAGAAACTGATCACAAGAATTACAATACACTTGATCGTTTTCTTTGGTATAAAGGAGACCATTATGATTAAGCTTTAAAAATAAGTCTTGGACCACACTAGCGTGGTGAGCAGTATCTGTACGTGTATAACAATCATAAGAGAATCCTAGTTTTGTAAAGCATTCAGTAAACTCTTGGTGATAACGGTTAGCTATCTCACTTACATCCACCCCATCTTGCATGGCACGAATCGCGATAGGTGTCCCGTTACAGTCACTTCCAGACACATATAAAACCTCTTCCCCTTTTAAACGGTAATATCTGGCCAGAACATCACCTGGCAGTAAGCTTGCTATATGACCAATATGCAGGGAACCATTTGCATAGGGCCAAGCACCCCCAATAAATACATTCATTCATGATTCCTCCTTTAAAAAAATAAAAAAAGCCCTGTCCGTATCTTAATAAAGATAAGGACAGGGCTTTACTCCCGTGGTACCACCTTAATTCACCAACAGCTTACACTGCTAGCCTCAGCAAGTACTAAAGTAGCTAAAACTCTACTCATATACCGTGACGTTGATAACGGGCGTCAACTCCCGACAACTCCTACTTCTGTACATGACAGGTTCAGTTCGCAGCTCCGAGGCCATTGTTCAAATGCGTATCCTTACTCCTTTTCAGCAACCGGAGCTCTCTGCAAAGAATCCCTACATTTTACTTTTCCTCTTCCACGCCTTTAATGATATTATAAACAAAATACATAAATGTAACAATATACCAATTTTTATTTATAAAACTAAAAAAGCAGGTTCAATCAGGCAAAAAATAAGGGGAGATTTTCCACTAGCATTGCAAAATTATCCACAAGAGTATGCCAGGGTTACTTTATATGTAATTTGAGTATAATTTTACCAGTTGGATTTCTTGTCCCAGAGCTAAAAAGTCAATGGGGTTGTAATTGAACCCAGTTATCCAAAAATTGGATATTATTTTCTTGGTGTCTTATATTTTGCCATCGAGCTAGTACTTACCCCCACTTGTTTTACAATGGCCACACCTGCATCATAAAGTTCTATTTCATTTGGCGGGTGCTGGCTCTTTTGTCTTCCTTTCGATGTTCTTTCAGGTAAACGGTGTAACTCATCAAGAAAACTTTTCCACGTCCTTTCGGCATGGATGCGGATAAGGGTGAGTACTTTCCAGGTGGTCTTCTTAGTTTTCTCAACTAACCTCACATATAAAGTGAGACAGTACGCCGTCATTGCAAAGAAAATCTGATTCCAAATTCCTTGGGGTTGGGTACTTTGTAGTTTAACTAGACGTAGATGTTGTTTCATCCACTTGAAAAACAGTTCAATGATCCAACGGTGCCGGTACAATTCGGTTACTTCTTCGGCTTTTAAATCCCAACGATTGGTTACGACACGGTACTCTTTCCCCTCTTCATCTGTGAATTCAACAAGACGAAGGGGCTGTTCCATGGATCTGAAGCTACTCCCCATGACGACTAAGGCATCTAGCTTAACCCTACTGTCATCAGGAACTTCATAGGATTTTATCATGTTCGCCTTATGCCCAGCTTGGATACGCATGGCGAATGGAATCCGGTTTTCCACCCAATGGTCCATTTTTTTGTAATCCACATAGCCACGGTCCATCACATGGGTCGCATGAGGATCTATCACGAGCTCAAGCATGACTTCACGATCATCCACATTACCTGTAGAAGGAATGACCATGTCTGGATAAGCTGTGCCGGGGTCCGTTACGACAATCCGAGTATGTAGCTTCACGCAATTACTATGTTTTGTAAAATACGTCCAGTTTCCTAGTGTGGGCCCAAGAAGCAGGGAAGAAGAATCTACGAGATGAAGACGACCCAAAGAAGGGATCCCTTTTCCTTTACTTGTTAGCTTATTCAATTGGGTAACAGCGGCAAGAAATAACTGCCGTGGTAGGATTGAAGGTAAAGCATTGACTCGACGACATAGTTGAGAAGCACTAATACTGGTAAGGCCAAACAGTTCCTCTGTACCTTCCATGGCACGAATACGCTCTTCTGTTTCCTCGTAGGATTTCCAATTTCCCAGTTGCATGGTGACACAAATCCTCATTAAATTAGCGGTGGTCAGTTTTTTTACGCCGTTGTCTAAGAACGAACCCTTAAATGTTTCAAAAGGCAAGAATGATAGGCATTTACTAAATACGGTCTGATTTGATATAATGTTATCCATGAAAGTCTCCTTTAGTAGCAGTCACGGATAACGTGGGTTCAACTTCTAGTTTAGGAGACTTTTTTGCTTTCGTCCATAAAAATAGCCCCCTATTAATCAATTAATAGGGGGTAATTTTTTGCCTGTGGATACATATGCAATGCTAGTGGAGATTTTCCGGGTATGCCATGAAAAATCCCCCTATTTTCACGTTTTCGAGTTTATAGGTGGAATTTCTCCGTTTATTTAAGCTACTTTTTATCGTATTTACTAATTAAGCGGAATTTCTCCGTTTATTTAAGCTACTTTTTATCTTATTTACTAATTAAGCGGAAATTCTCCGCCTATTTCTCAACTCGGGTCCTTAGCCCGATACCCCAACAGATAAGTGCTGACCCTCTTGTTCCTAGATATATATAAAACAAAAAAGACCCTTACTCTATCTCTCGATAGAATAAAGGTCTTTTTAAAAATTAAGCGTGAAAATTCGTTCCATCCGTTGTTGCTTCAATAATGCCGGCACGAATCACAAAGTCTCCAAAATGTTCCCCTTCGTTACGTTCCTTTGCATATCGAGGAAGAATGGAACCAAGCTCTCGAAGGATTTCTTCTTCTCCGATATTTTCACGGTACATCTTGCTTAAGCGGCTTCCATCAAAGGCAGCACCTAAATACATATTGTATTTTCCAGGGGCTTTACCGATAAACCCAATTTCACCTAAGGCATGCCTTGCACATCCGTTTGGACATCCAGTCATACGAATCGTAATTTCTTTATCTCTTAGCCCATTCTCTTCAACGATTTCTTCAATCTTATCGATAAGAGTTGGCAGATATCTCTCCGCTTCCGCCATGGCAAGTCCACAGGTTGGTAATGCTACACATGCGATTGAACTACGACGAATCGCTGAGTGATGTTTTCCATCTGTTAAATTGTATTTTTCAAGTAACTCAGTAATTTTTTTCTTTTTCTGAGCTGACACACTACCAATGATTAGGTTTTGATTGGCAGTCAAACGGAAATCTCCTGTATGAACCTTTGCGATTTCACGTAAGCCTGTTTTTAATGGATACCCGTCAAAGTCTGCAATACGTCCACCTTGAACAAATAATGTAAAGTGCCACTGCCCCTTTAAGCCTTTAACCCAGCCATAACGATCTCCATTATGATCAAATGAGTAAGGCTTTGCTTCTTCTAGCTTCCAACCCAGTCGGTTTTCTAGCTCATGCTTCACATTTTCTAATCCTAAACGATCCACTGTGTACTTAAATCGCGCATTCTTACGTACGGAACGGTTTCCATAGTCACGTTGGATGGTAATAACCTTTTCAGCCACATCGTATACTTGCTCAGGCTTACAGAAGCCGATCACTTTTGCAAGCTGTGGGTAAGTCGTCTTATCACCGTGAGACATACCCATTCCGCCACCAATTGCCACGTTAAATCCAACAAGCTTTCCATCTTCTACAATGGCAATATACCCTAGATCTTGTGAAAATACATCCACATCGTTCTCAGGCGGAATAGCCATACCGATTTTGAATTTACGAGGCAAGTAGAGTGGGCCATACATAGGCTCAACTTCTACATCAGGTGTTCCTGCCACTCTTTCTTCATCCAGCCAAATTTCATGATAGGCTCTTGTGCGAGGAAGTAAATCATCACTTAATTTCTTGCCCCACTCATACACCTCTGCATGTATTTCTGACTGATGTGGATTAGAAGTACTCATCACATTTCTATTTACATCTCCACATGCGGCAATTGTATCCATTAGAGCTTGATTAATACCTTGGATGGTACTTTTCATATTCCACTTTAAGATTCCATGGATTTGGAATGTTTGGCGAGTCGTTAATTTCAATGTACCATTTCCGTATTTTTCAGAAAGATCATCCATCACCAACCACTGTTCAGGTGTTGCTACACCGCCTGGTAGTCGAACACGAAGCATGAACTGATAAGCTGGTTCAAGCTTTTGCTTTTGTCGTTCTGCACGCACATCACGGTCATCCTGTAAATAGCTTCCATGATGCTTCATTAATCGGTTGTCATCCTCTGGAATACCTGCACTCATTCGATCAAGCATTACTTCTTTTAACGTTCCACGTAAGTAATCGCTTCTGTCTTTTATTCCCTCTACATCACTAGGAGGGCCTTCAGGCGCTTTTAAAATATCTTTCACTTCCACCATGCTAAAAACTCCTTTCACTCAAACTCAATATACGTCACGCTGGTATCGCTTTTCTTTTTGCATGGAAGCTAAATAGCTTTCTGCTTCTTCACGACCCATGCTGCCTTCTTTTTCGATAATAGTAATTAATGTTTGATGTACGTCATGTGCCATATGTTTCTCATCACCACAAATATATACGGCTGCTCCCTCTTGAAGCCAAGCAAATAATTCCTTGCTTTGTTCAAGCATACGGTGCTGAACATATACCTTTTCATTCGTATCTCTTGAAAAAGCTACATCCATCTTTGTTAGGACGCCATCCTTCAACCACTTTTGCCATTCGGTTTGATATAAGAAATCCGTTACAAAGTGCTGATCACCGAAGAACATCCATGACTTGCCCTCAGCACCCGCTTCTTCGCGCTCTTGCATAAATGAGCGGAATGGTGCAACACCTGTTCCTGGTCCTACCATAATAATTGGAGTTTCAGGGTTTTCAGGTAACTTAAAGTTTGGATTATGTTGGATAAAGATTGGTAGCGTATCTCCTGCTTGCAGGCGCTCTGCTGTTAGAATCGAGCATACACCTTTTCTTTCACGTCCGTGCGAATCATATCTGACTGCACCAATCGTCAAATGAACTTCATCTGGGTTTGCCGAAACACTACTTGCAATCGAGTATAAACGTGCAGGAAGCTTTCTTAAGATAGAAACAATTTCCTGCGCAGTAGCTGTCCAAGGGGCAAAGTCTCGAAGCAAGTCAAGCAAATCGCGTCCTTGAATATACTCTCTTACTTTATCTGCATTTTCCGATTTCACTAGCTCCTGTAATTCCTGATTGACAGAAAGCTTGGCTGCCTGTTCCATTAACGGCTTCGTTAATACCGTAATTTCAAAGTTGGTAAGTAACGCGTCTTTTAGCGTTTTTACTTCCCCTTGTTTATTAACTGTCACTTTTTCATCTGCATTCCAGTTCATTTCAGCAAGGATCTGCTCCACAAGCTCCGGATCGTTTTCTGGATATATTCCTAGACTGTCACCTGGCTCATATGTTAATCCTGAACCTTCAAGCGATAACTCAAGATGACGTGTTTCTTTATTGGATCCACGACCATTTAAATTTAAGTTTTCTAGGACTTCAGCACGAAAAGGATTGGTTCTAGAATAAATAGATTCTTCTGAAGCAACTTGTACCGCTGCACCTGCCGCCTGTGCTTGGCTTGCCGTAGTTCCAGCCTGACCTAGAGCCGATAGTACATTCTCAATCCATTCAGAAGCGGGTTCATCAAAATCTAAATCACAGTCTACTCTTTCAGTTAATGGCTTTCCACCTAACTCCTTAAGGCGCTCATCAAATTCTTTTCCTGTTTGACAGAAGAATTCGTACGAGCTATCCCCTAACGATAGAACCGCATAATTGAGCTCCTCAAGCTTTGGAGCACGCTTTGAGTGTAAGTACTCATGGAAAGATAAGGCATTATCTGGTGGTTCACCCTCACCATGTGTACTTGCTACTATTAATAGGTTTTGTAATTTCTTTAAATTATTTGGCTTAAAATCACTCATGGATGAAACTGTTACTTGAAAACCATTGCTTTCAAGTGTTTTACCTGCTTTTGTAGCAAGTCGTTGTGCATTTCCTGTTTGTGAACCAAAAAGGATAGTTACTTCTTTCGACACCGGCTTAGAAGCCTCAACTAATGGAGCTACAGAAACCGATTCTGAAATCGTAGTTGCTGGTGCTGATTGAATAGCTGCTAAATATCCACTAAGCCAAACCTTCTGTGATTCAGTTAATGATGGCAGTATTTTGTTAAGAAGCTCTGCCTGCTCCTGACTAAACGGGCTGTTCATAACCTGAAGTTGCAACGAAATCCACCTCACAAAAAATAAATAGACTAAATTCCCCAAATTTCGCAAAATTATTATACGTGTTATTATATCTTAATTATTCCAATAAGTTAAGTCGGTTTTATTAATTATAACCGATAATTCTCTTCTATGATAACTACTTTACCTTATGTTTGGCTATTGGTAAAATACATATAACTGATGATAATTATTAATATTTCTAATAACAAGGAGGGGAATGTATGTATTTTGATGAGTTAAAAACCTTTGTTACTCTAGTGGAAGTAAAAAACTTCACCAAAACAGCCGAACTCCTTCTCATGTCACAACCTAGTGTTAGTTTACATATTAAAAATTTAGAAAACGAGTTTCAAACGAAACTATTCATACGTTCTCCAAAACAACTAAAAATCACTCCTTCTGGAGAGATTTTGTATGATCGATCCAAACAGTTAATAAGCATGTACGAGCAGACCAAACAAGATATCCTCGACTTGCATTCATCTGTTAGAGGATCCTTGAAAATCGGGGCAAGCTTTACCATCGGGGAATATATTTTACCTTCTCTTCTCTTTGACATCCAAAAAGAACATCAGGCACTTGAACTTGAAGTGGTGATTGGGAATACGAAGGAAATTGTTCTATCCGTTAAAAGGCATGAAGTGGATATTGGTCTAATTGAAGGACAAACCAACGAAAAAGAACTATCTGTCCACCCATTCTTAAAGGACGAGCTTTTTGTTGTATCTTCCGCTACACATCCTCTTGCCATAATGAATAGAGACATATTCATCTCCGATCTTCAAAACCAATTATGGGTGACGAGAGAGGTGGGGTCAGGTACTCGGGAATACTTAAACCACGTGATCCGTTCGAATGGGTTAAAGGTAAAATCCCTACTATCTATCAGCAGCAATCAAGGAATTAAAGAAACTATAAGTAAGGGCATGGGTCTTTCACTTTTATCAAACAGCGTTATCCATAAAGAGGTTAAAAATGGAGAATTAGCCATCATTCGCATTAAAGATTTTCAATTCCCTAGAACGCTGTCGTATGTCTACTCTCCTACTATGAAAACGAAAAAGAACGTGGAGCTATTTATTACGAGCCTTCAAGAAATGTGGCCATACCGTTCTGAATCGATTTAAGTATAGCTCGCTCCTTTATCCTTTCTTTTCTTGTTAAAATTCAAGAAGGTCATCACTGATGGCCTTCTCATATTAAAGTTCTTCTATATGTTATCAAACTTACAATATATCCATCCAAATCTTTATCGCAGTTGCTAAAATCAAAAGTGCTAGGACTACTTGGAGAATCTTTGTGTTAACCTTTTTCCCTGCCATCGCCCCTAGTGGCGAGGCAATTAAACTAGCTATGACCATGATTAAAGATGGCCATAATTCTACTTGTCCCGTTGTTATTTTTCCAACAGTCGCACCGATAGAGGAGATAAATGTGATAGCAAGTGAGGAGGCAATGGTCATACGAGTTGGAATTTTTAATACAACAAGCATGATTGGTACTAAAAGAAAAGCACCAGCAGCTCCGACAATTCCAGAACCTATCCCAACGATAAATGCAAGGACTGCTGCGAGCCATTTATTGAATGTCACTTGATCTAATGGAAGATCATCTAAACCTTTTTTAGGAATGAACATCATCACAGCTGCAATCAATGCTAAAATACCGTATATGAGATTAATTCCACCTTCACTCATGAGCTTTGAACCAAAGCCCCCAATAAAGCTACCAACTAAAATACTTGCTCCCATATAAATGATGAGCTTTTTATTTAAAAAGCCACCCTTTCGGTAAGCCCAAACCCCACCGATCGTAGCAAAAAACACCTGAACAGCACTTATTCCTGATACTTCGTGAGCACTAAAAGCCGCTAAACCGAATAAAGGTGGAATGTATAATAGCATCGGATACTTAATGATTGAACCGCCAATTCCAAGCATTCCGGAAATATATGAACCAATAAAACCAATTAAAAAGATGGTGATTATAAATCCTACATCCATCGTTTTTTCCCCCTTTGAAAAAGCAAAAGCGCCTATTATGACGCTATTTTTAGAAAAAGGGAACCCTATCTGGTCCCCTTATAAATCAGCCTTTTTTAATCCAAAATTTTAATACCGCATTATCTTCTTCGTGTTTAATTAATTCATGACCACCTGATTTTGCCCATGCAGCTAGGTCACTTTTTGCCCCTTTATCGGTTGCATGAATTTCTAACACTTGCCCACTTTCTAACTCATTCATTGCTTTCTTTGTTTTTACGATCGGCATTGGACAAGCCAGCCCTTTTGCATCTAATACTTTATTTGATTCCATTTTATTTCCTCCTAGTATTGTTTTTATCGAACCGCACATCGGTTTGGTCCGATTTCCATTTCACGTTGTTGCTCTTCGTCTGGAGTGATTTTCCCCATATTTGTTTCACGAATTTGTTGGTATGCATTCGGTTGTGGTGGAAGGTTTTCCGTTACCACTCTTCTAAATTCATCTTCGTCTGCAATATTTAAACCGTGGTTTTTCTTAAAAAGTGTACCTAGCTTTTCTGACACACTTCCATCTTCATTTAACTCATCAATGATCATAAAGTGAGCTGGAAGTACGATTAACTTCTCAGATAGCTCTCTGTAACGCTTGTATAGACTTTCACGTAAGTCTCCCACCCAATCCTGTGCTAGTCCAGCTAAATCTGGTCTTCCAATCGAATCGATGAACAAGATATCTCCTGAAAGTAAGAACTTTTCATCCACAATAAAGGAAGTAGATCCGATTGTGTGTCCTGGTGAATACAATGCATGAATATTGATTTTCACATTTCCAATTTCTACATCTTTGCCGTCTTCTAATGGTTGGTACGTAAATGTCACTTCTGTTGCATCCTTTGGTGGTAACCAGTATGTTGCATTTGTTTTTTCAGCGATCACTCTTCCACCAGAAATATGGTCGGCATGAAGGTGAGTATCAAATACATGAGTGATCTTTGCTCCGATCGAGTTGGCAAAATCAAGGTACGTATCCGTCATACGAGTAGAGTCGATGATAGCTGCTTCGCCATTTGAAACAACCATGTATGATAAACAGCCTTTTCCAATACGAACGAACTGATAAATTTCACCACCGTCTTTTAAATCCCCCACCTTAACGGGTTCTAGGTGTTCACTCCATGCTTTCATCCCACCAGCTAGATAAGACACCGTACGTCCTGCTTCAGAAAGCATGTCAGCTACCATGATAGATGATCCTTCCTTGGCACAAACGACTAATACCTCTTTATCCGTTGGTACTTGATCAAGGATTTCCTCTATCCCATCTAATAGATCGAAGTACGGTACATTTAGATATTCAAAATTTTCGCCATCAATTTTCCAATCTTGAAATGCCTCTTCATTACGTACATCTAAAATGAAGAATGCTTCTTTATTAAATACTTTCTTCGTCACTTCTTTTGCCGTCATTGCTTGAACAGTCATTACTTTTACCCCCTAGAGTATAATTAATTCTAAAATTTTTTTCCTTAATGGTTGATACGATCCGTTGTTCCAGTCCATTGACTCATACCTGGAATAACATTCCATACGTTAGAAAATCCGTTCTCAGCTAGTTTCTGAGCAGCAAGATCACTACGGCTACCTGTACGGCATACAATATAGATGGCTTGATCTTGGTTTAATTCATTCATACGAGCTTCTAACTCACCAAGTGGAATAGAGATCGCATTCGGAATATGGTTAAATGCATATTCTGCCGTTTCTCTTACATCTAAAACCATCATGTTTTCATTTGCTTCAAGCTTCGACTGTAATTCTTCGTTTGTCACTACGTTTGGATGTTTTCTTTCGATCGTTTCATCGCTTGATGACTTTCTTAGATAGTGCTTTAAGACATTTCCTTCTTCCAAAGTACCTAGATATTGATGTCCTGTACTTTCAGCCCATGCTTTAATATCTGCTTTTGATCCCTTATCTGTTGCTTGGACTTCCAATACTTGCCCTGCTTCTAATCCAGTCATTGCTTTTTTCGTTTTAACAATCGGCATTGGACATGCTAGTCCCTTTGCATCAAGAGTAACGTTTGCTTTTAAGTTATCCATAAGTTACCTCCATTACTTTTATACCATACAGGGTATATTTTATTTTAAAATTTTTTATTCTGTTTTACCTTCCCAAGAAAGCATACCACCAGTCATATTAATGACGTTGTATCCATAGCTTTCAAGAAATTGTGAAGCACTACCACTTCTACCACCAGAACGACAAACCATGATATATTCCTTTGATTTATCTAACTCATGCATGCGGAACTCAATAAGTCCTAATGGAATATTTACTGCCCCAGGAATTTTCCCAGCGGCTACCTCATCTCCTTCACGCACATCGATAATGTCTATTGCTGTTCCTTCGTTTAATAGTGTTTCTACTTCTTTTGCGGTCATTGCTTTCATTGTTGATTCCTCCTATATCTTATGACCAGACGCTCATGCCGCCTTGGCAAAATCCCTTATCTTTTATTAAATAAATAGATTCACATTCCCATCTTCTGCATCCGCCAAATAAGCAGCTACACCCGCATATTCTACATTTTCAAGAAGCTCTTCTTCTTTAAGACCTAACAGATCCATTGTCATCGTACATGCCACTAATTTTACGTCTTGTTCTTGTGCCATTTCGATTAACTGAGGTAGGGACATCGCGTTGTGTTTTTTCATAACACCTTTAATCATTTTTGGTCCCATTCCTGCAAAGTGCATTTTAGATAATCCCATCTTATCTGCGCCTCTTGGCATCATTTTTTCAAACATCTTTTCCATAAATCCTTTTTTCACCATCATGTTTTCCTCTTTACGTAAAGCATTTAAGCCCCAAAACGTATGAAAAATGGTTACTTCATGATCATAAGCTGCTGCACCATTTGCGATAATATAAGCAGCCATCGCTTTATCGTAATCTCCACTAAATAACACAATTGTAGTTTTTTTCTTTTCTGACATTATCCTGTTACCTCCTAGATTTTCTATATAATTTATTTACATATACCTATATAGGTATATTATAATTTAAAAAAATATAAGTTGTTTTAAATCTCCAACTTACCCCTATGGGTATAATATAAATGAATGTCTCCATGGTGTCAATCCTTTTTTATCTACTTTTTACAAGCAAATTAACCGCTTCTTTAATCAGATCTTCTGCATTTGATTCTTCATTTTCATTAGCTTTTTGTACACAGTCAACTAAATTTGAACCTACAATTACACCTATTGTACGATCAACAGCCGTTCGAACAGCTGATAATTGTGTAATTACTTCTTTACAGTCCTTATTTTCATCCATCATTCGTAAAATCCCTCTAAGCTGTCCTTCTATACGCTTTACTCTATTTTGAATTTGAGTATTGTATTCCATATCCTTGCCTCCTTTTAACAAAGATTTTTTCACTAGTGTTGCATAAATAATTTCGTAATTTTCAGTTTAATTATATTCTCTATTTAGAGCCAAAAAAGTAAATACCCAACAAAGGTGGCTCCATCCATTTGGAAATTTATTTACAATTAGACCTGTGTGACGACGACAACTTTCTTATCAAGGAATGGCTTTTCCTTCAATTTTTCGGAGCCAAATATGGGCTGGTTTCCAAAGGGCAGCCCGTAGATAACGGCTAATTTTTAAGGTTTTTCGCTTACTATTTGTCTCAAGTTGAACAAGAACATGTAGGCAAAAAACGATAAGTGCGATAAACACTTGATTTTGAATGGCCCATTCGCTTTGTCCGTAGAACTTTTTGATGCTAAGGTGCTGTTTGATCCATTTAAAAAACAACTCAATGGCCCACCTTGATTTATACATCTCTGAAATTTCTTCAGCGTTCAAATCAAAGCGATTGGTGATTAAATGGAGTTCATTTCCTTTGGAATCAAGCACTTTTAGAAGGCGAAAGTAATTTTCAGCACGGTTTTGGGTTGTACCAATCAGGACCATTTGATCTGATAAAACAGCGGAATCCTCGGGTAGTTTAAAATCATAAACCTCCCGTATAACGGCGTTTTTTCTTAGCCTTGATAGAAAAAAGTAACCATCATCTGTCATGCGATCAAAGCGCTCGTAGTCTAGATAGCCACGGTCAAACACATACATGCATTCCTTGTCATCGACCATGATTTCAAGTTGACCACGATCATGTTCGTTTGCCGTTGTTATGACTGCTTTTTCGGGATAGGACGCACCTTTTTCCATAAACACAAGGCGTAGATGCAACTTCACACCGGCTTTTGTCTTACGGAACTTTGCCCATTTATGATTGGTCAAATTAAGTGGCAATGTGCTTGAATCAATGATTTTTAACGGCATGACCAGTTTCGTATAGTGTGTCTTGGCATGAATTTGTACGACCAAATCAAGGAAAAGCCTTTGAAATAGATCTGGGTTCATGCCATTTAATCGCCGTGACAGCTGAGAAATACTGATCGAATCAAGGTCAATCCCTTTTTGAAGTTGGTCATCGAATAGACAATCACCTAGCGCATGCAGGCTTTCGATTTCTTCTAGCTGGGCAAAAAGTAGTAATTTTAGGAAAGACTCTGTCGTTAATTTTTTCGTATAGTAATCTAATTTCATCGTTTTCACCTGTTCTTCAAATAATTGAATATTAATTGGTGAAAACCATTGTCCAAATGAAGTTTTTCGTGTAATCTTGTCCATGAGATGTGTCCTTTTTAGTGGATTTGGACGGGTTACCACCTGACTTATCCATTATAAAGGACTTTTTCTTTGCACAATATAATAAAGTTGAACATTTTGAGTATTTTTAATAGTGAAATTAAATTAATGCAACACTAGTGAGATTTTTTATATTTAGTTGATCCTCTTTCAATAGTTTTGATTGATGACCAGCAAGGGTATATCCAATTACTTGAAATCCTTTCCTACGTAAAAGACGAATACCCACATTTCTTTCTAGATTGTTTGAAGCAATAATATATAGTTTACGATTGGGTATGTCCGTGCTAAATCTATTAAGATAAGCAACAGGTATATTTACTGAACCCGGTATAGAGAATTTACTCGATTGATTATAATCTCTTAAATCAATAATAGTGGATTTTGTTTCGATCTCTTCTCTCGGAATATAAACTACAGAGTAAACCGGAAAATACCTTTCAAATAACACATATCCAATCACTAACAGTAGAATGGTTACAAAAGCAATCTGAAATACCTCCTTAGGTGTTTGTCGATATGTACATATTATACCCCATTGGGTATAAAGTCAATCAGGGAATTTTTACCACATGAAAAACGCACGACTCCTGTATTTGAGTCATGCGTTTATTAACCTATTTCTTTTTAATCCAAAACTTAATGAGCTTATCATCTTGCTCCGTTTTTAGAATGGTGTGACCAGCATTTTTTGACCAAGCAGGTAAATCATTTAATGCTCCTTTATCTGTTACATGAAGCTCTAGCACCTGGCCACTTACTAATACCTCTATTCCTTTTTTTAGCTTTACGATAGGCATGGGACACGTTAAACCACTAACATCTACCAATGAATCCACCTGTAAGTCTTTGGAACGTTCTTCGATAACTGTTTCTCCAAGATCGTTCGTTTTTGTTTCAACTTGTTTAGCTATGTTGCTTCCAAATACGGAAGAATAGGTCTTCCAGCCACCATCCACATTCTTTACATTGAATCCGTTATTTTTTAGAATTCGGCTTGCTAAATACCCTCTTAACCCTACCTGACAGCTTACATATATGGTTTGATCTTTAGGAATTTCATCTAATTTATTTCTGAGTTCATTTAGCGAAATATTAATTGAACCTTCAATAAAACCAAATTCACGTTCCATTGGTTCGCGAACGTCAATTAGTAAGCCACCTTCAGAAACGATTTGGTCTACTTCATGCCACTGAATATGTTCTAATTCATCCTCCATAAGATTTGTTGCTACATAACCTGCCATATTGACTGGATCTTTAGCAGAGGAATACGGTGGAGCGTATGACAGTTCTAAGTTTGTTAAGTCTTCAACCGTTAGTCCACCTTTAATCGCTGTAGCAATAACGTCCATTCGTTTATCAACCCCATCTGCTCCAACCGCTTGTGCACCAAAGATTTTTCCTGTTTCCTTGTCAAAAATCAACTTTAGAGACATGGGTACAGCTCCTGGATAGTAGCCAGCATGTGAGCTTGGGTGAAGATGAACCACTTCGTAAGATACCCCTAGTTGTTTTAGTGTTTTTTCATTGTTCCCAGTAGCGGCAACCGTTAAATCAAATACCTTTGCAATAGAAGTACCCATCGTTCCTTGGTATTTCTCTTTTTTCCCCATGATATTATTAGCAGCGATCCGCCCTTGACGGTTTGCAGGACCAGCAAGTGGAATCATTGCCTTTGTACCGCTAATATAATCGACTACCTCTACTGCATCTCCCACTGCGTAAATATCCTCAATTGACGTTTGAAGATACTCATTCACCATAATACCTCCACGCTGTCCTATTTCAAGACCAGCTGATTTGGCCAACTCATTTTCAGGAATGACACCGATAGACAGAATGGTCATATCTGTAGAAATTTCCAAACCATCTGAGAGGATGATGTTCTTTCCTTGATCTTCAAACGCTTTTACCCCATTTTCTAGAATAAGTTGAACTCCTTTTTCTTTTAAATGAGCATGTAAAATACTCGCCATTTCAAAATCGATTGGTGCCAGAATTTGATTAGCCATTTCAATTAGTGTTACTTCAATTCCTCGATCTACTAGGTTTTCTGCCATTTCGATACCAATAAAGCCACCACCTATAACAACCGCCTTTTTAGGTTGTACGGTATCTACATAGTTTTTTATTTTATCCGTATCTGGAATATTTCTTAAAGTAAATAAAGTCTCATTTTCCTTTAATCCTGGAATCGGTGGCACGATGGGTCTAGCCCCAGGAGATAATAATAACTTATCAAAGGACTCTTCATAAACTTCCCCATTTTGAAGATTCTTTATGGTCACCCGTTTGTTATCCGGATCAACGCTCACTACTTCACTTAAGTTACGAATATCGAGCTTAAAGCGTTCTGACATACCCTCGACAGTTTGTACTAACAACTTGCTTCTATCCTTGATCGTTTCCCCGATATAATAAGGTAATCCACAGTTTGCAAATGAAATATGCTCCCCACGTTCGAAAAGAACGATTTCTACATCTTCACTAATTCTTCTTAATCTTGCTGCTGCCGTTGCTCCCCCAGCTACTCCGCCTACGATAACCACTTTCTGTGTCATATCTATTCCTCCAACAAAGAATTTTTATATATGAAAAACTAACTTTATAACTAGGTTTCAGGCAATACCATATACCTATATGGGTATTATAGTATATAAAAAAATAAAGTAAACCCCTTTGGGTATGAGTTCACTCTTTCTTCACAATTACTCCCTGTTAGGCACCTATCCAATATATGAGCATATGATAAGTTGAAAAATTACCCTAGGGGGTGGATTCTTGCATGCACTATTTCTATAATAATTATCCCTTTTATCATACTTATCTAAGAAATACTTTTGATGTCAGTTTAATAACCGATATTCAAAAAGCGATCAACGGGGAATATGGAGCCATTGAATGTTATGAACAATTATCTAGAATGGCCAAATCTCAGGTTGAAAAAGATCAGATTCTTGAAATACGTCAGGATGAGATACGTCACTTTGAGGAGTTCAGTAGAATATATAGAGAGCTAACGGGCAGACAACCGGTTGCTGAAAACATTGAAAAGTGTCCTGACCAGTATCAAGAGGGTGTAGAGTTTGCTTTTAGAGATGAACAAGAAACCGTAGACTTTTACCTAGACATTGCAGATAAGTCACAAAATCCTGTTATTAAAGAGACCTTTCGTCGCGCTGCTGCTGATGAGCAAAATCATGCCGTATGGTTTTTATACTTTCTATTAAATAAACAAATGATTCCAACCGCTAGTCGCCAGCCTACTAATTACGGAGCTAAAGGTGCATTAAATGCTACCAGTTTAACCCTACCCCAGATGCTAACCTTCGCACTTCAAGATGAACACTTGGCTCAATCTAGGTATAAAAATGTACTCCAAACTTTTGGAGACATTCGTACATTTGCACAAATCAAAGAAGCAGAATTAAGACATATCTATGCACTATTACCTCTTTTTGAAAAATATCAAGTCACAATTCCAGAAGATATATCACAATCGTTCGTCAAAACACCGGGAAGTGTAAAGGCCGCTTTTGCCGCTAGTGTAGAAGCAGAAGTTGACAATATAGCTATGTATGAAAAGTTCCTAGCATATGAACTTCCAAATGATATTAGTATGGTGTTCACTCAATTACGAAATGCATCCAAAAATCATCTTGCGGCATTTGAAAGAGGGCTTGAAAGAAATAGGTAAAAATCTTCAGGACAAAAAAAGTCGGAAACAAATCCGACTTTCTTTTTCTTCCATTATCTTTGTAATGATAATATCTCAATGATGGTTTTCATCACAGCGTCATCTTGATTGGAACGTGTGATAAAATTAGCCGCGTCTTTTAATTCTTGAACAGCATTTCTTACAGCAAAGCTATAGGTAGCTCGAGTCATTAGTTCTAAATCATTATAGCCATCGCCGAATGCCATCGTTTCTTCTGGCGTCACATTCAATAAGCGCTGTAAGTGTTCAACCGTAGTACCTTTATGAACATTCACATTGGCAATGTCGATCCATGCTGCTTCAGATGCGACAATATAGGCTGACTCAAAAAATGGTGATAGTTTTTCTCTTGTTTCCATACATCTTAACAAGGGATCATGAATCGTGATCTTAACAAAATCCTCTGTTAGTTCATTAAAATCAGATACTTGTTTTACATGCGCATAGGATCTTCTGACAATAGCCGATTCCCCTTGAGGAATGTTATCTTTTATTACCGCACCATTTCTCGTACAAGCAATAATCGTATGTTCTGTACTAATTTCCTCCAGTAAACGAATAATTGCCAAACCTAATTTATTACTTAACAGAGATTCATAAACAAATTCTCCATTATGCTTAATTCGAGTTGCACTATCACCTAGAATCCACAAATCTTCGGTATCCACACCAAATAACTCTTCTACACGTTCACATTGCTTACCAGTAACGGGAGCAAATACTACTCCTTTTTCTTTCATGATCTTCTTTACATCCTGGTACAGTTCTCTATTAAAATCACCACTATTATTTAAGAACGTTCCATCCATATCAGTTAACACTAATTTAATCATTATGGTTCCCCCATTATTTCTACTTCGTGACTTATTAAACTTCTTTAATAAGTGATGTGAATAATATATCATATGAGATCTTATAGAGAGTATAAAAATGAGATAAACAGTTATTAATAATGATGAATGATAAACGTTACAACCATGTAACACAGCGTTACATAGTAAGAATGAAAAATATGCAAAAAAAGACACAACCCTTTAAAGGATTGTGCCTTACTAGACAAGTTTTACTCAACCGTTACTGATTTGGCAAGGTTTCTTGGCTTATCTACGTCACACTCACGGTGTAGTGCTGCATAGTAAGCGATCAGCTGGGTTGGAATAACAGAGACTAAAGGTGTTAAAATTTCGTGTACTTCTGGAATAACAAATCGATCTTCTTCCATTTCTAAGCCTTTCATGGAAATGATACATGGGTTTGCTCCACGAGCTACTACCTCTTTCACATTTCCGCGAATGCTTAGGTTCACACTTTCTTGAGTTGCTAGAGCGATGATTGGAGTACCATCTTCAATTAAAGCAATCGTTCCATGCTTTAATTCTCCACCTGCAAAGCCCTCCGCTTGAATATAAGAGATTTCTTTCAGCTTTAGTGAAGCTTCAAGAACTACATAAAAGTCGATTCCACGGCCAATAAAGAACGCATTTCTAGTGGTTGATAAATACTCACGTGCAATGGCTTCAAACTCATCTTTAGAATCACATAGTACCTCGATGGCATTTGCTACGATTCCTAGCTCATGAATTAAATCAAAGTTCACTTCAAGTCCACGTTTTTTCGCTATTACTTCTGACAAGATAGAAAGAACCGCAATTTGTGCCGTGTAGGCTTTCGTAGATGCAACCGCAATTTCAGGACCAGCATGAAGCAGGAGTGTATAATCGGCTTCACGTGATAATGTTGAACCTGGTACATTCGTTACAGTTAACGTCTTATAACCAAGCTTTTTCACATGAACTAACACCTGACGGCTATCTGCAGTCTCACCACTTTGAGAGATAAAAATAAATAATGGATTTGCTGATAATAATGGTGTATTATAAGCAAACTCACTTGCAATATGAACCTCAACTGGAATGTGAGCAATTTTTTCAATTAATTGCTTCCCAACAAGTCCTGCGTGATAAGAAGTTCCAGCCGCAATGATATACACTCGATCAGACTGATCCACTGCATCCACAATGTCTTGGTCAATCACAAGCTGACCTGATTCATTTTGGTACTGTTGAATAATTTTACGAATAACAGCTGGCTGCTCATCAATTTCCTTCAACATGTAGTGAGCATAGGTGCCTTTTTCAATATCACTTGCATCAAGCTCTGCTGTATAAGGCGCACGAGTAATGGTTTCACCTTCAAGGTTTTGAATGGTTACTTCATCTTTCGTAACAATGACTACTTCTTTATCCATTAGTTCTACATATTGGTTAGTCACTTGAAGCATCGCCATTGCGTCACTAGCCACTACATTGAACCCGTCTCCAAGACCAACTAAAAGAGGACTTTTGTTTTTCGCAACAAAAATCGTCTCATTGTTTTGAGAGTCAAGCAAGGCAAGGGCATATGAACCCTTCAAAAGTTTCAATGTTTTACGGAATGCTGCTTCTACTTCAAGACCTTCACTCACGAATAAATCGATTAATTGAACGATAACTTCTGTATCTGTGTCACTCTCAAAGTGAACATTTTGTAGATACTCTTTCTTCAACAAGTCATAGTTCTCAATAACTCCATTATGAACAAGTGTTAAACGAGTCGTAGAACTTTGATGTGGATGGGCATTCACTTTGCTTGGCACCCCGTGTGTTGCCCAGCGAGTGTGACCAATACCTGTATTTGCCATTACACCTAAGTCGACAATTTCACGTAAGTCTGCAATACGACCCTTTTCCTTAAACACGTGAACGCCTGTATCATTCATTACTGCAATACCAGCAGAATCATAACCTCTATATTCAAGCTTTTCTAGCCCTTTTAATAAAATTTCCTTTGAGTCATTATTACCGATATATCCAACGATTCCACACATAAGTGTAATTCCTCCTAATTTACGGAGGCAAGTTGCTAACGAGGGCAGACTTGCCCCCTAGTCTCTGTGATATTTATTGTTAGCATTTATTGATTTAAGCATTCTTTTTCCCTTTGTCCATCGGGTTACCCCAATGATTTTTAGAAAAAGCATACGATTGTGCTTAACAATCGGGAGGCATCCGCCGAAAAATCGATAAACCTCCTCCTCGTCAACTAGCCGCTCTTCGTCCATTAGCTAGTTCAGGCGCTTTAAGTTTTTATATTTTTTACCTCTATCCTCCTTCCGACTTCTTTACAAAATCAGGATAATCATACAATATGGATAGGCCTTCGTCAACAAAAATCTATGTGACATAAAGTATCCCATATATAAAAAATATGCATGAGGGGTTGTAAACGTTCCCCACATGCATATTTCTAGGTGATATTATAGTCCCATTTCTTCCTGAACAACTGCTGCTATACGGCTTACGTAAGACTCACAAAGCTCCTCTGTTGGTGCTTCTGCCATGACTCTTACAAGTGGTTCTGTACCTGAAGGTCGAACAAGAATACGTCCGTTACCGTTCATTTCGGTCTCTACCTCTGAAATAATAGCACTTACCTTTTCATTGTCTGTAACATGGTACTTATCCGTTACGCGAATGTTCACCAGCTTTTGAGGGAATTTTTTCATTTCTCCTGCAAGTTCCGAAAGTGGCTTCTTCGTGATCTTCATGATATTTGCTAACTGGAGGCCAGTAAGCAATCCATCTCCGGTTGTGTTGTAGTCTAGGAAAATGATGTGTCCTGACTGTTCACCACCTAAGTTGTAGCCTGTCTTTTTCATTTCTTCCACAACATAACGGTCACCTACTGCTGTTTGAACACTTTCAACCCCGTGACCTTCCAAGCCCTTATAGAAACCAAGATTACTCATTACAGTCGAAACCACTGTATTGTGCTTGAGTCTTCCTTGCTCCTTCATGAACTTAGCACAAATATACATAATCTGATCTCCGTCAACGATATCTCCATTTTCATCGATGGCAATTAATCGATCTCCATCACCATCGAAAGAGAGACCCACATCTGCACCTTTTTCTTTAACAAAAGCTGAAAGTGCCTCAGGGTGTGTCGAACCAACACCATCATTGATGTTTAGTCCATTAGGAGACGCTCCCATTGTTGACAGATCTGCATCTAGATCAGCAAATAAATGTGTCGCTAGAGAAGAAGTAGCGCCGTGAGCACAATCTAGAGCAATATGTATTCCTGTAAAATCTTCATCAACCGTTTGTTTTAAGTATTGAAGATATTTCTGTCCACCTTCAAAATAATCATTAACTTGTCCTAAATCTGAACCGACTGGTCTAGGCAATTCATCTTTTTCAAGATCCATTAAACCTTCAATCTCCAGTTCTTGCTCATCAGAAAGCTTAAAGCCATCTGGTCCAAAGAATTTAATTCCGTTATCAGCTACCGGGTTATGAGAAGCTGATATCATAACTCCAGCTTGTGCTCCAAGTGCTTTCGTTAAGTATGCCACTCCAGGTGTTGAAATCACGCCTAAGCGCATGACCTCTGCACCAATAGATAAAAGGCCTGCAACAAGTGCCCCCTCTAGCATATGTCCTGAAATACGAGTATCACGTCCAATGATCACCTTCGGACGGTCTTTATCTTTTGTTAACACATACCCACCAAAACGTCCTAGTTTGAATGCTAATTCTGGTGTTAACTCACTGTTTGCTACTCCTCGCACCCCATCAGTACCGAAATATTTACCCATTAAAAGATCTCTCCTTAATAATTGTTGTGCATCTATGCTTCACGTTCTGTAATCGAAATTTTTGCTGTCTTTTGGTTGATCGTCCAACTAATATTTGTTGGACCAGTGACGTTTAGATCTACAGTATGTTCTCCTTCACCTAGACCAGCTAAATTAAGGATGACGCTAAAGTCACTTTCTTTTAAGGAGCCTATTATATTGCTCTCCCCTGTTGCGGTAATTGAAACTGTCCCATCAAGCGGTTCATTGTATGACATATTAAAGTCGGCTGCCAATCCATTTGCTTTAATCGGAATATTTGAAAAGGTAATATCCTCTTCCCGACTGACCTTAACGGTGACTTCAACAGTTTCCGGATCCACACTAACTATGCCTTCAGATATAATGACCGGCAGAGTAAGAGTTGTATCATCATTTATGGAACTAACATCTACCTCCACACGTACAGATTCTGTCTTGTTTAATATATCCGCATTAGCAAGTATGGTTGCTTGGGATTGAGCTAAGTCAATGGATTCAATCGTCACCCCACTGGGGGGAGTTCCTTGTTCAACTATTTTAATTGGAACTTCTTTACTAGACGCCTTTACAGGTATGGTCACTTCTACTGTATCTGATTCAAGTATGACATCCAGTTTATTTAGATCTTGATCCAAGACTAAAATTTTCGCTTCCTTCGTTACAGTATCCTCGATCTTTCCTTCTAAATCTATCGTTGCTTTTACATAAGTGATTTTTTCAATCACATCTTTTGCGCCGGTAATTTTCACTTTGTTAGGCTTAACAACCGCCTGCTCAGCGGTATAGCCATCTGCAACAAGACTTGAATTATATTCGGGCTCCACCTTAAATTCTTGAGTAACCTTCTCTTGTATAGATACATCAGCATAATTCGGTTCAATTTCCACCGTTAGTCTGTCGGACACATCTCTAATTTCAATTGGTACGCGTTGTGTACCGATCTCTGCCTCTGATAAATCCACATACACTTCATATGATCGAGAGGTCTTTGCTTGCTGCAAGAGATTTTTAGGTCCACTTAACTTGATGGTTACGGTACTAGGAACCCCACTTACGACAAGGTTTTCCGTATCATAATAACTTTTCACGGGAACGTCTGTGATTGTTTCAGTTTCTTGATCCTGTGGCACATTAATCGATAAATCTTCTCCGTCATACACGTATATGAAAAGTAAGAAGGCTAATAGCAAGGCAACAACTCTAATAAACCATCGATTATCAATTAGTTTATCAATTATATTATCCATTCTTTTTTCCCCTCCAATTCCATCGAGGTGTGGAGGCTTGCTTCGGTTTCATTGGAGTAATAAATTCATTGGCTAACATTTGCTTAAACTGTTCAAGTTTTAAGTCACGGTGAAGTTCTCCATTTTTAGTAAGTGAAATTGCCCCGGTTTCTTCAGAGACAATAACGGTTACACTATCTGTCACTTCACTAATTCCTAGAGCCGCTCTGTGCCTTGTTCCTAGTTCCTTAGAAATAAAAGGACTCTCAGATAAAGGTAGATAACAGGCAGCTGCTGCAACCATATTCTTTTGAATAATAACTGCACCATCATGAAGCGGTGTATTTGGTATAAATATATTAATTAATAGCTCTGAGGAGATTTTCGCTTGTAAGCCAATTCCAGTCTCTATGTAATCTCCCATACCGGTTTCTCTTTCAATTGACATTAACGCACCGATTCGACGCTTTGCCATATAATCAGTTGCTTTTGTAATCGCTTCTACCATTTTTTCCTGTTCTTCCTCTTCCTGTCCTCCCGTTCGAGAGAAGAAACGCCCACGACCTAGCTGTTCAAGTGCTCTTCTAAGCTCTGGCTGAAAGATAATAATAATCCCAAGAACTCCCCAAAGCAATACTTGTTCCATCATCCAATTCAGTGTTTTTAGGCTAAACCAATCACTAATCACTGTCACCATTAATATAACAAATATTCCTTTAAGCAGTTGGACTGCCTTCGTACCTTTAATAACCATAATCAGCTTATAGATCACGTACCAAACTAGGAGAATGTCAATGGTAATGGATAAGTATTTCAAAACATCGAAATCCGCAATCGACATTGTACTTCCTCCAAATATATTTTTCAAAGCATCAAGCTAATAATTTTGTTTAACTTTTTTATTATAACATAAAATTGAAATGACAAATAATTTGCTCTTATTATAAGAAAAAATTAGTCACTCCTATACGAGCGACTAATTTATCAATCCTTATCTTGAAAAACGCTAACAAGCTCTTTGCTTGTCTTTTTTATATGATACCAAATCCATTCAAACACTTCATTTACTTCTTTAATCTCACCCGTAACATGTCCTGCAGAGGCCAAATAATTTTCTCCGTTAATTTGCCCGTTAATGACAGTTACATCACCTTCAACCTTTCCCTCAATTTGAAGGGCGCCGTTTCTAACAGTTATATCCCCTTTAACTACTTCACCCTCAGGAACAATAACGGTATTATTATGAACCACTAAATTTGGTTGCTTTGTTACTGAAAACTCTTGATCTTTATTCCAAGTTGAAAGAACACTACCTGTCATTAAAATGATAAAAAGTGATGCTGCGGTCAATAAAGGATGCTGTCGGAACCATCGATTGACACCCACCCTTCTTTTTTCTTTAGGTAGTCGAGCCATTACATTTTCAGTAAAATTACTAGGTGCCTGTATATGAGAAGTGCTCTGCACTAAGGCAATTGCCTTCTCTAATTCATGAAAATAACTTTGACATTTTGGGCAGGTCTGTAAATGCTTTTTTAGTAGCTGTTCATCTTGATCTTCAATTTCTTCATCTAGATATTCATGCATATACAAGACAATGTTATCTGGACACTTCACTGATTTTCACCTCTCATTAAACATTTCTTAATTGGTGTCGTAATGCTTCCCTACCCCTATGTATCCTTGTTTTTACTGTGCCTAGTGGGATATCTAGTATCTCACTAATTTCATTTAATGAAAGCTCTTCAATATATTTTAGAACAATTACAGATCGATATTTTTCTGGCAACTTAGTAATTTCTCGTTGAATCGTCTCTTGTAGTTCAAGACTCTCTATTTCATCTTCAGGAAGAATCGTATCTGATGCAATTTGAGAATACATGGTCAGTCCATCTGTACCTGATACTTCTGCATCAAGGTAGTAGTCTGGCTTTTTCTTTCGAATCCGATCAATACATAGGTTTGTTGCAATTCTATATAACCAAGTTGAAAACTTTAAATCAATATTAAAGCTGGATATGTTAACATATCCTCTAATAAATGCCTCTTGTGCCATATCCTCCGCTTCATGACGATTACCAAGAATTCGAAAACAAAGTTGAAAAACTTTGTCCTTATATATCTCAACGATTTCCCCGTATGCGCTTTGGTCCCCTTTTAACACTTGCTTGATTCTTTTTTTAATCAGTGCTTCCATTCCTATACCTCCGCTCTAATGCGGCTACTCGATAATACGTATCGATACCGGAAAAGGTTTCATTACTTACAAAAAATTTTTCTCCACTACATATTTTAACAAATATTTACTGTAAATAGTTTAAAAATTTTGGCTCTGGGTATAAATGTAGAAATTAGGGAGGTTATTATATCATTACGAATAGGAGTGAATCATATGGATAAGCAATCTCTTCTTAAAGATATTGAAGCTCATCGTAGAAAAATGGTGAGCCAAGCATCTCACTCTTCATTAAGCAATGAAAAAGTAATCATACTTAGTAAAAAATTGGACAATCTATTAAATAAATACGACAGATTAATAAAAAATAGCAGCAACTCTTTATGAGAGTTACTGCTATTGTGTTATAATAATTTTTCGCCAAATAACGAACCCATCAGAGCAACAGCTACTGATGCTGTTTTATTTTTATCATCTAATATCGGATTAACTTCGACAAATTCAGCGGATGTAATAAGTTTAGATTCTGCAAGCATTTCCATGGCAAGATGGCTTTCTCTGTAGCTAATCCCACCGGTAACAGGTGTTCCTACTCCTGGAGCATCATGTGGATCTAACCCATCTAAGTCTAAAGAGAGATGTACCCCATCCGTTCTCTCTTTTAAATACTCAATCGTTTCTTCCATCACCTTTGTCATACCTAAACGATCGATTTCATGCATCGTGTATACTTTTATACCAATCTCTTTTATTAACTCTTTTTCTCCCTCATCAAGTGCTCTTGCACCTATTAGAACAATATTTTCAGGTTTAATTTTAGGTTCAAATCCTCCGACACTTGTTAACATCTTATGTCCAATACCCAGACTTACAGCCAATGGCATTCCGTGGATATTTCCAGAAGGTGAAGTTTCCGCCGTATTAAGATCCCCATGTGCGTCATACCAAATAACACCCAAGCTCTTGTAATGCTTTGAAACTCCAGCTAATGTTCCAATTGCAATACTGTGATCTCCTCCAAGGACAAGCGGAAAGGATCCTGAAGAGATCGCTTGATCAACTTCCTTTGATAGTGCCTCATTTTTTTCTGCGACAAGATGTAAGTTTCTTAGATTAGATTGCTCGTCTATCACAACCTCAGGTCTGCCGATCGGAATATCTCCTAAATCTTGAACTTCATCAAAAAGGTTTCGCAATCTTTCAACAACCCCAGCATACCTAATGGCACTCGGCCCCATATCTACCCCACGTCTCATTTGACCTAGATCCATTGGCATCCCAATAATAGATAGTTTTTTCATCCTCTAACCCCCTGTCTGTTCTCCCTCCTATTGTATACATTTCTATGTCTGTGACTCAACTCGACAAAATCACGCATAAATATGCAGTAAATATCCAATTTTCAAATAACTTTACGTACAAAAAAACCTTAGGAAATACTCCTAAGGTTTAAATGAGCCATGAAGGACTCGAACCTTCGACCCTCTGATTAAAAGTCAGATGCTCTACCGACTGAGCTAATGGCTCAAGATATTAGTGTCTAGCTACAGCAACTAGGGGCTCGGGGTTATAAGGCAAAGTCTCCAGAGGTCAGCACCTCCTACAGCCTTCGCCTTATACCAGTCGCCCCTATTCAAGTTGCTTCCGCTTTTTCCAACTGGGCTAGCTGGATTCGAACCAACGCATGACGGAGTCAAAGTCCGTTGCCTTACCGCTTGGCTATAGCCCAAAAGTCAAAATAAAAAGGACACTTTTAGTTTGTCCAGTTTTAGACTTACTATGTAATTTAAATGGTGGAGGGGGACGGATTCGAACCGCCGAACCCAAGGGAGCGGATTTACAGTCCGCCGCGTTTAGCCACTTCGCTACCCCTCCATTATTCTAAATGAAGCATGGTGCCGGTGAGAGGACTTGAACCCCCAACCTACTGATTACAAGTCAGTTGCTCTACCAATTGAGCTACGCCGGCTTATTAGGAAGACTACTTTTCACAGAAGTGAAAAGTAGTCTTGATGGAGGATGACGGGATCGAACCGCCGACCCCCTGCTTGTAAGGCAGGTGCTCTCCCAGCTGAGCTAATCCTCCGAAATAGAATGTTATTTTCACTTTGCGAAAAAACTTGGTTATTTTCACTTCGTAAAAAAACTTGGTTATTTTCACTTCGTTAAAAAACTTGGTGACCCCTACGGGATTCGAACCCGTGTTACCGCCGTGAAAGGGCGGTGTCTTAACCGCTTGACCAAGGGGCCGTACTAGTAATCTATAAAACAGAGAGCTTCCAACCGGATTCGAACCGGTGACCTCTTCCTTACCATGGAAGTGCTCTACCTGCTGAGCTATGGAAGCATTCCAAAGAGCTCATAAGAGGTTGTCTTATGAAAATGGCTCCACAGGCAGGACTCGAACCTGCGACCGTTCGGTTAACAGCCGAATGCTCTACCAACTGAGCTACTGTGGAACGATAAAATATTAACGCCTGGCGACGTCCTACTCTCACAGAGGGAAACCCTCAACTACCATCGGCGCTGAAAAGCTTAACTTCCGTGTTCGGTATGGGAACGGGTGTGACCTTTTCGCTATCGCCACCAGACTATTTATGCGACACTATTTATTATAATAGTTTTTCGCGTTTTTTCAAGAGAAATTTTTAAGCATTCTCTCAAAACTAGATAATGAATGAAGAAGAAAGAAATACGTTTCATCGTTGTCCAGCTACAGCGCCTAGCCGCTCGAGGTCATAAGCCAAATCCCTCCAGAAGGCAGGCCTTCTTGCGTGATTCGTCTTATGCTTGTCGCGTCTGTTCAAGGCGCTTCCGCTTTTCTTGGTTAAGTCCTCGATCGATTAGTATCAGTCAGCTCCACACGTCGCCGCGCTTCCACCTCTGACCTATCAACCTGATCATCTTTCAGGGATCTTACTAGCTTGCGCTATGGGAAATCTCATCTTGAGGGGGGCTTCATGCTTAGATGCTTTCAGCACTTATCCCTTCCGCACATAGCTACCCAGCGATGCCTTTGGCAAGACAACTGGTACACCAGCGGTGCGTCCATCCCGGTCCTCTCGTACTAAGGACAGCTCCTCTCAAATTTCCTACGCCCACGACGGATAGGGACCGAACTGTCTCACGACGTTCTGAACCCAGCTCGCGTACCGCTTTAATGGGCGAACAGCCCAACCCTTGGGACCGACTACAGCCCCAGGATGCGATGAGCCGACATCGAGGTGCCAAACCTCCCCGTCGATGTGGACTCTTGGGGGAGATAAGCCTGTTATCCCCGGGGTAGCTTTTATCCGTTGAGCGATGGCCCTTCCATGCGGAACCACCGGATCACTAAGCCCGACTTTCGTCCCTGCTCGACTTGTAGGTCTCGCAGTCAAGCTCCCTTGTGCCTTTACACTCTACGAATGATTTCCAACCATTCTGAGGGAACCTTTGGGCGCCTCCGTTACTTTTTAGGAGGCGACCGCCCCAGTCAAACTGCCCACCTGACACTGTCTCCCACCCCGATCAGGGGTGAGGGTTAGAATTTCAATACAGCCAGAGTAGTATCCCACCGACGCCTCCACCGAAGCTAGCGCTCCGGCTTCTCAGGCTCCTACCTATCCTGTACAAGCTGTACCAAAATTCAATATCAGGCTACAGTAAAGCTCCACGGGGTCTTTCCGTCCTGTCGCGGGTAACCTGCATCTTCACAGGTACTATAATTTCACCGAGTCTCTCGTTGAGACAGTGCCCAGATCGTTACGCCTTTCGTGCGGGTCGGAACTTACCCGACAAGGAATTTCGCTACCTTAGGACCGTTATAGTTACGGCCGCCGTTTACTGGGGCTTCGATTCAGAGCTTCGCGTGAGCTAACCCCTCCTCTTAACCTTCCAGCACCGGGCAGGCGTCAGCCCCTATACTTCGCCTTGCGGCTTCGCAGAGACCTGTGTTTTTGCTAAACAGTCGCCTGGGCCTATTCACTGCGGCTCTTCTGGGCTATTCACCCTGAAGAGCACCCCTTCTCCCGAAGTTACGGGGTCATTTTGCCGAGTTCCTTAACGAGAGTTCTCTCGCTCACCTTAGGATTCTCTCCTCGCCTACCTGTGTCGGTTTGCGGTACGGGCACCTGTTACCTCGCTAGAGGCTTTTCTTGGCAGTGTGGAATCAGGAACTTCGGTACTATATTTCCCTCGCCATCACAGCTCGAGCCTTTTGATCACGGGATTTGCCTCGTGATCAGCCTAACTGCTTGGACGCGCATATCCAACAGCGCGCTTACCCTATCCTCCTGCGTCCCCCCATCACTCAAACGGTAATTTGGTGGTACAGGAATATCAACCTGTTGTCCATCGCCTACGCCTTTCGGCCTCGGCTTAGGTCCCGACTAACCCTGAGCGGACGAGCCTTCCTCAGGAAACCTTAGGCATTCGGTGGATGGGATTCTCACCCATCTTTCGCTACTCATACCGGCATTCTCACTTCTAAGCGCTCCACCAGTCCTTCCGGTCTAGCTTCAACGCCCTTAGAACGCTCTCCTACCACTGACATCAAAGATGTCAATCCACAGCTTCGGTGATACGTTTAGCCCCGTTACATTTTCGGCGCGGAGTCACTCGACCAGTGAGCTATTACGCACTCTTTAAATGGTGGCTGCTTCTAAGCCAACATCCTGGTTGTCTAAGCAACTCCACATCCTTTGCCACTTAACGTATACTTTGGGACCTTAGCTGGTGGTCTGGGCTGTTTCCCTTTCGACTACGGATCTTATCACTCGCAGTCTGACTCCCATGGATAAGTCTTTGGCATTCGGAGTTTGTCTGAATTCGGTAACCCGATGAGGGCCCCTAGTCCAAACAGTGCTCTACCTCCAAGACTCTTACTACATGAGGCTAGCCCTAAAGCTATTTCGGAGAGAACCAGCTATCTCCAAGTTCGATTGGAATTTCTCCGCTACCCACACCTCATCCCCGCACTTTTCAACGTGCGTGGGTTCGGGCCTCCATCCAGTGTTACCTGGACTTCACCCTGGACATGGGTAGATCACCTGGTTTCGGGTCTACGACCACATACTCATTCGCCCTATTCAGACTCGCTTTCGCTACGGCTCCGTCTTATCAACTTAACCTCGCATGTAATCGTAACTCGCCGGTTCATTCTACAAAAGGCACGCTATCACCCGGTATTTATCCAAAGGAAAAATACACAGGGCTCTAACTACTTGTAGGCACACGGTTTCAGGATCTCTTTCACTCCCCTTCCGGGGTGCTTTTCACCTTTCCCTCACGGTACTGGTTCACTATCGGTCACTAGGTAGTATTTAGCCTTGGGAGATGGTCCTCCCTGCTTCCGACGGAATTTCACGTGTTCCGCCGTACTCAGGATTCACTCAGGGAGGGAACGAAGTTTCAACTACAGGGTTGTTACCTTCTATGACTGACCTTTCCAGATCGATTCGTCTACTTCATTCCTTTGTAACTCCGTATAGAGTGTCCTACAACCCCAAGAGGCAAGCCTCTTGGTTTGGGCTAATCCCGTTTCGCTCGCCGCTACTCAGGGAATCGCGTTTGCTTTCTATTCCTCCGGGTACTTAGATGTTTCAGTTCCCCGGGTCTGCCTTCATTACCCTATGTATTCAGGTAAAGATTCTATCCCATTACGGATAGAGGGTTTCCCCATTCGGAAATCTCCGGATCAAAGCTTACTTACAGCTCCCCGAAGCATATCGGTGTTAGTACCGTCCTTCATCGGCTCCTAGTGCCAAGGCATCCACCGTGCGCCCTTTCTAACTTAACCTATGGTTAAAAAGAATTTCTCTAATAAATTAGAGAGAAAACTAAAATGGCGATTACTCGGTATTTCTTGGTTTTCTTCATTTATCATTATCTAGTTTTCAAAGAACGATTATCATAGAGAGATTGCTCTCTCAAAACTAAACAAATCATATCATCAACGGTTGTTAGCTTTGACCGAAGGTCATAAGCCTCAATTTTCCTTAGAAAGGAGGTGATCCAGCCGCACCTTCCGATACGGCTACCTTGTTACGACTTCACCCCAATCATCTGTCCCACCTTAGGCGGCTGGCTCCTTACGGTTACCCCACCGACTTCGGGTGTTACAAACTCTCGTGGTGTGACGGGCGGTGTGTACAAGGCCCGGGAACGTATTCACCGCGGCATGCTGATCCGCGATTACTAGCGATTCCAGCTTCATGTAGGCGAGTTGCAGCCTACAATCCGAACTGAGAGTGGTTTTATGGGATTGGCTCGACCTCGCGGTTTTGCTGCCCTTTGTACCACCCATTGTAGCACGTGTGTAGCCCAGGTCATAAGGGGCATGATGATTTGACGTCATCCCCACCTTCCTCCGGTTTGTCACCGGCAGTCACCTTAGAGTGCCCAACTGAATGCTGGCAACTAAGATCAAGGGTTGCGCTCGTTGCGGGACTTAACCCAACATCTCACGACACGAGCTGACGACAACCATGCACCACCTGTCACTCTGTCCCCCGAAGGGGAACGCCCTATCTCTAGGGTTGTCAGAGGATGTCAAGACCTGGTAAGGTTCTTCGCGTTGCTTCGAATTAAACCACATGCTCCACCGCTTGTGCGGGCCCCCGTCAATTCCTTTGAGTTTCAGCCTTGCGGCCGTACTCCCCAGGCGGAGTGCTTAATGCGTTTGCTGCAGCACTAAAGGGCGGAAACCCTCTAACACTTAGCACTCATCGTTTACGGCGTGGACTACCAGGGTATCTAATCCTGTTTGCTCCCCACGCTTTCGCGCCTCAGTGTCAGTTACAGGCCAAAGAGTCGCCTTCGCCACTGGTGTTCCTCCACATCTCTACGCATTTCACCGCTACACGTGGAATTCCACTCTTCTCTCCTGCACTCAAGTCTCCCAGTTTCCAATGACCCTCCCCGGTTGAGCCGGGGGCTTTCACATCAGACTTAAGAGACCACCTGCGCGCGCTTTACGCCCAATAATTCCGGACAACGCTTGCCACCTACGTATTACCGCGGCTGCTGGCACGTAGTTAGCCGTGGCTTTCTGGTTAGGTACCGTCAAGGTACCGGCAGTTACTCCGGTACTTGTTCTTCCCTAACAACAGAGTTTTACGATCCGAAAACCTTCATCACTCACGCGGCGTTGCTCCGTCAGACTTTCGTCCATTGCGGAAGATTCCCTACTGCTGCCTCCCGTAGGAGTCTGGGCCGTGTCTCAGTCCCAGTGTGGCCGATCACCCTCTCAGGTCGGCTACGCATCGTCGCCTTGGTGAGCCGTTACCTCACCAACTAGCTAATGCGCCGCGGGCCCATCTATGAGTGATAGCCGAAACCATCTTTCAGCTTTTCTACATGTGTAGAAAAGAATTATCCGGTATTAGCCCCGGTTTCCCGGAGTTATCCCAGTCTCATAGGCAGGTTGCCCACGTGTTACTCACCCGTCCGCCGCTAACCTTTGGGAGCAAGCTCCCAAAGATCCGCTCGACTTGCATGTATTAGGCACGCCGCCAGCGTTCGTCCTGAGCCAGGATCAAACTCTCCAATAAAGAGTAAGATTAGCTCTTAAAGTTAAAACGTTGGCTAGTGTATTTTTCAACACTAATCATTTTTGTTGACGTATGATTTGTTTAGTTTTCAAAGAACAATTTGTTTCTCTTTCGCCAAAAAGCGACTTTATTAATATACCACTTAACCATCCGCTCGTCAACAACTTTTTTTGAAAAACTTTTTTTCATTAATTCGTTGTTCAGCAGCGACGTTTATTAATATAACAAGTTATAAAAAATAAGTCAACAGTTTTTATCCCTTTTTTTCTTTTCTTTGATTGGAAGACCTTATGTACTTCAGACATTCTTTTGCTGGTGCTACACGCTTAAATAGCGTAAATAGAATTTTATATCTTTCCTCCATTGCTCTTTTTACAATATGATCAATTCGGTTATCTTTTAAATCAAACAAGATCTCATCCATTTCTCTCTTTATCAGGTACTCGATCTCTTTTACTTCTTTTTCATTGATTAACAATCCTAGCATAAAACATGTACACTCCTTTAACAATTTAGTTATTGTAGTGTGTTCCTAATTTCACCATTTTATAAGCATAAATCAAATTCTTTTTGAATAGATTTGAGACAAGTAGTGTTTGGGACGAGGTGAGAGGATGAACTTTTTCTATGTATTAAATGGCAAATCATTAAAACAATTTATCCTTGTAGGAGTCGCAGCATTTTTCACAGCTTGGTTTTTGTACTTAGAAAATTACGTAAATGTACCAGCGTTTTCAGGAAAAGACGGTCCAAAGGCAGTTTATAAGGGAGAAAAAGACTTAGCTGTTAGCTTTAATATTGGATGGGGGGATGAAAAAGCAGAGCCGATTTTGGATATCCTAAAAAGTAAAAATGTAAAATCAGCGACTTTCTTTTTATCAGGTTCTTGGGCAGAAAGGCATCCACATATTGTGGATCGAATTGTGAAAGAAGGATATGAGATTGGAATGCTGGGATATAATTATGAAGATTATACCGAGCTAGAAGAAAACAAAATTGTAAAGGATATCTCAAGGGCTCAAGAGGCTTTTAGGAAACTCGGTATAAAGGATATAAAACTTTTACGAGCTCCTACAGGGCATTTTGATCAAAAAACCTTAAAAGTAGCAGACCGTTTTGGACTTACTGTAATCCATTGGAGTATCGACTCAAAAGACTGGACTAATCCAGGTGTCGAGATCATACAAGAAAATGCAGCTAAAGCTACCAAGGGAGATATTATTCTCCTTCACGCATCAGATTCTGCCAAACAGACAGCCGCTGCCCTTCCATCTATTATTGATGATATTAATAAAAAAGGATTAAAACTCGTATCTGTTTCCGAAATGATAGCAAATGCGACTTCGTCTTCAAAAGAAATAAAATAATAAAGCCGTTCATTTTAGACGGCTTTTTTACTCTTTTCACTATTTGAAATAAATTTTGGTAATGCTAATAACTGATAGGCATTACAAATTAACAAAGGGAAAATCATTAAGTATAACCAACTATTTTCATTTACTCGAAGAATGGGTACCCATTCTAACACAGTAACAACAATCATAAAGAAAAGTGCAGGTATAAACGCTTCTTTATTTGTAAGCTTCGCTTTATAATATGCCACAACGAACCCACTAACAGCAATAAATGAAGCAAGTCCTAAATAAGGTATCAGACTGTCTCCTTTTTCAGAAAAAGCATTAAATCGTAAATAAACCAAGTCAAAAAGGACAAAAAAGATAAGTAGCACTTGTACACCATTCCAAAGCTTTACTGATTTAAATATACCTAAACCAAAACGATGAACTGTTAAGTAGGCAAAGAAGCCCATTTGACTAATAAGGCTGAATATCAAACCAACCCCTACTAACCATGCTAAGATTGATAATATTTCAACTATCTGAAAATCAGTAAAAAACGGCTCAAATTCTTTCCAACGAACAATGAAGCCAACGATTCCTGTTGTCACTCCCCCGATTATAAGCGTCGAGAAAAACAACCTTACCAAGTTACGGCTATTCAACGTAATTTCCCCCAATTATGTAATCATTCCTTATTGATTGTACCAACCAAAGTATGAAAAATCTAGGTTCGAGTAGGAAACGTATAATTTTTGTCGTTTTTCTTCATCATATACTATAGTTACTATCGAAAGGAGCGTTAATCATGCCTAAAAAGTCTTTAGTGCTCCCTCTTTTAATAAGTGGGTTACTTCTTACTGGTTGTGCTGAAGTGGACACAAGCAGCCAAATGGATTACGAAGAAACAAAAAAAATGGTAGTTGATATTTTAAAGACTGATGATGGAAAAAAAGCTATAAAAGATGTGATGAATGATGAAACCATGAAGGAAACGTTGATCATGGACCAAGCAGTTGTTTCAGATACAGTTGAAAAAGCATTAACCTCAGATCAAGGGACTGCATTCTGGAAGAAGTCCTTTGAAGATCCAAAGTTCTCTGAAAGTGTAGCTAAAAGCATGAGAACAGAAAACGAAACCCTTTTAAAAGATTTAATGAAGGATCCAGAGTATCGAACCATGATGATTGATGTACTAAAAGACCCGGAACTTGAAAAAGAAGTAACAACCATCTTAAAAAGCGCCGAATACAGAAAGCATGTTCAAGCGGTTATGACCGAAACATTCGAAAGCCCTTTATTCAAGGCAAAAATTCAAGATCTCATTTTAAAAGCGGTAGAAGAGGTAGCTGAACAAAGCGGAAGTAAGGAAGAAGCAAAAGAAGAAGGGACAGGGGCATAGAAATGCGGCTCTGCTTTCAATTAAAGCGTTCTAGTGCTTTTCTTAAAATACGTGTAGAACGACGTTCGTAATATTAAAAAGAAATAAGCGGAGATTTTTCGGTTAAATAAAGAATGTAGCTCCTTTTCGGGGAAATAGGGGGAGGTTTTCCGCTTATGTAAAGAAAAATCCTCCATTTTCGACTTTTTCGAGTCAATAGGCGGAATCTCTCCGTCTATTGAACCTTGTTTTAATAATAATTACCAATTAGGCGGAATTTCTCCGACTATTATTATTCGCGCGCTCGGGTACTTAGCATGATCCCCCGTTAGCGGGGACCCTTAAATCCCGGATACAGGAATCAGCAGCTTTTTAGCAAACAATTTATAAAGATCAAACTCTCCATGCATAAAAAACCTCTCCAAGTGGAGAGGTTTTCCTAATTCACTATTTACCAAGTGACTCGATGATCGTACCTGCGATTTCTTTATATATTTGACCAAGCTTATGGTCTTCGTGATATATAGATGGAGCAAAATCATCTTCATTCCAATCAGGCTGGCCAAGAGGTAACTTGCCAAGTACCTTCGTTTGAAGCTCATCAGCAAGCTTTTCTCCTCCACCTTGTCCGAACACATATTCCTTTTCTCCAGTTAGCTTACTTTCAAAATAAGACATATTTTCAACCACACCTAAAATCTCGTGATCCGTTTTAAGCGCCATGGCACCCGCTCTCGCAGCAACAAAAGCAGCTGTTGGATGTGGAGTTGTGACGATAACCTCTTTACAGGCTGGAAGCATGCTATGTACATCAAGAGCTACATCACCTGTTCCAGGAGGTAAGTCTAGTAGTAAATAATCTAACTCTCCCCATTCAACTTCATTGAAAAAGCTGTTCAGCATCTTTCCAAGCATCGGTCCTCGCCAGATGATAGGAGAGTTATCTTCAACAAAAAAGCCCATAGAGATGACTTTTACACCGAAGCGTTCGACTGGTATTATTTTTTCCCCACGTACGGCTGGGCGCTTCGTTATGCCCATCATATCTGGTACACTAAATCCGTAAATATCCGCATCCACTAGCCCAACTTTTTTCCCTAATCTTGCTAAAGAAACAGCAAGATTCACTGAAACCGTCGATTTTCCTACTCCACCTTTCCCGCTAGCAATAGCAATAAAGGTTGTCTTACTTCCTGGTGATAAAAGACCTTGGGATTCTTCCTCCTGAGTAGAACGGAACTTATCAAGAGTTTCTTGTGACAGTTCAGAAAAACGAATTCCGACTGACTCTGCACCCGCTCCCTTTAATAGGTTTACTATTTTCATCTGTAACTGTAGCTGTTCTGCTGTTCCTGTTTTTGCAATTCCTATTTTAACACTTACATGTTTTTTCTCTTCTTTAATCTTTACTTCTTCAATGGCATTTAATTCATCTAATGTCTTATGTAAAAATGGTTCTTCCACACTTTGTAATAGTTCAATCACTTTTGCTTCTGTTAACAACGTTTACACCGCCTTTTTGAATTCGTTTGCATTTCTTATTATAACATAATACTCTGTATATACAGTTAACTGCATCACACTCTTATATAAGAAAAAAAGAAGGTGGCTTAGTTCACCTTCTTACTCCGCTTCAATTAATTCATTTTCATTTGAGAAATATCTTAGCAGTCCTTTATAGATGGAAGCTGCCACCTTTTCTTGATATTCCTCGGTCTTTAACAACTGCTTTTCAGTTGGATTTGATAAAAAGCCAACCTCCACTAATACCCCTGGTTTCTGTGCATTTTTCAAAATATACACAGAACTTAACGGTTTTGCTTTTCGATCCGTATTTTCAAGATTGATTCGAAGCTCGTCCTGAATGAATTTTGCAGCCTTAGCATTTTCCTTTAACTGTGGTGCGTAAAACGTCTGTGCACCACTCCATTTCTGTGAAGGAATTGAATTTAGATGGATGCTAACAAAAAAGTTTGCTTCCGATTCATTGATCATGGCTAAACGCTTTTTTAGATCCTCCGTTTTTCTCCTACTATATCCTCTAGTTCCACCCTCTGCTAAGTCCTTATCTTCCTCTCTAGTCATTATAACTAAAGCACCTTGCTCTTGAAGATAGTCTCTTAATTTTTTCGATACACTTAATGCAATATCCTTTTCAAGGGCCCCTTCTTCCCCAGCTCCCCCATCAGGTCCACCATGACCAGGATCTAATAAGATAATTTGGCCAGAAAGCGGAAGACTCCAAGAACTCCATGATTCTTTTGTTTTAAAATAATCGTACTGAAGAATAAAAAATAAAATAACTAGTCCAACGGTAAAAGCAATGATTTTGGCTCTTTTGCTCATCTCTATGCGTCAGTCCTTCCCATCCGTCCAATATTCACTTTAATATATGGGACAAGATGGGATAATAGAACCTTGAGTTAATGGAGCCTTAATTTATGTCTTCTTTCTCCTGTACGAAAGCCTTCATGCCACCAACTTTCTACATACTGCTCACACAAGTAATAAAGGGACTCACTATAAACTCCTTCCGTTCCCTTTCCCCAATAAAGGAGGAAATTATAAAGTGTATCGATTAAATGTTTTTCCTCTTTATGACATCGATCCTTAATACTGTCTACTGACTCTCCATAAAACCCGAATTTACTAAAGTGTGCACCTAGAAGATAAGCTTCAATTGCTACATCATAACAAGCCTCTTCTATGCCTGATTGCGTCATTAAATTAGCAGTTATACGAGATGAACCAAAATATTGTTTCACTCTTTCCTTTAACGTTTTTAGTGAGATTTCTCTTAAGACTGATTTTTCATATTTCAACTGTTTTTCACGTTTTTTATCTTTAAAGGTTGTAATCACATTCACCGCATTGTCACCCCTTTCGGTTATTCTTTAACGACGAAAAGAGAGACATACAAATTTGCTACTGAATTCGCCTTCCAATTTTTTTGGTTAATTTTTCTACACATTTTCTATTAATTTTTACAAGGAATTAAAAGAGATGAAATAATTCCAGGCAGGAATATGCTACAAAATCTAGAACTTGTTACCAGATGGAAAATTTTAGATAAGGCAGGGTATAAGTATGAACCAACTCGAAATTGATGCACTTGAAATATTAGATCGAATAACAGATGGTTTCTTCTCGGTTGATACAAATTGGAACTTCACTTACATTAACTCTGAAGCAGCACGATTACTTTTCAGAAATCGAGATGATCTTATAGGTAAAAACATTTGGTTTGAATTCCCCGAGGCAGTATATTTAGCTTTCTACGATCAGTACAATAAAGCTGTAAAGGAACAAGTACCAGTTACATTTAGTTCTTTTTTTCCTCCGCTAAATACTTGGTTTGATGTAAGAGCCTATCCATCTTCCAATGGCCTCTCTGTATACTTTTTAGATGTTACAACAGAAAAGAAATCTGCTTCAGAAAAACAGCAACATTATAAATCCCTATTCGAACAAAATCCTGATGCTGTCTTCTCTTTTGATTTAGAAGGAAATTACCTTAGTGTTAACTCAGCTATGAAGCGCTTGTTAGGCTATACAGAAAAAGAATTTCTCCAATCATCTTACCTTCCCCTTGTTGAAGAAGCAGAATTACAAAGAACCAGAAGTCACTATGAAAAGGCAGCAGCAGGTTATACTCAAAATTATGAAACGAAGGCTTTACATAAAGATGGGCGAGTGGTTCACGTGAGTGTTACAAATATCCCCATTATAGTTGATCATGAGGTAGTGGGTGTATATGGGATTGCCAAGGATATCACGGATCAGAAGGCCACTGAGCTCCAGCTCATTAAGTCTGAAAAACTTTCAGCAGTTGGTCAACTCTCTGCTTCGATCGCACACGAAATACGTAACCCACTTACAGCTCTAAAGGGCTTTCTCCAAATCATGAGGTCATCTGCCCCAAGCAAAGAAATGTCCTATTATGAAATTATGGCAGATGAGATTGCACGTATTGAACAGATTACTGGTGAGTTACTAATGGCGGCCAAACCACAAGTTCAGCATTTTCATTATGAGAACCTAACAGACATCCTTCATGATGTGACGAAACTACTCAATTCACAAGCACTAATAAACCGAGTGAACATTCATGTCAATACAGAGGCTATTCCCCTAGTGTACTGTGTTGCACACCAGTTAAAACAAGTATTCATTAACCTAATAAAAAATGCGATTGAATCGATGCCATCAGGCGGAGATATTCATGTGTTTATAGGAAATTCTCAAAACGGGCAGGTTTATTTAAAAATTATGGACCAAGGCTGTGGTATCCCAGAAGATTTACTTCAAAATATCGGCATACCCTTTTATACAACGAAACAAAAAGGAACGGGTTTAGGTATGATGACGAGCTTTAAAATTATCGAGTCACATGGTGGTAGGATGGAAATATCAAGTAAAGAAGAGGAAGGAACGATGGTTACAATCACTTTACCTGTTCATTTTGTAGAGTAATCATTCATATACTTAAGAGGAGGTCTTTTGTTTATAAAATAAAAAGACCCCCAACCAATGGTTGAGAGTCCTTGATAAGCGTAAAATTAACGCTTTGAGAACTGAGGTGCACGACGAGCGCCTTTAAGACCGTATTTCTTACGTTCTTTCATACGAGCGTCACGAGTTAATAAGCCAGCACGCTTAAGTGTTGGACGGTATTCTGGGTCAACGTTTAGTAACGCACGAGCGATACCGTGGCGGATAGCGCCAGCTTGACCAGTGTAACCTCCACCATTAACGTTAACAAGAATATCATAGCTACCTAGAGTTTCTGTTGCGTTTAATGGTTGCTTTACTACTTCACGTAGTGCTTCGAATGGAATGTAATCAGTGATGTCACGATCGTTAATTGTAATTTTACCGCTGCCTGGAACTAGACGAACACGTGCAACGGAGCTTTTACGACGACCAGTACCAATGTATTGAACCTGTGCCAATATAATACCCTCCCTTTAATTATCCACGAAGTTCGTAAACTTCAGGTTGTTGTGCTTGGTGCGGATGCTCGCTACCAGCGTATACGTGTAACTTTCTGAACATTTGACGACCTAAAGAATTTTTAGGAAGCATGCCTTTAATAGCTAGCTCTAACATTCTTTCAGCGTAGTTTGTACGCATTTCAAGAGCCGTTCTAGTTTTTAAACCACCTGGGTGCATAGTGTGACGGTAGTAGATCTTGTCAGTTAACTTCTTACCAGTTAACTCGATCTTTGAAGCATTGATTAGAATTACGTTATCACCAGTGTCAACATGTGGTGTGAAAGTTGGTTTATGTTTTCCACGTAGAATTGATGCAACTTCTGAAGCAAGACGTCCAAGAGTTTTGCCTTCTGCATCAATCACGTACCATTTACGTTCAATATTGTTTGAATTAGCCATAAACGTTGTACGCATTGAATAGTTCCCTCCTAAATTATACATTCATAAAATTTGTTCTGACATGCATTCCACACGTGTTCCGACATGTGTTCAGTCATGTTTTACGTATATCTCGACATAATAAGTTAACGGGGCTTATCATGGGATTAAAATACATACATCTGATATCATATACTGCATCTGTCCTGATGTCAAGGAAATGTTACACCAGGAATAGTTGTCATAGAATTTTTTTATTAATCTTTTCTACTTTTTAACTACGATTCTACTCATAAAACACTTTCCACAGGTATAACCCTTGCGAGGGAGCTGTTTTCCCAGCAAATGTTCGGTCTCGCTTTTCTAGAATTCCTGGAATAGAGTCGGGCCTAATTTCCCCATTCCCTACCTGTATAAGGGTTCCAACAATGATACGAACCATATTATACAGAAATCCATTTCCTCGAAAACGAAATACCAGCTGTTCACCCTCAGATAAAATATCTAGATCATATATCGTTCTTACACGATCCACGACCTCTGTCTTCGCGGAACAAAAGCTAGTAAAATCGTACTCACCAATAAAATGGGTACAAGCTTCTTTTATCCTATCTAGGTCCAAAGGGTAAGGAAAATGATACGAGTAATTCCTTTGAAACGGATCACGAATTTTTCGGTTATCAATAAAATACCGATACTCTTTTCCGATTGCATCAAAACGTGAATGAAAGTCTAGAGTCACTTCCTCCACCTCTAAAATGGCAATCTCACTTGGTAAAGCTCCATGTAACGCTAGTTGCCACCTTGATAAGGGAATGGACAGGTCTGAATCGAAATGAATTACCTGCCCCTTTGCATGCACACCTGCATCTGTACGACCGGAAGCGGTAACCTTTACTTCTCTACCTTTGTGGAGCTTTGTAAGGGCTGCTTCAAGCTCTGATTGAATCGTACGCTTATTAGGCTGAACCTGGTAGCCATGAAAGGCCGTCCCATCATAAGATATTTTACACTTATATCTCTTCATGAGAACCATACCTCTACCCTCGTAAGACTGCTAGTAAAGCCGTAACTAGCCCTAAGGCAAGTAGCATAGATGTATCTCTGGCTCCCCAGCTTAATTGTCGATACTTCGTTCTCCCCTCACCGCCACGGTATCCCCTTGCCTCCATCGCAATAGCAAGCTCCTCTGCACGTTTAAATGAAGAAATAAATAGAGGAATAAGCAATGGGATGATTGCCTTTACACGATCCTTTACCGGTCCTCCAGTAAAGTCGACACCTCGAGCAGACTGTGCCTTCATTATTTTATCTGTCTCTTGCATAAGAGTTGGAATGAATCTTAAGGATATAGACATCATTAACGCAAGTTCATGGACCGGAAATTTCACTCTCTTTAACGGTCCAAGAAGCTCTTCTAAGCCATCTGTTATTTCAATAGGTGTAGTTGTTAAGGTTAAAAGAGAAGTCATAAGAATAAGCAAAAAGAAACGCAATGAAATAAATAGACCTTGCTTGATTCCTTCTTCATATACTTCGATCCACCCCCATTGAAACAGGAGATTCCCTTCCTTCGTTAAAAAGAGATGAAGAAGCAATGTAAAGACAACTAACCACAAAACCGGCTTTAAACCTGCCATGATAAATCGAATAGATATTTTAGATAAAGAAAGCATGATAAGTGTATACACCAGTAAAGTTCCATACGTTAAAGCATTATTTGCTAGAAACACGACACAAACAAATAAAAAAATTAGAACGAGTTTGGAACGTGGATCCATACGATGCAACACAGAGTCAGCAGGTATATAACGACCAAATATCATTTTATCCATTATTTAGTTCCTCCCTGCATATGTTTAACAATCGTTTCGGATAATTCTTCGATGGTTAAACATGTTTTCCCTAGTGGTTGTCCAAATTCGGCCTCAAACTTTCGTTGAAAGCGAACCACCTCAGGAACATCAAGCCCAAGCTCAAACAGCCCCTCAGGGTCGCTGAATATCTCAGTAGGATTTCCTTTCCTGTATACACGGCCTTGGTGCATAATTGCAATCTGGTCAGCGTAAAGGGCTGCATCCTCCATACTATGAGTAACAAGAATGGTAGAAAGGCTTCGTTCTTTATGCAAGGAATAAAACATATCCATTATTTCTTTTCTTCCACGAGGATCTAGCCCCGCTGTTGGCTCATCAAGTACAATTACATCGGGTTGCATGGCAAGAACTCCGGCAATGGCTACCCTTCTCATCTGTCCTCCTGATAAATCAAAAGGAGATTTTTGAAGAATTCCCTCCTGTAAGCCTACTTGTCGGATCGCAACCTTTGCCCGCTCCTTTGCTTCCGATTCAGAAACACCAAAATTCATTGGTCCAAAGCATATATCCTTTTCTACGGTTTCTTCAAACAGCTGATGTTCAGGGAATTGAAAAACAATACCCACTCTTTTTCTTACTTCCTTTAAATTCTTTTGCTTTTTATCGCTCGTAATGACTCGATCACCAATTACAACCTTGCCACTTGTCGGTTTTAACAGGGCATTTAAATGCTGAATAACGGTGGATTTTCCAGAACCGGTATGACCTATGATCGCCAAAAAAGTTCCTGCTTTTATATCAATGGAGACATCTACTAAAGCAAGACGTTCAAAGGGTGTATTTGCTGAATATTTGTACTCTACTTCTTGGAGTGAGATGTCCATAATTGTTTCACCAACTCTTCTTCTGATAGAAAATGTTTATCTAAGGTCATGCCTAACTCTTTTAACTTCTTGCTAAGTTTTACGGAAAAAGGAATATCCAATCCTAATGAAATAAGCTCTTCTTCTAGTTGAAAAATTTCCTTCGGGGTACCTTCTTTATACAGCTGTCCTCTATTCATAACAATCATTCGATCAGCCTTAGCAGCTTCCTCTAAATCATGTGTAATAGAAACGACGGTTAATTCATTATCACTTTTAAGCTCCCGGATCGTTTCTAGAACCTGCTCGCGCCCTTTTGGGTCAAGCATAGATGTAGCCTCGTCTAAAACGATAATAGCCGGTTTTAGAGCTAATACAGAAGCTATAGCTACACGCTGCTTTTGTCCACCTGAAAGATGATGAGGTTCTTGTAATAGAAACTGACTCATCTTTACTTGTTCTAATGCTTCTTGTACGCGGATAATCATTTCCTCTCGAGGAACTCCATGGTTCTCCAGTCCAAAGGCAACGTCATCCTGAACAGTCGTACCGACAAACTGATTGTCTGGATTTTGGAAAACCATCCCAACCATTTTTCTGGTATCCCAAACCGTTTCTTCAGATAACTTTGTTCCTCCAATAGTAATGGAGCCTTTTTCAGCAAACTGAAGACCATTTAAAAGTTTCGCAAGCGTTGACTTACCAGATCCATTATGACCGACAATGGCAAGCCATTCGCCTTTATTTATGTTAAAGGAGACATCATTTAAGGCGTACTCCTCTTGAAGATCATATTTAAAAGAGACATTCTCTATCTGAACAATGGATGTTACCAAATTACTCATCTCCTCTCAACTACCATACCTAACCTATAAGAAAAACCCCATATTATAAAGAAAACTCGCCAATCTTGGCGAGCTTTGAAAGTGAAGACATGGACCATTCACCGTTAAAATATAAATAAAAATAATATGTATGATGGCATGAATGAATGTCTCATTGACTTCTTATTTCAATGCTCTTTCCTAAATAAAGCCTGCGCCTCCTCTTCATTCCAAATGAGAGCAAGGCGCATGAGCTAGACGAGAAGTGAAAAAAATAACATACACGCTCATCGTAACACTCGTTGGGCTTAGAACTTTAGATAGTCAACGGCTCATTACAGCAAAAGGGCAGAGAACAAGTTCCTGTGTAAACTGTCCTTCACCCTTGTTGTCTGTACTAACTATTAAACTAATTCGATAATTACCATTGGAGCTCCGTCTCCACGACGTGGTCCAAGCTTCATGATTCTAGTGTAACCGCCTTGACGCTCTTCGTAACGGCCAGCGATGTCACTGAATAATTTTTGAACAGCATCTTGGTTAGTTTCAGCGTTAGCTACTTCGTGACGAACGTAAGCAGATGCTTGACGACGAGCATGAAGGTCCCCACGCTTACCAAGAGTAATCATTTTCTCAACTACTGAACGAAGTTCTTTAGCACGAGCTTCAGTTGTTTCAATACGCTCATTAATGATTAAGTCTGTTGTTAAATCACGTAACATAGCCTTACGTTGAGCACTAGTGCGTCCTAACTTTCTGTATCCCATGAAAGTTTCCCTCCTTTGTTGAAGTCATTTATCTCTAGTTGCTTAAGACTTGGAATGGTAAAAGGTTTGACCAAAGATCAATCGTCTTTACGTAATCCTAATCCAAGCTCTTCAAGTTTGTGTTTTACTTCCTCAAGAGACTTACGACCTAAGTTACGTACCTTCATCATATCCTCTTCAGTCTTGTTAGCAAGCTCTTGAACAGTATTGATGCCAGCACGCTTTAAGCAATTGTATGAACGAACGGATAAATCCAATTCTTCAATCGTCATCTCAAGTACTTTTTCTTTTTGATCTTCTTCTTTTTCAACCATGATCTCAGCATTTTGTGCTTCATCAGTTAAACCAACGAAGATGTTTAAATGCTCAGTTAAGATTTTCGCTCCAAGTGCAACAGCATCTTGAGGACCAGTGCTTCCATCAGTCCATACATCGAAAGTTAACTTATCATAGTTAGTCAATTGACCGACACGAGTGTTTTCTACTTGGTAGACAACACGTGAAACTGGAGTGTAGATGGAGTCGATTGGAATAACACCGATTGGTTGATCCTCTCTCTTGTTCTGATCAGCAGGTGTATACCCTCTTCCACGCTTAGCAGTTAAGCGCATGCGAAGATTGCCGTTCGAACCAAGGGTCGCAATGTGTTGATCCGGGTTTAATATCTCGACATCACTGTCATGAGTTACGTCAGCCGCAGTCACTACTCCCTCACCTTGCACATCAATTTCAAGCGTCTTCTCTTCATCAGAGTAGATTTTCAGTGCCAGTTTCTTAATATTTAAAATAATAGAAGTAACATCTTCTACGACGCCTTCAATTGTTGAGAATTCATGAAGCACCCCATCGACCTGAATCGATGTGACCGCCGCACCTGGGAGTGACGACAATAGGATACGACGTAAGGAGTTACCCAAAGTAGTACCATATCCACGTTCTAGTGGTTCTACGACGAACTTCCCGTACTTGGCATCATCGCTGATCTCAACCGTTTCGATTTTTGGTTTTTCTATTTCGATCATCAAATATACCCTCCTTCAAAACGTCGAAACCTCGGTTAGTTTTGTTTAACCGAAATTCCCCCTGTATACGTTCCCGCTTGTGCACAACAACTGGAAAAATGATCCTGTATAAACGTATAAAATTCTTATCATATCCCATTATAGACAGGGATTTTTTTTCTATACAGAAAAATTATACACGACGACGTTTTGGTGGACGACATCCGTTATGAGGAACTGGAGTTACGTCTCTAATAGCAGTAACTTCTAGACCAGCAGCTTGAAGAGCACGGATAGCAGCTTCACGTCCTGCACCAGGTCCTTTAACTGTTACTTCTAAAGTTTTCATTCCATGTTCCATAGATGATTTAGCTGCTGTTTCAGCTGCCATTTGTGCTGCAAAAGGAGTAGATTTACGAGAACCTTTGAATCCTAAAGAACCAGCACTTGACCATGAAAGAGCATTTCCATGAACATCAGTGATTGTTACAATCGTGTTATTGAATGTAGAACGGATATGAGCAATCCCTTGTTCAATATTCTTTTTTACACGACGCTTACGAGTATTAGTTTTACGAGCCATTTAAAGTACCTCCTTTACCGATTATTTCTTCTTGTTAGCTACAGTCTTACGTGGACCTTTACGAGTACGTGCATTGTTCTTCGTGTTTTGTCCGCGAACTGGTAATCCACGACGATGACGAAGACCACGGTATGAACCGATTTCCATTAAACGCTTGATGTTTAAAGAAATTTCACGACGAAGGTCACCTTCAACCTTTAATTTATCAACGATATCACGGATTTTGTTAAGCTCTTCTTCCGTTAAATCACGCACACGAGTCTCCTCTGAAACACCAGCTTCAGCCAATACTTTTTGTGCAGTATTTTTACCAATACCATAGATGTAAGTTAATGAGATTACTACACGCTTTTCACGTGGAATATCTACACCTGCAATACGTGCCATTTACTAGAGCACCTCCCTCATTATTAGCCTTGTTTTTGTTTATGCTTAGGGTTTTCACAAATAACCATAACTTTGCCGCGTCTACGGATAACTTTACACTTTTCGCAGATCGGCTTAACAGATGGTCTCACTTTCATTATCCTAACCTCCTTGATATTACGGAGTGCAACAGATTATTTAAAGCGGTAAGTAATTCTTCCGCGTGTTAAGTCATATGGGGATAGCTCAACAGTTACTTTATCACCAGGCAAAATACGGATGAAGTGCATACGAATTTTACCGGAAACATGAGCTAGTACTGTATGACCATTTTCTAATTCTACCTTAAACATAGCGTTAGGCAAAGTTTCAAGAACCTTACCTTCAATTTCAATTACATCATCTTTCGCCATAGAACTAGTCTCCCTTCTACTCATCAGTTACATGATCCATTAAATACTTACTGAAAGAAATCGTAGCTTTCCAATGCAACACGACCGGTTAATACACTACAATTTTCTAGCAACCTTATAATTATAGCATATTAAAAAGGATTTGCCCAATTTTAATAATAAAATATTACTAAACACTTGACAGTTCCTTTGGTTTTACAAGTTAAGCTTTTGTAAGAATTTCAAAACCCGTTTCAGTGATCGCAATGGTATGTTCAAAGTGAGCACACCTACGCCCATCAACTGTAACAACGGTCCAATCGTCAGCTAAGGTCTTAACATAACGACTTCCTGCATTCACCATCGGCTCAACCGCTAGTACCATCCCAGGTTTTAAACGCGGGCCTTTATTAGGTGGACCATAATGGGGAATTTGTGGATCCTCATGTAAGTCTTGCCCTATTCCGTGCCCTACATACTCGCGTACAACTGAAAACCCGTTTGCTTCCACATAAGTTTGAATCGCGTGGGAGATGTTCGACAGACGATCACCTGGCTTAGCTTCATAAAGTCCCTTGTATAAGGATTCCTCCGTAACATCTAATAGACGCTGTGTCTCCTCATCAATGGAACCTACGGCATAAGTCCAAGCTGAATCACCATGATAGCCATTATACTCAGCACCGATATCAATACTGATAATATCACCGTTGTTCAATACACAATTTCCAGGAATTCCATGCACGAGTTCTTCATTTACAGAAGCACAGATGCTACCTGTAAAGCCGTTATAGCCTTTAAAGGAAGGAATTGCATTATGCTTTCTTATAAAAGCTTCAGCAACTTTATCCAGCTCCTTCGTAGTTATACCGGGAACGATATGCTTTTTTAACTCCTGGTGCGTAAGTGCAACGATGCGACCAGCTTCACGCATTATTTCAATCTCACGCGGAGTCTTGCAAATAATCATTTACGCAAGCTCCCGAAGAAGGCTGTCAATATCTTTGAATACATCATTAATATCTTGTTGACCATTAATATTTTTTAGGTAACCTTTTGTTTCATAGAAATGAAGCAAAGGTTCTGACTGTTGAATGTTCACTTCTAATCGGTTATGAACCGTTTCTTCGTTATCATCTGCACGCTGATAAAGCTCTCCACCACAACGGTCACAAGTTCCATCCTTTGCAGGAGGATTGAAAACCAAGTGATAAGTAGCTCCACATTCTTTACAAATACGACGACCAGTTAAACGTTCCATCAGAATATTGTGGTCTACATCAATATTTAAACAGTAGTCAATTTTCTTATCTAATTCAGTAAGCATATTCTCTAGCGCTTCTGCCTGAGCAACAGTTCTAGGAAAACCATCAAGTAAGAATCCTTTTTGACAGTCATCTTTACTTAATCTCTCACGAACAATACCAATTGTTACTTCATCTGGAACAAGTGCACCTTGATCCATGAAAGATTTAGCTTTTAACCCTAGTTCTGTTCCTTCCTTCATAGCAGCACGGAACATATCTCCTGTCGAGATATGAGGGATAGAATATTTTTCAACGATTTTTTCAGCTTGAGTGCCTTTTCCCGCACCTGGCAGCCCCATCAAAACTAAATTCACTCTGGCTCCCCCTCAGTCTCTAAAACGGTGTTTGGGAACATTAGTCCCCAAATCCGAATTATTTTATAAAACCTTTATAGTGACGCTTAACAAGCTGAGCTTCAAGCTGTTTCATTGTTTCAAGTGCAACCCCGATAACGATGAGCAAGCTCGTTCCACCAATTTGAGCAGATTCCGGAAGACCCGCAAACTTTACAAAAAAGACTGGAAGAATGGCAATGGCTGATAAGAACAGCGCACCAACAAATGTTAAGCGATATAATACGCGAGTTAAAAATTCTTGAGTGTTCTTACCTGGACGAATTCCAGGAATATACCCACCTTGCTTCTTCAAGTTCTCAGCCACTTGTTCTGGGTTTACTTGAATGAATGCATAGAAATATGTGAACGCAATAATTAGCGCACAATAGATGACCATTCCAATTGGATGTGTATAATCAAAAATTCGTTCAATCCAAATTGTTACGCTATTTTGCTCAAAGAACTGTGCAATCGTTCTAGGAGTAATAATAAACGAAACTGCAAAGATAACAGGGATAACACCAGCAGCATTTACCTTTAAAGGTAAGTGAGTGGATTGTCCAGCAGGCGAAGAACCAGCAGTCATTTTCTTTGCATATTGAATTGGGATTTTACGTAAAGCTTGTTGAATAAAAATGGTTCCAACAATAATCGCAATTACAGCTAAAACGATCAACAGAACTGTTACGATATTTAAGAAAAGCTGATCCCCAGCATCTTGAAACTGCTGTGCATATATTTGGTTAGCTATATTCGGAATGCTAGCAACGATACCAGCAAAGATGATAATCGAAATACCATTTCCGACTCCTTTTGAAGTGATTTGTTCACCTAACCATAAAAGGAAAGCCGTTCCGCCTGTTAATACAGTAGCAATTAAAAAATAGGTTCCAATACCAGGCTTTTCAATTAATAATCCACCAGCAAGATTATTAAAACCATAGGACATTCCGAACGCTTGGATGAATCCAAGTACGATCGTAAAGTAGCGAGTAAACTGAGCAAGCTTACGACGACCTACATCTCCTTGCTTTGACCATTCCGTAAACTTCGGTACTACATCCATCTGTAAAAGTTGAATGATAATAGACGCTGTAATATACGGCATGATACCCATGGCAAGGATGGAGAAGTTGCTAAGCGCTCCACCGCCAAATGTATTCAAAACTCCAAATACACTAAGTTGATCTTGTGCTTTTAAAATATCGGTATTTACATGTGGAACAGGAATAAATGTCCCGATTCTAAATACAATCAACATTAAAAGGGTGAATATGATTTTTCGTCTTATATCACCCACGCGCATAAAATTGGAGATTGTCTGAAACATTAAATCACCTCAGTTTGACCGCCGGCAGCTTCGATAGCTTCCTTTGCAGCAGAGGAGAATTTATGAGCTTTTACAGTAAGCTTTTTCTCAACATTGCCTTTAGCAAGAATCTTGATTCCTGCTTTTTCACTGCTAACCACACCAGTTTCAATAAGAAGTTCTGGAGTAACTTCAGTTCCGTCTTCGAAACGGTTAAGTGCATCAAGGTTTACAATAGCGTATTCCTTGCGGTTAATGTTGGTAAATCCACGTTTAGGTAAACGTTGGAATAAAGGTGTTTGACCACCCTCGAAGCCAGGGCGTACACCGCCACCAGAACGAGCGTTTTGACCTTTATGACCTTTACCAGCAGTTTTACCTTGCCCAGAACCGATACCACGTCCAAGACGCTTGCGCTCACGACGAGAACCTTCTGCAGGTTTTAATTCATGAAGTTTCATATTGGCACCTCCTTATTAAAAGAAAAAAATCGATTTATTTTTCTACAACTGTTACAAGGTGGGCAACTTTATTGATCATACCGCGAATAGCAGCATTATCTTGTTGCTCAACAGTTTGGTGAATTTTACGTAAACCAAGTGCTTTAACAGTTTCTTTTTGATCTTGTGGACGACCAATCACACTGCGAGTGAGGGTAATTTCTAATTTATTAGCCATTATTTTTCCCTCCCTTAACCTAACAGTTCTTCTACTGATTTTCCACGCAATTTAGCTACGTCTTCAGCACGTTTTAGTTGTTTTAAACCGTCCAAAGTTGCACGAACCATGTTAATTGGTGTGTTAGTACCTAAAGATTTTGATAAGATATCAGCTACACCAGCTAATTCTAGTACCGCACGAACTGGACCACCAGCGATAACCCCAGTACCTTCAGAAGCAGGCTTTAGAAGGATTTCACCAGCACCGAAGTGTCCGATTACTTGGTGTGGAATCGTAGTACCAACCATTGGTACCTCGATTAAATTTTTCTTAGCATCTTCAATTGCTTTACGGATTGCATCTGGTACTTCTTGAGCTTTACCAGTACCAAAGCCAACGTGGCCGTTTTTGTCACCTACTACTACAAGAGCAGAGAAACGGAAACGACGTCCACCTTTAACAACTTTCGCAACACGGTTAACCGTAACTACGCGTTCTTCAAGTTCAAGTTTGTTTGGATCAATACGACGCATCTTTTTGTGTCCCTCCTTTGTCTATTAAAATTCTAAGCCGTTTTCACGAGCAGCATCTGCTAGTGCTTTCACGCGTCCATGATATAAGTATCCTCCACGATCGAAAACAACAGCTTTAACGCCTTTTTCTACAGCACGCTTTGCAACTAATTCTCCGACCTTAACCGCTGCATCAACGTTACCAGTAGATTCAAGACCGATTTCTTTATCTAAAGTTGAAGCACTCGCTAAAGTTACTCCACTTACATCGTCGATTAGTTGTGCATAAATGTGCTTGCTTGAACGGAACACATTTAGACGAGGACGAGCTGCAGTACCGCTAAGTTTTGAACGCACACGTGCGTGTCTTTTCTTACGCGTTGCATTTTTGTCAGCCTTCGTAATCATTTTGGTCACTCCTTTCGTTTACCCCTTAGGGCATTACTTACCTGTTTTACCTTCTTTACGACGAACGAATTCGCCTTCATAACGGATTCCTTTACCTTTATAAGGCTCTGGAGGACGAACGTCACGAATGTTAGCAGCAAGTGCGCCAACGCGCTCCTTGTTTGTACCTTTTACAATTACACGTGTATTTGAAGGTACTTCGATTTCGATACCTGTTTCAGGTTCGATCTCAACTGGATGAGAGTATCCAACGTTTAATACAAGCTTCGTACCTTGCTTTTGAGCACGGTAACCAACCCCGATTAATTCAAGTGTTCTTTCGAACCCTTTTGATACACCTTCAACCATGTTTGAAAGTAATGCGCGAGTAGTACCGTGCAATGCGCGGTGCTCCTTCGCATCAGATGGACGAGATACGTTAATTACGTTCTCCTCTACCTTAATTTCGATATCTGGATTAAATGAACGACTTAGTTCACCTTTAGGACCTTTTACTGTTACGTTGCTTCCATCAACTGTTACTGTAACGCCAGATGGAATTTCAACTGGTTTTTTACCTACGCGAGACATTTAGTGCACCTCCATTCTTTAAGAAACTCTATTACCAAACGTATGCTAATACTTCTCCGCCTACTTGCTTTGCGCGAGCTTCTTTATCAGTAAGAACGCCTTGAGAAGTAGATACTAATGCGATTCCAAGACCGTTAAGTACGCGTGGAACCTCTGTAGCTTTTGCATATACACGAAGACCAGGCTTACTGATACGCTTAAGACCAGTAATAACACGTTCGTTATTTGAACCGTACTTTAAGAAGATACGGATGATTCCTTGCTTGTTATCCTCGATATATTCAACATCACGCACGAAGCCTTCACGCTTTAAGATTTCAGCGATTTCTTTCTTCGTGTTAGAAGCAGGAACTTCTAATTTTTCGTGACGAACCATATTCGCATTACGGATGCGAGTTAGCAAATCTGCAATTGGATCTGTCATGACCATTGTTTTTTACCTCCTTCCCAAACTCTAGTTTTACCAGCTAGCTTTTTTCACACCAGGAATTTGCCCTTTGTATGCTAATTCACGGAAACAAATACGGCAAAGCTTAAATTTACGGTATACAGAATGTGGACGTCCGCAACGTTCGCAACGTGTGTATTCTTGAACCTTGAATTTAGGCGTGCGTTTTTGTTTCGCAATCATTGACTTTTTAGCCACGTTTTCGCCTCCCTCTATTTACCGATTACTTTTGGAATGGCATTCCAAATTGAGTTAACAGTTCACGAGCTTCTTCATCAGTATTAGCTGTAGTAACGATAACAATATCCATACCACGAACTTTACTTACTTTATCGTAATCAATTTCAGGGAAGATTAACTGTTCTTTTACACCTAATGTGTAGTTTCCACGTCCGTCGAAAGACTTTTTAGAAATACCGCGGAAGTCACGTACACGTGGAAGAGATACAGAAACCAACTTGTCGAAGAATTCGTACATACGCTCTCCACGAAGAGTAACCTTCGCACCGATTGGCATACCTTCACGTAGACGGAAACCAGCAATAGATTTCTTAGCGCGAGTAACTACTGGCTTTTGACCAGAGATAGCAGCTAATTCTTCTACCGCATTATCAAGTGCTTTCGCGTTTTGTACTGCATCACCAACACCCATGTTGATAACGATCTTTTCAAGCTTCGGTACTTGCATAATTGATTTATAGTTAAACTTGCTCACAAGAGCAGGAGTAATTTCTTTAACATATTTTTCTTTTAGGCGGTTCATTTTTGTACCTCCCTTCTTTTAGACTTATTTATCTAGTACTTCACCGGATTTTTTTGCAACACGTACTTTTTTACCGTCAACCTCTTTGAACCCTACACGAGTTGGCGTACCAGTCTTAGGATCGATAGGCATGACGTTTGATACATGAATAGGTGCCTCTCGGTTAATGATTCCACCTTGTGGATTCATTTGGGATGGCTTAGAGTGTTTCTTTACGATGTTCACACCTTCAACTAGCACACGGCTTTGTTTTGGGTAAGCAGCTAAAATAACACCTGTTTTGCCTTTATCCTTACCAGAGATGACCATAACTTTGTCACCTTTTTTCACATGCATCTGTTCGCACCTCCTTAAAGGCATATATTTTAAGATTATAGTACTTCTGGAGCTAGTGATACGATCTTCATGAAGTTGCTGTCGCGAAGTTCACGAGCAACAGGTCCGAAGATACGCGTTCCGCGTGGACTCTTGTCGTCACGGATAATTACACAAGCGTTCTCATCGAAACGAATGTATGTGCCATCTGCACGACGAACGCCGCTTTTAGTTCGAACAACTACCGCTTTTACAACGTCACCCTTTTTAACAACGCCACCTGGTGTTGCTTGTTTCACTGTAACAACGATAATGTCACCAATATTAGCAGTCTTGCGGCCTGAACCACCAAGAACTTTAATTGTAAGTACTTCACGAGCACCTGAATTGTCAGCAACTTTTAAACGTGTTTCTTGTTGAATCATGTGTGTAACCTCCCTTCGGGATGTAGCTATTTCCGATCATCATTAAATAATAACTGCTGTTTCTACTACTTCAACAAGGCGGAAGCGCTTCGTAGCAGATAGTGGACGTGTTTCCATAATACGAACAACATCGCCGATTTTTGCTACGTTCTGCTCATCATGAGCCTTGAACTTTTTAGAGTACTTAACGCGTTTACCGTATAGTGGATGCTTTTTGTATGTTTCAACTAAGACAGTAACGGTTTTATCCATTTTGTCAGAAACAACGCGTCCAGTGTAAACTTTGCGTTGGTTGCGTTCACTCATCTTTCGCAAACCTCCTTCAATTATCGATTGTTAACGCCGATTTCTCTTTCACGAACTACTGTTTTCATGCGAGCAATCGCTTTGCGTACTTCACGAATGCGAGCTGTGTTTTCAAGTTGTCCAGTCGCCAATTGAAAGCGAAGGTTGAAAAGCTCTTCTTTTAAAGATTTTACTTTTTGTTCTATTTCGGCAGTGGTAAGGTCACGAATTTCATTAGCTTTCATTTGATTCACCACCAATTTCTTCTCGTTTTACAAACTTACATTTTACTGGAAGCTTGTGTGCTGCTAAACGTAATGCTTCACGTGCGATTTCTTCAGAAACACCAGCAACTTCAAACATTACTTTCCCAGGCTTAACAACTGCTACCCATCCTTCAGGAGCACCTTTACCAGAACCCATTCGGACTTCTAGAGGCTTAGCTGTATAAGGCTTATGAGGGAATATTTTAATCCAAACTTTACCGCCACGTTTCATATAACGTGTCATTGCGATACGAGCAGATTCAATTTGGCGGTTTGTAATCCAAGAAGCTTCAGTAGCTTGTAGACCGAATTCACCGAAGTTAACCTCTGTACCACCTTTAGCCATTCCGCGCATTTTTCCACGGTGTTGACGGCGATACTTAACGCGTTTAGGGACTAACATATTATTTGCCTCCTTCCTCAGATTTCTTCTTAGTAGGAAGGACCTCTCCACGGTAGATCCATACTTTTACACCTAACTTACCGTAAGTTGTATCTGCTTCTGCTGTAGCGTAATCGATGTCAGCACGAAGAGTATGAAGTGGAACAGTTCCTTCACTGTAAGACTCCGAACGAGCGATGTCTGCACCGCCTAGACGACCAGATACCATAGTTTTGATACCTTTTGCACCAGCGCGCATTGCACGTTGAATAACTTGTTTTTGAGCACGACGGAAAGATACGCGGTTTTCTAATTGACGAGCAATGTTTTCCGCAACAAGCTTAGCATCGATGTCTGCTTTTTTGATTTCAAGAATGTTGATATGAACACGCTTGCCAGTAAGTGAGTTAAGAGCTTTACGAAGTGCTTCAACCTCAGTACCACCTTTACCAATAACCATACCTGGTTTTGCAGTGTGGATAGTGATGTTAATGCGATTAGCTGCACGCTCGATTTCTACTTTAGATACAGAAGCATCGCTTAGACGCTTTGTAATGTACTCACGTACTTTAAGGTCTTCGTGTAAAAGATCAGCATAGTCTTTTCCTGCGAACCATTTGGATTCCCAATCACGGATGATACCAATACGCAAGCCGACTGGATTAACTTTTTGACCCACTATTATCCCTCCTTCTTCTCTGTTAATACGATAGTAATATGGCTAGTACGCTTGTTAATAGCACTTGCACGGCCCATTGCACGAGGACGGAAACGTTTTAAAGTTGGTCCTTCGTCAACGAATGCTTGAGATACTACTAAGCTGTTAACGTCCATTTCATAATTATGTTCTGCGTTAGCAATCGCAGAGTTTAGTAATTTTTCAATAACTGGTGAAGCAGTTTTTGGTGTATGCTTTAAAATTGCTACCGCTTCTCCTACTTGCTTACCTCGAATTAAATCTACGACTAAACGAGCTTTACGAGGAGCAATACGTACTGTTCTTAATACAGCTTTAGCTTGCATTAGAATGCCCTCCTCTCATTAACGTCTTGTTTTCTTGTCATCACTAGCATGACCTTTGTAAGTACGAGTTGGAGCGAATTCTCCAAGCTTATGACCTACCATGTCTTCAGTGACATATACAGGAACATGTTTACGACCATCATATACAGCAATCGTGTGTCCGATGAATTGCGGGAAGATCGTAGAACGGCGAGACCAAGTTTTAGTAACTTGCTTGCTTTCAGTTTCATTTAACTTTTCGATCTTTGTGATTAAATGCTCATCAACAAAAGGTCCTTTTTTTAAGCTGCGACCCATGTCTGAACCTCCCTTCGTGACTGCTCTACGGTTCTACGTTGGAACCGTAGTACAATCCCGTTATTTTTTACGACGACGAACGATAAATTTATCTGATTTGTTCTTTTTCTTACGAGTCTTGAATCCAAGAGTTGGTTTACCCCATGGAGTCATTGGAGACTTACGTCCGATTGGTGAGCGTCCTTCTCCACCACCGTGTGGGTGATCGTTAGGGTTCATTACAGAACCACGAACTGTTGGGCGCTTGCCTAACCAGCGAGAACGTCCAGCTTTACCGATGTTGATAAGTTCGTGTTGCTCGTTACCTACTTGACCTACAGTCGCACGGCAAGTAGCAAGAATCATACGAACTTCACCAGAATTTAGACGTACTAATACGTACTTTCCCTCTTTACCAAGAACCTGTGCAGAAGTACCTGCAGAACGTACTAATTGTCCACCCTTACCAGGTTTTAACTCGATGTTGTGGATAACTGTACCAACTGGAATGTTCGCTAGTGGTAATGCGTTACCTACTTTAATGTCCGCTTCAGGACCTGACATGATTTCTGTTCCAACTACTAAGTTCTTAGGAGCTAAGATATAACGCTTTTCTCCATCTACGTAGTTAATTAATGCGATGTTCGCAGAACGGTTTGGATCGTACTCGATTGTAGCAACGCGTCCTGGAATGCCATCTTTGTTACGCTTAAAATCGATGATACGATATTGACGCTTATGGCCGCCACCTTGATGACGTACTGTTAACTTACCTTGGTTGTTGCGTCCACCTTTTCTTTTTAAAGGAGCAAGTAGAGACTTTTCTGGTGTGCTTGTTGTAATTTCAGCAAAATCAGAAACTGTCATACCGCGACGACCGTTAGAGGTAGGTTTATACTTTTTAATCGCCATAATTTTTTCCCTCCTCTTCTTCTATTCTAAATTAAACCTCGAATAATTCGATTTCTTTGCTATCAGCTGTTAATTTAACGATTGCTTTACGACGCTTGTTCGTGTAGCCTCCGAATTTACCCATGCGCTTGAATTTACCTTTGTAGTTCTGTACGTTAACTTTATCAACTTTGACACCAAAAATTTCTTCTACAGCGTCTTTTACTTGAGTTTTGTTAGCTCTAACATCAACTTCAAAAGTATATTTCTTTTCAGCCATTAGGTCAGTAGAACGTTCAGTGATAACGGGGCGCTTAATGATATCGCGTGCATCCATTATGCAAGCACCTCCTCTACTTTTTCAACCGCTGCTTTAGTCATGATCAACTTATCATGATTTAAAACATCCAATACGCTAATTCCGTTAGCAGAAACAACAGTAACACCAGGGATGTTACGTGCAGATAATGCTACGTTCTCATCAAGGTCAGCAGTTACGATAAGTGCTTTTGAATTAACAGATAGTCCTGCTAATACACCTTTAAAGTCTTTAGTTTTTGGAGTTTCGAAAGCAAGGTTTTCAAGTACTAAAATGTTTTCTTCTAAAACCTTTGTAGATAATGCAGATTTAATCGCTAAGCGACGAACCTTTTTAGGTAATTTATAGCTATAGCTACGTGGAACTGGTCCAAATACAGTACCACCTCCGCGCCATTGTGGAGAACGGATTGAACCTTGACGAGCACGACCAGTACCCTTTTGACGCCATGGTTTACGTCCACCGCCAGCTACTTCAGAGCGAATTTTTGTTTTGTGAGTTCCTTGACGTAAAGAAGCTCTTTGCATAATAACCGCTTCGAAAAGAACGTGATTATTAGGCTCGATACCAAAGATTGAATCGTTAAGTTCGATTTCGCCAACTTGTGATCCAGTTTGGTTTAACAATGCTACTTTCGGCATTCTTATTTCCTCCTTTCTGACTTAAATGTTTATGCTTTTACCGCACTTTTAACTTTTACTAGTGCTTTTCTAGCACCTGGTACATTACCTTTAATTAATAGAAGGTTGCGTTCAGCATCCACTCTTACGATTTCAAGGTTTTGTACAGTGATTTGCTCTCCACCCATACGTCCAGGCAATAACTTACCTTTGAATACACGGTTTGGAGCTACAGGACCCATTGAACCTGGGCGACGGTGATAACGTGAACCGTGTGCCATTGGTCCGCGAGATTGTCCGTGGCGTTTGATAACACCTTGGAAACCTTTACCCTTTGAAATTCCTGTTACATCTACGATTTCGCCTTCTGCGAAAATTGTTACTTTGACTTCTTGACCAACTTCATACTCATCAACGTTTACGTCGCGTAATTCACGAACGAAGCGCTTAGGAGCAGTGTTAGCTTTTGCAACGTGTCCTCTTTCAGGTTTGTTAGAAAGCTTTTCACGCTTATCTTCAAAACCTAATTGTACTGAAGTATATCCATCAGTTTCAGACGTTTTCTTTTGAAGAACAACGTTTGGAGCTGCTTCTACTACAGTTACAGGGATAAGATCACCGTTTGCAGCAAACACTTGAGTCATACCGATTTTTCTTCCTAAGATTCCTTTGGTCATTAAAGTCACACCTCCTAAAATATTTATTATTTTATTTCATTAAAGTTTGATTTCGATATCTACACCAGATGGTAAATCTAAACGCATTAATGAATCAACTGTTTGTGGAGTTGGATTCACGATGTCGATTAGACGCTTATGAGTACGCATCTCGAATTGCTCACGAGAATCTTTGTACTTATGCACCGCACGAAGAATTGTGTAAATTGACTTTTCAGTCGGTAATGGAATCGGACCAGATACAGCCGCACCAGAACGCTTTGCAGTTTCAACAATCTTCTCAGCTGATTGATCAAGAATTCTGTGATCATAAGCTTTTAAACGAATACGAATCTTTTGTTTTGCCATTATTTTCCCTCCTTTTCGCCTATATTAAAAATAGACATTCTCCGTGAAAATTTCCCACACACTCGCCATGGCAAAGCGGCCGGGTGTGTCAGCAACCTTTCACTTCATCGCAGTCAAAGACCAACATTGTCTATTATACTGAAACTATAAAGCAATTGCAACATAAATATGTTTTTTTTGTTTATGTTTCGAACACTTTTCCTATTATAGCTGTTACACTTCTTCTTTTCAACTAGCATCAACAATAAACTTTGTGTGAAATAATTCCACTCTTTCCTTCTTTCAATCTAGGAATATCCCCATAAAAAAGGCCGGTACAAAGGAATCTCCCAATATCCCTTGTAACGGCTCTTTCTAGTCTTCTAACTAGTACTTATTCTTTTATATATCCCTTAGATTTTAAGTGTTGTAGAATTTGCTCCACACTTTCTTCTATAGAATACTTATTTGTCTCTACTACGATTTCTGGATTTACTGGCTCTTCATACGGTGAGTCGATACCTGTGAAGTCACGAATAAGTCCTTTTCGTGCTTTTTCATATAAACCCTTAGGATCTCTCTTCTCGCACTCGTCTACCGGACACTTAATATATACTTCAATAAACTCATCAGCCTCAAGAAGTTCACGAACAAGTTCTCTATCCTTAATAAATGGAGAGATAAATGCCGTTATTACAATTTGTCCACTATCTACAAAGAGCTTTGATACTTCTCCGATTCTACGAATATTTTCTGTACGATCTTCTTCAGAAAAACCAAGATCCTTATTTAATCCATGACGGATATTATCTCCATCTAATACATAAGGATTTAACCCTTGATCAAAAAGCGCTTTAGCAGCTGCATTGGCTACCGTAGACTTACCTGAACCAGATAAGCCAGTGAACCATAGAACAAAGCTGTGATGTCCAAATTGCTTTCTTCTTAGCTCTTTATTTAATGAAGCTTCATGCCATGTAATATTTGTACTCATATTACCCCTCCAACTATGCCTTCACACTGTGAGATTTTAAGCCCTCAATTAGTACTTCTACAACTTCTTTACGGCTAAATTCACTTGGTGGTACTTCCCCATTATGAAGCATTTCTCTTACCTTTGTTCCAGATAGAATCACATGATCTTCTTTTGAATGTGGACAAGTTTTTGTTGAAGCCATGTTTCCACACTTTTTGCAGTAGAAGCTATGTTCAAAGAATAGAAGTGTTAAACCTAATTCTTCTTGTGTAAATTGATCAAAAATCTTTTGTGCATCATATGTTCCGTAGTAATTGCCCACACCCGCATGATCTCTTCCTACAATAAAATGCGTACAACCATAATTTTTACGAACCATCGCATGGAAGATAGCTTCTCTTGGGCCTGCATAACGCATCGCTGCTGGGAATACAGCAAGGTACACTCGATCTTCCGGATAGTAGTTCTTTAATAACACTTGATAACTCTTCATTCTTACGTCCGCTGGAATATCATCAGATTTTGTTTCTCCCACCAACGGATTTAAGAATAGGCCATCAACAATTTCTAGGGCTGACTTTTGAATGTATTCATGTGCACGATGGACAGGATTTCTCGTTTGGAAACCTACCACAGTCTTCCACCCGTTTTCAGCAAAGATACTTCTTGTTTCTGTTGGATCTAGATAGTACTCGTTAAATCTTTCTCTTTCCAATCGCTTTACGACCTTAATTGGTCCACCAACGTAAACATTCTTTCTTTCAAATAATTTACGTACACCTGGATGAGCTAATTCATCTGTTTGGTATACCGCTTTCGCCTCAACTTCCTTATCCGGAGTATAGATGTCATTAATCGTGATGACTCCGTATACTTCCCCTTCAAAAACAAGTTTCGCTTCTGCACCAATGGACAAAGTGCTCGCTTTGTCTTCATCTACCGGAAGAGTAATCGGTATACTCCATACATGACCATCAGCTAAGCGTAAGTTATTCACTACTGATTCATAATCCTTTTTATTGAAAAAACCAGTAATCGGGCTATATGCACCATTTCCAATTAGTTCTAGATCGCTTAAAGCTGTCTTATCTAAATCAATGGAAAGTTCGATATGTTCAACTTTGTATTCCGGCTCCCAAAGATTAATAAGTTTTCCTCCGTGTGGTGTACTAAGTGTCATAATTAAATACCTCCGCTATTTTCAAAGTATGTTCGGTTCTCTTTCTTTATCGTATTTGCCAAGGACAGTGTCCCTAGAGTGGCAATACTTACACTAAACAACACAACAACTGTATATATATCAGTATCAACAAAGATTTTCACAAGTCCATAAGATAGGACAAGTGAAAGAATAGGAGATACAACCCATACCTTGAGTATCTTATTTATAATACTTTGTTGAAAAATTACCTTTCCTCTTTGAGCAAAACCTATTCCAATAATTGCAGTACTAGTAACTTGAGTTAACGGTACTGGTAATCCAAATACAGAAGCTAATATTACCAAGATCGCACCTGTACTTGAAATAGCCCCACCTTCAAGCAAGGAAAAGCTTGTGATTTTTTTGCCGTTTGTTTGAAGTACTCTTCCTCCAAGGAATATAGCTCCTAGAGCAATGAATAATCCACCAACCCAAACTCCGGTTGTAATAGAAACTACTCCAGCTCCTACTAGAGGACCAGCAGCATTCGCAACATTGTTCATTCCTGCTGAAAAAGCTTCAAGAAACCCAACCACAATAACAAAGATGGTAATTGGCTTATTATACTTTCCATTCTTAACTGCAGGAAACTTCTTTTCAAGCAACTTTATTCCTCTACCCCACAAGAGCGCCATAGAAAACGCTGCTATTGGAACGATAAACCAGAAAGCAACAATAACTAAAATGTTCTTAACAAATAGTGCCTTAAATGCAACACCCACACCTACAACAGATCCAACTGTTATCTCGCTAGTGGACAACGGTATGCCCATTAAGTTAGCAATAAATAATGAAAGTGCAGCGGAGGATAGAATAATGAGAACTACTTTTTCATCAAGTATTGATGATGGCACAATATTTGAACCGATAGTTTTGACAACTTCACTTCCACCGAGTACAGCACCTAAAAATATCGCTACTCCACAGACAAGCAGAGCGACTTTCTTTTTCGGAAGCGCCCCAGAGCCGTATGCGATAGAAATGGAGGCGGCAGCCCCACTTGCACCAATATTCATTGCCAAAAAGAGAGCAACAATAATAGCCGTATAAGTGATAATCATGGGCAAAGCCCTCCTATTGGTGTAATCCGCATTCTGTCTTACCTGTTCCTGTCCATCGACCTGATCTCATATCCTCTGCGTTAAATGCAGGGGAGGTACATGGTGCACATCCAATACTAGGGTACCCATTGTCATGAAGAACATTGTAAGGAAGATCATTTTTGTGTGTGTATCTCCAAACATCCTTCCATGTCCAATGAATGAGAGGACATACTTTTATCGATTCAAATTTGTTATCTTTATTGAAATACTGCGTGTTCTTTCTCGTTTCTGACTGCTCTCTTCTTAATCCACTTATCCATGCAGTGGCACCCGATAAGGCTTCTCTTAACGGAATGATTTTTCTTATTTCACAGCACTTGTTTGGAGCTGTCTTCCAGAGCTCATCACCATGTTGTTCTGCCTGCTCTTCTAATGTTAAAGAAGGTTTTTTAAGTTCAATTTGTAGTTGCGGATAACGTTCTTTTACTTTATCTATTAACTCGTACGTCTCTTTAAAATGAAGACCTGTGTCTAAGAATACTACTTTTGCATCTGGCTTAACTTTCGAAATTAGATCAATCATGACCATGCCTTCTATTCCAAAACTACATGCGTACACAATTTCATTTTCATCGTATTGCTCATAACTCCAACGCAACGCATCCAGTGCACCTTTTGTTTCATTCTCCTCGTCGAAGCTAGGGAATGAATAATGATCATATGATGAAAAGGTCAATTTTGACTCGACCATGCAATACCACTCCTAACATTATTGTATCTCTAATTTAGTTTTTAATTCCAACTTAACAGATAGGTTTAATTAAATTTATCAACTAAGAGCAAAATTGTCAATGACTTTAGATAAAAATTAGCATATAAAAAAAGCAGATGGATCATCCATCTGCTTTTTTGATTCATTAATTATTCAATGATTGTAGCAACTACGCCAGCGCCTACAGTACGTCCACCCTCACGGATAGAGAACTTAGTACCTTCTTCGATCGCAACTGGAGCGATTAGTTCAACAGTCATTTCGATGTTGTCGCCAGGCATAACCATTTCAACACCTTCTGGAAGGTTACAGATACCTGTAATATCAGAAGTACGGAAATAGAATTGTGGGCGGTAGTTAGTGAAGAATGGAGTATGACGTCCACCTTCTTCTTTAGAAAGAACATAAACTTCCGCTTTGAACTTTGTGTGTGGAGTGATTGATTTTGGCTTAGCCAAAACTTGTCCACGCTCGATTTCTTCACGAGAAACCCCACGAAGAAGTGCTCCAATGTTGTCTCCAGCTTCTGCATAGTCAAGAAGCTTACGGAACATTTCTACACCTGTTACAGTAGTAGACTTAGGCTCTTCAGTGAAACCAACGATTTCAATAACGTCCCCAACTTTAACTACTCCACGCTCAACACGTCCAGTAGCAACAGTTCCACGACCAGTGATTGAGAATACATCCTCAACTGGCATCATGAATGGCTTTTCAGTGTCACGTGCTGGTGTTGGAACATACTCATCAACCGCAGCCATAAGCTCGTTGATTTTCTCTTCCCATTCAGCTTCACCTTCTAATGCTTTAAGAGCAGAACCTTTGATTACAGGAATGTCATCTCCAGGGAAGTCATACTCAGAAAGTAGGTCGCGGATTTCCATTTCTACTAATTCAAGAAGCTCTTCGTCGTCTACCATATCACACTTGTTCATGAATACTACAAGGTGAGGTACACCAACCTGACGAGAAAGTAGGATGTGCTCACGAGTTTGTGGCATTGGGCCATCAGTTGCAGATACAACTAGGATTCCGCCATCCATTTGTGCAGCACCAGTGATCATGTTCTTAACGTAGTCAGCGTGACCTGGGCAGTCAACATGTGCGTAGTGACGGTTAGCAGTTTCGTACTCAACGTGCGCAGTAGAGATTGTGATTCCACGCTCTCTTTCTTCTGGAGCACCGTCGATTTGATCATATGCACGAGCTTCTGCTCCACCTACTTTAGCAAGTACAGAAGTGATTGCAGCTGTTAAAGTTGTTTTACCATGGTCAACGTGACCAATTGTACCGATGTTAACGTGTGGCTTTGAACGGTCAAATTTAGCTTTTCCCATTAGAAAAATCCTCCTTTAATATATAAAAAATAGTCTAAGTATATTTATGGACAGAGAGGCAGCTGTTACCAGCACCTACCAATGTCCACACTTACATAAGTAGTTATACTTTAAAAAAGGGCGAAAATCAATTATTCGCCTTTATTTTTTTTGATGATTTCTTCAGAGATTGATTTTGGAACCTCTTCATAGTGATCGAAGTGCATAGAGAATACTCCACGACCTTGCGTACTAGAACGAAGGCTAGTTGCATATCCAAACATTTCAGAAAGTGGAACCATTGCACGAACAACTTGAGCGTTTCCGCGTGCTTCCATACCTTCTACACGACCACGACGTGAAGTTACGTTACCCATAATATCACCAAGATACTCTTCAGGAATAATAACTTCGACTCTCATGATAGGCTCAAGAATAACTGGGTTACACTTAGAAGCTGCTGCTTTAAGTGCCATAGACGCAGCGATCTTAAACGCCATTTCAGATGAGTCAACATCATGGTAAGATCCATCAAATAATCTAGCTTTGATATCAACAACAGGGAATCCAGCAATCATACCTCTGTCAAGTGAGTCTTCAAGACCTGCTTGTACAGCTGGGATGTATTCACGAGGAACAACACCACCAACGATTCCGTTTACGAATTCAAATCCTTTTCCTTCTTCGTTTGGAGAGAATTCAATCCAAACGTGTCCGAATTGTCCACGACCACCAGATTGGCGAGCGAACTTTCCTTCTACACTAGCAGAAGAACGGATTGTTTCGCGGTAAGCAACCTGAGGAGCACCAACGTTTGCTTCAACTTTGAATTCACGACGCATACGGTCTACTAGAATATCTAAGTGAAGCTCACCCATACCTGCAATGATAACTTGTCCAGTTTCCTGGTCAGTATGCGCACGGAATGTAGGATCCTCTTCTTGAAGCTTTTGTAGAGCAGTAGTCATTTTATCTTGGTCAGCTTTAGACTTAGGCTCGATAGATAATTGAATAACTGGCTCTGGGAATTCCATAGACTCTAGGATAACTAGGTTCTTTTCATCACATAGTGTATCTCCAGTTGTAGTATCTTTTAGACCTACAGCAGCAGCGATGTCACCAGCGTATACCATTGAAATCTCTTCACGGCTGTTAGCATGCATTTGTAGAATACGACCTACACGCTCACGCTTACCTTTAGTAGAGTTTTGAACGTAAGAACCTGAGCTTAATGTACCAGAGTACACACGGAAGAAAGTTAGTTTTCCAACATAAGGGTCAGTCATAACTTTGAACGCTAGAGCTGAGAAAGGCTCTTCATCGCTTGAGTGACGCTCAACTACTTCATCGCTATCAGGTAAAGTACCTTTGATTGCAGGTACATCTAATGGTGATGGCAGGTAGTCAATTACAGCGTCAAGCATCAATTGAACACCTTTGTTTTTGAATGCTGAACCACAGATAACTGGGTAGAACTCAACGTTAACAGTACCTTTACGAATCGCTGATTTCAGCTCATCGTTAGTGATTTCTTCGCCACCAAGGTATTTTTCCATTAATACTTCGTCAAACTCAGATACCGCTTCAATTAATTTTTCACGGTATTCTTCTGCTTCAGCACGGTACTCTTCAGGGATTTCACGAACTTCAATATCTGTTCCAAGGTCGTTACCATAGAATGTTGCATTCATTTCAACAAGGTCAATTATTGCTGAGAATTGATCTTCAGCTCCGATTGGAAGTTGAATTGCAGCAGCATTCGCTTGTAAGCGATCATGAAGTGTTTTGATTGAATACTTGAAATCAGCACCAATTTTGTCCATCTTGTTTACAAATACAACACGTGGTACACCGTAAGTTGTTGCTTGGCGCCAAACTGTTTCAGTTTGAGGCTCAACACCAGACTGTGCATCAAGTACAGCAACTGCGCCATCAAGTACACGAAGAGAACGTTCAACTTCAACTGTGAAGTCTACGTGTCCTGGTGTATCGATGATGTTAACTCGGTGGCCTTTCCATTGAGCAGTTGTAGCAGCGGAAGTGATTGTAATTCCGCGCTCCTGTTCCTGCTCCATCCAGTCCATTTGAGATGCACCTTCATGTGTTTCACCAATCTTATGAATACGACCAGTGTAATAAAGTACACGCTCAGTTGTTGTTGTTTTACCAGCATCGATGTGTGCCATGATACCGATATTTCTTGTATTTGCTAAGGAGAACTCTCTTGCCATTGGTATTTCTCCTTTCTCGTATGAGTGTTTTAGTTTATTTTTATATTAGGGTAAAAGTAAATTCTACCAACGATAGTGAGCAAATGCTTTGTTTGCTTCAGCCATTTTGTGAGTGTCTTCACGCTTCTTAACTGATGCACCAGTGTTATTAGCTGCATCTAAGATTTCGTTAGCTAAACGCTCTTCCATCGTCTTTTCTCCACGAAGGCGAGAGTAGTTTACTAACCAACGAAGACCTAGAGTTGTACGACGATCTGGACGCACCTCTACTGGTACTTGATAGTTAGAACCACCTACACGGCGTGCTTTAACTTCAAGAACTGGCATGATATTTTTAAGTGCTGCATCGAATACTTCGATTGGTTCTTTACCACTGCGCTCACGAATAAGTTCGAATGCAGAGTAAAGGATTGCTTGTGACTTTCCTCTTTTACCGTCGATCATCATTTTGTTGATCAAACGAGTGATTAGCTTTGAGTTATATAACGGATCTGGTAATACGTCTCTCTTTGCTACAGGACCTTTACGAGGCATGTTTGTTCCTCCTTTCACAGAAGTGTGATTTTAGTTTTTTGTAGTAATCATTATTTCTTAGCTGCTTTTGGTCTCTTAGTTCCGTATTTAGAACGACCTTGCATACGGTTGTTTACACCAGCTGTATCTAGTGCACCACGAACGATATGATAACGTACCCCTGGTAAGTCCTTTACACGACCACCGCGAATAAGTACTACGCTGTGCTCTTGTAGGTTGTGACCAATTCCAGGAATGTATGCTGTTACTTCAATTCCGTTAGTTAAGCGTACACGAGCATATTTACGTAATGCTGAGTTCGGCTTCTTCGGTGTCATAGTACCAACACGCGTACATACCCCACGCTTTTGAGGTGAAGATACGTTCGTTTGTGATTTCTTGAAGCTGTTGTAACCTTTGTTTAGTGCAGGTGATTTAGACTTTTCCTCTTTCGAAGAACGTGGCTTACGCACTAATTGATTAATTGTAGGCATTTCTTTTTCCTCCCTTCATCTACTATTTCAAAGCCCACACATCCAGGTGGTTCATTTTGAAACAAAAAACAAAGTCTTTATAGATATCTTTCTATAAAAACAGTTTTTAAAAAGTTATTGCTACAGTAGAAGCACCTACTTCGATCCCACAAGCTTTACCAAGCTTTTTCATAGAATCTACGTATATAATTGGAACGCCTACTTCCTGTGCTGTACTAATTACCTTTGCTGTCACACGTGGTTCAGCATCCTTAGCTACTAGTACTTCGGAAATAGTGCCGCTTTTGATGGCTTTTACTGTTTGCTTAGTTCCTACGATAAATCTCTTTGCCTGCATTACTTTTTCATAAGACATGATTACATCCTCCAAAGTAACAGGTTTATAGGAGCACCTTTGATATATTAACACCTATGAAACTCGCTGTCAACACCTATTGGAATTTTTATTACTAGAGATATTCATTTAATGTGCGGCACTCCATGTAGAGTGCCGCATGAATGATTATTCTACGGTTAAAACTTCTTCTTGTTCAATGTTTGTTACTGGCTCAGCTTTACGATAACGTTGCATTCCAGTTCCAGCCGGAACAAGTTTACCGATAATTACATTTTCCTTCAGACCGAGTAACTCATCGCGCTTACCTTTAATAGCAGCGTCTGTAAGTACTCTTGTTGTTTCTTGGAACGAAGCAGCAGATAAGAAGCTATCTGTTTCAAGTGAAGCCTTAGTAATACCCAGTAATACAGGACGTCCTGTTGCAGGCATTTTACCAGAAAGCAATGCTTTTTCGTTTGCATCTCTGAACTGATGAACATCAAGGAGTGATCCAGGTAATACTTCCGTTTCACCTGCATCAATGACACGAACCTTACGAAGCATTTGCCGTACCATTACTTCTACGTGCTTGTCGCCAATTTCTACCCCTTGCATACGGTATACTTTTTGAACTTCACGAAGCAGGTATTCTTGAACAGCTGTTACGTCTCTCACCTTAATTAATTCCTTAGGATCGATAGAACCTTCTGTCAATTCTTCACCACGTTCAACCTTATCGTTTACACCCACTTTTAGACGTGCTGTGTACGGAGCTGTGTAGGTTCTTGACTCTACTTCACCCTGAACGATAATTTCATGCTGGCGGTCGCGACCTTCATTAATACCCACAACCACACCTTCGATTTCAGAGATGACCGCTTGACCTTTCGGGTTACGCGCTTCAAATATCTCTTGAATACGAGGTAGACCTTGTGTGATATCATCTCCGGCAACTCCACCTGTATGGAATGTACGCATCGTTAACTGCGTTCCTGGTTCACCGATAGATTGGGCAGCGATGATACCAACAGCTTCTCCCACTTCTACCTCTTGACCAGTTGCTAAGTTACGACCATAACATTTCTTACATACACCGTGACGAGAATTACATGTAAACGCAGAACGAATCCACACATCTTCAACACCAGCGCTAGCCACTTCAGCTGCTAGGTCTTCTGTAATTAATTCATTTTCACGGACCATTACTTCTTTTGTTTCAGGGTTTTTAATTGCTTTTCTTGCATAACGTCCGATTAAACGTTCTTCTAGAGACTCGATGATTTCTGTTCCGTCTCTTAGGGCAGCAATATGCAATCCACGATCCGTACCGCAATCATCATCACGAACAATAACGTCCTGTGCTACGTCAACGAGACGACGAGTTAAGTATCCAGAGTCAGCCGTTTTTAGTGCTGTATCGGCAAGACCTTTACGCGCGCCGTGAGTAGAGATAAAGTACTCTAATACGGTTAAGCCTTCACGGAAACTTGATTTGATCGGTAATTCAATGATTCGACCAGCCGGGTTGGCCATTAGACCACGCATACCAGCAAGCTGCGTAAAGTTAGATGCGTTACCACGGGCACCAGAGTCACTCATCATGAAGATTGGGTTTGTTTTATCTAATGATTTCATTAGCTTCGCTTGGATTACATCCTTCGCAGCACTCCAGATAGAGATAACACGATCATAACGCTCATCTTCAGTGATTAAACCACGTCTAAATTGCTTTTGAACATTATCTACCTTTGTTTGTGCCTCAGCGATAATTTCTTGCTTTTCACCTAATACAACGATGTCTGCAACCCCAACTGTAATACCAGCTTTTGTAGAGTGTTTAAACCCTAGGTCCTTCATTCGGTCAAGCATCTTTGAAGTTTCAGTAATCTTAAACTTCTTAAATACTTCCGCAATGATGTTTCCTAGAATTCCCTTTTTGAATGGATCTACAACATCCATTTCGCTAATTACTTGTTTTACATTCGTACCAGGCTCTACAAAGAATCTTGCAGGTGTTTCTACTTCAAGATTAGATTTTGTAGGCTCGTTAATGTAAGGGAATGAGCTAGGCAAAATTTCATTAAAGATCAGTTTTCCAACCGTAGTTAATAGAAGTTTTTTGTTTTGCTCTTCCGTGAACGTCTCATTATTCAATGAACCTGCATGTACAGCTACACGAGTATGTAAGTGTACATAACCATTTTGGTAAGCTAATATCGCTTCATTTGTGTCCTTGAAAACCATACCTTCCCCAACAGAACCCGCACGTTCAAGAGTTAAGTAATAGTTTCCTAATACCATATCCTGAGACGGAGTAACTACAGGCTTTCCATCCTTCGGGTTAAGGATGTTTTGAGCAGCAAGCATTAATAATCTTGCCTCTGCTTGAGCTTCAGAAGAAAGCGGAACGTGAACGGCCATTTGGTCACCGTCAAAGTCAGCATTGTATGCTGTACATACAAGCGGATGAAGACGAATCGCACGACCTTCTACTAGCGTTGGTTCAAATGCTTGGATACCAAGTCTATGAAGAGTCGGAGCACGGTTAAGAAGAACAGGATGCTCTCTAATTACTTCTTCAAGTACATCCCAGATTTCGGGCTGAACTCGTTCAATTTTACGCTTAGCTGATTTGATGTTGTGCGCTAGACCTTTTTCAACCAATTCCTTCATAACGAACGGCTTAAACAGTTCTAGTGCCATTTCTTTTGGCAAACCACACTGATACATCTTTAAGTTTGGTCCTACAACGATAACGGAACGACCAGAATAGTCAACACGCTTACCCAGTAAGTTTTGACGGAAACGACCTTGCTTCCCTTTCAACATATGTGAAAGTGATTTTAAAGGACGGTTACCTGGTCCTGTTACCGGACGTCCGCGACGACCGTTATCAATTAAAGCATCTACTGCTTCTTGAAGCATACGCTTTTCGTTTTGAACGATGATGCTTGGAGCTCCTAAATCTAATAGACGCTTCAGGCGATTGTTACGGTTGATTACACGACGGTATAAATCGTTCAAGTCAGAAGTAGCAAAACGCCCTCCATCTAATTGAACCATTGGACGTAATTCTGGCGGAATTACTGGCAGAACATCAAGGATCATCCATGACGGCTCATTGCCTGAGTTACGGAATGCTTCTAGAACCTCAAGACGCTTAATGGCTCTTGTACGACGTTGACCTTGTGCCGTTCTTAACTCTTCCTTCAATGCTTCAACATCTTTGTTTAAATCAATATCAGAAAGCAGCTTTTTAATAGATTCAGCACCCATTGACGCTTGGAATTTATTACCGTATTTGTCACGGTATGCACGATATTCCTTCTCAGATAGAAGCTGCTTCTTTTCTAATGCTGTATCACCAGCATCTGTAACTACATACGAAGCAAAATAGATAACCTCTTCAAGTGCACGAGGAGACATATCTAAAACAAGACCCATACGACTTGGGATCCCTTTGAAGTACCAAATATGAGATACAGGTGCGGCTAATTCAATGTGACCCATACGCTCACGACGTACTTTTGCGCGAGTGACTTCCACTCCACAACGATCGCAGACTACACCTTTATATCTAACACGTTTATACTTACCGCAATGACATTCCCAGTCCTTTGTCGGCCCGAAAATACGCTCACAGAATAACCCATCTTTTTCAGGTTTTAGTGTACGGTAGTTAATTGTTTCTGGCTTTTTTACTTCTCCAAAAGACCATGAACGAATCTTATCTGGTGAAGCAAGACCAATCTTCATAAACTCAAAATTATTGACATCTAGCAAGGGGCCTACCTCCCTTTTGATCTACGGGTTTTACCCTTATATGAAAGGCTTAGATTCTAAATAAGTCTCTATGCCAACAATATGTTAGGGAATGATTCCTTGAAAAATCAGCCCATCTCCTAATACCTCATCAGTCAAGGAGATGGTCTTTATATATGTGAGTGGATTACTACTCTTTTGTACCTACTTTTTCTGATTCAGACTCTTCAAAATCAGGTAAAATCGTCAAAGCATCAGCTTGTTGTACCTCATCATCTTCTTCTAGATCGCGCATTTCAATCTCTTGCTCATCGCCTGAAAGGATCTTAACATCCATACCTAAGCTTTGAAGCTCCTTCATTAATACACGGAATGATTCTGGCACACCTGGTTCTGGGACATTCTCACCTTTAACGATTGCTTCATACGTCTTCACACGTCCTACTACATCATCCGACTTAACCGTCAAGATTTCTTGAAGCGTATAAGCAGCACCGTAAGCTTCTAATGCCCAAACCTCCATCTCACCAAAACGCTGTCCACCAAATTGTGCTTTACCACCAAGTGGTTGTTGCGTTACAAGTGAGTAAGGTCCAGTTGAACGAGCATGTAGTTTATCATCAACCATGTGAGCAAGTTTGATCATATACATTACGCCGACAGAAACACGATTATCGAATGGTTCACCAGAACGGCCGTCGTATAGTACTGTCTTCGCATCTCGAGCCATACCTGCTTCTTCAATAGTTGACCAAACATCTTCTTCACGCGCTCCATCAAATACAGGAGAAGCAACATGAATACCTAGTGCTCTTGCAGCCATACCTAGATGAAGCTCAAGTACCTGACCGATGTTCATACGTGATGGTACTCCTAATGGGTTTAACATGATGTCAACCGGCGTTCCATCTGGTAAGAAAGGCATATCTTCTTCCGGTAATATACGTGAGATAACCCCTTTATTCCCATGTCGACCAGCCATCTTGTCCCCTTCAGAGATCTTACGCTTCTGAACAATATAAGCACGAACAAGTTGGTTTACACCTGGAGGTAACTCATCTCCATCTTCACGGTTAAAGACTTTTACATCTAGGACAATACCGCCACCACCGTGAGGTACACGAAGAGATGTATCTCTAACTTCACGTGCTTTTTCACCGAAGATTGCATGTAATAAGCGTTCCTCAGCAGTTAGTTCTGTTACACCTTTAGGCGTTACTTTACCAACTAGTAAATCTCCGTCCTTCACCTCAGCTCCGACACGTACGATTCCACGCTCATCGAGATTTCTTAGAGCATCTTCCCCTACGTTTGGAATATCACGAGTGATTTCCTCTGGTCCAAGCTTTGTATCACGAGACTCTGACTCGTATTCTTCGATATGGATAGAAGTATACACATCGTCTTTTACTAGTCTTTCACTCATGATGATTGCATCTTCATAGTTATAACCATCCCAAGTCATGAAGGCAACAAGAACGTTACGACCTAGAGCAAGTTCCCCAAGCTCCATAGATGGTCCGTCTGCAAGGATCTCTCCTTTTGTTACACGATTACCTACAGCCACGATTGGTCTTTGGTTATAGCAAGTACCTTGGTTTGAACGAATGAATTTTTGCATTCTATATTTATCTAGATCGCCCTTCACTTCTTGGCCATCTACTTCAGTCACTCTTCTTACCCACACTTGACGAGCTTCAACATGCTCCACGATTCCATCGTGTTTACAGATCACAGCTGCTCCAGAGTCTTTACCAGAAACATATTCCATACCCGTACCTACACGAGGGGCTTCTGGTTGCATCAATGGTACAGCCTGACGTTGCATGTTCGCACCCATAAGAGCACGGTTGGAGTCATCATTTTCAAGGAACGGAATACATGCTGTCGCAGCAGAAACTACTTGTTTAGGAGAAACGTCCATGTAGTCTACACGCTCACGATTAACAACTGTGTTCTCACCACGGAAACGAGCAATAATATCGTTATCTAGGAATGATCCATCTTCTCCTAGTTTTACATTTGCTTGTGCTACTACATAGTTATCTTCTTCGTCTGCAGTTAAGTAGTCGATATGGCTTGTAACTTTTCCTGTTTCAGGATCTACACGACGATATGGCGTTTCGATAAACCCGAATCGATTTACTTTTGCAAAGGAAGATAATGAGTTGATTAGTCCAATGTTCGGGCCTTCCGGTGTTTCAATTGGACACATACGGCCATAGTGAGAGTAGTGAACGTCACGTACTTCGAAGCCAGCACGTTCACGTGTTAAACCACCTGGTCCTAACGCTGATAAACGACGCTTATGAGTAAGCTCAGCTAATGGATTGGTTTGATCCATGAACTGCGATAACTGAGAGCTACCAAAGAACTCTTTAATTGACGCAATTACAGGACGTATATTAATTAATTGCTGTGGTGTAATCGTATTTGTATCTTGAATGGACATTCTTTCACGAACAACTCTTTCCATTCTTGATAAACCGATACGGAATTGATTTTGAAGTAATTCTCCTACTGAGCGCAGACGACGATTTCCTAAGTGGTCAATATCATCTGTATCTCCTACCGAATGTAGAAGGTTAAAGAAATAGCTAATGGAAGCAATAATATCAGATGGGTCAATGTTCTTAACCGCTTCTGGTACATATGCATTTCCAATCACATTAATTGCCTTTTCGCCATCCTCATTTGGAGCAAAAATCTTAATTGATTGTAAAAGAATATCTTCTTGTACTACTCCTCCAACTGGAGTGAACGTCTTAAATCCAATATTCTTTTCTAATTGTGGAAGAATACGATCTAACGTACGGCGGTCTAAAAGCACACCTTTTTCCGCAATGATTTCTCCCGTTTCAGGATCAACCAATGTTTCTGCAAGACGTTGACCAAATAGACGATTCTTTATATGCAGCTTCTTGTTAATTTTGTAACGACCAACATTCGCTAGGTCATAGCGCTTAGGGTCAAAGAATCTAGAAACAAGTAAACTTTTTGCATTTTCAACCGTTGGTGGTTCACCCGGACGAAGACGCTCATAAATTTCTAATAGAGCTTTCTCAGTACCTTCTGTATTATCTTTTTCAAGCGTATTACGAATGTACTCATTGTCTCCTATTAACTCAATGATTTCTTGGTCTGAGCCGAATCCTAATGCACGCAAAAGAACCGTAACGGGTAATTTCCTCGTACGATCTATTCTAACGTACACAACATCCTTCGCATCAGTTTCATATTCTAACCAAGCACCACGGTTCGGGATTACAGTTGCTGTATATCCTCGTTTTCCGTTTTTATCAAGTTTTCCACTATAATAAACACTTGGTGAACGCACAAGCTGAGATACGATAACGCGCTCGGCACCATTAATAACGAATGTACCTGTTTCCGTCATAAGCGGGAAGTCACCCATGAATACATCTTGGTCTTTTACTTCCCCAGTTTCTTTATTAACAAGACGCACTTTTACACGAAGTGGAGCAGAGTATGTAACATCTCGTTCCTTGGATTCTTCAACAGAATACTTTGGCTCACTTAAACTATAATCAATAAATTCTAATGACAAATTACCTGTGAAATCTTCAATCGGTGAAATATCCTGGAACATTTCACGCAATCCTTCATCAAGGAACCATTGATACGAAGCTGTTTGAATCTCAATTAAGTTAGGTAATTCTAATACTTCACTGATTCTCGCATAACTTCTTCGCTGGCGGTGTCGTCCATACTGAACTAGTTGACCTGTCAACAGATTCACCCCTCAAATCAAGCTTTTATGATTACTTCTATAAATTTCTTATAAAAAATAGATGGGCAAACGAGATGCTTTTATCCAGACAGGAGGATTTTCCCACTTGACCGCTCGACTTAAGTCAACAACGCTTACATGCACCTTTTTTCATAAGACAAAAAGAAAAAGGGTTTTTTCTTAAAAACCGCATTCTCCAATTTTCTACTATTATTTTATTAGCATCGCCGCATATTGCCAAATTTATACAACTAGAGTTGAATTTAGCAATTTTACACAATATATCATGTTGGCATTTTATAATATTAACATAGCCAAAATGTCAAGTCAAATCTTTTTAGCTTTCAAAATAAAATACCCTTTTTTCTTTTCGATGGTTTCAACTGAACCAAATATTTCACTTAATTTCTCTATTGCAGATGGTGCACCCTGTTTTTTTTGAATGACAACCCACAGCTCACCGCTAGGAGCTAAATGATCAAAACTTTGTTCAAATATATCGTGAACTACTTGCTTTCCTGCACGAATTGGAGGATTTGTTAAGATAGCAGCAAACCCTTTGCCTTTTACCTGAGTTAACCGATCACTTTCGTATATCGTTACATTTGAAACTTTATTTAGAGTTGCATTGTCTTTTGCTAATCCAATCGCCCGCTCATTCACATCTACCATATGTATCTCTTTGGCTACTTGTTCTTTTGCTAGAGAAATCCCAATCGGACCATAGCCGCAACCAACATCTAAAATCGGTCCATCGATGTTTGGAAATTGAAACGCCTCAATGAGTAACCTCGATCCAAAATCTACTTCACTTTTCGAAAACACACCATTATCAGTAATAAAAGATAGGCTTTGATTTCTAAGTGTGAAACTCCATGTCTTTCGATTACTCTCAACTTTTTGCTCGCGCGAGAAATAATGCTCTGCCATACTACCACTTCCAAATTTTTAGTAGAGAAAACTTATACGAAAAAATTATAATCGAACCTTTTTTAAAAAGCAAAAGGCTCGCTTATGCAGCGAGCCTTTCAATATCATTATTACTTAACTTCAACGTTTGCTCCAACTTCTTCAAGCTTAGCTTTGATTTCTTCAGCTTCTTCTTTAGAAGCTCCTTCTTTAACTGCCTTTGGAGTGTTGTCAACAAGTTCTTTTGCTTCTTTAAGTCCAAGACCTGTGATTTCACGTACAACTTTGATAACTTTGATTTTTTGGTCGCCTGCAGAAGCAAGAACAACGTCAAATTCAGTTTGTTCAGCAGCAGCGTCTCCACCAGCAGCTCCACCAACTACAGCTACAGGAGCAGCAGCAGTTACACCAAATTCTTCTTCGATAGCTTTTACTAGGTCGTTAAGTTCTAAAACAGTCATGCTTTTAACTGCTTCAATGATTTGTTCTTTAGTCATGATAAAGTTCCTCCTTAAAATTGTGTTTTAATAGTTTATTTCACGAACGATAATTCTAACTTACGCGCCTTGTTCTTCTTTTTGATCTGCAACAGCTTTTGTAGCAAGAGCAAGGTTGCGGATTGGAGCTTGAAGTACGCTGAGTAGCATAGATAGTAAGCCTTCGCGTGATGGTAGTTCAGCAAGAGCCTTAATATCTTCTAATGATGCAACGTTCCCTTCAATTACACCTGCTTTAATTTCAAGAGCTTCATGCTTTTTAGCGAAGTCATTTAAAATTTTAGCTGGGGCAACAACATCTTCGTTACTGAATGCGATAGCGTTAGGACCTGTAAGAGCGTCGTTAAGGCCAGCAAGTTCAGAAGCTTCAGCAGCACGACGAGTTAAAGAGTTTTTGTAAACCTTGAACTCGATACCAGCTTCACGAAGTTGTTTACGAAGTTCTGTTACTTCAGAAACATTTAAACCACGATAGTCAACAACAACTGTTGTTTTAGCAGTTTTTAACTTATCAGCGATTTCGTCTACGATTACTTTTTTAGTTTCGATAGCGTTGCTCATCCTTACACCTCCTGTAGATTTACTACATTTATACCAGAAAATATAAACCTCCATGCCTTGCAGACATGGAGGAAGTATACAATAGTCGTTTACACGAACTGTTCAATCTATCGTATGACCTCGGTAGGAGATTAAGCCTTGAAGGCACCTACTGTCTGCGGTACAAATGTTATTCTATTTTCACAACAAAATCTATTCTAGTAGAATTTTATTCTGTTGTCAATTATATTTTTAAATTACTTTGCATTTACAGTTGAAGGGTCTACTTTTACTCCAGGTCCCATTGTTGAAGTAACAGTTACGTTCTTCATGTAAGTTCCTTTTGCAGCAGAAGGCTTCACTTTAAGCATTGTTTCGAAAATTGTAGTGAAGTTTTCAACAAGCTTTTCGTTTTCGAAAGAAGTTTTCCCGATTGGTACGTGGATGTTTCCAGCTTTATCAACACGGTATTCAACTTTACCAGCTTTGATTTCATTAACTGCTTTTGTTACATCAAATGTAACTGTACCAGTCTTAGGGTTTGGCATTAAGCCTTTAGGTCCTAACACACGACCAAGCTTACCAACTTCACCCATCATGTCAGGTGTAGCAACGATTACGTCAAACTCAAACCAACCTTGGTTAATTTTGTTGATGTAGTCTGCATCTCCTACATAATCAGCGCCAGCTGCTTCTGCTTCTTTCGCCTTTTCACCTTTAGCAAATACAAGTACACGTTGTGTTTTACCAGTTCCGTTTGGAAGCACAACTGCTCCACGGATTTGTTGGTCAGCTTTCTTTGGATCTACTCCAAGACGGAAAGCAACTTCTACAGATGCATCAAACTTTGCAAAGTTTGTCTTTTTAGCAAGTTCAATAGCTTCTTCAACCGGATATGCTTTTGTACGGTCAACAAGCTTTGAAGCTTCTAAAAACTTCTTACCTTTTTTAGCCATTTTTATTTCCTCCTAGATTGTGGTTTTAGCGGAAAAGTTCTTAACTAACCTCCCACGAATAACAGCGCTGTGCTTTAACACACCCGCTAGACATAAGAAAGGTTGCGCGTGAAACCAAATTCAACACCGCAACCCCTTAACTAAAGAAACATTCGAGCATGAATTAGTCTTCGATAACAATACCCATGCTGCGTGCAGTACCTTCAACCATACGCATAGCTGCTTCAACGCTAGCCGCATTTAGATCAGGCATTTTTGTTTCAGCAATCTCGCGCACCTTGTCACGCTTGACTGTTGCTACTTTATTACGGTTCGGTTCACCAGAACCAGACTCAATGCCAGCCGCCTTCTTAAGAAGAACTGCAGCAGGAGGAGTTTTTGTAATAAATGTAAATGAACGGTCTTCAAAAACCGTAATCTCAACAGGAATGATTAAGCCAGCTTGTTCAGCTGTACGAGCGTTGAACTCTTTACAGAATCCCATGATGTTAACACCGGCTTGACCAAGTGCAGGACCAACTGGTGGTGCTGGATTAGCTTTAGCAGCAGGGATTTGCAACTTAACAATCTTAATTACTTTTTTAGCCACGAGACACACCTCCTTAAGTCCGTGATGTGGTAATAGGGGATTTTCCCCTCCCACTCATATAATAGTCTTTATTTAGAATAAAGAACTGTTTCCTTTTGTCCGGTCTCAATGTTTGAGACATACTGACCTTTGAAATATTACCATCTTTCGAAACCTATTTCAAGTTTTTTCAGGTTATATTTTTTCAATCTGTGTAAATTCAAGTTCTACAGGGGTATCCCGACCAAACATATTTACAAGAACCTTGACTTTAGACTTGTCTTTGTCAATTTCTTCAATAGATCCAGTAAAGTTTGCAAATGGACCCTCCTTGACTTGTACCGTTTCTCCAAGTTCAAAGTTTACATCCACACGCTTCTGCTCAAGTCCCATACGTTTAAGAATGAAATTCACTTCTTCCGGCAGTAAAGGTGTCGGCTTAGAACCAGATCCAGCTGAACCTACGAAACCAGTTACTCCAGGAGTATTTCGAACCACATACCAAGAGTCATCTGTCATTAAGATTTCAACTAATACGTAACCTGGGAATACTTTTCTTTTAACTACTTTCTTTTTACCATTCTTAATATCTGTTTCTTCTTCTTCAGGCACTACTACTCGGAAGATTTTGTCTTGCATCGCCATAGACTCTACACGCTTTTCAAGGTTTGCTTTTACCTTGTTCTCATAACCAGAGTAAGTATGAACTACATACCAATTCTTTTCCATTGTCGAGGACGAATTGTCCTTCCCTCCCTATATAAAAAAATCCATATTATTAAACTAGAAAGCATTGTTAGCTTTTATTTTTTTACAAATGAAAAAACCCGTTGCCGGGCTTTGCTAAAAGTTTCCTATGTTTGTTACCATTATACCATTATGTTACGGGTGTTATTCAAGGAATTAAACGAATTAATTCTGAAATCCCTAAATCTATTACAGCAAAGAAAAGAGCAAAAAATATAACTGTAGCTAATACTGTAACTGTGTAGTTCGTCAGTTCCTTACGCTTTGGCCAACTAACCTTGCGCATTTCACGGCTGACATCTTTAAAAAAATCGACTACGCGCTGCATGTGGATACCCCCAACTTCCTTGTCTTACTCTATCTATAGGTGGTGCCTACTACTTTGTTTGACGGTGGATGGTATGAGCACTGCATGTTCTACAAAACTTCTTCAGCTCTAACCGTTCCGACTCTTTATTGCTCATCGTTGAATAGTTTCTCGAACCGCAAGTTACACAGGCCAAAACTACCTTTTTTGTCAAAAATGCCACCTCTAACTTACTATTTTGTCCATAAAACTGTATCATGGACACTTATCAATGTCAACAGAGCTCTATTACCATCTACCCTGTCATACTACAGGGTGAGCTCCCTTACCTCAAGGTATTTCTCAAGCTTCCTTTTCACACGTTGGAGCGCATTATCAATCGATTTCACATGACGGTTAAGCTCCTCTGATATTTCCTGATATGACTGGCCATCAAGGTATAGAGCTAGGACTTTCCGCTCTAAATCACTTAGAAGCTCTGCCATTTTCACCTCAATATGATCAAATTCCTCTTGATTGATAATAAGTTCCTCCGGATCTAACACTTTAGCTCCAGAAATAACATCCATTAACGTACGATCGGATTCTTCATCATAGATCGGCTTGTCCAACGACACATAAGAGTTCAGTGGAATATGCTTTTGTCTTGTTGCCGTTTTAATGGCGGTAATGATTTGTCTCGTAATACAAAGTTCTGCAAACGCTTTAAAGGAAGTGAGCTTGTCTTCTCGGAAATCTCTGATCGCTTTGTAAAGACCGATCATTCCTTCTTGAACAATGTCCTCTTTGTCAGCACCGATTAAGAAATAGGATCTAGCTTTAGCTCTAACGAAGTTTCGATACTTATGAATCAAGTAATCTAATGCTTCACTATCACCTTTGTGCACTAAATCAACTATTTCTTCATCCTCAAGCTGCATTAAATGTAAATAATTTTCGTTGATTTTTGTTGTCTTGTAGTCAGCATTCACTTCGGATCCCCCCGACCGAACAAGCATAGATAGAAATATTATACAGTAGGCCTTTTTAAAGCGTCAACCGCTCTTCACTTTCCTCGACGCCATTTTTCGAAAATTTCTGCCACTTCACTACTTAACGGTATTTTTGAAGCAGGGCTATTTTCCTGGATGTTCTTTACCTTTTTTTCTATCTTCTTTTCAACCGAATCCATCTCAATTAATAACTCTCGTGCTGATTTTCTTAGGGCTCCTTGTCCAAATATGGCCCATTGTTCTGTAAAATCAGAGGTGGCCACATGAATTTGAGTTTTCCTATTATTTAAAGAGATCGCAAGTTTTTCAATGCGTTCATCCGCAGTTTCATTATTTCTTGTGAAGATAACTTCGACTTTATAATTTTTATACTTTTTCTCTGTTCCTTTTACAAAATGTGCATCAAAAACAACGATGACACGATAACCTGAGTAGGCTTGATACTCGGCCATCCTCTCAACCAGACGGTCCCTAGCGGCAGCTAGATCCTTATTTTTCAGCTCTCGAAGCTCTGGCCAGGCTCCGATGATATTGTATCCATCCACTAACAGAATGTCCATTTTATCCCTCTAGTGGATATCGTTTTCGATACACCTCATACATTAAAAGGGCAGCTGCTACCGAAGCATTTAAAGAGGTGACATGTCCTTTCATTGGCAGGCTAACCAAAAAGTCACATTTATCACGGATGAGTCTCCCCATTCCTTTACCTTCACTACCAATCACAAGACCTAAAGGCATTGTCCCATCGAGCGAACGAAAGTCCTGTTTTCCCAACGCATCGGTACCTGCAATCCATAATCCTCGTTCCTTTAGTTCATCAATGGTTTGTGCCATATTCGTCACTCGGACAACAGGAACATACTCAATGGCACCCGTTGATGCTTTTGCTACGGTTGCTGTTAACCCAACTGCTCTTCGTTTCGGAATGATGATTCCGTGTGCACCAGTGGAATCCGCTGTTCTCATAATGGATCCTAGATTATGTGGATCCTCAATTTCATCTAACAGAAGGAAAAAAGGTGTTTCTCCTTTTGCTTCTGCTGCCTTAAACAAGTCATCCAGCTCCGCATACTGATAGGCAGCCACTGCCGCAACGACCCCTTGGTGATTTCCTTCTACCATCTGATCGATTTTCTTTTTAGGAACAAATTGAACGATGACATTTTGTGCTTTTGCTAGCCCAATGACCTGTTGCATTTGACCCGTTTGGGAACCTTCTGCGATAAATATTTTATTCACATCGCGTTCTGACTTTAGTGCTTCTATAACTGGGTTTTTTCCAATAATAAAGTCTTGGCTCATCTTATTGTTCCTCCTTTCATTCTCCAACTTGAGAGAGGGCGACTGTGATCAACTCATCAAGTCGCTCCTCTCTGTTCATCAAATATAGATATCCGATTAATGCTTCAAACGCTGTCCCATAGCGATATGTCTGTACATCTGTGTTCTTTGGCACTGTTCCAGATTTTGCATTTCTGCCCCTTCTAACAACAGCCTCTTCTTCCTCACTCAAAAGCTTCGAATCCAGAAAGTGATGGATGAATTGACACTGAGCTTTTGCTGAAACATACTTGGTTGACTCCTTATGAAGCTGATTTGGTCTTACCTTCCCTGATTCAAGGAGATATCTTCTAACATAAACTTCAAAAATGGAGTCCCCTATATATGCTAAAGCGAGACTATTCAATTGTTTCGCATCTATCGTATTTTCAAAGTGAAGCATATTTTAGCCTCTTTTCCATCTTGTGCCTTGAGGCGTATCTTCTAAAATAATATTCATCTCTTTTAACTGATCACGAATTTGGTCAGATAACTGGAAATTCCGATCTTTTCTAGCCTGGATTCGTTGTTCAATTAATGCTTCTATTTCTTCGTCAAGCAGTTGATCCGCTTCAAGCGTTAAACCTAAGATTCCAAATAACACTTCAAACTCTCTCATAAATGCATCGATTACAACAATAGATGTATTTTTTTCTATAAGATACATGTTAGCCAACTTAGATAGGTCGAATAACTTAGTGATCCCATTTGCTGTATTAAAATCATCATCCATATCACGAACAAACTCATCATGTAAGGTGGTAACTTTTGTCAACCACTCTTGATCATTATCCGTTAAGTTGGTACTTGCATCCCGTCGATGTTTTAAGTTTTGGTACGAAGTTTTCAATCGTTCAAGTCCTGCTTTTGTATTTTCTAACAATTCATCAGTATAGTTAATAGGATTGCGATAATGGACTGCTAACATGAAGAAGCGTAGTACCTGCGGATCATGTTTTTTGATAATATCGTGAACGAGAACAAAGTTTCCTAGTGATTTTGACATTTTTTCATTATCAATATTAATGTACCCGTTATGCATCCAATAGCGCGCAAATGTTTTTTCTGTTAGCGCTTCTGATTGGGCAATTTCATTCTCATGATGAGGGAAAGCCAGATCCTGTCCTCCTGCATGAATGTCAATGGTATCACCTAAATACTTCTTCGCCATGGCAGAGCACTCAATATGCCAACCCGGTCTTCCTTTCCCCCATGGGCTTTCCCAGAAGATTTCACCCGGCTTTGCTGCCTTCCAAAGGACAAAGTCTAAGGAATCTTGTTTCTTTTCACCGATGGCAATTCTCGTTCCTAGTCGCAGTTCATCAATTGATTGGTGAGACAGTTTACCATACTCCTTAAATTTGCGAGTGTGATAGTATACATCTCCCTCGGACTCATAGGCATATCCCTTTTCAATCAATGTAGAAATAAAATCTAAAATAATATCCATACTTTCTGTAACTCGAGGATGCACATCTGCTCTTTTGCATCCAAGTGCTGTAACATCTTCAAAGTACGCTTTAATAAAACGATCAGCAATCGTTGGGACATCTTCACCCAGCTCATTTGCTACGCGAATAAGTTTATCATCCACATCAGTGAAATTGGAGATATATTGAACCTCATAGCCCCTGTACTCTAAGTATCTTCTTACTGTATCAAACACAATAGGTGGTCTAGCGTTTCCTATATGGATATAGTTATAAACTGTAGGTCCGCAAACATACATCTTTACTTTACCTTCTTCAAGAGGTATGAACGGCTCTTTTGAACGAGTCAATGTATTATATATTTGAATGCTCACGCTCGTAACTCCTTTCCTTCTCTACCTGTTCTAGTTGTCTTCTTAAATGGTTAATTTCGGATTCTAATGCTTTAAAACGATCACCAGTTGGATCTGGTAGATCACAGTGATTTAAATCTTTCTCTACTTTCTTTCCATCCCTTATTACCACTTTCCCAGGAATACCAACTACTGTCGAATTCGGAGGGACATCCTTTAGTACAACAGAACCTGCGCCTATCTTAGAATTTTCACCAACCGTGATTGACCCTAATACTTTCGCACCCGTTGCAATAAGAGCATTGTCCTTTATCGTTGGATGTCGCTTTCCTTTCTCTTTTCCAGTTCCTCCGAGTGTAACTCCCTGAAACACCGTCACATTGTCACCAATTTCACATGTTTCACCAATGACAACCCCCATGCCATGATCGATAAAAAAACGTCTTCCGATGGTTGCACCTGGGTGAATTTCTATCCCTGTGAAGAAGCGACTTACCTGCGAAATGACCCTTGCCATAAAATAAAATTTTCTCTTATATAGAGCATGTGCCATTCGATGAGCCCAGATGGAATGCAAACCTGAATATGTTAAGATAACCTCCAAATACGTCCTTGCCGCTGGATCTTGTTCAAAAACTACTTCAACATCTTCCCTTAGCATTTTAAACATTATCGTTCCCCCTAAACGTAAATGCTGCTTTTTTATAAAAATAAAAACGCCCCTGTCAAAAATGACAGAGACGCTTTGTTGCGCGGTTCCACTCTGTTTAAGTAACCTAAGTTACTTCAACTCAACTCTTGTAACGGAAGAAATCCGCCTCATTCTACTAAGGGAATGACCCCGTTTCGAATCAGGACTCAGAGGGGCACTTCAAAAAACAAGGGACTTAAACCACTTTCAGCCGATGATGGTTCTCTCTAAAAAGCATTGCTTTTTTACTTTTCCTCTTCAACATTTTCTAAATTATATAATTATCTTTACTATATTACATTTTTTCCAATCTGTTAACCAATAATGCTCACAATTCGCTGTAATATTTTTTCTTTTCCGATTAGCGCAATGGCTTTCGGTAGATCGGGACCATGTGTTTGACCAGTAGCAGCCACACGAACCGGCATAAAGAGCTTCTTACCCTTTTGCCCCGTTGCTTTTTGAACACTCTTCAACGTTGCTTGAACATCCTCTGGCTGGAGACTTGGAAGCTTTTCAATCTCATTCGCAAAAGTAGATAATACTTCCTTCACGCCTTCCTCCTGAAGAACCGCCTTTGCTTCTTCCTCTAGCTCCAGCTCTTCCTTGAAGAATAACTCAGATAGCTCGACAATTTCAGCCCCATAGCTCAACTGCTCTTGATAAAGTGCTACGAGGTTTTTCGTCCATTCTATTTCCTCTGGAGTCATTGCCTCACTAATAAGACCCGCCTTTTGAAGATGTGGCAGAGCAAGCTCATACACGACATCAACCTCTTGCTTCTTCATGTATTGGTTATTCATCCACGTAAGCTTTTGCTTATCAAATAGAGCCGGAGATTTCGAAAGTCGATTCGCTTCAAAAATAGAAATCAACTCTTCCTTCGAGAAAATCTCTTCTTCTCCAGATGGTGACCAGCCGAGTAAAGTAATAAAATTAAATAATGCTTCAGGAAGATATCCTAATTCCTCATACTGTTCAATGAACTGAATAATGGACTCATCTCGTTTGCTCAGCTTCTTTCGGCTTTCATTCACGATCAATGTCATATGTCCAAACACCGGTGTTTCCCAACCTAATGCTTCGTAGATCATCATTTGCTTTGGTGTATTTGAGATATGATCATCACCACGCAACACATGTGTGATTTCCATTAAGTGATCATCAACGGCTACAGCAAAATTATATGTTGGTGTTCCGTCCTTTTTTACAATAACAAAATCTCCGCCGATTCCATCTGCCTCAAAAGAAACGTCCCCTTTAACCATATCGTTAAAGCTGAAAACCTTTCCTTCAGGAACTAGAAAGCGAACACTTGGCTGTCTGCCTTCTTTTTCTAAACCTTCACGCTGCTCACTCGTTAGATGACGACATTTGCCTGAATAGCCACCCATCTCACCCTTCTCCGCTTGCTCATTACGTTCTGCTTCTAATTCTTCTTCTGTACAATAGCATTTATAAGCTTTGCCCTCTTCTAGAAGTTGCTTATAATACACTTCATATAAGTCGTTACGTTCTGATTGTCGATATGGACCATATGATCCACCGACATCAACGCTCTCATCCCAATCGATCCCTAACCATTTTAAGTATTTTAGCTGACTCTCTTCCCCACCAGCAATATTACGCTTCTTATCAGTGTCTTCAATTCGGATAATAAACTTTCCACCTTGATGACGCGCAAACAAGTAGTTAAATAGCGCAGTACGAGCGTTTCCAATATGTAAATGCCCCGTTGGACTTGGTGCATAACGAACACGTACAGTGTTAGACATTCTTTTTCCTCCTAAGAGTTCAATCTATTTTTGACATTTATTTTATCATTGTGAAAAGACAATTCCTAGAGCTCTTTCTTTTTTAAGAGCACCACTGCTTGAGAGGCAATTCCTTCTCCTCTTCCGGTAAACCCAAGCTTTTCTGTCGTTGTTGCTTTCACATTTACTTGATCGGGTGTAGCTTTCAATAATTCAGCGATTCGGTTCTTCATTTGCTCAATATATGGTGCCATCTTAGGTTTTTGTGCAATAATGGTGCAATCTGCATTCACAAGCTCATACCCTCGATTCTCAACTAATGACCATACATGTTCAAGAAGTTTCGCTGAATCGGCATCCTTAAACTCTGGGTCCGTATCCGGGAAGTGTCTTCCAATATCTCCTTCACCAATCGCCCCTAAAACTGCATCTGTCACTGTGTGAAGAAGGACATCTGCATCAGAATGCCCTAACAATCCTTTTTCATAAGGAATCGTTATACCTCCTAATATCAAAGGTCTACCTTCTGTGAGCTGATGAACGTCAAATCCTTGTCCAATTCTAAACATCGTTATTAAAGTCCCCTCTTTTGGTAGTCACGTTGCTTAATGATTGCCTCTGCAAAATACAAATCTTCTGGTGTCGTCAGTTTGATATTATCGTAGTCGCCCTCAACAATTTTTACAGGTATATGTAGTCGTTCTACTAAACTGGCTTCATCCGTCCCTAAAAAATTCTGTACCAACGCTAGGTTATGAGCTTCTTCTAGCAACGACACGCGAAAAGCTTGTGGGGTTTGAATGGCCCACAAGCTTGAACGCTCAATCGTCTCAACTACTTCAAAATTATTTACCTTCTTAATCGTATCCTTAACAGGCACCGCTACTACAGCCGCTCCATCCTTTTCAGCTACCGATACTAATTCATGGATCACTCTTTTTTCAATAAATGGCCTAGCTGCATCATGTACGAGTACAATTCCCTCTTTCTTTGCTGCCTGCAACCCATTGTATACACTATGCTGTCTTTCGTTCCCACCAGCAACAAGAGAGGTAACCTTTTTAATTCGATACTTTTTTAAGAGACTGGAAAAATGATCTTCATCTCCGGCTGAAATAGCTAAAATAATTCCCTTACATGCGTCATCTAATTCAAATACTCTCAGAGTATGAATTAATATAGGAATATCCTTTAGCTGAAGCAACACCTTATTTTTGCCTGCCCGCATTCTTTTCCCTTGTCCTGCTGCAGGGATAATAACTTGGTAAGACATAAGATATCCCCTAACTATTTCTATAATGCTTTTTCTAGTAACTTCGGTTTAGCAAAAATCATTCGACCAGCTGATGTCTGTAATACACTTGTTACCAATACATCAAGCTGCTTACCAATATAATCTCTACCATCTTCCACCACAATCATCGTGCCATCATCGAGATAAGCAATCCCTTGATTATGCTCCTTGCCATCTTTAATGACTTGAACATTCATTTCTTCTCCAGGTAATACCACTGGCTTAACAGCATTTGCCAAGTCATTAATGTTTAATACGGCGACCTTTTGAAGTTCACACACTTTATTAAGATTAAAGTCATTAGTTACAACTACCCCACTTGTTAACTTAGCAAGCTTAACAAGTTTTGAATCTACCTCTTGTACATCCTCAAAATCGCCTTCATATATTTCAACATTCATCGCTAGCTCTTTTTGAATTCGATTTAAAATATCAAGACCTCTTCTACCACGGTTTCGCTTTAATACATCTGAGGAATCAGCAATATGCTGCAATTCTTCAAGGACAAATTGTGGAATGACAATCGTTCCATCTAAGAAACCTGTTTGACAGATATCAGCAATACGTCCATCAATAATAACACTTGTATCTAATATTTTTAATTCATTTTTAGCATTAGTAGGCTCAGCCTCTATTTCTTCGTCACTAGACTTCTTTTTCGATTTTGTAAAAAGGGTTAATAACTCGTCTCTCTTTTTAAAACCAACCTGGAAACCTAAATAACCAAATAGAAGTGTCAATAGTACGGGAGCAACCGTATTTAAAATAGGTACTTCAATACCCGTTAAAGCATAACCAACTAAAAAGGCAATGATTAATCCAAACACTAATCCTACGCTACCAAAAATAATATCTGTTATAGGTACTTTCACAAGGGATTCTTCTACCCATTTCACGAAATTGACGACATACTCGACCGCCCAAAAAGTAATAAGATAAAAAATAATAGCACCTAAAATAGCGGTAACATAATGATTATTTATCAGAGGAATGTCGTCTAATGAGATAAGAGTTAATAAATCAGAGATTAAAAAGATCCCTAAAGTACCACCTGTAATTAAGAAACAGGCTTGAACAATACGCTTTAACATTCCTTCACCTCCTTTTATACATTATAAACAAATTCTATAAATTGAAACGTAATATTACATAGAAAATTATTGTTTGTCATTATCCTGTAATCTCTTTGTTATTTCAGTATAATTGCGGGTGATTTCTAATGATTATTATTACTAAGGGTAGCACCTAGCAAATATTGGTGTCAATTTTTTACCCTTTATCTTTCACTTATTCAAATGTCGCTTTTAGTGCATCCGCTACAGTAGATACTCCAATCAACTGAATCCCTTTTGGGGCTGACCATCCACCTATGTTATTGGCAGGAATAATGACTCGTTCAAACCCTAACTTAGCTGCTTCTTGAACACGCTGCTCTATTCTAGATACCCTTCTTATCTCCCCTGTCAAACCTACTTCACCTATAATACAATCGGTTGGTCTGGTTGGCTTATCACGGAAACTTGAAGCAATGCTAATTGCTACCGCTAAATCAATTGCTGGTTCATCCAACTTCACTCCACCAGCAACCTTTAAGTAGGCATCCTGGTTTTGAAGCAACAACCCAACTCGTTTCTCCAGCACAGCCATTAACAGTGAAACTCTGTTATGATCAATTCCTGTAGCCATTCTCCTAGGATTTCCAAAACTAGTTGGTGAAATAAGTGCTTGTATCTCTACTAAAACCGGTCGTGTACCTTCCATCGAAGCAACTACTGTCGATCCTGCCGCCCCTTGTGATCGCTCCTCAAGGAATATCTCAGATGGATTATGAACCTCTTCTAATCCAAATTCCTTCATTTCAAAAATTCCCATTTCATTTGTGGAACCAAAACGATTTTTTACCGCTCTGACAATCCGATACGTATGGTGACGCTCTCCTTCAAAATAGAGCACGGTATCGACCATATGTTCGAGAAGTCTAGGTCCCGCAATCGAGCCTTCCTTTGTCACATGACCTACGATGAAAATGGCAATCCCCTTTGTCTTCCCTATCCTCATAAGCTCAGCTGTACACTCTCTTACTTGAGAAACACTTCCTGGTGCAGAAGTTACTTGAGGATGGAATATGGTTTGGATAGAATCCACAATGACAAAACTCGGGTTTTCCTTTTCAATTGTTCGACTGATCTCTTCTAGGTCCGTTTCAGAATAGACGAGTAAGTTTTCTGATGTGACTCCGAGGCGATCGGCCCTTAGCTTCGTTTGTCTCATTGATTCTTCCCCTGATATATAAAGAACGGAATGTTGCTTTTTTGCCAGTTGAGAGGAAACCTGCAGAAGCAGAGTGGACTTCCCAATTCCAGGATCACCGCCTATTAACACAAGGGAGCCCTTAACGATTCCGCCACCTAACACACGATTTAACTCAACCAAGTCCGTTTGTATACGGGGCTCTGTCATCGTTTCAATAGAGGTAATTGGTGTTGCTTTAGACATGGTTGTTGAACCTACTGAATGAGCAAAGGTTGCACGGTGATTAGATACCTTTTTTTCTATCTCTTCCACCATCGTATTCCATTGTCCACACCCTGGGCATTTCCCCATCCATTTGGGAGATTCATAGCCGCAATCATTACACATAAATTTTGTTTTTACTTTTGCCAAACGTATATCCCCCTTTACACCTTCCTTGCCATACTCTCTTATTATAAGACATGTTATAAATCCATTGCAGTGATAAGTATTTCCCAAAAGAAAATAGAAGGCACACGTAATCTCTTACGTGTGCTCCTATTTTTATGATTATTTATGAATAGGTTCTCCTGCCCTAACAGCAAAATCACCATCCACATAATCAATGACAACCTTTTGTCCTGTCAGTACCGTACCTCTTAATAACTCTTCTGATAGACGGTCTTCAATATGCTTCTGAATCGCTCTTCTTAAAGGTCGAGCACCGTATTCAGGGTCGTATCCTTCTTCAGAAATTTTCTCTTTTGCAGCATCGGTTAGCTCTAATGTAATATCCTGTTCATTTAATCTCTTAATTAGCTGATCAGACATTAAAGTTACGATCTGTTTCAAGTGCTTCTTCTCTAATGAATGGAAAACAATAATCTCATCGATACGGTTTAGGAACTCTGGACGGAATGCCTTTTTCAGCTCTTCCATTACCTTGCCCTTCATATCTTTAAAGTCCTGCTCTCCATCTTGAATGTTAAATCCAACATACTTATTACGCTTTAACGCTTCTGCTCCAACGTTAGATGTCATAATTACAACTGTATTTCGGAAGTCAACACTTCTTCCTTTTGAGTCCGTTAAACGTCCATCTTCAAGTACTTGGAGCAAAATATTAAATACATCTGGATGAGCTTTTTCAATTTCATCTAATAAAATAACAGAGTAAGGCTTTCTTCTTACCTTTTCTGTCAATTGTCCACCTTCATCGTATCCTACATAACCTGGAGGAGAACCTACTAGTCTGGAAGTCGAATGTTTTTCCATATACTCTGACATATCAACGCGAATCATTGCGTCCTCATCGCCAAACATCGCTTCTGCTAATGCACGTGCAAGCTCGGTTTTACCAACACCTGTTGGACCAAGGAAAATAAACGAGCCGATAGGGCGCTTTGGATCTTTCAAACCAGCACGAGCACGACGGACAGCCTTTGAAATTGCCTTTACAGCTTCCTCTTGGCCGATTAAACGAGAATGAAGAATTTCTTCAAGCTTTAATAACTTATCTGTTTCTGTTTGTGCCAGTCGTGAAACAGGAATTCCCGTCCAACTTGCCACAACCGTAGCAATATCATCGACCGTAACCTCTGAGTTCTCTTTCCCTTGCTTCTCTTTCCAGGTTTTCTTTGTCTCCTCAAGTTGTTCACGAAGTCTTTGCTCTGAATCTCGTAAAGATGCAGCCTTTTCAAATTCTTGACTTTGAACTGCAGCATCCTTTTCCTTGCGAACTTCTTCAAGCTTGGCTTCAAGCTCCTTTAAGTTTGGAGGAGTCGTGTAAGAACGCAATCTTACTTTTGATCCTGCTTCATCAATTAAATCAATGGCCTTATCAGGAAGGAAGCGATCCGAAATATAACGGTCTGACAATTTTACAGCTGCCTCAATCGCTTCATCCGTAATGGACACTCTATGATGTGCTTCGTAACGATCTCTCAATCCTTTTAAAATTTGTACAGATTCATCCGCTGTTGGTTCATCTACCATGATTGGCTGGAAACGTCTTTCTAAAGCGGCATCCTTTTCAATATATTTACGGTACTCATCAAGGGTTGTTGCCCCAATACATTGAAGTTCTCCACGAGCTAATGAAGGCTTTAAGATATTTGAAGCATCAATCGCACCTTCTGCTCCACCAGCACCGATAAGTGTATGCAACTCATCGATGAATAAAATGATATTTCCTGCCTGACGGATCTCATCCATTACTTTCTTTAAACGGTCCTCAAACTCACCTCGATACTTTGTACCCGCTACAACCGTACCCATATCAAGCGTCATAACACGCTTATCTCTTAATGTTTCAGGAACCTCATTATTTACAATTTGTTGAGCCAAACCTTCAGCAATAGCCGTTTTCCCTACTCCAGGCTCCCCAATTAACACTGGGTTATTTTTCGTACGTCGGCTTAATACCTCGATCACACGTTGAATTTCTTTGCTTCTACCAATAACAGGATCAAGACTTCCTTCTCTAGCAATAGCTGTTAAGTCACGTGCTAAGCTATCTAAGGTAGGTGTATTCGCACTAGCTGCCGTACCACCTTGGTGATTGCTTGACTCACTGCTACCTAACAGTTGAAGCACTTGCTGTCTTGCTTTGTTTAAGCTTACGCCTAAATTGTTTAATACCCTCGCTGCTACCCCTTCACCTTCACGAATAAGACCAAGCAATATATGCTCTGTTCCTACATATGAATGGCCAAGCTTTCTTGCTTCATCCATGGAAAGTTCAATCACCTTTTTTGCTCGTGGTGTATAGTGAATGGTCTGAGAAGCATCTTGCCCCCTACCAATCAGATTTTCTACTTCTTTTTGTATTTTCTCTGATCCTAATCCTAAAGCATATAATGCTTTTGCTGCGATACCTTCGCCTTCTCTTACCAATCCAAGTAAAATATGCTCTGTTCCAATATTGTTATGACCTAAACGAATAGCTTCTTCCTGCGCTAGTGCAAGTACCTTTTGAGCTCTCTCTGTAAAACGTCCAAACATCATATGAACATCCTCCTCTAAGGTTAATTTTCCATTTTTATTCTTTCCCTTATTAAAGAGGCGCGACGAATATCACGCTCGTTGGGTCTTAGTGGTCCTCCCGCATATTGCTGGAGAAATCCTGGCTGTGTTAATATCATTAATTCATTCAATATATTTTTTGATATGTTTTCAATATAGCCCATATCAATCCCTAATCTTACATCAGACAAACAGCTGGCTGCTTCCTTTGTTTCAATGATTCTACTATGTGTTAGAACACCTAGGGAGCGAAAAACTCTATCTTCTAATTGTATGTTAGAAGTCTTTGCTAATGCCCCACGTGCTGACCTTTCCTGGGCAATTAGTTGGGTGACAACTCCCTTTAAGTCTTCAACAATATCCTCTTCAGATTTACCTAACGTGATCTGATTTGATATTTGAAAGATGTTGCCTAACGCCTCACTACCCTCTCCATATATGCCTCTGACGACGAGGCCCAGTTGATTGATGGCTGGAATAATACGATTCATTTGTTGCGTTAATGTCAAACCTGGTAGATGCATCATTACAGAAGCGCGCATCCCTGTTCCCACATTTGTCGGACAGCTCGTTAAGTATCCTACCTGTTCATCAAATGCATAATTGATATGCTCTTCTAATTCATCATCAATTCGATCAGCCAGAGTCAACGCCTCGCTTACCTGGAATCCAGGGTATAAGCATTGAATTCGAATATGGTCTTCTTCATTAACCATAATGCAAACTTCTTCATTTTCTGATAAAAGACAGGCACCTAAAGTAGAGTTTTCAACTAGATGAGGACTGATTAAATGCTTCTCCATTAATACTCGTTTTTGTATTGGCTGAAGTTCTTCCATTCTTAGAAGTTCTAATGGACTTAGGTTAGGAATGGAATGATTTAATAATGCCTTCTCCATTGTCTGAATAACCTCTTGTGCTTCTTCATTAGAGAAGAGGGTTGGGAACTTATACTCATTTATATTCCGCGCGAGCCGAATTCGAGAACTTAGAACAATGTCTGAATCAGGCCCTTCTGCACTCATCCATGAGCTTATGGCTTGATTAATAAATTTTTCAAGAGACATGTACTATTCCTCTCCTTCAATTTCACTGCGTAACAGTTTTTCAATTTCTCTTATTTCGTCCCTTACAATGGCTGCTTGTTCAAACTCTTCATTTTCTATTGCAGACTTCAAATCAACCTTTAGTTCTTCCATTTTCTTTTTGTAGTGAATGTTGCCACCTATACGCTTAGGTATCTTTCCGTTATGTGTGGAGTTTCCACTATGGAGCCGTCGTAGTATCGGTTGAAGTTGATCCTTAAACGTCTCATAGCACTGTGCACACCCAAACCGCCCGACTTGACTGAATTGCTTATATGTCATCGAACAGCTTTCACATTGCAATACTTGTTGTTGCTCATAAAGTGAAGCTTTTTGTTGAGCAAGCTGATATTTATGATCGAAGTTTAATAGTCCAGCCAATAGATTATTAATGGAAAAACCAGAAGTATTAGTGACTACAAAGTGCTCTCCTTTTTCTTGGGCACACACCTCACATAAGTGGAACTCAGTTTTCTTACCATTGTTAATCTTTGTAAAATGAAGTGTAGCTGGCCTTTCATTACACTCCTGACAAATCATGTTACTCACCTCAATAAATGGCTTTACTTTTTTCTAAAGGCGTAAGATCTTATTATTTATATTTCAATGTTGTTAACATAGCCTTTAGCATTCTCGAACGAAGTTCATCACGATATGGTAAGTCAATATACAGGACGGAGCGATCAATGACACTGAGCATAATTTTTGCTTCTCTCGTTGAGATCACATCTTCCTCAACGAGCCTAAAAATCACATGCTCTGCACTACTTTGTGACACTCTAGAAGAGATCACAGTTAGCAGCTGGTCAATAAGGTGAGCGTTATCGTGTGATTGAACTTTCATAATTCGAATATATCCACCACCACCTCGTTTACTTTCTACAACATACCCTTTTTCAATGGTAAATCGTGTGTTAATTACGTAGTTGATTTGTGATGGTACACACTGAAACTTATCGGCTATTTCACTACGCTTAATTTCAACGAGTTCTCTTTCACTCATATCGAGTACTTCCTTTAAGTACTGCTCAATGATATCGGAGATGTTCCTCACCATATCCCCCCTCTCTGACTTTGACTATATTTGACATTAATTATACATGATGAACGTAGTTTCATGCAATGAACAACACCTTATAAATTTTTCCCCAAATTTCGTGCTCTCAAACTAGGAAGGAATTCATAATTATATTTCTTTATTACTTTTTGAGATGATAGAACCTTTTTATTTTCATTTAAAGATAAGATCTTACGGTTAATTAGAAAAATATAAAACAAAAAAAGCACCCACTCAGGTGCTTTTTTCTTTGCCTAGCGACGTCCTACTCTCACAGAGGGAAACCCTCAACTACCATCGGCGCTGAAAAGCTTAACTTCCGTGTTCGGTATGGGAACGGGTGTGACCTTTTCGCTATCGCCACTAGACTTGTATTAAGTTGAAGAAAATCATTCCTTCAAAACTAGATAATGAATGAAGAAGAAAGAAATACGTTTCATCGTTGTCCAGCTACAGCGCCTAGCCGCTCGAGGTCATAAGCCAAATCCCTCCAGAAGGCAGGCCTTCTTGCGTGATTCGTCTTATGCTTGTCGCGTCTGTTCAAGGCGCTTCCGCTTTTCTTGGTTAAGTCCTCGATCGATTAGTATCAGTCAGCTCCACACGTCGCCGCGCTTCCACCTCTGACCTATCAACCTGATCATCTTTCAGGGATCTTACTAGCTTGCGCTATGGGAAATCTCATCTTGAGGGGGGCTTCATGCTTAGATGCTTTCAGCACTTATCCCTTCCGCACATAGCTACCCAGCGATGCCTTTGGCAAGACAACTGGTACACCAGCGGTGCGTCCATCCCGGTCCTCTCGTACTAAGGACAGCTCCTCTCAAATTTCCTACGCCCACGACGGATAGGGACCGAACTGTCTCACGACGTTCTGAACCCAGCTCGCGTACCGCTTTAATGGGCGAACAGCCCAACCCTTGGGACCGACTACAGCCCCAGGATGCGATGAGCCGACATCGAGGTGCCAAACCTCCCCGTCGATGTGGACTCTTGGGGGAGATAAGCCTGTTATCCCCGGGGTAGCTTTTATCCGTTGAGCGATGGCCCTTCCATGCGGAACCACCGGATCACTAAGCCCGACTTTCGTCCCTGCTCGACTTGTAGGTCTCGCAGTCAAGCTCCCTTGTGCCTTTACACTCTACGAATGATTTCCAACCATTCTGAGGGAACCTTTGGGCGCCTCCGTTACTTTTTAGGAGGCGACCGCCCCAGTCAAACTGCCCACCTGACACTGTCTCCCACCCCGATCAGGGGTGAGGGTTAGAATTTCAATACAGCCAGAGTAGTATCCCACCGACGCCTCCACCGAAGCTAGCGCTCCGGCTTCTCAGGCTCCTACCTATCCTGTACAAGCTGTACCAAAATTCAATATCAGGCTACAGTAAAGCTCCACGGGGTCTTTCCGTCCTGTCGCGGGTAACCTGCATCTTCACAGGTACTATAATTTCACCGAGTCTCTCGTTGAGACAGTGCCCAGATCGTTACGCCTTTCGTGCGGGTCGGAACTTACCCGACAAGGAATTTCGCTACCTTAGGACCGTTATAGTTACGGCCGCCGTTTACTGGGGCTTCGATTCAGAGCTTCGCGTGAGCTAACCCCTCCTCTTAACCTTCCAGCACCGGGCAGGCGTCAGCCCCTATACTTCGCCTTGCGGCTTCGCAGAGACCTGTGTTTTTGCTAAACAGTCGCCTGGGCCTATTCACTGCGGCTCTTCTGGGCTATTCACCCTGAAGAGCACCCCTTCTCCCGAAGTTACGGGGTCATTTTGCCGAGTTCCTTAACGAGAGTTCTCTCGCTCACCTTAGGATTCTCTCCTCGCCTACCTGTGTCGGTTTGCGGTACGGGCACCTGTTACCTCGCTAGAGGCTTTTCTTGGCAGTGTGGAATCAGGAACTTCGGTACTATATTTCCCTCGCCATCACAGCTCAGCCTTATGCAAGTGGGATTTGCCTCACTTGCAGCCTAACTGCTTGGACGCGCATATCCAACAGCGCGCTTACCCTATCCTCCTGCGTCCCCCCATCACTCAAACGGTAATTTGGTGGTACAGGAATATCAACCTGTTGTCCATCGCCTACGCCTTTCGGCCTCGGCTTAGGTCCCGACTAACCCTGAGCGGACGAGCCTTCCTCAGGAAACCTTAGGCATTCGGTGGATGGGATTCTCACCCATCTTTCGCTACTCATACCGGCATTCTCACTTCTAAGCGCTCCACCAGTCCTTCCGGTCTAGCTTCAACGCCCTTAGAACGCTCTCCTACCACTGACATCGTGTGACGCCAATCCACAGCTTCGGTGATACGTTTAGCCCCGTTACATTTTCGGCGCGGAGTCACTCGACCAGTGAGCTATTACGCACTCTTTAAATGGTGGCTGCTTCTAAGCCAACATCCTGGTTGTCTAAGCAACTCCACATCCTTTGCCACTTAACGTATACTTTGGGACCTTAGCTGGTGGTCTGGGCTGTTTCCCTTTCGACTACGGATCTTATCACTCGCAGTCTGACTCCCATGGATAAGTCTTTGGCATTCGGAGTTTGTCTGAATTCGGTAACCCGATGAGGGCCCCTAGTCCAAACAGTGCTCTACCTCCAAGACTCTTACTACATGAGGCTAGCCCTAAAGCTATTTCGGAGAGAACCAGCTATCTCCAAGTTCGATTGGAATTTCTCCGCTACCCACACCTCATCCCCGCACTTTTCAACGTGCGTGGGTTCGGGCCTCCATCCAGTGTTACCTGGACTTCACCCTGGACATGGGTAGATCACCTGGTTTCGGGTCTACGACCACATACTAAAGCGCCCTATTCAGACTCGCTTTCGCTACGGCTCCGTCTTATCAACTTAACCTCGCATGTAATCGTAACTCGCCGGTTCATTCTACAAAAGGCACGCTATCACCCGGTATTTATCCAAAGGAAAAATACACAGGGCTCTAACTACTTGTAGGCACACGGTTTCAGGATCTCTTTCACTCCCCTTCCGGGGTGCTTTTCACCTTTCCCTCACGGTACTGGTTCACTATCGGTCACTAGGTAGTATTTAGCCTTGGGAGATGGTCCTCCCTGCTTCCGACGGAATTTCACGTGTTCCGCCGTACTCAGGATCCACTCAAGAGGGAACGAAGTTTCAACTACAGGGTTGTTACCTTCTATGACTGACCTTTCCAGATCGATTCGTCTACTTCATTCCTTTGTAACTCCGTATAGAGTGTCCTACAACCCCAAGAGGCAAGCCTCTTGGTTTGGGCTAATCCCGTTTCGCTCGCCGCTACTCAGGGAATCGCGTTTGCTTTCTCTTCCTCCGGGTACTTAGATGTTTCAGTTCCCCGGGTCTGCCTTCAATACCCTATGTATTCAGGTAAAGATTCTATCCCATTACGGATAGAGGGTTTCCCCATTCGGAAATCTCCGGATCAAAGCTTACTTACAGCTCCCCGAAGCATATCGGTGTTAGTACCGTCCTTCATCGGCTCCTAGTGCCAAGGCATCCACCGTGCGCCCTTTCTAACTTAACCTATCCGAAAAAATATAAGCTTCACATCTCTTCGTCATCTCACTCGTCAACATCCTCACGTACCTTAAGTACGCTCCGGTGTCTCCTCACTCGATTCCTCGACCTGTTCGCTTCTCTTTTTTCTCAGTTAAAAAGTTTCTCTATATAATATAGAGAGAAAACTAAAATGGCGATTACTCGGTATTTCTTGGTTTTCTTCATTTATCATTATCTAGTTTTCAAAGAACGATTATCATAGAGAGATTGCTCTCTCAAAACTAAACAAATCATATCATCAACGGTTGTTAGCTTTGACCGAAGGTCATAAGCCTCAATTTTCCTTAGAAAGGAGGTGATCCAGCCGCACCTTCCGATACGGCTACCTTGTTACGACTTCACCCCAATCATCTGTCCCACCTTAGGCGGCTGGCTCCTTACGGTTACCCCACCGACTTCGGGTGTTACAAACTCTCGTGGTGTGACGGGCGGTGTGTACAAGGCCCGGGAACGTATTCACCGCGGCATGCTGATCCGCGATTACTAGCGATTCCAGCTTCATGTAGGCGAGTTGCAGCCTACAATCCGAACTGAGAGTGGTTTTATGGGATTGGCTCGACCTCGCGGTTTTGCTGCCCTTTGTACCACCCATTGTAGCACGTGTGTAGCCCAGGTCATAAGGGGCATGATGATTTGACGTCATCCCCACCTTCCTCCGGTTTGTCACCGGCAGTCACCTTAGAGTGCCCAACTAAATGCTGGCAACTAAGATCAAGGGTTGCGCTCGTTGCGGGACTTAACCCAACATCTCACGACACGAGCTGACGACAACCATGCACCACCTGTCACTCTGTCCCCCGAAGGGGAACGCCCTATCTCTAGGGTTGTCAGAGGATGTCAAGACCTGGTAAGGTTCTTCGCGTTGCTTCGAATTAAACCACATGCTCCACCGCTTGTGCGGGCCCCCGTCAATTCCTTTGAGTTTCAGCCTTGCGGCCGTACTCCCCAGGCGGAGTGCTTAATGCGTTTGCTGCAGCACTAAAGGGCGGAAACCCTCTAACACTTAGCACTCATCGTTTACGGCGTGGACTACCAGGGTATCTAATCCTGTTTGCTCCCCACGCTTTCGCGCCTCAGTGTCAGTTACAGGCCAAAGAGTCGCCTTCGCCACTGGTGTTCCTCCACATCTCTACGCATTTCACCGCTACACGTGGAATTCCACTCTTCTCTCCTGCACTCAAGTCTCCCAGTTTCCAATGACCCTCCCCGGTTGAGCCGGGGGCTTTCACATCAGACTTAAGAGACCACCTGCGCGCGCTTTACGCCCAATAATTCCGGACAACGCTTGCCACCTACGTATTACCGCGGCTGCTGGCACGTAGTTAGCCGTGGCTTTCTGGTTAGGTACCGTCAAGGTACCGGCAGTTACTCCGGTACTTGTTCTTCCCTAACAACAGAGTTTTACGATCCGAAAACCTTCATCACTCACGCGGCGTTGCTCCGTCAGACTTTCGTCCATTGCGGAAGATTCCCTACTGCTGCCTCCCGTAGGAGTCTGGGCCGTGTCTCAGTCCCAGTGTGGCCGATCACCCTCTCAGGTCGGCTACGCATCGTCGCCTTGGTGAGCCGTTACCTCACCAACTAGCTAATGCGCCGCGGGCCCATCTATGAGTGATAGCCGAAACCATCTTTCAGCTTTTCTACATGTGTAGAAAAGAATTATCCGGTATTAGCCCCGGTTTCCCGGAGTTATCCCAGTCTCATAGGCAGGTTGCCCACGTGTTACTCACCCGTCCGCCGCTAACCTTTGGGAGCAAGCTCCCAAAGATCCGCTCGACTTGCATGTATTAGGCACGCCGCCAGCGTTCGTCCTGAGCCAGGATCAAACTCTCCAATAAAGAGTAAGATTAGCTCTTAAAGTTAAAACGTTGGCTAGTGTATTTTTCAACACTAATCATTTTTTGTTGACGTATGATTTGTTTAGTTTTCAAAGAACAATTTCGCCTCGTTTTGAAGCGACTTTTCTATATTAACAGCACTTAATTGTGTTGTCAATAGTTTTTTTGGTGGAGCCTAGCGGGATCGAACCGCTGACCTCCTGCGTGCAAGGCAGGCGCTCTCCCAGCTGAGCTAAGGCCCCATTAAATAATTAGTAGGATCATGGTCGGGAAGACAGGATTCGAACCTGCGACCCCTTGGTCCCAAACCAAGTGCTCTACCAAGCTGAGCTACTCCCCGATTAAAACTAATATGGCGCGCCCGAAAGGAGTCGAACCCATAACCTTCTGATCCGTAGTCAGACGCTCTATCCAATTGAGCTACGGGCGCATATTTTTTAATTTACCAATCCAATTGATATGGATGGATATTTTACTTCGTAATAACGAAAGCTATTTTACTTCGTAAAAAGCATTGGTGCCGAGGACCGGAATCGAACCGGTACGGTAGTCACCTACCGCAGGATTTTAAGTCCTGTGCGTCTGCCAGTTCCGCCACCCCGGCAAGTACGTTCTGGAGCGGAAGACGGGATTCGAACCCGCGACCCCAACCTTGGCAAGGTTGTATTCTACCACTGAACTACTTCCGCGTATAGTAATTATTTTGCTTGTGCAAAAAACTATGGTGCGGGTGAAGGGAGTCGAACCCCCACGCCTTGCGGCGCTAGATCCTAAGTCTAGTGCGTCTGCCAATTCCGCCACACCCGCATAATAATAATAAATGGAAAGTTATTTTGCTGAAGCAAAAAACTTTGGTGAGCCATGAAGGACTCGAACCTTCGACCCTCTGATTAAAAGTCAGATGCTCTACCGACTGAGCTAATGGCTCGGTATAAGTGGTGCCGGTGAGAGGACTTGAACCCCCAACCTACTGATTACAAGTCAGTTGCTCTACCAATTGAGCTACGCCGGCAAATAATGATAGTATTTTCATTTCGTGAATTTAAAATGAAAACTATTTTTCACTACGTGAAAAAAGTTTTGGTGGAGGATGACGGGATCGAACCGCCGACCCCCTGCTTGTAAGGCAGGTGCTCTCCCAGCTGAGCTAATCCTCCATATATATGCCTAGCGACGTCCTACTCTCACAGAGGGAAACCCTCAACTACCATCGGCGCTGAAAAGCTTAACTTCCGTGTTCGGTATGGGAACGGGTGTGACCTTTTCGCTATCGCCACTAGACTTGTATTAAGTTGAAGAAAATCATTCCTTCAAAACTAGATAATGAATGAAGAAGAAAGAAATACGTTTCATCGTAATTTGGTTAAGTCCTCGATCGATTAGTATCAGTCAGCTCCACACGTCGCCGCGCTTCCACCTCTGACCTATCAACCTGATCATCTTTCAGGGATCTTACTAGCTTGCGCTATGGGAAATCTCATCTTGAGGGGGGCTTCATGCTTAGATGCTTTCAGCACTTATCCCTTCCGCACATAGCTACCCAGCGATGCCTTTGGCAAGACAACTGGTACACCAGCGGTGCGTCCATCCCGGTCCTCTCGTACTAAGGACAGCTCCTCTCAAATTTCCTACGCCCACGACGGATAGGGACCGAACTGTCTCACGACGTTCTGAACCCAGCTCGCGTACCGCTTTAATGGGCGAACAGCCCAACCCTTGGGACCGACTACAGCCCCAGGATGCGATGAGCCGACATCGAGGTGCCAAACCTCCCCGTCGATGTGGACTCTTGGGGGAGATAAGCCTGTTATCCCCGGGGTAGCTTTTATCCGTTGAGCGATGGCCCTTCCATGCGGAACCACCGGATCACTAAGCCCGACTTTCGTCCCTGCTCGACTTGTAGGTCTCGCAGTCAAGCTCCCTTGTGCCTTTACACTCTACGAATGATTTCCAACCATTCTGAGGGAACCTTTGGGCGCCTCCGTTACTTTTTAGGAGGCGACCGCCCCAGTCAAACTGCCCACCTGACACTGTCTCCCACCCCGATCAGGGGTGAGGGTTAGAATTTCAATACAGCCAGAGTAGTATCCCACCGACGCCTCCACCGAAGCTAGCGCTCCGGCTTCTCAGGCTCCTACCTATCCTGTACAAGCTGTACCAAAATTCAATATCAGGCTACAGTAAAGCTCCACGGGGTCTTTCCGTCCTGTCGCGGGTAACCTGCATCTTCACAGGTACTATAATTTCACCGAGTCTCTCGTTGAGACAGTGCCCAGATCGTTACGCCTTTCGTGCGGGTCGGAACTTACCCGACAAGGAATTTCGCTACCTTAGGACCGTTATAGTTACGGCCGCCGTTTACTGGGGCTTCGATTCAGAGCTTCGCGTGAGCTAACCCCTCCTCTTAACCTTCCAGCACCGGGCAGGCGTCAGCCCCTATACTTCGCCTTGCGGCTTCGCAGAGACCTGTGTTTTTGCTAAACAGTCGCCTGGGCCTATTCACTGCGGCTCTTCTGGGCTATTCACCCTGAAGAGCACCCCTTCTCCCGAAGTTACGGGGTCATTTTGCCGAGTTCCTTAACGAGAGTTCTCTCGCTCACCTTAGGATTCTCTCCTCGCCTACCTGTGTCGGTTTGCGGTACGGGCACCTGTTACCTCGCTAGAGGCTTTTCTTGGCAGTGTGGAATCAGGAACTTCGGTACTATATTTCCCTCGCCATCACAGCTCAGCCTTATGCAAGTGGGATTTGCCTCACTTGCAGCCTAACTGCTTGGACGCGCATATCCAACAGCGCGCTTACCCTATCCTCCTGCGTCCCCCCATCACTCAAACGGTAATTTGGTGGTACAGGAATATCAACCTGTTGTCCATCGCCTACGCCTTTCGGCCTCGGCTTAGGTCCCGACTAACCCTGAGCGGACGAGCCTTCCTCAGGAAACCTTAGGCATTCGGTGGATGGGATTCTCACCCATCTTTCGCTACTCATACCGGCATTCTCACTTCTAAGCGCTCCACCAGTCCTTCCGGTCTAGCTTCAACGCCCTTAGAACGCTCTCCTACCACTGACATCGTGTGACGCCAATCCACAGCTTCGGTGATACGTTTAGCCCCGTTACATTTTCGGCGCGGAGTCACTCGACCAGTGAGCTATTACGCACTCTTTAAATGGTGGCTGCTTCTAAGCCAACATCCTGGTTGTCTAAGCAACTCCACATCCTTTGCCACTTAACGTATACTTTGGGACCTTAGCTGGTGGTCTGGGCTGTTTCCCTTTCGACTACGGATCTTATCACTCGCAGTCTGACTCCCATGGATAAGTCTTTGGCATTCGGAGTTTGTCTGAATTCGGTAACCCGATGAGGGCCCCTAGTCCAAACAGTGCTCTACCTCCAAGACTCTTACTACATGAGGCTAGCCCTAAAGCTATTTCGGAGAGAACCAGCTATCTCCAAGTTCGATTGGAATTTCTCCGCTACCCACACCTCATCCCCGCACTTTTCAACGTGCGTGGGTTCGGGCCTCCATCCAGTGTTACCTGGACTTCACCCTGGACATGGGTAGATCACCTGGTTTCGGGTCTACGACCACATACTAAAGCGCCCTATTCAGACTCGCTTTCGCTACGGCTCCGTCTTATCAACTTAACCTCGCATGTAATCGTAACTCGCCGGTTCATTCTACAAAAGGCACGCTATCACCCGGTATTTATCCAAAGGAAAAATACACAGGGCTCTAACTACTTGTAGGCACACGGTTTCAGGATCTCTTTCACTCCCCTTCCGGGGTGCTTTTCACCTTTCCCTCACGGTACTGGTTCACTATCGGTCACTAGGTAGTATTTAGCCTTGGGAGATGGTCCTCCCTGCTTCCGACGGAATTTCACGTGTTCCGCCGTACTCAGGATCCACTCAAGAGGGAACGAAGTTTCAACTACAGGGTTGTTACCTTCTATGACTGACCTTTCCAGATCGATTCGTCTACTTCATTCCTTTGTAACTCCGTATAGAGTGTCCTACAACCCCAAGAGGCAAGCCTCTTGGTTTGGGCTAATCCCGTTTCGCTCGCCGCTACTCAGGGAATCGCGTTTGCTTTCTCTTCCTCCGGGTACTTAGATGTTTCAGTTCCCCGGGTCTGCCTTCAATACCCTATGTATTCAGGTAAAGATTCTATCCCATTACGGATAGAGGGTTTCCCCATTCGGAAATCTCCGGATCAAAGCTTACTTACAGCTCCCCGAAGCATATCGGTGTTAGTACCGTCCTTCATCGGCTCCTAGTGCCAAGGCATCCACCGTGCGCCCTTTCTAACTTAACCTATCCGAAAAAATATAAGCTTCACATCTCTTCGTCATCTCACTCGTCAACATCCTCACGTACCTTAAGTACGCTCCGGTGTCTCCTCACTCGATTCCTCGACCTGTTCGCTTCTCTTTTTTCTCAGTTAAAAAGTTTCTCTATATAATATAGAGAGAAAACTAAAATGGCGATTACTCGGTATTTCTTGGTTTTCTTCATTTATCATTATCTAGTTTTCAAAGAACGATTATCATAGAGAGATTGCTCTCTCAAAACTAAACAAATCATATCATCAACGGTTGTTAGCTTTGACCGAAGGTCATAAGCCTCAATTTTCCTTAGAAAGGAGGTGATCCAGCCGCACCTTCCGATACGGCTACCTTGTTACGACTTCACCCCAATCATCTGTCCCACCTTAGGCGGCTGGCTCCTTACGGTTACCCCACCGACTTCGGGTGTTACAAACTCTCGTGGTGTGACGGGCGGTGTGTACAAGGCCCGGGAACGTATTCACCGCGGCATGCTGATCCGCGATTACTAGCGATTCCAGCTTCATGTAGGCGAGTTGCAGCCTACAATCCGAACTGAGAGTGGTTTTATGGGATTGGCTCTGGCGTCGCCGCTTTGCTGCCCTTTGTACCACCCATTGTAGCACGTGTGTAGCCCAGGTCATAAGGGGCATGATGATTTGACGTCATCCCCACCTTCCTCCGGTTTGTCACCGGCAGTCACCTTAGAGTGCCCAACTAAATGCTGGCAACTAAGATCAAGGGTTGCGCTCGTTGCGGGACTTAACCCAACATCTCACGACACGAGCTGACGACAACCATGCACCACCTGTCACTTTTGTCCCCCGAAGGGGAACGCCCTATCTCTAGGGAAGGCAAAAGGATGTCAAGACCTGGTAAGGTTCTTCGCGTTGCTTCGAATTAAACCACATGCTCCACCGCTTGTGCGGGCCCCCGTCAATTCCTTTGAGTTTCAGCCTTGCGGCCGTACTCCCCAGGCGGAGTGCTTAATGCGTTTGCTGCAGCACTAAAGGGCGGAAACCCTCTAACACTTAGCACTCATCGTTTACGGCGTGGACTACCAGGGTATCTAATCCTGTTTGCTCCCCACGCTTTCGCGCCTCAGTGTCAGTTACAGGCCAAAGAGTCGCCTTCGCCACTGGTGTTCCTCCACATCTCTACGCATTTCACCGCTACACGTGGAATTCCACTCTTCTCTCCTGCACTCAAGTCTCCCAGTTTCCAATGACCCTCCCCGGTTGAGCCGGGGGCTTTCACATCAGACTTAAGAGACCACCTGCGCGCGCTTTACGCCCAATAATTCCGGACAACGCTTGCCACCTACGTATTACCGCGGCTGCTGGCACGTAGTTAGCCGTGGCTTTCTGGTTAGGTACCGTCAAGGTACCGGCAGTTACTCCGGTACTTGTTCTTCCCTAACAACAGAGTTTTACGATCCGAAAACCTTCATCACTCACGCGGCGTTGCTCCGTCAGACTTTCGTCCATTGCGGAAGATTCCCTACTGCTGCCTCCCGTAGGAGTCTGGGCCGTGTCTCAGTCCCAGTGTGGCCGATCACCCTCTCAGGTCGGCTACGCATCGTCGCCTTGGTGAGCCGTTACCTCACCAACTAGCTAATGCGCCGCGGGCCCATCTATGAGTGATAGCCGAAACCATCTTTCAGCTTTTCTACATGTGTAGAAAAGAATTATCCGGTATTAGCCCCGGTTTCCCGGAGTTATCCCAGTCTCATAGGCAGGTTGCCCACGTGTTACTCACCCGTCCGCCGCTAACCTTTGGGAGCAAGCTCCCAAAGATCCGCTCGACTTGCATGTATTAGGCACGCCGCCAGCGTTCGTCCTGAGCCAGGATCAAACTCTCCAATAAAGAGTAAGATTAGCTCTTAAAGTTAAAACGTTGGCTAGTGTATTTTTCAACACTAATCATTTTTTGTTGACGTATGATTTGTTTAGTTTTCAAAGAACAATTTATTAACCCGTCGCTCTTGGGCGACTTTTTAATATTACCAGAAGCGATTGTTAGAGTCAATAACTTTTTTCATTTATTTTCTCATAACCTTAACTTCTTTTGCGGCAACAGATAATAATATATCACCTATTCGAATTGAATGCAACATGTTTTTTACAAAAAAATAGCGAACAAGAATAATTCATATTCTTGTCCGCTATTTAGATAGTTAACGATGTCTCATTGCCGGGAATAACAATACATCTCTAATAGAAGGTGCACTTGTTAGAAGCATAACAAGTCTGTCAATTCCGATTCCTAACCCACCTGTAGGAGGCATCCCATACTCAAGAGCTTCGATAAAGTCATCATCCATCATATGAGCTTCATCATTTCCTTCTTCACGCTCTTTTAATTGTGCTTCAAAACGTTCACGCTGGTCAATCGGATCATTCAGTTCAGTGAAAGCATTCGCATGTTCACGAGCCACAATAAATAATTCAAAACGATCTGTGAAACGCGGATCTTGGTCATTTTTCTTTGCAAGAGGGGAAATTTCAACTGGATGACCATAGATAAATGTCGGTTGAATTAACTTTTCTTCTACTTTTTGCTCGAAGAACTCATTAACAATATGACCGTACAGCATGGTATCCTTAATTTCTACTCCATGTTCCTTCGCTAAAACTCTTGCTTCTTCTACACTCATTTCCTTCCAGAAATCAGCACCTGTATATTCCTTAATTGCATCTACCATATGAAGCCTCTTCCACTCTGGCTTAAGGTTTACTTCATATTCACCGTATTGAATAGTAGTTGTCCCTAATACTTCTTGAGCAATATGAGCAATTAGGTTTTCTGTAAGACTCATAATATCTTGATAATCAGCATAAGCCTCATACAGTTCAATCATTGTAAATTCAGGATTATGACGAGTAGACACACCTTCGTTACGGAACACACGCCCAATTTCATAAACTTTTTCTAAACCACCGACAATTAGACGCTTTAAATGAAGTTCGATGGCAATACGCATATATAATTCCATATCTAATGCATTATGGTGTGTAATGAACGGACGAGCAGATGCCCCACCTGCGATGGCATGCATCATAGGCGTCTCTACTTCTAGGTACCCCTTAGAATCAAGGTATCTCCTCATTGATTGAATGATCAAACTACGAGTAATGAATGTGTGTCTACTTTCTTGACTCATAATAAGATCAACATAACGTTGGCGATAGCGCTGTTCAACGTCCTTCAGACCGTGAAATTTATCAGGAAGTGGACGTAATGACTTTGTTAAAAGCTGAAAGTCTTCTACTTTTACAGACAGCTCTCCAACTTGTGTCTTAAACAATGTACCCGTTACACCAACAATATCCCCTAAATCAGCAATATTAAAGATTTCATATTGCTCTTCACCTACTGCATCTTGACGAACATATATTTGCAGCTGCCCCTTTAGATCTTGGATATGCGCAAAGCCAGCTTTACCTTTTCCACGCTTTGTCATGATACGACCAGCAATAGTTACAGCAATATTTTTATTTGCCAGCTCTTCTTTTTCCATTTCTCCGTACTGACTAATAAACTCTTGGGAGAAGCCAGAACGTTCAAATCTCTTTCCGAATGGATCGAGACCTTTTTCTTGAAGAGAAGCTAGCTTTTCTCTTCTGACTTGTAATTGGTCATTAAGTTCCTCATGACTCATTTTTATCAACTCCAATTTCCTTCTTGTATCTATCAAACATCAATTGCTTGAATTTATGTAATAACACCATCTTATAAGCATACTATATTATTTTACACAAAGTGAGAAAAACAGACATTAAAAAAGTAAAATAAAATAAAAACTGCCAGCACGAACTGGCAGTTAACATAATCAAACGTATTATATTGAATGTTCGCTTAGAAGTCAAACCTTAACCGACTTGAGATTCCATCGCTTCTTTTTCTTCTTCTTCTACAACTAGAGCTGTTAATAAAGTAACAAGATCCGCACGAGTATTGCACTCATTAATACCATTTCGCACCTTTGCATTTCCTCTAATTCCTTTTAAATACCAAGCTGCATGCTTACGCATTTCACGAACTGCTACATATTCTCCTTTAAGAGCGATAAGGCGATCTAAGTGAAGAATACATACATCAATCTTTTCACGAACGGTTGGCTCACCCATGAGCTCCCCTGATTCAAGGTATTTAACCGTACGGTAGATCATCCAAGGATTTCCTAGAGCTGCACGACCGATCATTACTCCATCACAGCCGGTTTCTTCTAGCATACGCTTTGCCTCTTGAGGAGTCGTTACATCTCCATTACCAATTAATGGGATGCCAATTGATTGCTTAACCTCACGAATAATATCCCAGTTTGCTTGTCCCTCGTACATTTGGACCCGAGTCCGACCGTGTAAAGAAACTGCCTTACCACCAGCTCGTTCAACAGCCTGAGCATTCTTAACAGCGTAAATATGATCTTCATCCCAGCCCATACGCATTTTTACAGTAACCGGCTTTTTCACAACATCCGTAACCGCAGAAACCATCTCGTAAATTTTATTAGGATCTAAAAGCCACTTTGCTCCTGCATCACATTTTGTGATTTTCGGAACCGGACATCCCATATTAATATCAATGATATCGGCATTAGTATTTTCATCAACGAATTTAGCCGCTTGGACTAATGTCTCTTTTTCACCACCAAAGATTTGCAAGCTCAGTGGCTTCTCTCTTTCATCGATGTAAAGCATATTCATTGTTTTTTCGTTTTTTAAGATAATTCCTTTATCACTAACCATCTCAGCACAAACTAGACCTGCACCAAACTCTTTAACAGTTAGACGAAAAGCAGAGTTACATACTCCAGCCATTGGAGCTAACACTACTTGATTTTTCATTTCAATATCACCAATTTTAAGCATGTTACCCCTCCGTCTTAATAATATATTTATTCATCCACCTCTTGTGGCATTAAATCCTTTACAGAAACTTTTAGTGCTTGAGCCGCTGTTTCCACTAAATGATCTGAAGGCATTCGATTTCCTCGTTCTATTTCGCCCAACACAGAAACAGAAACACCGATTTCCTTAGCAAACCCTTCTTGTGTAAAACCTTTTAGTTTTCGAAAAGCGCGAATACGTCTTCCCCATTTTTCTGCTTCCATATTCGTACCCCTTCTTTTTCAGCGTTCATTTTGAAATAGTCCTCTATCGACTTATCCTGATCTGGTATCTTGATCGAAGAATCTATCTCAAGTAATGGCGCAAGAACAAAGGCGCGTTCCTGCATTCTTGGATGTGGAACAATTAGGTTCTCTGCTTCAATATTTTCTTGATTGTAGAGCAAAATGTCAAGGTCTATTATTCTTGGACCCCACTTGAATTCCCTTTTTCTCCCTAAATCTTTTTCAATACGAAGGCAAACTTCTAATAATTCATACGGTGTAAGTGCTGTTCTAATCAAGATTACCATATTTAAAAAATCATCTTGTTCCGTATACCCAACCGGAACTGTATCATAAATAGAGGAGCTTTTTACCAAATGAATTTCCTTCTCCTCTTTTAAATAACAGATTGCATCTACTAGGTTTTTATATCGGTTGCCCATATTGGTACCTAAGGCAAGATAAGCCAAGTTATTCAATTAGATCTACTCCTCATAATTTCAACTGCGACTGATTCGTAATGTCCTTGAATGGGTGGATCTGGCTTGATGACCTTTACCGTTACAGCATGAGCTTTAGAAAATCCGCTTAAACAGCGTGAAGCAATTTCCTCAGCAACTGATTCTACTAGCTTAAAAGGTTCACCTTCCACAACGTCTTTACACAGCTGATATAGCTCGCCATAATTAATGGATTCATTCAAGTTATCGCTTTGCCCCGCTTTTTTCAAGTCCACTTCAACAACGAGATCAACCATAAATCTCTGTCCTAACCGATTTTCTTCTGGGAACACACCATGAAAACCATAAAATTGCATACGGTTAACGTAAATTTTATCCATCGTATTCTCCTTTTCCCATCATCGCGTCCATCATTTTTGCCATTCGACTAATTTCCTTCACATCATGAACTCTAACGATTTGGCATCCCTGTTGAATACCATAACATACAGTCGCTCCGGTTCCTTCCATGCGTTCATGTACAGGTAGGTCTAACACAGCACCTATCATTGATTTACGAGAGGTTCCGAGAAGAACAGGGTAACCGATAGCTACAAGCTTATGTAGATGTCTCATCATTTCCAAGTTTAACTGTACATTCTTCGCAAACCCAATGCCTGGATCTAATATAATTTGTTCATCACTCACACCAGCATCCTTCACTAGAGAAATGCTTTCATACAAATCATACATAACATCCCTGAAAAAAGACTGATAGTTCCGGTCCTCCCGGTTGTGCATGAGAATGATAGGTGCCTTTGTTTCTGCCGCTACCAGTTTCATATTCGCGTCCGCCTTAGCACCCCATACATCATTAATAATATGAGCTCCAGCAGCCAATGCTTCTCTAGCTACATCTGCTTTATATGTATCTATAGATATTGGAACATTAACCTCTTTTGATATGGCTTTAATAACAGGAACCACACGTTCAATTTCCTCTTCAGCAGGTATAAATCTCGCTCCAGGCCTTGTGGACTCCCCACCGATATCAATAATATCTGCTCCTTCATCCACCATCTCTATCGCTCGTTTGACCGCTTCATCAACTCTATCAAAGCTGCCACCATCAGAAAATGAATCAGGGGTAGCATTTAAGATTCCCATGATAATTGTTTTCTTCTCAAAATCTAATGTATATGGTCCGGCAGTAATCAAATAATTCGCCTCCTAATTCCTTTGTTACTTTATTTCCTTCCTACTCCAAAGACTATGTGTATACAATCGATACGCTTGGTGCAACATTTGAAAAAGCTCACCCTTTACACCTGGTAATACAAGTGAGTTAAATTTCGAAATAGCAACAATTTCTTGAATCGAGTTTGTAACAAAGATCTCAGTTGCTTTATCCAGTACGTCTGGTTTATAAAAACCTTCCTGAACCTGTAGTCCTTTTTTTCTAGCAAGCTCTATAGTAAAAGATCGGGTGATTCCATTTAATATTCCTGTATCCAGGTCAGGGGTAAACAATTGATTATCTATTACCCAGAAAATATTTGAGACAATTCCTTCTGCAATACATCCATCCTGTGTTAGAAAGATCCCCTCTACATCTGTCCGATTTCCTATTTCTTTTTTTGCCAATAAATTATTCATATAATGATGAGACTTCAATCGCATGGAACCTTCTGGAGTATTTCGACTGAGCTTTAGAAACTGAGCTTCCTTTTCTATCGGTCCACCAGCTTCAGGAAGAGGCTTTACAAACATCATTACATTGGCATGATCATACGGCTCTACAGGTAGACCGACAGCACCAACACCTGCTGATACATTTAGTCGAATATAAGCATTGGATAACTGGTTCTTTTCCAAAAGAAGCTTGAGCGCTTGAATCACTTCGTCCTTATTAATAATTTTTTGGATTCCAATCATCGTTAGACTGCTATTTAGTCGCTCAAGATGATCCTCTAATAAAAAGGGATGCCCATCATATACACGAAATGTTTCAAATATGCCCATCCCATAAAGGAACCCATGATCAAAGGGGGAGATTCTTGCCTCCTCCTCCTGGATCATTTCTCCGTTCATATACAAATACATCAATATCCCTCATCCTTTGGAGACAATTCCATTTTGTAATACGAAACAAAGTTCTGAAGCAATTGTTTCCCTGCCGTAGTCATAATAGACTCTGGATGGAATTGAACCCCCTCTACCGGAAGGTCCTTATGCCTGATGGCCATGATTTCTCCTTCTTTCGTCCAAGCAGATATTTCAAAGCAATCTGGTAACGTGTCCCTTTTTACAATTAAAGAATGGTATCTTGTTGCAGGAAATGGATTAGGTAAGCCTTCAAAGATTGTTTTTCCATCATGATACATAAGAGAGGTTTTGCCATGCATTAACCGTTCCGCTTGCACGACATCTCCCCCGAATACTTGAGCGATCGATTGATGTCCTAGGCATACACCAAAGATAGGAATCTTCCCAGCGAATTCCTCTATCGCCCTTAATGATATCCCAGCTTCGTTGGGGCTACATGGACCAGGTGAAACCATAAGAAAGTTTGGTCCTAATTCTTCAATGTCTTTAATACTTATGGCGTCATTTCGTTTAACTTCCAAAGTCTCACCAAGTTCACCTAGATACTGAACAAGATTAAAAGTAAATGAGTCATAATTATCTATCATTAAAATCAATGGAATTCACCTTTTTCCGCTAGTTCTTTTGCTCTCCAAAGAGCCATTGCCTTTTTCAAAGATTCTTTATATTCATGTTTAGGATTGGAATCTATGACAATCCCTGCTCCCGCTTGTACAAAAGCTTGTCCGTCCTTTACTAGCATGGTTCGAATGACAATATTAATTTCCATATCATCATTGAAACCAATCCAACCCATAGATCCTGTGTAAATTCCGCGCTGGACCGGCTCGAGCTCTTCAATAATCTCCATGGTTCGAACCTTAGGGGCTCCTGTAATCGTACCACCTGGAAAGGAAGCATCAATCAAATCAAAGGATGTTTGATCTGGTCGTATGACTCCTCTCACATTCGAGACAATATGCATAACATGCGAATATCTTTCGATGACCATAAATTCATTCACTTCGACCGATCCGTACTCACAGACTCTCCCTAAATCATTTCGTTCCAAATCAACAAGCATCACATGCTCTGCTCTCTCTTTTTCATTTTCAATAAGTTCTTTAGCAAGCCTGAGATCTTCTTCCTCATTCTTTCCTCGAGAGCGTGTACCAGCAATCGGTCTTGTACTAACCTCATTTCCTTGCTTTTTAACAAGGAGCTCAGGAGACCCACCTACAATTTGAAACTCAGGAGTATGTAAATAACTCATATACGGTGACGGGTTCAATTGTCTGAGTTGGTCGTATACATTCACTGCTGGAATCGATATCGCTTTTGCTTGGCGAACAGATAAATTCACTTGGAAGATGTCACCTTGAGCAATGTATTCCTGAATTCTTTCTACTGCTTTCATAAACTGTTCGTCACTCATCGAAACATGCAGTTCATCAGTAGCTGGCATGATTCTTTCTGTTTCGAACTTCATTAGTGGACCTGTCCACTTTGACTCCCATTCATATAGAGCATCTGGATTTTCATAACCCTTTTCTTGAATCTGCAAGAGCCAGAGCGTTTCCTCTTCGTGATCAAATACAAACCATTCGTTAAATAGGAAAAAATAAACCTCAGGCATGTCCAAATCATCCGTTGAAAATCGAGGCAGTTTTTCTATATAGCGCACATAGTCATAGCTAATATAACCAATAAGGCCTCCTTGAAAATCGGGAAGTCTTTCCTGACGCTCCATCTGATACTGAGAAAGATATTCCTTCATTAAATGAAGAGGATTCCCTTCTAGTTCCTGTTTATTTTCCTTTTCAACAATCGTTAGTTTGTGGTTTTTCCCTATAAAGATTGTTTCTGGCCCAAAGGCGGCAATATTGTATCGTCCACCCCGGCCACTTTCTAACAATACATGGTGTTCATATGACCCAGAAAGCTCCCTGTACTTCTCGTAAAACCTTTCTTTATCAAAAGGTATTTGTTTGCTATTTAGTGTTAATATCTTCAAAAAAGGTTCTCCCCTTTAAAAAAGTGAAAATAAAAGTTCCTTGTCTTATTTTACTATTTGACAAAATAAAAACAACAGCCCCGGGGACTGTTGCTTATGTTTTGATTAATCTTCAAATTGATATAATGGAGTACTTAGGTAACGCTCACCGTTACTTGGAATAATTGCTAGTACTTTCTTACCTGCTCCAAGTTCTTTTGCTACCTTTAATGCTGCACAGATAGCTGCCCCAGAAGAGATCCCTCCAAGAATTCCTTCTTCCTTCGCTGCACGACGTGCAAATTCAAAAGCTTGATCATTAGAGATTTGAATTACTTCGTCGTAGACCGTTGTGTCAAGAATATCAGGAACAAAACCTGCACCGATTCCTTGAATTTTGTGTGGACCTGGTTTACCACCAGATAATACAGGTGAATCAACCGGTTCAACCGCATAAATTTTAATATTGTCAAAATTTTGCTTAAGAACTTGACCAGCACCTGTAATGGTTCCGCCCGTTCCAATCCCTGAAACGAATGCATCAAGACCTTCGCTCATCTGTTCAACAATTTCCTTACCTGTCGTTCTTCTGTGAACTTCAGGGTTAGATAGGTTTTTAAATTGTTGTGGCATAAAGTAACCATTTTCTTTTGCAAGTTCTTCCGCTTTACGAATAGCTCCACCCATTCCTTCTGGACCCGGTGTTAAAACAAGCTCTGCTCCGTATGCACGAAGTAAGTTGCGTCTTTCCATACTCATCGTTTCAGGCATAACCAGAATCGCTCTGTATCCTTTTGCTGCTGCAACCATGGCAAGACCAATTCCAGTGTTACCACTCGTTGGCTCAACAATCGTATCTCCCGCTTTAAGTTCTCCACTCTCTTCAGCGGACTCGATCATTGCAAGAGCAATACGGTCTTTTACCGAGCTTCCTGGGTTCATATATTCAAGCTTTAAGTATACTTCTGCGCTACCTTCTTCAACAAGGCGATTAAGCTTTACAATCGGCGTTTGTCCGACTAGTTCTGAAATAGAGTTTGCTACACGTACCATCAACAACCACTCCTTATTCCGACTAATTTTATTGGTTTAATTTAATTTATATCATAAATTCGCCAAGTGTCAATCTTTTTACACAAAACTTTTCTGATTATTTAAGTGAAAAATCGTTCAAATGAACCATATTAGTTCTGTTCGTAAAACCAATCAACCTTAGCCTCTTCCCAAAAGTCACGCGCCGTTGTGGTTACATCCATTTGCTCCAAGGCGATTTGTCTTCGGATACTTTCCTTCACATCCTTAAACTCAAACGTTCTACCTTTTATTTGATCGTGAAGCAATACAATCGAGAAACCATTATCTGTTTTAATTGGTCCTGCCCACTCGTTTTCCTTCAACTTCTGAACAGCTGCTAAATAGTCGCGGGCATATTGGTCCATCTCTTCACTAACATAACCAATATCCCCGCCTTGATTGGCACTGAATTCATCGATGGAGCGTTCCATTGCCAATGCTTCAAAACTTGTACCCTGTTCAAGCTCCTCTATTGCCTTTATTGCTTCTTCTTCCGTCTCTACAATGATATGAGAAAGGTGGTAAGCAGTCGGAATTTTGTACAGGCTAGAATTTTCCTCATAAAACTTTTTTAAATCTTCTTCTTCCACTACCACATCTTTTGTCAGCAGCTCATCCAGCATGATACTATACTGGATTTGTTCTCTCCATTTTTCTTCATCTACCATCTCATTAGATCCTGAACCATACATGGTTTTCACCAGGAGAAGCTCCCTATCTACTGCTTTTTTTGAAATGGAGATATCATATTTATTAGCTAATTGAGCGATTGCTTTTTGATCGATCATCTCACTTAATACATCACGGCCATAACGCTCTTCCATTTCCCCAAGCCATTCCTGTCTAGTTATTGTCTCATTCCCTATCGTTGCCACTACCTCTTTACTACCACCGTTATCCCGTGATAGAAAAAAAATAATGGTTACAATATTTAGCAAGAGAAGGCCGACAACTAAAGACTTTAAGTACTTTTTATCCACCATTTCTCCCCCAGGTTATATTAAAATTTTACCTGTTCCTTTAATTTCTCTAATTCTTCTTTCGTAAACTGATATTTTTCATTACAGAAATGACATTGTGCTTCTGCTTGACCATCTGTCTCAATCATATCTTCGATTTCCTCTTTACCTAAAGAGATAATTCCATTAGAGAATTTCTCCTTTGAACAGGTACATGAGAAAGTAACAGGTAATGATTCGAGAATTTTTACATTTTCTTGGCCCAGTAGCTCATTTAGTATTTGTTCGGGAGTGAGTCCCTTTTCAATCATCTTAGAGATTGGTTCAATGGTTTTTAAACGATTTTCGATTTCCGTAATGGTTTTATCTTCGGTTCCAGGCATCAGCTGAATAATAAATCCACCTGCAGCGAGAATACTATTATCAGGATTTACTAAGACACCCACACCGACAGATGAAGGAACTTGTTCGGAAGTGACAAAGTAATAAGTAAAATCTTCACCCAGTTCTCCGGACACAAGAGGTACTTGACCTGTAAAGTTCTCACGAAGTCCAATATCTTTAACGACAGATAAAAAACCATCTGTCCCAACTGCTCTTCGAACATCCAGCTTTCCATGTTCATTCAAATCAAAATGAGTTTGGGGATTGGTTACATAACCGCGCACTTCCCCTTTTGCATTGGTATCAATTAATATCGGGCCAAGAGGACCCCCACCATTGATCCTGATAGTGATTTTTTCTTCCCCTTTTAACATAGCCCCCATCATTACTCCTGCAGTCATAGCTCTTCCTAAGGCAGCTGATGCAGTAGGCCATGTATAATGACGTCTTTGTGCCTCTCCTACTGTTTCTGTACTCCTAGCCGCGTAGGCACGAACTTGCCCATCATAAGCAAGAGCTTTTATTAAATAGTCACTCATTGTGTTTACCCCTTTCAGTCTTACAAAGCTGTTATCTTACTTTATCGTTTCCAAATTTCTTTTATAAATAATCTGAAGGCCCTTTAATGTTAAAAATGGATCCACTATGTCAATAATAGTAGATTCCTGTGCAATGAGATTGGATAATCCCCCTGTAGCAATAACGGTTGGCTTCGCTTTACTTTGATCCTTCATCCGTTTGACAATTCCTTCAACCTGGCCTACATAGCCATAAAGAATCCCCGCTTGCATGGCAGCAACCGTATTTTTCCCTACAACTCCATCTGGTCGAGCAATTTCTATCCTCGGCAGCTTGGCAGCCCTTGTATATAAAGCTTCTGTTGAAATATTAATACCAGGAGCAATCGCTCCTCCCATATATTGCTTATGTTCATCTATGTAACAATAGGTTGTTGCCGTACCAAAATCAACGATGATCAACGGACTTCCATATTCATGGATAGCAGCTACCGCATTAACGATCCTGTCTGCTCCAACTTCTCTTGGGTTTTCATACTTTATATTCAACCCGGTTTTGATTCCTGGCCCCACAACTAAAGGCTTTATATGGAAATATTTTTGGCACATACGTTCTAATGAGAACATAATGGGCGGTACTACGGAAGAGATAATAATTCCGTCAATATCGGAAAAAGAAAGATTTGCATGATTAAACAAATTCCTAATAATCATTCCAAATTCATCTTCTGTTTTCGAACGGTTTGTTTCTATTCTCCAATGATGTTTTAATTCTTCTTGGTCATATACACCCAACACTATATTGGTATTTCCCACGTCAAATACAAATATCAAACGGCTCACCACTTTATTAAAATTTCTTAACCTTTAGTTTCATTCTGCCAACATCATACCATAACTATCCAACCCAAGCATAGAAAAGAGGCACTCAGTAAAAGAGTACCTCTTAAGATTTATTATTCTTTTTTACTTCTTAAATCAGGCAGTGTACTTTCATCTGAAGATGACTCATCTAATGACGATTCTTCTTCCTTCTTACCACCGATATTCACTTTCACATCATCTACCACTGATGTTGTAGGATTTGTAGTTACCCCTTCATCACTAGATGGTCGATCAGGAAGTGTACCTTTTTCAACTAAGTGCTTAATTTGCTCAGCATCTAGTGTTTCTACTTCAAGAAGTGTATTGGCTATCAAATCAAGCTTATCTCGATTTTCAGTAAGAAGCTTTTTCGCTCTAGCGTAACACTCTTTAATAATGGTTTGAATTTCAACATCGATTTCGTAGGCAATCCTATCTGAATAGTTTTGTTCATTATGAAGATCTCTACCTAAGAACACTTGACCACCAGAAGATTGACCAAATTGTAATGGACCTAATTTATCACTCATTCCGAATTCTGTAACCATTCGACGGGCAATTCCCGTTGCACGTTGGAAGTCATTATGAGCGCCTGTACTTACTTCACCGAAGACGATTTCCTCAGCAACACGTCCTCCTAGTAAGCCAACAATTTTATCAAGAAGCTCAGGTTTTGTCATGAAGTAACGGTCTTCTTTTGGAAGCATTACCGCATAGCCACCTGCTTGCCCACGAGGGACAATCGTTACCTTATGCACCATTTCTGCTTCCTCTAATACCACACCAATAACCGTATGGCCCGCTTCATGGAAAGCAACAATATTACGTTCTTTTTTAGATATCACACGACTCTTTTTCGCAGGTCCCGCAATTACACGATCAGTTGCTTCATCGATATCTGTCATATCCACCTTTTTCTTATTCTGACGAGCAGCAACTAATGCCGCCTCATTCAATAAGTTTTCAAGATCTGCACCAGAAAAGCCTGGAGTTCTAGCGGCAATCGCTTTTAAGTTTACTGATTCATCAAGCGGTTTGTTTCGTGCATGCACTTTTAATACTGCTTCACGGCCATTGACATCCGGACGATCAACCGTAATTTGACGGTCGAAACGTCCTGGGCGAAGTAAAGCAGGGTCTAGAATATCAGGACGGTTTGTTGCAGCAACAATAATAATTCCTTCGTTCGCACCGAATCCATCCATTTCTACTAGCAATTGGTTAAGGGTTTGTTCACGCTCATCGTGACCTCCACCAAGACCTGCTCCACGCTGACGTCCAACTGCGTCGATTTCGTCTATAAAGATGATACAAGGAGCATTCTTCTTTGCATTTTCGAAAAGGTCACGTACACGTGATGCCCCAACCCCAACAAACATTTCCACAAAATCAGATCCACTGATTGAGAAGAACGGTACACCAGCTTCACCAGCTACCGCACGAGCTAATAAGGTTTTACCTGTACCAGGAGGTCCTACTAAAAGTACTCCTTTTGGTATACGCGCACCTAGTTCAGCAAATTTACGCGGATCTTTTAAAAATTCAACGACTTCAACGAGCTCTTGCTTTTCTTCATCAGCACCAGCTACATCTTTAAAACGAACCTTCTTTTTCTCATCATTGTAAAGCTTCGCCTTGCTCTTTCCAAAGTTCATGACACGACTTCCGCCGCCTTGTGCCTGATTCAAAAGGAAGAAGAACAAAATAAAGATAATGACAAATGGAATAATAGAAGTAAAGAAAGTTACCCAACCACTTGTTTCTTTCGCTGGAAGCACATCCACAGTAGGGTCTGCTTGCTCAATCTTTTGTAAAAGACTTTCACTGTTCCATACGTAAGTAATAAATGATTTTCCTTCTTCAGCACCTTCAAGTGTTCCACGAACTTCATAAACTCCTCTTTCAGGCTGTACCGAGATGGAATCCACCTGTTTTGCCTCAAGATGGTCTACGAATTTACTGTAAGATATATTTTCGGTGGGTTCATTATTACCATTAAAAAAGCTAACCACACCAATAATCACTAGAAAAATTAATAAATAAAAGATGGTATTACGAAAAATCCGATTCATCCCTTACCTCCTCCCACGGGTAAACAAGCTATAGTAAATAGTAACATAGAAAATTGTTCCAGTATATGAATATGCCTTTGTAGTATGCATACAATACTTATTCTTTTCTTACTCGTTATTTGTTGAGTAAACTTCTGGTTTTAACACCCCAATATAAGGTAAATTACGGTATTTCTCTGCATAATCGAGACCATAACCTACAACAAACTCATCAGGAACGATGAATCCAACATAATCTGCCGCTATATCGGCTTTACGACCAGTTGGTTTATCTAATAAAGTGACAATACTAATTGACTTTGCTTTTCGGTAACGGAAAAGCTCCACAAGATAGCTGAGTGTTAACCCACTATCGATGATGTCTTCGATAATTAATATATCTCTACCCTCTACCGAAGTATCTAAATCCTTTAAAATTTTCACTTCACCAGAAGAGACGGTCGAATTCCCGTAACTTGACACATCCATAAAATCCATTTCAAGGTATGTATCCATTCGTTTTAAAAGGTCTGCCATAAAAGGCATCGCACCCTTAAGTACCCCAATTGCTAATGGAAACTTATCACTATAATCATGCGATAACTTTGCCCCTAGCTCTTTGATTTTTCCCTGAATTTCCTCTTCAGAAAATAAAACTTTTTCAATGTCATTTTTCATCATGATTTGATTGTGCCCCCTAGAAGTTCAATGCTTGTTATATTGTAATAGTATGTATTTCTTTTCATCAGCTTGAACGAAAGAAGATATATCTGATTTCTTTATTCCGGGAATCCAAATGATATGATCATTTGAGTCTGTAACAATAGGCCACCTATTTCTCTCTACTATGGGCAGCTTTAGATCAATAAAGATATCTTTAATCTTTTTTGTTCCTTTCATCCCTTTTACTTTCATTCGGTCTCCCTCTCTCCTTGTCCTGACTTTCAGCGGAAGACTAATACAGGTCATAGGAAGTAGAAGTTGATTAATGTTAGTATATTCTATTTCTTTATCAACATATTCCCATGTAATGAAATCCCCTGTTGGCAATAATGTTTTTCCAACTGATATTTCAATCTCATAGGATTCATCCTTTGGTGGGGAATGTTGAAATTGTAATTGCAACTCTCCATACGATCTAATTACCTTTAATTTTTCAGGTAAATCAATCACACCAGAAGGCTGAGGATTGTTGATTAGAGAAAAGATCTGTTCAATATGAACAGCAGAAAGGGAAGCTGGTTGTTGCTTATAAAGATAGTTTAATATTAGTTTAATCACTCTTCTTTGTAAAGGCATTGGCATTGAGCATAGCTTCTGAATGTCAATAACAAATTTTCCCTCACTTTGAAGCATTACGACCTTTGTTAAATGCTGATTTGCCAAGTCTTCCAAAAACTGCTCTGTTTCTTCCAGTTCCTCACTAAATCTTTGAAAATGCTCATGAACCCTCGGATTTTCAGCTTTCAAAAAAGGAAGGATCGTGTGACGAAATCGATTTCTACTATATTTGCCACTGTCATTACTAGGGTCTCTTCTTGGATCTAGCCTATTCCTTTGGCAGTATTCTTCAATTTCTTGTTTAGAGACGCATAAAAAAGGTCTTATAAGTGTCCCTTTATCAAATGGTCTTGAAAAAGGGATACCGACTCTAGCTTTTCCTGAACTTCCTCTTGTTAACCTCATAACAACTGTTTCCAATTGGTCATCCCCGTGATGTCCGAGCATTAAATAGCGAAGGTTTTCCCTTCTCATCGTTTCTTGAAAAAAGGAATATCGGCATTCTCTAGCAGCTACTTGGGAGCTTAACCCTGTTTCTTCTATGTACAATGGTACATTTATAGAACGAACAGTTACAGGAATGTTCCTCTCTTCACAAAAGGATTGAACAAACCTTGCTTCACGCTCGGACTCACCTCCTCTGAACATATGATCAACATGAGCAACAAAAAGTTTTAGATGGTACCGCTCTTGACGTCTCCACAGGAAGTGTAGGAGTGCGAGGGAATCTGGGCCTCCCGATACACCTACTAAAATGCTTGCTCCCATTAAGTTTATTTGTTTTCGAGTTAGAAAAGCTTCTACTTTTTGTTCAAGCATACGATTCTTCCTTACTTCATTGTCTTATCATTAGCTTACCATGTTCTATACATTCCTTCAAAAACCAAGGGACTTATTTATCACTTTTTTATAGCTGTCCATAAATATAAAGGAAATAAAGAAAGGACAGGGTCGTTACAATGAGCATTGTTTCTAACGCATGTCTTTTCTTTTTCTTTTTTACAATGGTTTGACGACTTTGACCCTTTTGATTTTGCACCTGACTTCTTTGATGATGCACAGCTGGTTTGGATCTTTGCTTTTGTGGACTTACATGTGAAGTCTTCGATGTATGGGGCTGAGAGGAAGCATGATTGCCGTCAATTATTGCTTTTCTCATATCCATTGCTGTTTGGTATTTCCCCTGCAGGGCATGAATAATCACTTGCTCAAATTTTAGTAATTCTGGCTTTTGTCTAATCATCATCTGAAGCTGATTAAGACCACCTGATGTTTTCTGGAATCGTTTGGGGTAAGCCGTATTGATCATAATCATAGCAACTGCAAACAAATCATAACCAGGATCTGCTTTTCTTGAACCTAGTCCCCAATAGCCTCTATCATAAAACTCAGTGAATTCCTTGATTGCTCTACCTTGAATGGTGGTTCCTCCAACATCAATACAACGAATTTTCGATGGTGGGCCTGTAACAATTAAGTTTTCTGGCTTTAAGTCGCCAAAAGTCCACCCATTGATATGCAATAAATGAAGATCAGAGAGTAACTGGAGCACGAGAACTTCAATCCATACGGCTCCCTTTTGTTGGATAAACGTTAAAAAATCCGGACCTTTAATATATTCCATCGCATAAAAGGAAACCTTTCCTGACGATCTTATCCAATCATCCACATCAACCAAAGAAGGCCCTAGGGTTGACCCTTGGACCTTCGCAAAGGATTTGAGGACATTGACCTCAGAAGTAATCGACATGCCATTATCACTTAACTTTAACGCTACATACTTATTCAAGTGCTGAGCAAGATAAACAATTCCATTTGCTCCATACCCAAGCTCTTTGACAATTACATATCTATTCTTATGCCATTTCCCTTCGACAATTGTTCCTGCTGTTATATTAGACAGATTCTTCAAAGTATTGTTCATCATCACGAGAAAGTAGGCTCCTTAACGAACGTTTTTTCTTAAAGGATGACAGTGCTTCACGAAGTGCGGGACCAGTAGGTGTAATTCCTCCTGTTGTAAGTTTTGAGAAAATAGTAGTTAATGATTCTAACCTCGGGGTCCAATCTAGCAATTTTTCGACATCATTCTTTTTCCCGGGAAATACAAAAACGGAAAATTGATTGTCACCTGACCTGGCATTAAGGCTTAACGATAGGTCTAATAAGGCCTCTTTAACAGTTGGAAGCTTATGTTTCATACTTGCGCTTGTGTCGACAAGAATCAACACTTCTAGTTCTACTTTTTCTCCCAGCTCATCGACTACCTCCATGACTTCTCCTCGCTTTTCAGGAGGTAAGTCTTCCATTGTCTGTGAACCACCTAGGATTTGCTGTAATTCCTTGTTCACCACTCCTTGAAGAGTTTGTGTCATTGCCTTTCTTGTAACCATTTGTACGGTTTGAGAAAGCTGCTGTGCATAGACGACTTGGCTTACTCCCCCGCCAGCTAATGCGATATTTTCAATTTCCCTTAATCCTTGATCATCAATAACATCCTGTTCCATTACTCCTATAACATTTACGGTGATCCCTTGTTCTTTTGCTAGAGCTGAAACAGCAATTGGGTCCTCTCCTTGGTTTGAGCATCCATCAGTTATCAAAAGAATTTGTTTTAATGTGCCAGTTTTCATTCGATTCCCCTCCACGTCTAAATGTTGCTAACATTTTCGACTAGTTGGAGAGGAAATATACATATCTTTTCTCTTTACTGTATAAAATAACTAGTTTGCTTTTTGTCGATATTTATTAATTGGTATTGAGGACCACTTTGGCGTGTTATGTTTAATCTTTGAAACAACGACTGTCATATCATCCTCAATATAACCTGAACGCGAGCGAATCACCTCTTCCATAATTAAATCCGCTACCTCTTGTGGATCGTCTGTTGCTAGCTCACCGATTTTCCGCTTCATCCATAGGTCGTAGTTCTCTACATGCTTTGGTCCTTCAAATACACCATCGCTCATCATAATAAGGAGATCACCAGCTTTTAACTGATCACTTACCACATCGACATCAAACTCCTGAATGATCCCCATCGGTAGATTACTCGCTTGGACCTTAATAACAGCATTTCCTCTCTTAATAAAACTTGGGGTTGAACCAATTTTCAAGAATCTTACTGCAGCATTTTGAAGATCAATCATCGCTAAATCTAAGGTTGAGAAAATTTCATCCGTTGTACGGAGTGATAAGACGGAATTGACTGACTTAATGGCCACTTTCTCTTCTATTCCCGATTGTAGAATTTTCTGTAGGAGTTGAAGAGTTTCCTGACTTTCGATATGAGCTCTTTCTCCATTTCCCATTCCATCACTAATGGCAACCGCATGCTTACCACCACCAAGCTCAATCGTTGAATAACTATCACCTGATACCAAGCCTCCATCTTTTGCTGCGTGAGCAACCCCTGTATCAATGGTAAAAGCCTTCGCCGAGCGGAACGTTACATGACAATAACCATTCGGATAGGAAGCACACTCTTCCGAATTAACAACGATGTTTTCCCCTAAAATGTCTGAAAGCATAGGTGCTATGAGCTTTTCACATTCTCCATGTCCATTACAATATGGAATAGTTATATCGATATCAACATTTCCTTGTTCAAGGCTGTAGATCTCAACATGTTCAATATGAACACCATACTCTCGTAATGCTTCTAAAATAAGCTCTTCTTGCTTATAATGATTATCTCTTTCCCTTTGAATCTCCTTAGCAAAGTTCCCCATGACTGTTGAAACACCCAGGAGCTGATCCGCTACAAGTCTCCTACTTTCCTGCACTTGTTTCTTTAGCTTTTGATTTGCTTGATAAAAGGTTAGCTCCTGTTGAATCGCATCCACTACCTTTTTGGATTTTGTACAATGTTTCTCCCAGTCTCGTGAAAGCTTCAATGGCACAACACCAGAATTATGATCCATTTCATTCATAATATCCTTCATATATTCATAGGTTGTATTAAAGTTTCTGGACCAGCAATTTTCCTTTTTGAAGCAAGTTTGACAGGTCTTTTCTGTTACGTTTCCAAGGAAAAAGTCCAGTTCTCTATCTTTGTCTACTTCACCACTTTCGTCTAATGATGAAAAACTGTCTGACAGAGCTTGAAAGACAGAAGAAAATTGTTCCACTCGTTGCGCAGTTACATCCCTCATTTTTCTCATATACTGCTGTTGCTCAGCAGAATACTCAGGTGTTCCAGGGATATACTTTGCTAGTTTAGACGTTAGCGCTTGAGGTGTAAGGAAAAATAATAGAATCGCAGCAGATGTCTCTAAGATGGTTTTATAGAGAGAGCCACCACCCTCTCCGTACATTCCAATTAATAATGTGGCTATAAGAAGCCCAACGGCTACCCCTACTTTTTTTCCTTCCTTTAAAAGCCCACCCAATAGCCCTGAAAAGGCCAATAAACTCATATGATAGAAACTAGTAATGTTCGCTAGACTGAATATTAGTCCCGTCACAACTCCTACCGTAGAACCTACCGTTGCCCCTGCAACAAACGCGAATACCAACACTAAATACCTTGACATAATATGTTCAATAGATAGATCGTACAATGACCATCCAATAGTCCCTGTCATAATAGATGCCAGCATAATAATCAGGCAAACGATTTCTTCGGTTTTTAACGTTTGTCTTCTTTTACTTAGAGAAAGAAGGGGGATACTTTGAAGGAAAATTAGAGTAAGTATGAAGCCAAGGCTAGCCTCAACCCCTGCCATCATTCCATCGTAAAGTGAAACATTGCCTGTTGTTAGATAGCATTTCCCTATCTCACCAATACCCAGAGTGAAGAATACATAAAAGGGGATTGCACGAACTTCTGTTTTTAGCCATTTTTTTGTTAGTCGAAAGGCAAATAAAAAGAGAAAAGCTGTGCAAAAAGCAAATGCGGAATTCACAATTGAAAGGGTTGCTGCACCAGCTACTAGTCCGATTAAAGCAAGAGGAGCTTTGTCCTTATTCACGAAATAGACAGCCGCAAAAAAAGGAAGGGCAAAAGGCGTTAGTTTAGACAAGATTAGGGCTCGTCCAAGCAAAAAACCGATGAGTAGTAGAAGAATTCCTTTCTTGACGAAAAACGTCGCTAATTTTGCTTGTATCTTGTCCAACATATTTCCAAACTCGATCTTATGTTTATTAAAATTGACTTCACCGACAGGATCAATAATATTCCTTTCTACCTTTTCCATAATTTTTACACCCCATTTTTGTTTCGTTGCAAGCATTATAAAAAACATAAATTCAAAATTTTGTCATAATTACTCAGCATATTCCAACTTTTCTTCGACGTAATTCTTGGATATATTCAAAGCATCTTCAATAACGTGACAAGATTCTATAAATTTCATCTCTTTCGGAACTACATTCATAACTTCGGAAGCTAAAACCCCTTCCAAAAAGAAAGGGGTTTTTGTAGAAATTAAAGGAATAAAAATAGTCATTTATTATAAATAAATAATGTCTACATACAAAAAGGCAAGCCGTTTTTCGGCTTGCCTTCATATTTATTAATGTATCAGCAGCAAGTTACCCTCTTCTAGCTCCTCTTCCACCGCGCTTAGATTCTGTATTGCGCTTAAGAGAAGACAGTCGATCTTCACTATCTTTTAAGAAACGAGCCATTTTAGACTCAAAGTTCTCTTTAGGAGGCATTCTATCATTTGTTTTCCCTTGACGAGGACGTCCTGCCCCTCTTGAATCATTTCCGCCACCGCGATACGGTGGTCTTTCCGATCTTTCTGGACGAGAGCTGCGTTCAGGTCTCTCAGGTCGATCTACAGCTTTTTTAATTGATAAACCGATCTTTCCATCTTTCTCAACATTGATGACTTTGACTTCAACTTGGTCACCAACTTTTAGATGGTCGTTAATGTCTTTAACATAATTATCTGCAACTTCACTAATGTGAACAAGACCTGTTGATCCTTCCGGTAGCTCTACAAAAGCTCCAAAATTTGTAATGCCTGTTACCTTTCCTTGTAACTTGCTGCCTACTTCGATTGACATAAAAAGAATGTTCCTCCTTAAGAATATAAAAAATCATACTTTATATATATTATACAGAAAGGAAAAAAAGCGTGTCAATAAGCCGAGTCACTGGTTCATTTTTCCTTGTCTTTTTTTTCCGTTGGGAGGTTGAAAATTATCTCGTTACTATCGGAAAGAAAGAAGTCTTTTCTTGCTAATTTAGCGATATATTCTTCATCATTAAGCTTAATGATTTCCTCTTTAAGGATCGTTTCATCTTTTTTTAAGGCGACTAGTTCCTCGTCTGCCTTTTGCTTTTCTTCCTTCATTGCCTCTAGAGTCGCGGATTGCCTTAGGAGTGTAGATACGATAAAGTATGCTGCTAACCCTACGATTACGATAAAAACAGATAGCCTTCTTATAAGCAGCGTTCTTTTTCTTGCATTTTGGATCACTGCCATTTCTTGATGCTGCACATATTGTGACGGTATTTTTGTTATATTGCGTTTTCTGACAACACTCACCTCGGCGTTCCCTCCTTACTCTTTGTTCTTTCTCCATCTAGAAAGAACGTTAATAATGGTATTCTTTATTACCTGATAATATCCTGCTAACTTATTATATAACTTCTCGACGGTTTTTTTAATATGTTTCGGCAATAAATTCCAAAATAATATCAAGAGCCATTTGACAGGGGTAAAAAGAAGCTTAATTATCATCCAAATGAACTGGATTGTCCACTTTACAAGTACAAAAAGCCCCTTTCCTATTATCGTTATCAGACTTACACAGCCTAGCAAGAGAGAGACAATGGGTCTATAAATGAGCATAAGAAATATTTTTACAGCGTACCGATAAATAGAGATTATCATGGTTATGATAATCTCTAAAACTCTTGCGTACCCACGCTTTAAGAGACTTTGGTAAGCTGCAAACCCACAGAGAATGGCCAAGAAAATATAAAACCTTAATTCTCCTTGATTAATGACAAATAAAACGTAGAAAAAAATCAAACCCTGTAGAACCCAAAAGAATATGTCGTTTAAAAATACAAGCCAAGACTTTCTTTTTGATCGAAACAAAAAACGATTATACGTATCAATCGCAGCACCTAGATAGCTTCCCATGGCGGCCATGGAAATCATTGTTAAAAATTGTGTGGTAAGTGTCATCGGAATAACTTGCTAAAGAAACCTTTAGCCTTCTCCCCATGCTGATCATCTAAGTACACAAGATCAAAAACTTTTCCCTTAATGGATACAATTCCTTTATCAACATCTAGGTTTTTCATCTGCAGATTCTGACCCTTAATGGCAAGAAAGCCCATTACGGTTTCAAGCAGAAACTCTTCATTATCAAAACTTTCAACTTGTTTCACACCTGTGATGTCTAAAAGTCTACGCCCCCTCATGATGACATCATGATCTGGTAACGTAGTTCCCTTTGAAGTATTTGTGTCATAATATTGGCTCATTCTCTCATCCCTCACAATCACTTTGTACAACCTTTTGTACATATGTATGAAGGAGATGATTCAATTAGAACTGAAACGCAAATATACGAATCCTCTTCTAGCTACTCAACGGCTTCTTCAACCTTCTCTTCCTTAACAAGGCTATACATATCTGCTGCTTCCTCTTTTCGAGAAGTTTCTTGAAGCTTTTCAATTTTTACCGTTACGATCTTTTGACCAAATCGGACAGCCAGCTCATCTCCCACTTTTACGGTTGAGCTCGCTTTTGCTTGTTGACCATTAATTGTAATTCTCCCTTGATCACTAACCTCTTTCGCAAGTGTTCTTCTTTTAATAAGACGTGAGACTTTTAAAAATTTATCTAATCTCATAGGAAACTCCTCCTCATTGTTCTTCTTTTTTTGCTTCATTCCAAAATTGATCCAGCTCTTCTAACGTAAATTCATCGAACGTTTTCCCACTAGCATGTACCTTAGCCTCAATAAAGGCAAAGCGCCGCAAGAATTTTTGATTGGTTTGGAATAATGCCTCTTCAGGCTGGATTTGTAAGAACCGAGCAATATTGACCAGAGCGAATAAGATATCTCCCAATTCCTTCTGTAAGTCATCTGTATGCGTCTCCTTAGCAAGTTCTTCCTCAAACTCTATTAGTTCCTCTTTTACCTTTTCCCATGCTTGCAATACATTTTCCCAATCAAATCCAACTTTTGCCGCTTTTTTTTGCAATTCATATGCACGTATTAAGTTAGGTAAATGTGTACCTACACCATCAAGAATAGAAACTTTTTGTTCCCCTTTTTCTTCCACTTTAATCGCTTGCCAATTTTTCAACACATCATCAGCGGTTTCGGCGGTAACATCACCAAACACATGAGGATGCCTTCTAACCATCTTAGCGGATATTCCTTCAATCACTTCATCAATCGAGAAATATCCTTCGTCCTCTCCAATTTGCGCATGTAACATGACTTGAAGCAGTACGTCTCCAAGCTCTTCAATCATGTGGTCAATATCCTCTTCATCTATTGCCTCAATTAACTCATACGACTCTTCGATCAGGTACTTTTTTAAGGATTGGTGTGTTTGCTTTTTGTCCCAAGGACAGCCATTTGGTCCACGAAGTTCAGCAATAATGTTTCTTAACTTAGAAAACTCTTTATAAGATAACTCATCTTTTTGAACAGGTGGTACATATACGGAGGTTAAATTATTTAATGTCACTTCCCGGTCAAGCTCATACAGTGGTACCTTTTTGGTTATTTCTTTAGATGTACCAGCTGCTGTTACGATGACCACATCATGGTCAAAAGGGTATTTTTCCATTAGTGTTAATTTCACTTCTGAGGCAATAAAAGTGTCATATACCTGCCCAATAATCAGATGCTGACTCATATGAATATCATCACGTTTCAGATTTGTTCCATCTAATAATTGGAATCCCTCAATCGGATCGATTTTTACTGCTTGAAACAAGGGATCTAAAAAGCTTTGACCTCCTATAACCTCAATCTCTACTTGTAGCTCACTCGCTCTTTCTAACAGAATTTGAACCGTACGTTCAGCAACCAGGGGATGTCCGGGAACAGCATATATAAGTGACCCCTCATTGGCTTTTGCTATAAGATCATCACATATAGATTCATATACCTCATCAAATGTATCTTTTGCTTCGTATATATGATCATAAGAAGTAAACTGAAAATCTTCTTCTCTAACTAACTCATCCACTACTGGATGCTCTTTCGTTCGAAGAAATACGCTCTTATTTTGTTTTAATCGTTTATATATGCCAAGGGGCAGCTGATCCATATCACCTGCACCAAGACCAACGATCTGGATTTTATTCAAATTCATCAACTCCTATTTTTTTTCGGAAGTAATTGTATTAGTTTGCTTCCAAGAGGCAATAAACTTAATTCACTCTCTTTAAAAGTATGTAATCTTACTATAATGATTAGGTAGCTCAGTCCACCTATAAGGACCCCAACCATTGCCTCAAAACCAGCCTCGACTCGACTTGGTTCATTTAGGAAATAATCCATAAGCCAGTGGTACCCTTTTAATATTAAAAACATGATGAAAGCGGCTACTGCAACCTTTACCAACTCTTTTCCTTTCATAATCTCTCCCTTTACCCTTGTTAGTAGAACAATAAACAAAAGGAAACTCATGATAACAAGCGATAAGACAGAAGCAAAGACCGCACCATACGCTCCAAAAAGTGGCACGAAATACATATTAAGAAAGTATTTTAACAAACATCCAAGACCAATTGTTATCGCAGGAAATACGATTTGTCCCAGTCCTTGAAGTACGGCACATAAAGTGATAATAAGTGAACTTAAAAGGATGATGGTGCTTTGCATAGCAAGAATGGATGACCCTTCACTATTTTGAAACAGAAAAATATTGGTCGGTTCGATAATGGATAGAAGTCCAATACTTGCTCCCAATCCAACCATTATACTAATAAGCAAGGACAAACGAATTCGATCATGTAGGACTCTCATATTGTTTTTCACTTTTTCACTAGAGATGAGTGGTACAAGAGATAAAGACATCGATGTAGCTACTACTGTCCCGAGTTGAATGAGAGGAACTCCTCGATCATATATCCCCTTAATCTCCTTTGCTGTATGTCCGTTTGTCATTATTTTTAATAATAACGAATACAGGTTTAGGGAATCAGCAAGTTGAATAAATAAGAGAAGCATACTACTTACACTAATAGCAAATCCTTGGATGCAAAGTATTTTTATTATTCCCTTGGCTTCAGACCACGATGGAATGGAGGTTTTTTCGAAAAACACCGGGAGATACTTTTGTCTTTTTTTATAAAAGAAAAGCAATACGCACACGGCTACTAGCCCTCCGACAATAGATCCGAACATGGCTCCTGCTCCCACTTTATAGAGATCATCGTTCCTTAGGGCGAAGGCAACCACTAAAATGGTGCTGACTCGAATAAACTGTTCACTGACTTGTGATATTGCCGTTGGCTTCATATCACCACTTCCCTGGAAAACCCCTCTCAAAATAGATAAAACCGGGAGTAAAAGAAAGATAAAAGAAATTGCCTTTAAAAGAAGTGCAATTTGTGGATCCTGCATAAAAGAGGCTATATAAGGAGCACCGTAAAATAAAGCTACAAATAGGATGACTCCAATCAATGATAAAAGAAATGAGGAGATTACAATTAGCTTCTTTGCTCCTCGAACATCTTTTACGCTCATTTTTTCGATATAAAGTTTAGAGATAATAACAGGAAAACCGTATGTACATAACACCAAAGCCATTCCGTAGAAGGGATAGGCTTGTTGATAAATATAAAATCCAACATCCCCAACTAGGTTTTGAAAGGGAATGCGATAAAATGCACTTAGCACTTTGATAATAAGTGCAGAAACGGTAAGAAGTAAAGTTCCCTTTAGTATGGTATGTGACTCTTTAAGGGGTTTCACCACCCTCACCCCCAATTTATGTAATTCGGAGTTATTATAGCATATCGGAGACATGCATACATGATAAGACGGAAAAAGAGGTAGCTGATATCGCTACCTCTTTCTTTCCCTTAAATCCTTACTTTTATGATTCCATTTGTCTTGCCAAGAATCCAGCCGCTGTTTCTACAGCTTTACGCTCTACTTCACCGATCGTGGATTCTTTCGAGAAGATGATAACAGCGCCGATAGGATCACCGTTTGCGATAATTGGACCGACGGTGTATGAAGAAATCGTTTCTTCAATTCCATCGATTAATGCGACTTCACCCTGTTGTGTAATAATGACCGACGTTCTGTCTTCCATTGTTTTTTCAACAAGATCACTAATATTCTTATTTAAATAGTCCTTCTTTGAGCTACCCGCAACAGCTATGTAAGCATCTCTGTCGCAAATTAAGATTGGATTTCCTAGGCTATCGTATAGAGCCTCTGCATATTCTTTCGCAAAGTCACTTAACTCGCTGATTGGAGAATACTTCTTTAGAATCACCTCTCCATCGCGGTCAACGAAAATTTCTAACGGGTCTCCCTCACGAATTCGAAGAGTTCTGCGGATTTCCTTAGGAATGACGACACGACCCAAATCATCGATTCGACGAACAATACCAGTTGCTTTCATCCAACGTTGCCTCACTTTCATCTGATGATTTAAACGTTTGGCATCCATCTCTCTACGTTGTGAAATGATTGCCATTGTTTGAACTTAGTATCTTTCATATGGAAAGTTCTATACACTTACATAGTTTTTTCTCTAAAATGTTAAAATTAACAATAAAGGATAAATAAACCAATTTACTTTTTTATTTACCCCTTACCATTTCAATTAAACATTACTATGCTAGTATCTATCTCTTAAGAGACTATACTTCCTAGATCCTTCCTTGCATTATGAAGACCTTTCATCATCTTGAAAGCAGCGTCTAGCCACTGATCTAGCCCAACTCCCTTAATATGAAGGACCATCTTTAATTTACTACCTTCCATTCCAAGTCCAACCATACGGCCAAATTGACTACTTACCTCAAATATTTTTTGACCATCTATTTGAGAACTATCCTCTTCTGAGACAAGGATATTGATTTCATTTTTACTTTGCTTAATGGTCTCTACACCAGCCATTCTCGCATAGACCTTTAATTCAGATAATTGGAACAGGTATGCCACTTCATCCGGGAATTCACCGAATCGATCGATCATCTCCTCTTGAAGCTCTTGTACATCTTCAAGAGTTAATAGTCCACGGAATCGTTTATACATTTCTATTTTCTGATTACCATCACGAATATATGTGTCTGGTATATAGGCATCTACTTCCACATCAATCTCCACAGGCTTTATAACAACCTCTTTATCGATACCTACTTTTCTTTCCTCTATGGCTTCCTTAAGCATTTGAGAATAGAGGTCAAATCCGACAGAATCAATAAATCCATGCTGCTCGGCACCTAATAGATTTCCAGCTCCACGAATGGATAAGTCTCGCATGGCTATTTTAAATCCGGACCCAAGCTCCGTAAATTCTTTAATGGCCTGAAGTCTCTTTTCTGCAACTTCCGTTAATACCTTATCTTTTCTATAGGTAAAGTACGCATATGCCACCCGGTTAGATCGTCCAACACGTCCTCTTAGCTGATACAACTGAGACAGTCCCATACGGTCAGCATCAAATACAATCAAGGTATTTACATTAGGAATATCTACTCCTGTTTCAATAATCGTCGTACTTACAAGCACATCCGACTCTCCCTCTAAAAACCCTAGCATAACCGATTCAAGCTCATTCTCCGTCATTTTCCCATGTGCGTACGTTACACGTGCATCCGGAACAAGCGCTCTGATTTCTTCTGCTTTTCTTTCAATATCTTCCACACGATTGTAAAGGAAATAGACTTGCCCTCCACGAGCTAATTCCCTTTCAATCGCTTCTTTTACTAGTCCGCCGTTATACTCCATAACATAGGTTTGAACCGGGAAACGGTTCTCTGGGGGAGTCTCAATGACTGATAGATCTCTTACTCCGAGCATCGACATATGAAGAGTTCTCGGTATTGGAGTAGCCGTTAATGTGAGCACATCCACATTTGTTTTTAACTGCTTAATCTTTTCCTTATGTGTAACCCCAAAACGCTGTTCTTCATCAATAATCAATAGTCCTAAATCGCGATACGTAATATCTTTTGAAAGAATTCGATGAGTTCCTACCACCACATCTACCGTACCTGCCTTTAGACCATTAATGGTTTCGTTCTGTTGCTTTCTGCTCCTAAAACGACTTAATAAACCAATATTGATTGGATAATCCTGAAACCGCTCCCTCATGGTCTCAAAATGCTGTTGAGCTAAGATTGTAGTTGGCACGAGCAAAGCAACCTGCTTCCCATCTGCTATTGCTTTAAATGCAGCACGAATGGCAACCTCTGTTTTTCCGTAACCCACATCCCCACAAAGGAGTCGATCCATCGGGCGCTCTCTTTCCATATCTTTTTTAATTTCCTGGATAGAACGCAATTGATCCTCTGTCTCTTGATATGGAAATACTGATTCAAACTCTCTCTGCATATCTCCATCAGGACTGAAGGCATAACCGACCGAAGCTTCTCTTTCTGCATAAAGCTTAATAAGATCGTCAGCAATATCTTGAACAGATGACTGAACCTTCGTTTTTACCCGTTTCCAGTCATTTCCACCCAACTTATATATTTTCGGTTCCTTTCCTTCAGAACCCACATATTTTTGAACCAAATCAATTTGCTCCACAGGAACATATAACTTATCGGTTCCTTGATAGCGAATGTGTAAATAATCCTTATGCACTCCGTTTATCACAAGGGTTTCTATACCAAGATACTTCCCTATCCCATGATTCACGTGAACAACATAGTCGCCCACTTTTAATTCTGAGTAGCTCTTAATTCTCTCTGCATTCGATAACTTTTGTCTTCTAGTTGTTTTTTTCGAACGCTTATTAAAAAGCTCTTCTTCTGTTATTACAACAATTTTCTGTATGGGTAACTCGAAGCCGGTTTGAAGTCCACCTTGCATAATTTGGACTTTCCCTTTTAAAATATCCTGCTTTTGATTCGCAACAACCGCTTCAATTTCATAGTCTTCTAACACTCTTTCTAGCTTCTTACTTTTCTCACGATCTTCTCCTAAAAAAATGACAGAGTACTTCCCTTTTTTCCAACGCTCAATTTCCCCTTTTAACACATTCATCTGCCCATGGAAATTCTGCATTTGCTTACAAGTGACATTAATAATATTTTGAGGATTTGTATTAGGAACGTGTCTTAGAAAAAGTGACATATATACAATTGATTTTTTAGACTTTTGTAGCATTCCATTCAGATGGTGAGACACAGGAATATCATGGACAATCTTTCCTTCCCCTAGAAGGCTTGTATACCATTCTGCCTCCTCTTTATCCAAAGAATCGCTCATTTCCTGAACTCTACTAATTTCATCAACAAAAATAAGACCGTTTTTCGGCAAATAGTCTAATAGACTGTTTGACTTCTCATAGGCGAATGATAAGTACTTAAATAACTGCTCTGGTCTTTGACCATTCTTTAGTTGTTCGATTTCATAGCCAATGTTTTGAGACAGTAAAGTTTTTACTTTATCATCCTTCAATTTTTTCAAACTTCTGGCTAGATGCTCTTCAAGCCTTTGAGCGATTATTGGAAAATGGGAATCATCTAGTGGAGATTCCGTTGCTGGTCCTATAAAAACCGTAGACAATTTATCCTTTGATCGTTGGTCTTCCAACGAAAACGTGCGGATAGAATCTACTTCTGTATCAAAAAACTCTACCCGAATCGGGTCCGCTTCAGTAAGGGGATAAATATCTAAAATTCCCCCACGCACACTAAACTCACCAGGTGCTGCTACCATTTCAGACCTTGCATACCCCATTTTCACAAGCTGAAGACTGAGCTCACCTAGCTCAATATCCTGCCCAAGCGATATCGTATATTGTTTGGATTTCCAAAGCTCGAGCGGCGGAAGATATTTTCTAACTCCAGCAATAGGAGCAATAATAATTCCACCTGCATTGCTGCTTAAATAATTCAAAGCCTCAATTCTCTGGGCTTTTAATTCTGGACTAGCAATACTCATCTCAGCTGCTATAAGTTCATTAGCTGGGTAAAGGAAGACCTCATCTACCTCAACCAACTGAATTAAATCATCGTATAGCTTTTGAGCTTGTAACAGATTATGAGTAACGATGAGCATTGGTTTTTTCATACGCTCATACACAGAAGCCAAAAATACGGTTCTTGCAGAACCAGATAGCCCTGCTATGAGCTGTTCAGTAATACCCTCTTCTATTCCAGAAAGGACGGATTTTGTATCATCTAGTTCACTGAAAAGTTGCTTAATTGCTAACATGTATGCCCTCCTCCCAATACCTACATATGTATGTAATATAAAAACAGAAAAATGCTTTGGATGTTTCTCCAAAGCGTTTTACTGAATAAGATAGTCTTGTCCATGAAAGTCCGGATTTCTTTCTAGCGACTCCTGACAATCTTCACAAATCGATTTAATATGCATATTTCCCTCTGTATCATAACTTACCATATCGAGTCGCTCTTCACCATTCAGTTTGTGAAGCCCTAGTCTTTCAGTCTCTAAAGTGTTTTGCTCAATTGTACCCATTGTATGTCCGCAGTGTCGGCAATGGTAATGAATGGCCATGCCTGTCCCTCCTAGTAAACAATTCATTAGGATTAGTATTGACCTTTTAGGACAAATCTTATTCATTCATTACTTATATACGTTATGTCGTCCACACAACAATGATAACCGAAGATTCATGATTTCGTATGATTATTGATTATAACGGTTCATTACTTGCAAGAAAGGGTCCTTTAGCCAGTCCAGGCATGCTTCCCCACTTTTTTTCACGATGAGGTTAATGGTTTCTTGTTCTTCCTTCGTAAATCTACTAAGGACATAGTCACTAATACTCATCCCATTTGTTGGCCTTCCAACTCCCACACGTATACGTTTAAACTCTTGTGTTCCTAGATGAGCAATGGAGGACTTTATACCATTATGACCACCAGCACTGCCTTTCTCTCTTAATCGGAGCTTCCCTACTGGCAAATCAAGGTCATCATATATTACAACGATATCTTCAATAGAAATATTAAAGTAATCCATTAACGGACGGATAGACTCTCCAGACAAATTCATATAAGTTAATGGCTTTAATAGAAAAACCTTTTCCCCATTTACATAACCAACTCCATAGGTCCCTTTAAATTTCGATTGATCAAGCTTAATATTCCATTCACTAGATAAATGGTCAATGACTTCAAATCCTACATTATGTCTTGTTTGATCAAACTGTTTTCCAGGGTTGCCTAAACCGATAAATAGTTTCATGTTTCACCTCTTACAACATCAAAAGGGGCTGGCCAAACAATTATGGTCAGTCCCTGTAGTGATTTCTTTGTTATCTTTATTTATTCGACAGCCTCTGTCTCTCTTCCTTCTAGATTTTCAGGAATTCCTGGTTCTTGTTCCTCACCAGTACTAATTTCCTCTTCTTGTCTAGGAGGGAGAATAGACACGATCGTCTCTTCATCTTCATTGTTAATATGGTAGGACGTACGTTCTTGGATATCAGCAATAGACATGGTCTCACCAACTTGTAGACCGCTAACATCTACTTCAATTACTTGAGGAATGTCCGCTGGTGTGGCAGTAATGCTTACCTCATGTAATGGCTGTTGGAGAACTCCACCATCTTTCACACCTGCTGCCTCACCTACAAGTGTAACACGAACATTTACTTGTATTTCTTTTGACATATCCACAGCTAGAAAATCAGCGTGTAGTATTTCCTTTTTTATTGGATCCATTTGATAATCCGATAAAATGACATCGTATGTTTCTCCATCAAGATCAAGAGAAATCACACCATTTCTCCCCACTTCTCGAATCGTTTTTAGGAAATCGCTAGCATTTATATATAATGCTTTACTATCTACATTAGCGCCATATACAACTGCTGGCACTTGCCCTTCGTGACGCATAATTGACAAAGTGGATTGACGGAAATCCTCACGTTCCTGTGCATGTAATTGCGTAGTCAAAATCGTTTTCTCCTTCCAATATTAAGGTCTCTTTATAAAAAATGCCCTTAAACAGGAAAGTCTAAACGTAGAAAATTTTAATTTAACCTAAACAGATAAGGCTTGCACTAATAGCAAGCCTCATCACTTTATTAATCAAACAGGATACTTACTGATTGTTCTTCGTGAACACGGATAATAGCCTCTCCTAAAAGCTCAGCAACGGATAGTTCCTTAATCTTCTTAGACGCTTTCTTCTCTTCCGATAACGCAATCGAGTTTGTTACAACAAGCTCTTTAATTTTTGAGTTTTCAATTCTTTCAATCGCAGGACCAGATAGTACGGCATGTGTACAGCATGCGTACACTTCAGCCGCACCATTTTCGACAAGTGCATTTGCAGCAAGAGTAATGGTTCCTGCTGTATCAATAATATCATCGATTAATATAGCAGTCTTTCCTTCGATGTTACCAACAATATTCATAACCTCAGCAACATTTGGTCTAGGTCGACGCTTATCAATAATTGCAATTGGTGCCTTAAGTCTTTCTGCCATTTTACGAGCTCTCGTTACCCCACCATGGTCAGGTGAAACAACAACGATGTCACCACTTAGATCCTTCTTGCTAAAGTACTGAGATAGTATTGGAACACCCATAAGGTGATCAATCGGAATATCAAAGAAACCTTGAATTTGTGGTGCATGCAGATCCAGTGTAATCACACGAGTAGCTCCTGCTGTTTCAAGCAAATTAGCTGCTAGTTTAGCTGTAATTGGCTCACGAGCTCTCGCTTTACGGTCTTGACGTGCATACCCGTAATAAGGCATTACGATACCAATTGATTTTGCAGATGCTCTTTTAAGCGCATCAATCATAATCAATAGCTCCATTAAATGCTCATTAACTGGTGAGCTAGTCGATTGGATAATAAACACATCACAACCACGGATACTTTCCTCAATATTGATTTGAATTTCTCCATCGCTAAAACGAGTAACCGAACATTTTCCTAGCTCTACACCAATGACCTTTGCAATTTCTGCTGCTAGCGCAGGATTGGAATTGAGTGTAAACACCTTTAAATTTGGATCTAAATACTGATTTGACATGATGGACCTCCGATTGCTTATTTCTTTTTGCTATTTAATTTTGATACGTAAGCTTCTTTGTTAACTTGTTTTGCTCTAGCTATAGCGAGTGCTTCTCCTGGGACATCTTCAGTGATGGTTGACCCAGCTGCTACATACGCCCCTTCTCCTACTCTAACTGGAGCTACAAGGTTTGAATTACAACCAATAAATACATTGTCTTCAATTTTTGTTAAGTACTTATTTTTCCCATCATAGTTCACCGTAATCGATCCACAACCAATGTTTACATTGCTACCAACTTCAGCATCTCCAATATAGCTTAGATGGGAAGCCTTACTTCCTTTGCCGAATACCGCTTTCTTGATTTCAACAAAGTTACCTATTTTCACTTCATCATGAATACTCGATTGAGGTCTTATATGCGCAAAAGGACCAATGGCAACCTCATTACCAATTTCACTATCGAAAGCTACTGACTGACGGATAGCCGTTCCTTTGCCAATTTTACAATTGTGAATTTCAGTCTGTGGACCAATAATACAATCTTCTCCAATCACTGTTCTTCCTGCTAATATCGTTCCAGGGTAAAGAATAGTATCTTGACCAATTTCTACATCTGGACCAATATATGTACTTGAAGGATCAATGATTGTCACACCGTTACGCATATGCCACTCATTCGTACGTTCTTTAAAGATTCGTTCCGCTTCAGCTAACGCTACTCGGTCATTAACGCCCAATGTTTCTTCAAAATCTTCTGTTTGATAAGCTGTTACTATTTCTCCAGCATTTTTGAGAATTTCAATAACATCTGGTAAATAGTACTCCCCTTGGACGTTATCATTTGAAACATTTGTAAGTGCCTCAAAGAGGGCTTTATTGTCAAAGCAATACGTTCCCGTATTAATCTCTTTTACTAAGCGTTCTTCATTCGTTGCATCTTTATGCTCAACGATTTTCTCAACCGATCCATCTTCGTTTCTAATAATACGTCCATAGCCTGTAGGATCATTGGTCCATGCTGTTAAAATCGTTACTTTAGCAGAAGTCTCTTCATGATGCTTAAACAATGCTTCCATCGTCGTTTCCTTAATTAGAGGAGTATCTCCACATACAACAATGGTAATGCCTTCTTTATCCTTTAGTATATCCCTTGCTTGCATAACAGCATGTGCTGTTCCAAGCTGTTGCTCTTGAAGCACATAGCTACTTTCATCGCCTAGCTGTGCTTTCACAAGTTCCGCTCCGTGTCCAATAACTGTTACAATGCTGTTTATATTAAGCTTTTTCACATGATCAATTACATGCTGCACCATAGGCTTACCACCAACAGGATGAAGAACTTTGTACAGTTTTGATTTCATCCTAGTTCCTTGACCTGCGGCTAATACTACCGCATACCGATTCGACATTTACAGGCCTCCAATATACCTTTTTATCCATTAAGAATATATCTTAAATACTCGTATTTTTCAAGAACAGATGAAAAACTACATGATTTTAACATTGAGAAAGGTTTAACTTTATATTTTTATGGGTAATAGTATGTAGAGAGAATAAATGGGTTCAAAAACATAAAAAAAGAGCCTTACTCATGAAGTAGGCCCTTGTTGTTTATTTTTTTAGGAAGCTCCAGCTTCTTCAAATTCAACTTCTAATTCACCTAAACGGTGGTACTCAGCTAATACTGCTTCTTGAATCTTCCCACGTGTACCTGAATTAATCGGATGAGCGATATCGCGAAACTCTCCATCTGGTGTGCGTTTACTAGGCATAGCAACGAATAATCCGTTATTTCCGTCTATCACGCGGATATCGTGAACAACAAACTCATTATCAAGCGTAATGGATGCGATTGCTCTCATACGTCCGTCTGTATTAACGCGGCGTAATCTTACGTCTGTTACTTCCATCCTGTTCACCACCTTTGCACAATTAGATATAATCTACGTTTAAATATTCAACAAATTTTTCATATCTCCTTCTTCAAATTCAATTTTTTTTGAAAAATTAGTCAAAATCGTGAACTATTTGTAATTTATAAAGAATAAAAAACACTCGTCTTATTTGACGAGTGCAATTACTTCGATTTCTACTAATACATCCTTCGGCAATCTTGCCACTTCCACACAAGAACGAGCTGGCTTATGTACAGAAAAATATTCTCCATACACTTCATTTACTGCAGCAAATTCATCCATGTTTTTAATAAATACCGTTGCCTTTACTACTGTTTCGAGCGTTGCTCCTGCTTCTTTAAGGACAGCCTGTAAGTTTTTAAATACTTGATGTGTTTGTTCTTTTACATCTCCTTGAAGTAAATCACCCTCGGCAGTTAAAGGAATCTGACCAGAGCTATAAAACATATTGTTTACAACGATACCTTGAGAATATGGCCCGATAGCTGCTGGTGCTTCATTTGTTTGAACTACTTTCATATTAACTCCTCCTGTTTATGTAAAAAATAATTTCCTTCATTCACTTGGATTTGCTTTTCTTTTACATCCACATCCGAAAGCTTTACTAAGGATAAATAATCATCCACTAGTCTCTCTTCAATTTTCTCTGCTTCCACGAGTACGGCAATACCAGCTAAATTAGCATTAAACTCATTCAACATACTAATCATTCCGTTAACGGTTCCGCCTGCTTTCATAAAATCATCAACAATTAAAACATTAGCCCCTTGATCCATACTGCGTTTCGAAAGAACCATCGTTTGAATTCGTCCTGTTGATCCTGACACATAGTTAATACTTACTGTGGAACCCTCAGTTACTTTATTATCTCGGCGCACAATAACAACCGGCACATTTAAATGACTTGCAACCGCATATGCCAAAGGAATTCCCTTCGTTGCAACTGTCATAACCAGATCAATTTTCTCCTCTGTAAAAGCAGAAGCAAGTAAGCGGCCAGCCTTTTGAACAATCGCTGGATCTCCTAATATATCTGTCATATACAGATATCCACCCGGTAACAGCCGATCAGGATCAGCAATTAGGCCGCATAATTCGTTAATAATTGGCCTGGCTTCCCCATCTGATACTTTTACAGTAAACTTCACACCACCTGATGCTCCAGGAACCGTTTTCAGCGTCCCGATTCCTCTTTTCTCAAAAGTCTCTTTAATGATTGCTAAATCTTCACTGATAGATGATTTAGCGGAACCATACCTTTCTGAAAAGAAAGAAAGTGAAACTAATTGCTGGGGGTGCTCAAGCAAATAATTCGTCATATCTACTAACCTTTCGCTTCGACGAAACTTCATAATAGACCTCCCATATCCGAATGTTTTAACGATAATATACCATTAATGTACGGATTTAATCAAGGGTATGTCGTTCTCCTAGCATGCGTACAGCAAAAACCTGGTCACAAAATCCTCTCAGCCCATTATACAGTCGGTGCATTCTTGAATCATGGTGAACAAGGGCAAAAACAGTTGGACCGCTTCCGCTCATCAGTACTGCATCGGCGCCAAATCTTTGCATTTGATCCTTGATTTGAGCAACCTCCGGATAAAGCTTCAAAGTGACTTCTTCGAGCACATTTCCTACATTGTCACACACACCATTAAAGCTTCCTTCTTTAATCGCCTCGACCATTGCAGGTAGGTTAGGATGACTTATTCCACTTAATTCAAGCCTTCTATACACGTCTGCTGTTGAAACGCCGATAAATGGCTTTGCTAAAACTACCCAACAAGTAGGAGGTGGAGGAAGTTGTGTAATCTTTTCTCCACGTCCTTTTGCTAACGCCGTTCCACCGTAAACACAAAAGGACACATCCGACCCAATCTCAGAGCCTAATTCCGCAAGCTCGTCCAAAGTTAAATTCAATTTCCAAAGCTTGTTTAACCCTCTTAGCGTTGCGGCTGCATCACTGCTTCCACCCGCCAATCCTGCGGCAACAGGAATATTTTTCTCAATAGAAATATGAACTCCAGCTTTCACTTGAAACCTTTCTTTCAACAGCTTTGCTGCTTGAAAGGCTAGATTCCGTTGATCGTCTGGAACAAACCGATTTTGAGAGTTGATTCGTATCGCATCCTCTTCTAAAAAGGTTAGTTCGACTCGATCAGCAAGGTCTATCGTTGTCATGATCATTTCTACTTCATGAAACCCATCTGATCGTTTATGTAATACATCTAACGATAAATTGATCTTTGCAGGAGCTTTTATTAAAAGCTTCAACATCTCCACCTACTTTAAACATTCTCTCTAGTCCATTTTTGTCCTATTTTACCACAAAACAATAAAAGTAAGACCTCTCCACACAAAAAAGCCGGAGAATCAGTTTTCTCCGGCTTCTGTCGCAATGAATTCGAATTGTTAGTTAACTCTCGCATGAAGTAAAAAGGTTGCTTGCTTTTAGCGCTTTTCCGTTAACTGCTGTTGCGCTATTTCGATCGCACGCTTGACCATGTTGCCAGCGTCTTTCGCTTTAATGCCACCCCAACCTTCTTTTTGAACGACATCATAAAATCCTAGCTCCTTCGCTAGTTCCTCTTTAAATCCTTCTGACATCATCCCTCTTCTTCTGCTCACGATAACATCCCCTTTCTTCATCACGACACTCTTATTATGTTGAAGTGGTTAGAAATTCATTAGCTTTTAGAGAAAAATTGATTGAATTTACGTATAGTTTTTCAAAGAAAATATAAAATAAAAAACAAATTAAAAAGCAGCAAACCCATAGTTCACTGCTTACACGATAAGGACAACCTTAACTTAGTGCCATTTGTCCTGTTGTATCTTCATAGAAAGTAATCTGAACCGTCTCTGTTAAAACGTCTGCATAGCTGTACGATACACGTTCGAAAGCATTTTCTTCTTGATCTAACTCAATTACAAACACAGATGGATACGTTTCTGCAAGAATTCCGTATCTTTCAATAGTCTTTCTTCGACCACCATTGGCCTTGAGCAAAAGTCTTTTTCCTAAATTTGAATCAAGAGCTTTTTTAATATCAACCAAAGTTTTTGCCATTCGGTCCACCTCACTATGTAAAGTATAACACGTTTACACTGTATAGTCAAACAAAATAATAAATTATAACAGTGTTTAAAAATAAAAGTCAATATTTTTTGTTCAGCATTTTCTTCTAATTTTCAACATTTTTAGGATTACCTATTTATTTTGAAATATGTACCGAATTTTTAAACAAAAGCTCTTTTCTAAAACATTGTTGCTATATACACACTTTTTAGGGAAAAACAGCCTAATTAAAAAAACACCGTTCTATTTTGAACGGCATTTCTCATTCGTGATTTCCTTTGTTATAAGGCATACCCGTTCGTAGTACGCCTTTTGTTTCGATTCCTCCAAGTCCTTTTTCTCCCGTTAACGTATTTCTCAATACATCCCATACGTTAATTCTCTCCATAAACGGAGTAAAGGAAATTTTAGCTACAATATAGACAGGATCAAGGGCGTGTATGTTAACTCTTGAAGGGGAACTTGCAAAGTTAGCACCTGCTTGAATCAATGATTCAAAATGGGACTGACAGGCCCCAGCAAATATGACCAACTGGTCGAGATGAGGGAACTTCTTTCTGGCCTCTCTTACCGCTTGAACAAAGTGTTTTGAATGTCTATATGCATTGATATCAGTAGGTTTCCCCTTGGCCTTTGAATATGCATCATGACCTGTAATAACGATAATATCAGGGCGATAATAATCAATCAAAGACCCTATTTTATTTGGCATTTCTTTTTCATTTACATGAATGCCTGTTACAGGTACTCCAATTTTTTCATACAATGTTAAGCACTTTTGCAAATAAGAAGGATCTCCATCCAGATGTAATACTTTCCCTGGCACTTGGAAATAGTTAAATGGCTTACTGTACCCTTCAGTTGCCTCAAACTCCTGTTTAAACTGTAAAAGATCCACATCCTGCCGAAAGAGCTGGTAAGATTGTTCTTCAAGTGATTGGTACTCCGATGCCACTTTAGAACGGGTATTTTGATCAATCACGACCAAATCTTCATAGGGGGCATCCGCAATTAGTCGAAAATTTTCCCCGTATAATACAGCTAACTTCTTCCCTTGTTCTTCTCGTATATCTATAACCCGAAAGATAATATCACAATTATACGAAACTCTCCCAACGACATCCAAAAGGTTGATCGTCAATGTAGTCACTCCAATTAGCCCAATAAACTAGAGCATTCAAATAGAATAATTCTTAATTATCCTATGCAAGGAACTTATAAGGCGTGATATACAGAAAAGCGCAAGTGCCTTGTTTAGCCCCGAATCGCACAGGAAAGCCTGTCTTCTGGAGTGATTTGGCTTATAACCTTATATTATTCCTAGAGGGGTTAGGGGCTGGGGCTAGACAGAGTGTAAATCCAGAAAAAAAGACCCTCAAATTTTGAATAATAACCGGAAGAATTCCGTTTAAATTGGGAAATACCCATATTTCCTTAAGAATAAGCGGAGTTTTTCCGCTTATGTGATTCAAATCTTTGAATTTTGGCTTATTTAGAGCAGTTAACCGGAATTCCTCCGCTTATTTCTGCTTCTTAAGCTTCCTCTATATACATTAACCGGAAATTCTCCTCCTATTAATTCTCTTACCTATATGAAATCATTAAGGAATTATTACAGAGCCAAAGTTAAAAGAAAAACACAGCATTTTGCAGTCCAATTTACGAGGTAACAGAAATCTCTGTAACCTTACATTTTGATATACAAATTGGAATACAGTTTCACGCCTATTTTTATAATGATTCACGTTATACCAATAAAAAATGACCATCAAATTCACATACAAATTAATGGTCATTTTAATATATATGTTGGATTTTTGTGACAGGGAACAGAACCCGTTACTTTACTCAGATGCGTTCTTTTTAAGCAAAATGATCGAGCAAAGCATCGCTAAGTTGAGCAAATTCAGCAATCGACAATGTCTCGCCTCGTCTAGCAGGCTCAATTTCAGCTTTTTCAAGCGCCTGCAATATCATGTCCTTCTTTGCCTTTCCGTCGGGTAATTGGCTTGTTAAGTTGTTTAAAATCGTTTTCCGACGCTGCGCGAAGCTTGCTCTTGTTACTTGAAAGAAAAAGTCTTCACTTCGAACTTTAACGACAGGCTCTTGTCTAACCGTTAATCGAATAACTGCCGAATCAACATTCGGTTGCGGCATGAAGACGGTTTTCGGAACAACCATGACCGTCTCCGCTTCCGTATAATATTGGACAGCAATTGAAAGGGATCCATAGTCCTTTCCACCGGGTTTCGCAGCGATACGATCAGCTACTTCTTTTTGAAGCATACAAACAATTCCTCTAATTGGGAGTTTCTCCTCTAATAACTTCATAATGATCGGAGTGGTTACATAGTAAGGTAGATTGGCAACAACCATGATATCTTCTAAACCTTTGAACTGTTCCTCGATGACCTCTTTTACATTTGCTTTCAATACGTCTTCATGAATAATGGTTGTGTTCGAATAGGGAGCTAGCGTCTCTTTTAAAATCGGTAGTAATCGCTGGTCAATTTCAAACGCAACCACCTTTTCGCTATTTCTTGCTAATTGCTCTGTTAATGCCCCTATTCCAGGTCCAATTTCAATGGCTCCGGACTTTTCAGTTAAATTAGCGTGATCAACAATTCTTTTTAAAATATTGGTATCAATTAAGAAGTTTTGACCTAAGCTTTTTTTGAACGAAAAACCAAACTTCTTTAGTATTTCCTGTGTCCTTACAGGGGTAGCTATATCTTTACTCATCTGTTTCCTCCTGAAAAATAACGGATAGTGCTCTTGAAAACTCTTCTTTACTGATTTGAAACATCAATAGTCGCTTATAAAGTTGCTTTCCATTTGTATACCCAATCGAAAGGAGTTTACCAAGCTTCTCTCTTCTTTTCTTTGCCTTTGGACCACCGATTAGACCTGCTGTTAATAAATCCTCTTGAGTAATCTGTTCTTCCACTTCTTCCTTCATATGGTGAGCATGGCGAAGAGCCTTTCGAATCTCTTCCACTGAAGCGTGTTCGACACCAACACCCTTCCCTCTTTTATGTAGTGCATTCTCCTTTGGGATAAAGGCATGCTTGCAATTTGGTACATGCTCAGCAATTGTTTGTCTTATTTTTTGACCAGGATAGTCTGGATCAGTGAAAACAATAACTCCCCTTGTCTGTTGGGCCCTTCTTATCCGATTGATGGTATCCTCATTTAATGCCGAACCATTCGTTTCAATCGTATCGGCATCTACAGCCCTTCGAATGGCTGTAGTATCGTCTTTACCCTCCACAACGATAATTTCCTGTATCTTCATAAACTCCTCCCAATACACATACCATTAAATAAACTCTGTTTCTGAAAAAAATTTAAAATAATTGAAATAAAAATGAAACATTCTGGCTATTTAATTCGTCTATATAGTATAAACCAATTGTAATGAAAAACGGACAAAAACACAAAAAAGCAGAGGGCAGCCCCTCTGCATAATGAATTAGTTAAGAATTTTAATTTTAACCGTTTTATGACCCCAACGATATGCATCTGCTTTCGACGCAAAAAACACATCGATTTTATTCCCTTTAATAGCTGAACCTTTATCAGCTGCAACTGCATAGCCATAGCCTTCGACATATACCTTTGTCCCTAGTGGAATTACACTTGGATCGACTGCAATCACTTTTGCACCTGGATTAGCATGAAGGTTCAATCCCGTTGCCGTAACGCCAGAGCATCCATTGCAACTTGCGGTATAAGCAGTGGATGTAACAAAAAACTCCTTGCTAACACTGTCACTACCACGTGATACGGTTTGGGTACTTACCTTTGTTCCTACCGCGACAACCTTATCTTGCTTCTCTTTAACCTGTGTTTCTTTTAGAAGCGTTCTAGAGACTTCTTTGCCGTTCTCTAATACCACCTCATACTCCTTTGTCTTCAGTCCTTCTTGACCCGGAGTTACTACCTTTTCTGTGCCTTTTGATAGATTACTATCATTCTTTGTAACAACTGCAAAATGAATCGGTTCTTCCACTACATCGGTGACTTTTTCAACCCGAATGATGCTAACAACAGCATCCTTCTGAATAACTGAGTCTTTTTCAGGCATTACACGGTCTAGTTCTCCTAGAGTGATTTCTTGTTGTAGTAAAAAGTCAGCGACCGTAGTCGAAGTAGTAGTCCATACTTCTTCTTCTGTACCACCGTTATTTAACTTGAATGGAAACGCAATGTTTACTTCAATATTCATATTCTTCTTGATTGCAGTGTCTAAATCAGGTGTAACCTTATCGTGCTCAGTAAGTATAATTTCTTGTTCCTTTAAAAACTCTTCTACAGTATCTGCTGTAGACCAAACTGCTTTTTCCTCGGTATCTTTTACCATTTGGACCTGTTTCGCAGGTTTATATACAACCTTTAAGTTGTCTTTGACCTTTGTGTTTTCCGAGGGAAACACATAGTCTTCTGAACGAAGAGCGATGTCAAGTTCGTCGAAAATACCTTCAATTGTGGCTGCATGTGTCTTGATGATACGTTCTTGGCCATCTAGTGTCATGGTAACAGTTTCCTTCGTGGATTCATACACCGTAAACCCAGTAGCTGTTGTGAAAACTATGAAACTAGCAGAGATAATGGCCCACTTCTTTGTCCTCAAAGACCTGGAAAACAGGCTTTTCATGCTTTGAATAACGATGAAAAACGCCTCCTTTTCTCATGGAGTGATTATATAAAGTATCTTACTGCCTGTCAACCCTCAGGATTTTCCTCTGAACGTACTCATTATTATGACTAATAGAATTCAAAAAAGAAAGAGAGAGTTGTCGACACGGTTATCCTATGAGAGAAAGGAGACATGTAGAACTTTTTAGAAAAAGAAAAGATTTGGACAAGCTTTTATTTTATTCGACAGGATTCCTTATCAATTTATGCCGAATAATATTTTTGCATTTTCTGTTGTTACCTGTGAAACTTCTTCGTAACTAAGTCCCTTTAATTCAGCAATTTGCTCCGCCACTAACTTCACATAACTCGGTTCATTTCTTTTCCCTCTGTATGGATGTGGAGCAAGATACGGGCAGTCGGTTTCGATTAAAAGCTTCTTTAACGGAATCTCTTGTGCCACTTCTTTCGGCTTTTTAGCATTTTTGAATGTAACCGGTCCACCAAGGGATATATAGAAGTTCATTTCCACACATTCCTTTGCAACCTCTACGCTCCCACTAAAACAATGCATAATGCCTCCTACCTCAGCCGCGTTTTCTTCTTTTAAGATTGTAACAATGTCTGCTGTTGCCTCTCGGTTATGAATCACAATAGGTAGTTTCACTTTTTTAGCTAACTGTATTTGTTTTCTAAAGACTTCCTGTTGTACTTCTTTTGGTGATTTATCCCAATAATAATCAAGTCCCATCTCTCCGATAGCTACCACTTTAGGGTGTTTCGCAAGCTCTTCAATCCACTCCAAGTCTTCATCACGCATATCAATCGCATCAACCGGATGCCACCCAATACTTGCATAGATAAAATCGTATTCTTCGATTAATTCCATTGCTTTGATAATTGTAGGTCGGTCGAAACCTACAACCACCATGTATTGGACACCTTCCATCCTAGCTCGGTCAATTACCTCATTTAGATCCTCTGAAAATTGTTCTGCATTTAAATGTACATGTGTATCAAATAACATTTATTTCCTCCAATATTAATTTTCTGTTACATATATTTTATTTGTTTCTCAACTATTAAGTCTCTTCGCTCCCTTATATAAACAGGAAGATAAGAAAAACATAGGAATGAGCCATGTGTAATGTTACACGTGAAACATTTCTATGTTTTATCTTAGTAAGACTTTATTCCTTATTTTACTTTCGCTCCTAGTGGAAGAGAGTCACTCACTGTGGCCAACGACATAATTCCATCCTTTTGACCAGCAAGAATCATTCCTTGAGACAATTCTCCGCGTAATTTTACTGGTTTTAAATTCGTCACACAGATGACTCTTTGTCCAACTAAATCTTCTGGTTTATAAAATTGCGCAATTCCCGAAACCACCTGTCTACGCTCAAACCCAAGATCTAACTGTAGCTTTAATAGCTTATCCGCCTTTTTAATGGGCTCAGCTTCTACTACTTGCGCTACTCGCAGATCCACCTTCATAAAGTCATCAATCGTGATTTCCTCAACCTCTGGAATTTCCTCAACTTTTGGTTCTTCTGCTACAGGCTTCACAGTTGATTGCATTTTTTGTTTAATAAAAGACACTTCTTCTTGGATATCAAGTCGCGGGAAAATGGGATCACCTTTCTCCACCTTTGTACCTTCTGGAATCAACCCGAATTTTTCGAGACTTTCCCAGGACTGAAGACTACTTTCTACAATAGAAAGCTGTTTAAATATGTCTTTAGGTGTTTTTGTTAGGAATGGCTGAAGCAAGATTGCTACTCGACGAAGAGATTCAGCTAAATGAACCATAACACTTGCTAACTCATCTTTTTTCTCCTCGTCTTTAGCTAGAGCCCAAGGCGCTGTCTCATCAATATATTTATTTGTTCGGCTAACTAACTGCCAAAGGGCTGTAAGAGCAACAGAAAACTCCATTTTCTCCATTGCTTCTTCATATTTATTCACCGTTTCCTCATTCACTTGAAGAAGCTGTATTTCGAATTCTCCCTTTGAACCTTCGTACACCGGAATCGTTCCATCAAAATACTTATTGATCATTGCAACTGTACGATTTAATAGGTTACCCAAATCATTCGCTAAATCAAAGTTAATTCTTTCAACAAACCCTTCAGGTGTAAACACCCCATCCGCCCCAAATGGAACTTCTCTTAATAAGTAGTAACGAAGGGAATCTAATCCATAACGATCAATTAATGTTACTGGATCTACCACATTCCCTTTTGACTTAGACATTTTTCCATCTTTCATAAGAAGCCAACCGTGAGCGAACACCTTTTTTGGAAGAGGAAGGTCTAGTGCCATAAGCATAATTGGCCAATAGATGGTATGGAAACGAACGATCTCCTTCCCAACTAAATGTACGTCCGCTGGCCAATATGTTTCATATTTAGAAGCATCCTCTGTACCGTAGCCCAAAGCAGTAATATAATTGGACAAAGCATCAATCCATACATAAATAACATGCTTAGGATTGCCAGGTACTTTAACTCCCCAGTCAAACGTCGTTCTTGATACAGCAAGGTCCTCTAATCCTGGTTTAATAAAGTTATTAATCATCTCATTCTTACGAGACTCCGGTTGGATAAAGCCAGGGTTTTCCTCATAGTATTGCAACAGGCGATCAGCATACTTACTTACTTTAAAAAAGTAAGATTCTTCTTTCACCTTTTCTACGGGTCTACCACAGTCAGGGCAATTACCTTCATTTAATTGCCTTTCCGTAAAGAAAGATTCACATGGTGTACAGTACATTCCTTCGTATTGATCAAGATAAATATCACCTTGTTCAAGAAGCTGAGAAAATATCTTCTCTACTACCGTTTTATGTCTGTCTTGTGTCGTCCGTATAAAATCATCATACGAAATATCAAGCTTCTTCCAGAGTTCCTGAATTCCCTCTACAATATCACCCACGTAGGCTAGAGGGGTAATTCCTTTTTCCTCTGCCTTGCGCTGAATTTTCTGCCCATGTTCATCCGTACCCGTTAAGTACATGACATCAAACCCTCGTAGCCTCTTATAACGAGCCATCGCATCTCCAGCTACCGTTGTATATGCATGTCCAATATGTAAGTTTCCACTAGGGTAATAAATTGGTGTTGTTAAATAAAATGTCTTTCTTTTCTCAACCAAATCACTCACTCCTCATCCGATTATCATTCTGAATCGAGTCACTTCTTATACTCGTCAGCATAACCTCTTATCTCATCAAAATATACCTAATTATGAAGAAATGTGCAATATAATCAACTATATAGCCTTTTCCACTTCCCCCCATGTTTTATACCTTCTTCCGAGAAAAAAGTGTATGTTGATTCTTGTCGAATGATGTATTAGAATATGTCAATTTGTCGACAATCGGTTTATCATTTATTCATAATAAAATTAGGAAACATCATCCTACAGTATTCCAAAACGTTGATTTATCAACGTTATTTAACTGCTAATATTTTCTAAATTAATCAGATATAAAGTTATTGACGTTTTTGGGAATGGCTGGTATTATAAAAACATAAAAGAAATTTGTCGAATAATGACGAAAAAAAGAGACAGAGAAATATAAATACAATGGAGATTTGAGAGGAGCTAAAAAATTATGAAATCTACTGGTATTGTTCGTAAAGTTGATGAGCTTGGTCGTGTAGTTATTCCTATCGAACTAAGACGTACACTTGGTATCGCAGAAAAGGATGCTCTAGAAATCTATGTTGACGATGAGCGTATCATCCTAAAAAAATACAAGCCAAACATGACTTGCCAAGTAACTGGTGAAGTTTCTGATGATAATATCACACTAGCAGGCGGAAAGTTAATTCTTAGCCGCGAAGGTGCAGAACAACTACTTCAAGAAATCCAAAACAACTTTCAAGTATCTAAATAATGATTCGTCAAAAAAGCTTCTCGGTTAAAGAGAAGCTTTTTTTATTCTTGAACATGATAAGCCTGATACACTTCACGCTTTTGTAAATTTCTATCCTTTGCAACTTCCTTGATGGCTTCCTTAGATGACTGTCCTTTAGCATCAATATAATGCTCCACATGCTCAGGAATAGATAAACTCTCCCACCAGCTTTCTTCTTCCACTACCTCTTCCTTACTTCCTTCTATTATGATACAAAATTCCCCACGTACTTCTCCTTGAATGGACCATTCCACCAATTCAGAGACAGTCCCTCTAATAAACTCCTCGAATTTTTTTGTCAATTCTCTACATAAAGTCATCTGTCGGTTTCCTAGAACCTCTTCGATCTGCTGAAGTGTTTCTTTCAGTCGATGAGGTGACTCATAAAAGATCATGGTTGCTTTTTGATTCTTTAGTAACTCCAGTTCTTTTTTTCTATCCTTTTTCTGCCTCGATAAAAATCCATAAAAGTAAAAGGGCTGAGTTTGAATACCAGATGCTATAAGCGAAGTTAGTGCTGCATTCGCTCCTGGTAGAGGAACGACTGCAATTTCTTCCTGTGTGGCTTCCACTACCAACTCATAACCAGGATCTGAAATCGTAGGCATTCCTGCATCGCTGACAAGAGCAATCTTTGCTCCAGCCTTTAGCTTTTCAATTAGTTTTGCTCCACTCACTATCCGGTTATGTTCATGATAACTAACGATCGGTGTATCAATTTCGAAGTGATTACACAGTTTTTTTGTATTCCGAGTGTCTTCAGCTGCTATGTAATCCGCTTCTTTCAACAACCGTATAGCCCTAAAACTCATATCCTCTAAATTTCCAATTGGAGTAGGAACTAAATATAGAATCCCTTTCGTCTCTTCATTTTCAAAGCTTTTTTGTTCCCACATATCGATCACTCACTTCCGCTTTTCCTTCATTTTCTCCATACAATATTTCTTTCATTTCCTCAGTATATTCGTTGTTATCATTATAGACAAACATAGGAGCAAGTACTTTTAAATCTGGGCTTCCGCCCTTGATTGCCTCCACTAATAATATATTCGCTTCTTTTCCAACCTTTGGGTAAACCAATTGTATCCGCTTAGGTTCTAAACGGTATTTTCTCATTACAGTCACAATATCTAACAACCGTCCTGGCCGGTGTACAAATGCGACTTTTCCACCTTGTCGTACTAGCTGACTAGATACCGAAATGGCATCTTCTAAAGTGCATAGAATTTCGTGTCTAGCAATCGCTAAATGCTCATTCTCATTTCTCTCGTCTTTCTCACCAGTTAAAAAATAAGGGGGATTGCATGTAACGGCATCAAATTTTCCATGGCCAAGGCGTTTTGGCATGTCCTTAATATCTCCATGGATCATTTCAATTTGCTGATCAAGGTGATTGTATTGCACACTTCTTACCGCCATATCGTACAGACGTTCCTGTATTTCTACTCCTGTTATTTTCCCTTTTGTTCGCTTACTTAAAAAAAGGGGAATCACTCCATTTCCACTACACAAGTCGATGACATTTCCTTTTTGTATGGGCATATAAGCGAAGCGCGCTAATAATACAGCATCTAGAGAGAATGAAAAAACCGTTGGACTTTGGATAATCCGAAGTTCCTCTGCTAATAAGTAATCCAAACGTTCGTCGCCTTTTAACATATGGTGTCTTCCTCCTACCTGAATTCCTTTATTCTCCGAAAAAAAGGCCCCCTTGTCAAAGGAGACCCTCTTATTTTTTATTTAAAAAGGATAAGCAGAACAAACAGTCATCCTTTCTAGGACTTCCAAAATGGAGATTACAGATATGAAATCCTTCTTGATAAAGGCGAGCAAGGTTGTCATAACCTTCACCAATATCAACTATTTTTTCATTCTGAGTCTCCTCTGCCTTTTTCCCTTTTTTGCTTTTACTTACTTTTGGTTGCTGTTGCCTCTCGATGGATGTTCGATCAAGGTGCCTCCTCAAGTGCTCATTCTCTAGCTTTAAGGAGTTATTTTCTTCAAGTGTTTCAGCTAAATGTTGCTTTAACTCACCTAATTGCTTATATAGATGCCCAATTTGTGCTTCCATATTGCTTACTGAATCAAAAATTTCTTTTTTATTCACACCTTCCACCTCATTAATCTGTGGATTGAATCTATACAGCGCCTTCCTTTAATATCTCATCGAGAGTATATTCTAGGACACGCTCATGATCAGCCAGTTCAACCTGGAGTACTCTTTCCAGTATATTTAATCCCACCACTCGACCAGGGCCTTGTGGTGTGGAGATGACTTGACCTAGATCAGGTAGTAGCTCTTTTGCTGACTCATATTCATCATTTTCGTATTTTAAACAGCACATCAGACGCCCGCATAACCCTGAAATTTTTGTAGGGTTTAATGAGAGATTCTGATCTTTTGCCATTTTTATAGATACTGGATCAAAATCACCTAGAAAGCTGGAACAGCAAAGCATCCTACCACAAGGACCAATTCCACCAAGCATTTTCGCTTCATCTCTTACACCAATTTGACGAAGTTCAATTCTTGTACGGAATATAGCTGCTAAATCTTTTACGAGCTCACGGAAGTCAACGCGGCCATCAGCTGTAAAATAAAAAATCACTTTATTTCTGTCAAATGTATATTCAACATCCACTAGTTTCATATCCAGTTGATGTGTTGATACTTTTTCACAGCAAACATCGTATGCTTCCTTAGCCGCAAAACGATTTTCTTCAACGATTAAACGATCCTTTTGATCAGCAATTCTAAGGACTTTCTTAAGAGGAAGCACAACATCATGCTCATCAACCTGTTTCGGAGCAATAACTACCTTGCCATACTCGACTCCTCTTACTGTTTCCACAATAACAAATTCATCCTTTTGAATTGAGAGATCTCCGGGATCAAAATAATATATTTTACCCGCTTTTTTAAAGCGTACTCCTACTACATTATACAAATGAAGATCCCTCCTGCAATCGTAACACCAGCTCTTCCATTAGGAGCTGGGGGTTCATATTGGCTTGCAGCTTTCTTTTTGCCTCCAATATCCAAGACAATCCATCTGCAACTTGCCTTCCTGAAACATGAAGAGCGTATTGTTGCAGACGCGTCATTTCACTGACATAAACTACTTGGCTTGATTTCTCAAGCTGTAAATATAGTAAATCTTTATATAATAGAAGAAGTAAGTCTAAACCTTGATCAAACTGTTCTTTTTCTTTAAAGTGTAAAAACCATTCCTCTTGGAGCATCACCAATGCTTCGAGAGGGTTCTTTTTTAGCACTTCATATAATTTTAACACTATTTTTTGAGCTTGTGCAAACCAATCGTTATGACTTAGCTCCAAAGCCTCATCTAAATTATTGGTAAGTTGGGCAATTATAGGAGCTTTTGTTCTTTCTATCCCATGTTCACCCAATTTCTTTATTAAAATAGTAGGAGAGAATGGCTGGAATTTTATAATCTGACAGCGAGACAGAATAGTTGGTAGAATTTGTTGTGCTCCCTCCGTTAGTAAAATAGCTGTTGTCTCTGAATGCGGCTCTTCTAAAAACTTTAGTAAACTATTAGCTGCATTCCCTGTCATTCTGTCAGCATGCACAATAATGTACATTTTTTTCCTTGATTCCACACCCGTCTTAGAGAATTCCTCTTGTAAGTTTTGAATTTGCTTTTTCTTTATTGAAAGGCCATCCGGCTCTAACAAATGGAGATCCGGGTGATTCCCACTTGTAATCCTTTTACAATTGCTACATGCATCACATGGGATATAGTTGTCAATAGGACTAGAGCAGAAAAGGCTTTTAGCTAATAAATAACTAGCTTCTTTTTTTCCAATTCCTCTCATACCTTCGAACAGGTAAGCATGAGCTAACCTATCCTTTTGTATACTGTTTTTTAATAGCTTACCCACCATTGGCTGCACTTGATCCATCTCATCCCAAGTTTTAAGCATCGTCTCACTCACTTACGTATATAAATTAATTAAAAGGCCTTTTATTTCACCAATCTTACCGAGTAAATCAATAGAGTTTCCTTCCTTTTCAAGTACTCCCTCGGTTATCTCCACTAACTTTTCATCAATTGTCTCAACAATTTTTAACGATCTTCCTTGTCCGTACTGATTCCAGCTATGTGACTGCTTTAAGTCCATGCCAAAATCAACTGCTTCCTTCACAAACCTTTTGACTAATGTTTTATACTTAGAAAGGTCTTTGAATGTCCTTGACCTCGCTAACCTTTCACCCGCACTTTCAATATCCTTTAGGAGATTTTGAAGTTGACCAATCTGCATTTTTTGATCCTGTTTTTGCACGAGTTCATTAAATTTTAAACTAGTGTTCGCTGCTGTCTTTTGTTCAGATCGAATCTTATCTGTATTTAAACGAATATCCTGATTTATCTTCATAGGTGACCTCGCTATTAAAAGTGATGGAACTGCTCAACAGGTAAAACAAAAACTGTAGCTCCTCCTACTTCTACCTCGACCGGAAATGGAACATAGGAATCTGCATTCCCCCCCATTGGTGAAACAGGAGCCACCATCTGGTCTCTTGATTTACAATTATCTTTTATAATCTGCAAGGCTTTCTCTACACGTATATCTTCCGTTCCAATCATAAAGGTAGTATTCCCCGATTTCAAGAATCCCCCTGTTGTAGCTAGTTTTGTTGCACGAAAATTATTATCAACTAAAGCATTGGATAACCGATTACTATCTTGGTCCTGAACGACTGCTAAAATTAATTTCATATCATCCACCCCTTAGCGGTATAATATATTCTGAATTATTACCTTTATTATAACAGGTAATTAGCGTTGTACCATGCTCTAACCTATAATCTAAAAGAGGAAATTCAGGGATTGTTTTACTATAAAAATAAAGTGTCTTAACTTGTAAGACACTTTCCCTCTTATTGTTTATCTAACACTTTTAATAAGTTATTTAAAGACTGCTGAAAGACCTGTTCTACAGACTGAGATGCATCGATCAATAAGATTCTATCCTTAAACCGATTGAGGAGGAGATGATATCCTTCTCTCACTTTCTTATGAAAATGAATCTCTTCCAAATCAAGTCTGTTTACTTCCCTTCCTTTATGCTGGCCAATTCGGTTCAGACCAATTTCAGGATCAATATCAAAATAAAAAGTAGCATCTGGCATTTTGCCTTCAATGGCAAAGTGATTAATGCTATACACTTCATCAATTCCTAGTCCTCTTGCATACCCCTGATAAGCTAATGAACTATCTATAAAACGATCGCATAAAACGATAGAACCTTCTTGTAAATGCGGCAATACCTTTTCAACTAGGTGCTGACGTCTTGCTGCAGCATACAGCAATGCTTCTGTTCTCGCATCCATGGCTGTATTTTCTTTATTCAAAATTACTTCTCGAATTTGTTCAGCAATCGGAATGCCACCTGGTTCCCTTGTTACGATGACCTTCAGCCCTCGTTCCCTTAGTGCTGTTTCTAACATTCCAATAATGGTTGTTTTCCCAGCACCTTCTGGACCCTCTATTGTAATAAATAAACCCCTACTCATAATACCCTCCAACTATTTCACTTGTTTCTAATGATGAAATACTTTTAAATGGTGCTGCTTTATATTTTCTCCACCCTGGAATCTCGATCCAGCCTCTAATAAATTGTGAATATGATTAATATCTTCACCTTTTATTAATTCTCCCGGTAATAGTAACGGAATGCCAGGGGGATAAGGAATAATACTCTCTGCACATACTCGTCCACTTGCCTCTGACAAAGGAATAATTTCTACTTTCCTTTCTTGCTGTTCCTTATAGGATATATGTAACGTAGAAATAGAAGAACGATTGGTTGCACCTCGGAAATTCCTTCCAAGGATTTCTACTCCCTCTATTCCTTTTTTTATCGCACACCATACTTCCTCAATAGGATATAGATCTCCTCTTTTAAGCAGTGGGAAAATAAAAAGAACATTATGCTCATCTGCTAACTCTGTAAAAATTCCATACTCCTCTAGTTTGGATTGCAGTTCAAAACCAGTTAATGCAGTTCTTGATTGTATCGTTATTTTTAAAGGATCTCCTTCATCTTTATATGAAAGTAGCTTAATGGATGGAATACGATTTAATTTGTCTCTAAACTCAGAAATCATTTGGAGAGTATAATGTAAATCTTCTTCCTCATATGTGGCAATATACTTTCTAGCAAGGTCAAGAGAAGCCATAATTGGATAAGATGGACTACTAGATTGTAACATACGGAGAAACATCCTTACCCTTTCCAAATCAACCCTTTTACTATTGTAATGCAAGTATGATCCCATAGTCATGGCTGGCAGTGTCTTGTGTGCAGATTGTACCACCACATCAGCACCTAGTTCAGTAGCACTCGGTGGAAGCCCCTTGCTTCTTTTAAAATGGGCACCGTGTGCTTCATCCACTAAAACAATCATATTACGCTCATGGCAAAAGGTAATAATCTCCTTTAAGTTCGGTGCCATTCCATAATAGTTTGGATATGTAACAATTAGTGCTTTAACCTGAGGATAGTCCTTTACTGCTTCTTTTATACTATTTAATGTGATTCCTCCGGCTACTTGCCATTCCGTGTCAAACTCCGGCGCTATAAATATTGGTTTCACATTGGCGAAGCTCAGTCCGTTCATAATTGATTTATGACAATTCCTTTGAACAAGGACTTCATCCCCTTCACCTAGAGCTGAAAGAATCATAGCCAGATTTCCAACCGTTGAACCATTTATAAGAAAGAAGCTTTTTTTTACCTCATAATAATCAGCTAACAAAGTTTCTGCTTCGAGAATGGCCTCACTAGGAGAATGCAAATCGTCCAAACCTGATAATTCGGTTACATCAACATTCAAAATGTTTTGGAATAGTGGATGAGCTTCTTTTATAAATAGCTCTCCATTTTTATGCCCTGGGACATGAAACGAAATCACTTTTTTATTTTTATGTTTGATTAATGCATCATATAATGGGGTGTTTTTTTGGTTCACATGATATCCCTCTTATCTTTTTCAAATATCATACTTGTCTATTTTAACAAACTAGTCCTTTTAATTCTTATTTATTTTTTTAAAGTTTCTATGTAGACATACAACGATTTATTTATCAAACATAAAATAGTATTCAAGCAGTCTATCGAAAAGATTATTCGAAAAATTGTATACAAATAACGCATCATGGTAACAATAGGTGTATGGAGGTGGAGTTATTTTGGAACCGATTATGGCGATAAAACAGCTAGGGGAAATTTGTGTTGTTTGCGAGCAGTCCAAACCGAAAGGAATACATCTATACACTTCATTTATTTGCGTCGATTGTGAACGAAGTTTAGTGGCTACACCAACGACAGATCCAAAATATAAATATTATATTTCAAAACTTAGAAAAATTAATAAGCCTGAGATTTTCTCCTAATTTACGAACCAGTTGAAAGTACCTTGATAGGTGCTTTTTTACCTATGTATTTATAAATAAAAAAAGCACCCAATCAGGTGCTTTTTTCTTTGCCTAGCGACGTCCTACTCTCACAGAGGGAAACCCTCAACTACCATCGGCGCTGAAAAGCTTAACTTCCGTGTTCGGTATGGGAACGGGTGTGACCTTTTCGCTATCGCCACTAGACTCGTATTCACTTGAAGAAAATCATTCCTTCAAAACTAGATAATGAATGAAGAAGAAAGAAATACGTTTCATCGTTGTCCAGCTACAGCGCCTAGCCGCTCGAGGTCATAAGCCAAATCCCTCCAGAAGGCAGGCCTTCTTGCGTGATTCGTCTTATGCTTGTCGCGTCTGTTCAAGGCGCTTCCGCTTTTCTTGGTTAAGTCCTCGATCGATTAGTATCAGTCAGCTCCACACGTCGCCGCGCTTCCACCTCTGACCTATCAACCTGATCATCTTTCAGGGATCTTACTAGCTTGCGCTATGGGAAATCTCATCTTGAGGGGGGCTTCATGCTTAGATGCTTTCAGCACTTATCCCTTCCGCACATAGCTACCCAGCGATGCCTTTGGCAAGACAACTGGTACACCAGCGGTGCGTCCATCCCGGTCCTCTCGTACTAAGGACAGCTCCTCTCAAATTTCCTACGCCCACGACGGATAGGGACCGAACTGTCTCACGACGTTCTGAACCCAGCTCGCGTACCGCTTTAATGGGCGAACAGCCCAACCCTTGGGACCGACTACAGCCCCAGGATGCGATGAGCCGACATCGAGGTGCCAAACCTCCCCGTCGATGTGGACTCTTGGGGGAGATAAGCCTGTTATCCCCGGGGTAGCTTTTATCCGTTGAGCGATGGCCCTTCCATGCGGAACCACCGGATCACTAAGCCCGACTTTCGTCCCTGCTCGACTTGTAGGTCTCGCAGTCAAGCTCCCTTGTGCCTTTACACTCTACGAATGATTTCCAACCATTCTGAGGGAACCTTTGGGCGCCTCCGTTACTTTTTAGGAGGCGACCGCCCCAGTCAAACTGCCCACCTGACACTGTCTCCCACCCCGATTTAGGGGTGAGGGTTAGAATTTCAATACAGCCAGAGTAGTATCCCACCGACGCCTCCACCGAAGCTAGCGCTCCGGCTTCTCAGGCTCCTACCTATCCTGTACAAGCTGTACCAAAATTCAATATCAGGCTACAGTAAAGCTCCACGGGGTCTTTCCGTCCTGTCGCGGGTAACCTGCATCTTCACAGGTACTATAATTTCACCGAGTCTCTCGTTGAGACAGTGCCCAGATCGTTACGCCTTTCGTGCGGGTCGGAACTTACCCGACAAGGAATTTCGCTACCTTAGGACCGTTATAGTTACGGCCGCCGTTTACTGGGGCTTCGATTCAGAGCTTCGCTTTTAAGGCTAACCCCTCCTCTTAACCTTCCAGCACCGGGCAGGCGTCAGCCCCTATACTTCGCCTTGCGGCTTCGCAGAGACCTGTGTTTTTGCTAAACAGTCGCCTGGGCCTATTCACTGCGGCTCTTCTGGGCTATTCACCCTGAAGAGCACCCCTTCTCCCGAAGTTACGGGGTCATTTTGCCGAGTTCCTTAACGAGAGTTCTCTCGCTCACCTTAGGATTCTCTCCTCGCCTACCTGTGTCGGTTTGCGGTACGGGCACCTGTTACCTCGCTAGAGGCTTTTCTTGGCAGTGTGGAATCAGGAACTTCGGTACTATATTTCCCTCGCCATCACAGCTCAGCCTTTTGATCACGGGATTTGCCTCGTGATCAGCCTAACTGCTTGGACGCGCATATCCAACAGCGCGCTTACCCTATCCTCCTGCGTCCCCCCATCACTCAAACGGTAATTTGGTGGTACAGGAATATCAACCTGTTGTCCATCGCCTACGCCTTTCGGCCTCGGCTTAGGTCCCGACTAACCCTGAGCGGACGAGCCTTCCTCAGGAAACCTTAGGCATTCGGTGGATGGGATTCTCACCCATCTTTCGCTACTCATACCGGCATTCTCACTTCTAAGCGCTCCACCAGTCCTTCCGGTCTAGCTTCAACGCCCTTAGAACGCTCTCCTACCACTGACATCAAAGATGTCAATCCACAGCTTCGGTGATACGTTTAGCCCCGTTACATTTTCGGCGCGGAGTCACTCGACCAGTGAGCTATTACGCACTCTTTAAATGGTGGCTGCTTCTAAGCCAACATCCTGGTTGTCTAAGCAACTCCACATCCTTTGCCACTTAACGTATACTTTGGGACCTTAGCTGGTGGTCTGGGCTGTTTCCCTTTCGACTACGGATCTTATCACTCGCAGTCTGACTCCCATGGATAAGTCTTTGGCATTCGGAGTTTGTCTGAATTCGGTAACCCGATGAGGGCCCCTAGTCCAAACAGTGCTCTACCTCCAAGACTCTTACTACATGAGGCTAGCCCTAAAGCTATTTCGGAGAGAACCAGCTATCTCCAAGTTCGATTGGAATTTCTCCGCTACCCACACCTCATCCCCGCACTTTTCAACGTGCGTGGGTTCGGGCCTCCATCCAGTGTTACCTGGACTTCACCCTGGACATGGGTAGATCACCTGGTTTCGGGTCTACGACCACATACTAAAGCGCCCTATTCAGACTCGCTTTCGCTACGGCTCCGTCTTATCAACTTAACCTCGCATGTAATCGTAACTCGCCGGTTCATTCTACAAAAGGCACGCTATCACCCGGTATTTATCCAAAGGAAAAATACACAGGGCTCTAACTACTTGTAGGCACACGGTTTCAGGATCTCTTTCACTCCCCTTCCGGGGTGCTTTTCACCTTTCCCTCACGGTACTGGTTCACTATCGGTCACTAGGTAGTATTTAGCCTTGGGAGATGGTCCTCCCTGCTTCCGACGGAATTTCACGTGTTCCGCCGTACTCAGGATCCACTCAAGAGGGAACGAAGTTTCAACTACAGGGTTGTTACCTTCTATGACTGACCTTTCCAGATCGATTCGTCTACTTCATTCCTTTGTAACTCCGTATAGAGTGTCCTACAACCCCAAGAGGCAAGCCTCTTGGTTTGGGCTAATCCCGTTTCGCTCGCCGCTACTCAGGGAATCGCGTTTGCTTTCTATTCCTCCGGGTACTTAGATGTTTCAGTTCCCCGGGTCTGCCTTCAATACCCTATGTATTCAGGTAAAGATTCTATCCCATTACGGATAGAGGGTTTCCCCATTCGGAAATCTCCGGATCAAAGCTTACTTACAGCTCCCCGAAGCATATCGGTGTTAGTACCGTCCTTCATCGGCTCCTAGTGCCAAGGCATCCACCGTGCGCCCTTTCTAACTTAACCTACGGTTAAAAAGAATTTCTCTAATAAATTAGAGAGAAAACTAAAATGGCGATTACTCGGTATTTCTTGGTTTTCTTCATATATCATTATCTAGTTTTCAAAGAACAATTTTTGGTGGAGCCTAGCGGGATCGAACCGCTGACCTCCTGCGTGCAAGGCAGGCGCTCTCCCAGCTGAGCTAAGGCCCCGTTGAATTTGTATGGTGGGCCTAAATGGACTCGAACCATCGACCTCACGCTTATCAGGCGTGCGCTCTAACCAGCTGAGCTATAGGCCCATACAACAGAAAAAAAGAACTTGCTATTTTATATATGAGAGTTTGCTCTCTCAAAACTAAACAAATCATATCATCAACGTTGTTAGCTTTGACCGAAGGTCATAAGCCTCAATTTTCCTTAGAAAGGAGGTGATCCAGCCGCACCTTCCGATACGGCTACCTTGTTACGACTTCACCCCAATCATCTGTCCCACCTTAGGCGGCTGGCTCTCTTGCGAGTTACCCCACCGACTTCGGGTGTTACAAACTCTCGTGGTGTGACGGGCGGTGTGTACAAGGCCCGGGAACGTATTCACCGCGGCATGCTGATCCGCGATTACTAGCGATTCCAGCTTCATGTAGGCGAGTTGCAGCCTACAATCCGAACTGAGAGTGGTTTTATGGGATTGGCTCGACCTCGCGGTTTTGCTGCCCTTTGTACCACCCATTGTAGCACGTGTGTAGCCCAGGTCATAAGGGGCATGATGATTTGACGTCATCCCCACCTTCCTCCGGTTTGTCACCGGCAGTCACCTTAGAGTGCCCAACTAAATGCTGGCAACTAAGATCAAGGGTTGCGCTCGTTGCGGGACTTAACCCAACATCTCACGACACGAGCTGACGACAACCATGCACCACCTGTCACTCTGTCCCCCGAAGGGGAACGTCCTATCTCTAGGGTTGTCAGAGGATGTCAAGACCTGGTAAGGTTCTTCGCGTTGCTTCGAATTAAACCACATGCTCCACCGCTTGTGCGGGCCCCCGTCAATTCCTTTGAGTTTCAGCCTTGCGGCCGTACTCCCCAGGCGGAGTGCTTAATGCGTTTGCTGCAGCACTAAAGGGCGGAAACCCTCTAACACTTAGCACTCATCGTTTACGGCGTGGACTACCAGGGTATCTAATCCTGTTTGCTCCCCACGCTTTCGCGCCTCAGTGTCAGTTACAGGCCAAAGAGTCGCCTTCGCCACTGGTGTTCCTCCACATCTCTACGCATTTCACCGCTACACGTGGAATTCCACTCTTCTCTCCTGCACTCAAGTCTCCCAGTTTCCAATGACCCTCCCCGGTTGAGCCGGGGGCTTTCACATCAGACTTAAGAGACCACCTGCGCGCGCTTTACGCCCAATAATTCCGGACAACGCTTGCCACCTACGTATTACCGCGGCTGCTGGCACGTAGTTAGCCGTGGCTTTCTGGTTAGGTACCGTCAAGGTACCGGCAGTTACTCCGGTACTTGTTCTTCCCTAACAACAGAGTTTTACGATCCGAAAACCTTCATCACTCACGCGGCGTTGCTCCGTCAGACTTTCGTCCATTGCGGAAGATTCCCTACTGCTGCCTCCCGTAGGAGTCTGGGCCGTGTCTCAGTCCCAGTGTGGCCGATCACCCTCTCAGGTCGGCTACGCATCGTCGCCTTGGTGAGCCGTTACCTCACCAACTAGCTAATGCGCCGCGGGCCCATCTATGAGTGATAGCCGAAACCATCTTTCAGCTTTTCTACATGTGTAGAAAAGAATTATCCGGTATTAGCCCCGGTTTCCCGGAGTTATCCCAGTCTCATAGGCAGGTTGCCCACGTGTTACTCACCCGTCCGCCGCTAACCTTTGGGAGCAAGCTCCCAAAGGTCCGCTCGACTTGCATGTATTAGGCACGCCGCCAGCGTTCGTCCTGAGCCAGGATCAAACTCTCCAATAAAGAGTAAGATTAGCTCTTAAAGTTAAAACGTTGGCTAGTGTATTTTTCAACACTAATCATTTTTGTTGACGTATGATTTGTTTAGTTTTCAAAGAACAATCATTGTCGCTCGTAGGCGACTTAATTAGAATATCAGTTCCACTTCATAATGTCAATAACTTTTTTAAGTTATTTTTTCATTACCTCGTGGCGACTTAAACTATATTATCACCATTCAATTATCAGGTCAACAATAAAAATACATTTTTTTATTTTATTATCAAAAAAATAAACCACCGCTAAAGTGATTTATTTTTTCGGCTTATAAAATCCATAGTTGAACGGCCACTAAAGCTGCCAAACCAGGTAGACCTAAAAAGCCTGATATAGCAGAAGTCATTAGATTGATAGGCACATGTATATTAAACTGATTCCCAAACGCATTAAGGAAGAATAGAAATAATGCTCCTATCAATATTTTGATTAAGCCTTGTCCTACTGTACGAATTGGTTTCAACGGTGTGCCCATCATAAGTAATAAAACAATTAGTCCACCCAAAATAGAAATAACAATTACCGGCTCCACAGTTTGATCCTCCTCTTATCACTTGTAGTTACAATATATGTACAAGCTAATAGAAAAAGAACGTGATGTTATTTACCGGTCAATCTTAATATTTCTATGCTTAGCTTCTTTAAAGAGGAAAAAGTATTTAGCTTCAGCAACCTTAGTCTGACAAATAATATCTTCTGAGGGGTCGAAGCTTTTGTTTAACAACGCCTTCTGATTATTCCAGCTTGTTTTAAGCTGCTCCATTTGAGAGATAAGTTGATCATTAAATTCTTTCCTTAACCAACCCTTACGTCGAAAAAACATATTCATTCCCCACTTTATACTTCTCTTCTTCCTTCCAGTGCTTTTGATAGCGTGACTTCATCTGCATATTCCAAATCCCCACCTACTGGTAGACCATGTGCAATACGAGTGATCTTGATACCTGTTGGCTTAAGTAAGCGTGAAATATACATAGCGGTTGCTTCACCCTCAATATTTGGGTTTGTAGCTAGTATGATTTCTTGAACTTCTTCATCTTGTAGCCTTTTTAATAAATCAGGAATATTAATATCTTCTGGTCCAATACCATCCATTGGTGATATCGCTCCATGAAGTACGTGATATAGCCCACTGTATTCTTTCATTTTTTCCATAGCTATTACATCTTTTGGATCTTGCACAACACAAATGATTCTTCGATCTCGTCTTTGGTCCTCACAAATATAGCAAGGATCTTGATCGGTTATATGTCCACAAACCGAACAATAACTTAAATTCCTTTTCGCATTAACAAGTGCCTTTGCAAAATCAAGGACTGTGTCTTCCTTCATATTTAGCACAAAAAACGCCAGTCGAGCAGCCGTTTTCGGACCGATCCCTGGCAGTTTCATAAAGCTATCTATAAGCTTTGAAATTGGTTCAGGATAATGCACTTTTTAACCCCCTATTAGAACATTCCAGGAAGGTTCATTCCTTTAGTGAATTGTCCCATCGTATTGTTGGTTAGTTCTTCCGCCTTCTTAAGGGCATCGTTTGTAGCAGCAAGTACTAAATCTTGAAGCATATCAATATCTTCTGGATCTACTACTTCTTCTTTAATATTTACTTCAAGAACTTCCTTATGTCCGGAAACAATGACTGTTACCATTCCTCCACCAGCAGTTCCTTCAATTCTCTTTTCTCCTAGCTCCTCTTGAGCTTGAGCCATTTTCTTTTGCATCTTTTGCATTTGTTTCATCATATTTTGCATATTACCCATTCCACGCATCTTTTTCATCCTCCATGTCATTTATTCTTTAATTTCAACTAGTTCGCTTCCAAAAAGTTTGATAGCTTCTGAAACAACTGGGTCTTCTTCATTATCTTTTGCTGCATCCCCTTGATCAGATTCTCCATCACGGTTTGTTTTAATAAATCCAGCACGGATCGTCTGCCATTGTTCCTCAGGGACTCCGACAACGGATAAACGGCGACCTATTAATTCTTGCGTTAAATCGGATAAGACCACTAAGAATCGATCGTTATCCATCGCCATTTGACAATGAATCTCATATTTAAAACTAATCACCAATGCGGTTGTTGAAGCTGCTACTGGTTCTGCCTCGTTTAGTAATGCCGCTTGTGATCTCATTTGATTATATACAAGTTTTCCTAACAATTCTCCCCATTTGCTTTTTACAAGCGTTAAATCAGGTTTTGTGGCACTCTTCAGGATCTCATTTATTTTCCCTGTAGGGGCCTGAAACCCTCTTCGTGAGGTACGAGCTGGTTTTGCTTGACTAGCTGTATTAGCAACTTGATCATTCGTTACTGCAATACCATTTTCCCTAAGATCTGATAGTTGTTCCTCAAGGCTAGATATTTTACTCAACAAAGAATCAATCTCAATAGAACTAGTTTGTTTACCATTATCTCTAACATTCATTTGGCAAAGTTTCACTACTGCTACTTCTAAAAATATGCGAGGATGGTTTGTCCAGCGCATCTCTTGTTGAGATTTATTTAACGTCTCTATAATTTGATAAATATCTTCTTGGTTAACAGCTTCGGCTATTTGTTTAAAATCTTCATCAAGTAATACTCGTTCGAATGATTCTTCTAAATTTGGCGCGGCCTTAAAGAGAAGCATATCGCGGTAATAAAGGATAAAATCCTCAATAAATCTTGAAGGATCCTTACCTAAAAATAATAACTCCTCTAACGCTTCCAATGCTTTTGCTGCATCTCTTTCTTTTATAGCTGTTGCTAACTGGTTTAACAACCCTTGAGAAACAGAACCTGTAACGGTTAATGCATCTTCAACTGTTACCTCATCACGGCTAAACGAAATGGCCTGATCAAGTAAACTAAGTGCATCACGCATTCCACCTTCTGCTGCTCTCGCAACGACTTGTAGCGCTTTTTCCTCATAGCGAACACCTGTTTCATCCACGATTGTTTTCATCCGATTTACAATCGATTGAGCAGATATCCTCTTAAAATCAAACCGCTGACATCTTGAGATAATGGTCAGAGGAATTTTATGAGGCTCTGTTGTAGCTAGTATAAAGATGACATGTCTTGGCGGTTCCTCCAGAGTCTTAAGTAAGGCATTAAAAGCTCCGATAGAAAGCATATGGACTTCATCAACGATATAGACCTTATACTTCACAGAACTTGGTGCAAATTTCACTTTGTCCCTTATATCCCTTATCTCCTCGACCCCATTGTTAGAAGCCGCATCTATTTCAATGACATCTGGAATCGATCCATCCGTAATACCTAAGCAAGCAGGACACACGTTACATGGTTCGTTTGCGGGCGAATTTTCACAGTTAACCGCTTTTGCAAAAATCTTTGCTGCACTTGTTTTCCCCGTTCCTCTTGGTCCAGAAAATAAATATGCATGTGAGATTTTCTGCTGAAGCAGGGCGTTTTGCAAAGTCTTTGTTACATGTTCTTGTCCAACAACATCAATAAATGTTTGAGGACGCCAAACACGATATAGAGCTTGGTAAGCCACAGACAAGCCCCCTCCTATATATGGTCCTTATTATTATAACGTAAAGAAAATCCTTTTTACAAAGGCTGTTTAAGAAATCTTCAACTAGATATGCAAAAAACTCACCTCTTTATAGAAGAGATGAGTTTGCTATTAGTATTTAACTGCCGTGCACCTTCCGTCGACTGGCGCCCATAAGCGTTACTTAAGTAGTTAGCTCGGCCCAGGCAACCCCGCGGCACATGGGAGCGTCCACTTAATGCTGCTTCCTTCCGGACCTGACATGGTTCATGGATTCCCATTGCGCAGGACCCGGGCGTCAACACCACTTGCTTAAGGCAGACCCTACAGGCAACCAGCCTCGGGAAGGGATTCAGTCTCGCTAGAGCGGATTGCGAGTACAGGGCACCGCTACCTCCCCACCTAGCACGGCAAAATTGAAACCTAATTTAAAGTGCGTCACTGACGACGCATAATTTAGTATACTTTCTTTCCTGTTAAAAATCAACGTTTTACAACTGTAAATTACTGTAAGTTGATTTTCGCGTCATTTCTTTTCTTTTTTTCTTCTTTCTTCTTTAGTCGGATGCTTCGAAAGAAATTACTTAATAGTTCACCACATTCCTTTTCGAGCACACCAGAGCACACATCACTTTGATGATTAAATCTTTCGTCAGATAATAAGTTCATAAATGTTCCGGCACACCCACCTTTTGGGTCACTTGCTCCAAATACAACCTTTTCTACTCGTGACATAATGATCGCTCCAGCACACATCGGACATGGCTCCAACGTTACATATAGAGTTGCGCCTTCAAGCCTCCATGTCCCCATTTCCTCACAAGCCTTTTCTATAGCAAGCAATTCTGCATGAGCAACCGCACTCTGTTTAGTTTCTCTCAGATTATGAGCTCTTGCCACAATTTGATCATTGATGACGATCACGGCTCCTATAGGTACTTCCTGCAGCTCTTCTGCCTTTTTCGCTTCCTTTATTGCTTCCAACATATATGTTTCATCATTCATTTTCACATATAAATCCTTTCAATTCATTTTATTCATCATCTCCAAATGTATAGAAAAATACAACCTTCGCACGCTAATGAAGAAAAAAGGAAGTGATGATCGTTTATGGACACACCCGAAAATACTTGCCAAACCGCTCTTTTAATTATTGATATGATAAATAACTTTGACTTCAGCAATGGTGAAGTGCTAGCAAAAAAAACATTACCAATTGCGAAAAATATCCAAAAACTAAAGGAACAGTTTACAAAAGAAAAACGGCCCATCATTTATATAAATGACCATTATAATCTCTGGCAAGCAGATGTTACACGTATCATCAATTATTGTGAAAACTCCTTAAGTAAAGAAATTATTCATATCATCCAACCGAACCAGGACGATCTTTTTCTAATAAAACCAAAGCATTCCGCTTTTTTTGGTACCGCACTAAATACCCTACTATACCAACTGAATGTACGTAATCTGGTCATTACAGGAATTGCCGGGAACATATGTGTACTTTTTACTGCAAATGATGCATATATGAGGGAATATTCCATACATGTTCCACACAATGCAATTGCTTCTGCTGATGACCAAGACAATGAGTACTCATTAAAAATGATTAAAAATGTTTTAAAAGGCAAGATTGATCCTCTATAAGAATTATGTAACTTGAATAACTCTTTTCCTTCATAAGATGGTGATAGCGTTCAATCTATCACGATTTGGAGTGTACACCATTATTCTTATGGTTTGCTCGATTCATCTAGAAGGGAAAAACATGCAAATTCATGTCGTGCAGCCAAACCAATCGCTTTATGGAATTGCTCAAGCCTATTCCACAACGGTAAATGATTTAATGGTATGAGGCTCATGATTATCGAGCGCATGGGGAAATTGTTGACTTTGTTGTTATTATGACCTATGAGTGGGGTTATAGCGGTGGTCCAGCTATGGCTGTGTCCCCTATTGGTCCTGTAAGAAAGGTCATTGAATATGCGTTAACAGAAATGCCTGCTTCAAAAATCATGATGGGTCAGAACTTATATGGTTATGATTGGACGCTTCCATTTGTCCAAGGAACGGTAGCAAAAGCTGTAAGTCCTCAGCAAGCGATCCAACTTGCTGCAACGAATAATGTTGCCATTCAGTATGATACTACGGCTCAAGCACCCTTTTTTAAATACAGGGACAAAGAAGGTAAGCAACATGAAGTTTGGTTCGAAGACGCCCGTTCGATTCAAGCAAAATTCGACTTGATTAAAGAGTTAAACCTTCGTGGAATGAGCTACTGGAAGCTCGGACTCGCTTTTCCACAAAACTGGTTACTCATTGTAGAAAACTTTAACGTTGTAAAAAGATAAGAGTAACGATAGCAGCTATTAGGGCTGCTATTTTTTTACTAAAATTTTCAATATGGGAAACAAGAAATAATTCCATATTCCTATTAGACCTATATGTGATAAAACGGTCTTTGTCTCATAAAAATATTTATTTTAATATAGACGGAAATACCACCTTAGGTAGTGGTGTTGTAAGGAGGACAAGCCATGGGGGAAACGCCTTTTATCACGGTAGAGGGGCCAATTGGTGTGGGCAAAACATCATTAGCCAAGGTGATTTCTGATCACTTCCAATTTGCATTACTTCGAGAGATCGTTGATGAAAACCCATTTTTAGGGAAGTTTTATGAAAACATTGAAGAGTGGAGCTTTCAAACCGAGATGTTTTTCTTATGTAACCGATACAAGCAACTCGGTGATATACAGAAGTTATATCTTACCAAAAACGAGCCGGTCGTAGCCGATTATCATATATTTAAGAATCTCATTTTTGCTCAGCGTACACTTAGTACGGAAGAGTATGATAAGTATTTTAATATTTACCAAATATTAACTAGAGATATGCCAAAACCAAACGTCATTATCTATTTACATGCTAGTTTGGACACCCTTTTATCGCGGATAAAAATGCGCGGTCGGGAAATTGAGAAGAATATAAGCCCTCTTTATCTTGAGCAATTATCAATCGATTATGATCATGCAATAAGTGAATTTGAAAAATTGCATCCTGAAATCCCTGTTTTACGTTTTAATGGAGACGAGCTAGACTTTATAAAAAATAAGAGTGACCTAGACAAGATTATCAACCAGTTAACCACATCGTTAGAAAAAGGAGTATGTAATCATGAACCTTCGAACTAAATACGGAATACCTGCTAACTCTGTTATTACGATTGCAGGGACAGTAGGAGTTGGGAAGTCTACGATGACGAACGCTCTTGCTAATGCACTTGATTTTCGTACTTCCTTTGAAAAAGTAGATACGAATCCTTATTTAGATAAATTTTATGCGGACTTTACTAGATGGAGCTTTCACTTGCAAGTATACTTCCTTGCCGAGCGATTTAAAGAGCAAAAGCGTATCTTCGAGTATGGCGGTGGATTTATTCAAGACCGTTCGATTTATGAAGATACGGGTATTTTTGCAAAAATGCATTTTGAAAAAGGTACGATGTCTAAGGTAGATTATGAGACATATACAAGTCTTTTCGAAGCCATGGTCATGACACCGTATTTCCCTCATCCAGATCTACTTATTTATCTAGAGGGATCCATTGATGACATTATCGGTCGAATTAAAGAGCGTGGACGCCCAATGGAACAGCAAACACCAATTAATTACTGGAATGAAATGCATCAACGTTATGAAGATTGGATTAACTCATTCTCGGCATGTCCCGTGTTACGAATTAATATTAATGAATATGACATCAGGGATGACGAGTCCTCCATTGAACCAGTGATCGAACGTATTGCCAATCATATAAAACAATCACAATTACTAAAAAGATAATCGCTGAGTTTTTCAGCGATTTTTTTATTATAATTTTTAAACGCAAAAAAACCGCTGTGATATCACAAGCGGTTTTCAATCTCCATTTTATGCGCAATGGTTCATTTCAATTAGATGGAGGAGGTAGAGGGATTCGAACCCCCGCGCGGTTTGACCCGCCTGTCGGTTTTCAAGACCGATCCCTTCAGCCGGACTTGGGTATACCTCCGTATCTCATCGACAAGTTATAATATAGCATGTACAAAAAATGAAGTCAACTATTATTCAAAAAATATCAAGCGGATGTTGATGTTCCACCCGCTTAATTTACAACCGTTAGTCTTATTTTATCACTTCACGGTTCCCCATATACGGACGTAACACTTCTGGAATGACCACACTGCCATCCGCTTGCTGGAAGTTTTCTAGGATCGCCGCCACCGTACGACCAATTGCTAGACCTGAACCGTTCAGTGTATGCACAGCCTCTGGTTTTCCTTTCGCTTCACGTCTAAAACGAATATTAGCTCGACGTGCTTGGAAGCTCTCAAAGTTACTACAAGAAGAAATCTCACGATACGTTTCATAACTCGGAATCCAAACTTCAATATCGTATTTCTTCGCTGCCGTAAAGCCAAGATCTCCCGTACACATGCTTAATACACGATATGGAAGTCCCAAAAGCTGTAATACCTTTTCCGCATGACCTGTTAATTTTTCAAGCTCTTCGTAAGAATCCTCTGGCTTAACAAACTTTACAAGCTCCACTTTGTTAAACTGATGTTGGCGAATCAAACCTCTTGTATCTCTACCTGCAGATCCTGCCTCAGAACGGAAACATGCGCTAAAGGCTGCATAGTTAATAGGTAAATCCTCACCACTTAAAATTTCATCACGATGTAAATTCGTTACGGGAACTTCTGCTGTTGGAATTAAGAAAAAATCCTCGCTTTCAATTCGGAAGGCATCTTCTTCAAATTTCGGAAGCTGTCCAGTTCCAGTCATACTTGCACGGTTTACAATGTACGGAGGTAGAACCTCTTCATAACCATGCTCTTCTGTATGCAAATCAAGCATAAAATTAAACAAGGCACGCTCTAATTTAGCACCTAGACCCTTATAAAAAACGAAACGGCTTCCCGTCACTTTGCCCGCTCGTTCAAAGTCAACGATTCCAAGACCATCTGCTACATCCCAATGCGGCTTTGGTTCAAATTCAAAGCTAGGAATCTCTCCCCATTTACGAATCTCAACGTTATCATCCTCTGTTTCACCAACAGGAACACTTTCATGCGGGATATTCGGAATGCTAAGTAGAAGCTTTTCCAATGTTTCCTCCACGTCTCGTAAATGATCATCTAACCCTTTAATTTTATCTCCTACTTCTTTCATCTCAGCAATTAATTGATCTGCATCCTTCTTTTCTCTCTTAAGTACTGCCACTTGTTGAGAAACTTCGTTACGCTTACTTTTCAACTGCTCTACTTCTAAAATTAACTCTCTACGAGTACGATCCAACTCTTCAAATTTACCTAGATCTGTTAAATCCTCTCCACGATGCTGAAGCTTTGCCTTCACTTCTTCAAAATTAGCACGCAAAAATTTTAAATCTAACATATTGCTTCCTCCTTTATCATTTTCAGCAAACAAAAAACTCCCGTCCCTATAAAAGGGACGAGAGTTACCCGCGTTGCCACCCTAGTTGAAGGTATCATTCACCTTCCACCTTAAATAAATAACGGTTTTTAACCGGAAGTATTTACTCACAATCTAAGCTTTCCATACTTCACTCAAGGATGGATTCACAAGCACCATTTACCGATTTCCACCAACCATCGGCTCTCTTTAAAATAGCTCTCCTGCTACTAGTTCCTCTCAATGCATTACAATTATTTATTTTTATAGTACTTTACTACAATTATTTCCAAGATGCAACCGGATTATATTTTTTTTTTCGCTTCTTTTACCATATTGATAAAATACTGCGTGATACGGTGATCTTCCGTTAATTCTGGATGAAAGGAGCAACCAAGGAATTGTCCTTCTCTAGCAAAAACAATGCGATTTTCATGCTTCGCGAGGATTTCAACATTCTCACCTGCAGCAACAATATGTGGGGCACGAATAAAGACGGCTGGATAGTTTTCACCAACACCAGCAATATCTAAATCTGCTTCAAAGCTTTCACGTTGGCGTCCAAATGAGTTTCGCTCTACTTTTACATCCATCGCACCAATATGAGGTTGATCGTAACCAACAAGCTCCTTCGCCATTAAGATAAGTCCTGCACAAGTTCCGAACATTGGTTTTCCTGACTGCGCAAACTCCTTAAGGCTCCCCATAAAATCGTACTTATCGATTAAGCGGCGCATCGTTGTACTTTCTCCACCAGGCATAATCAACCCATCTACTTCTTCTAGCTGCTCTTTTGTTTTAATTACAACAGCTTCTGCCCCACTCTCTTCAATGGAGCGTATATGCTCACGTACAGCCCCCTGAAGGCCTAGTACTCCTACTTTAACCATTTTGTTCACCTTACCATCCACGGTCTTGCATACGAGCTTCTGGAGCTAAAGAAGAGATTTCAATCCCCTTCATTGGCGTTCCAAGCTCCTTTGAAAGCTCAGCAATTAGTTTGTAGTCTTGGTAATGTGTTGTTGCTTCTACAATCGCACGAGCAAACTTAGCTGGGTTATCTGATTTAAAGATTCCAGATCCTACGAATACTCCATCAGCACCTAGCTCCATCATTAAAGCAGCATCTGCAGGCGTTGCAACCCCACCAGCTGCGAAGTTAACAACCGGTAAACGTCCTAACTCCTTAATTTGAAGAAGTAGCTCAAATGGCGCTCCTAGAAGCTTAGCTTCTGTCATAAGCTCGTCCACATTCATTCCGACCACTTTACGTACTTGAGCATTTACTTGACGAATGTGACGAACAGCCTCTACGATATTCCCAGTTCCTGGTTCACCTTTTGTACGAAGCATAGAAGCTCCTTCACCAATACGACGAGCAGCTTCCCCAAGGTCACGACATCCACATACAAAAGGAACGGTAAAGTCACTCTTGTACAGATGATATTCCTCGTCAGCTGGTGTTAATACTTCACTTTCATCAATGTAGTCAACACCCATTGCTTCTAAAATACGAGCCTCTACAATATGACCAATACGTGCTTTAGCCATGACAGGAATAGAAACAGCATTCATTACTTCTTCCATAATGCGTGGATCTGCCATACGAGCTACTCCACCAGCCGCACGAATATCTGAAGGCACTCTTTCAAGCGCCATAACTGCAACCGCACCTGCTTCTTCAGCAATTTTTGCTTGCTCTGCGTTAACAACGTCCATAATGACGCCGCCTTTTTGCATTTCTGCCATACCACGTTTAACTCGATCTGTACCTGTTTTCATACTTGATCCCCTTTCATTATTACCATCTACATTAGATGGGTAAATTATGTCTCCATATGTAGCTACTAAAAAAAGGAAAGCATAACGAATTCAATCGAAATTAATCTTTTTCCCTATTCGTAAATAAACAATAAAAAGAGCTTCCTGTCAAGACAGGAAGCTCTTATTTACGAGGAAATAATCTCTTTATTTAAAATATTCCTTTAACAGCTGAAGAGGCACTGTCCCATAGGTTTCCAAAAAAGCCCCCAACTCCACGCATCATTAAAACAAACCAGTTGGCTTTTTCTACATCCTCTGTAGCGATCACATCAACCGTAATTTGCTTTTGGCCAGATTCAGTTAGGAACCCTAACCCTTCACCCTCGATAGGCTCAATCGTGAGTGTTCCTACCTTATCACCTTTTTTTACTGGAGCTGTTAGCTCTCCGTCTTCATTCAACTTATCTTCATCCAATTTTAAGACCGTTTTGTATTGGTCCTTTTCTCCATTTTTAACAACCATGGAGATGCTTTCCTTTGACTCAATAGATACCTCGTCTTCTTTCCCTTTTGTTACGGGTAACGTTTTTTGTCCCTTAACTTGATATCCTTCTTTAACTATTTCTTCTTCCGTAAAGTTACCGAACGCATAATCTAATATTTTTCTCATTTCTGTAAAACGTTCGTCCTTTGTTGCAGCTTTCATCACAACTGCAATCACACGTTGTCCATCTTTCTCAGCGGTTGCGGTAAACCCAGCACCAGCAAAGTCAGTTGAGCCGGTCTTTAATCCATCTACCCCTGTATATTCAAAAATAAGACCTGGGAGCATCCAGTTAAAGTTCTTATATGTTCGACCATCTCTGAATTGAAGTTCAGGCATTTTAGCTGTTTCAATGACCTCAGGATAATCATTAATTAAATGGTAAGCAAGCTTAGCTGTTGCTCTAGCTGACATCACATTTTCTTCATCAGCCCCACCAGCTGGGTGATTCCCTAACAAACTGCTGTTATTAAGTCCGCTCGAATTGACAAACTTATAATCCTCTAATTGTAGTTCTTCAGCCTTTTTATTCATAAGTGTGATGAAATTTGTTTCAGATCCCGCCATTAATTCTGCTAAAGCAACCGTGGCAGCATTCCCAGAATGAATGGCCATTGCTTGATAAAGCTCTTCAACCGTATAATCTTCTCCTTCAGTTAACCCAACATTGGATAGACCAGGCGCTGCTGATAGTTCATGAACATACGCGTTAATTTTTACTTTTTGATCCCATTTAATCTTACCTTCAGCAATGGCTTCAAGTAGCAGGTATTCGGTCATCATTTTCGACATAGATGCCACACCTAGGACAACATCTATATTTTTTGCATAAAGAATCTTCCCAGTCTCTGCATCAAGTAGAATGGCTGCTTCCGCCGTAATTCCAAGTGGATCCTCTTCTGCCTTTACGGGTGATACACTTGTTGCAAACGATAATGTGAATGCTATTGTCAAGGTCATTACCCAGATTGAAATGTTTTTTAAACGATACAATGAACTTACCTCCATCTTTGTCAATTACTCTATGAAAATCATTTCGACATGATTCTATATTTTTTGCACCTTGTACAGTTTACCATATAAATTACAAAAAAAATAGACAGAGAAAGGTCACTCTGTCTTGTAAAAATACTTGTAATCTCTTCGTTCTAAAGTCTCAGGAAATCTTAAGAAAGTGAGTAGTTAGGTGCTTCTTTCGTGATTTGAACATCATGTGGATGACTTTCACGAAGACCTGCTCCTGTCATTCGAATGAACTTTGAGTTTTCTCTGAGTTCTTGTAAATTCTTTGTTCCACAATACCCCATTCCAGAACGTAATCCACCAACCAATTGGTAAATCGTATCTGTTAATGGTCCCTTGTATGGAAGGCGTCCTTCTATACCCTCTGGAACAAACTTCTTATTGTCTTCTTGGAAATAACGGTCCTTTGACCCCTTTTCCATTGCTGCTACTGAACCCATACCACGGTAGACTTTGAAACGTCTGCCTTGGAAGATTTCTGTTTCTCCTGGGCTTTCTGTCACACCAGCTAATAAGCTTCCAAGCATAACAGCATGTCCACCAGCTGCTAAAGCTTTTACAATATCTCCAGAGTATTTAATTCCTCCATCAGCGATAACTGCTTTTCCATGCTTTCTAGCTTCTGTTGCACAATCGTATACTGCTGTGATTTGCGGTACACCTACACCTGCAACTACTCTTGTTGTACAGATAGATCCTGGTCCAATACCCACTTTCACGATATCTGCCCCAGCTTCGATTAGCTCTCTTGTTGCTTCTGCTGTCGCTACATTCCCTGCAATGATGGCTATTTCCGGGAATGTCTCTCTAATAGATCTGACCATGTCAATAACGCCTTTAGAGTGACCATGAGCAGTATCTATAACCAGCACATCTACTTGAGCTCTTACTAGCATCTCAGCGCGTTTCATTGTATCTGTTGTTACACCTACTGCTGCACCAACCAATAAACGACCTTGCTCATCTTTTGCCGAATTAGGGAATTCGATTACTTTCTCAATATCTTTAATCGTAATTAATCCTTTAAGTACTCCTTCACTATCAACCAGTGGAAGTTTCTCGATTTTATACTTTTGTAAAATGCTTTCAGCTTCTTCTAAAGTTGTTCCCACAGGAGCTGTAACTAAGTTTTCTTTTGTCATTACATCCGAAATTTTTATCGAGTAGTCTTGGATGAAGCGTAGATCACGATTTGTTAAGATCCCAACTAACTTTTGCTCCTCATCGTTATTTACGATTGGAACACCAGAAATTCGGTATTTCCCCATAAGATGCTCGGCATCAAACACTTGTTGATCAGGAGTCAAAAAGAAAGGATCCGTAATAACTCCACTTTCTGAACGTTTAACCTTGTCCACCTGGTCGGCTTGCTGTTCAATAGACATGTTTTTATGGATAATACCAATTCCACCTTGTCTCGCCATAGCAATCGCCATCTCTGCTTCTGTTACTGTGTCCATACTTGCGCTAATCATTGGAATGTTTAGCTTGATTTTTTCTGTTAAGTGAACTTGTAAACTCACATCTCTAGGAAGTACTTCTGATTTTGCAGGCACTAACAATACATCGTCGAAGGTTAAACCCTCTTTAACAAACTTATTTTCCCACATAAATATTGCCCCCCTACTCGAAAATATTATTAGTAGGTTATCAATTGGTTAAAATACTGTCAAGAACTGTTCAATATGTTTGATTTTTCAATTAATTTGGAGGTTACGAATTTGATTTTCCCTTATGCCAATTTGCACTCATTTTCACTCTTTTTTTCAGCCGATTCGACACAGCATTATTTAAAAAAGTGTTATCAATCTTTAGAGCTTTCAGATGCCGAACAAAAAAGTTATGAAAACTGCTACCCCTTTATTTATTATCTTGAACACGGTCAGGTATATTATGAACAGGCAAGGAACTCACCACTCATCATCCAGCCTATTCTGATCTTCTATGGTCTCGTTCACTTATTGAAAGCATGTATTTTAACTGTAGACCCAAATTATCCTGAAACGACCTCTGTACTTGCTCATGGAGTTTCAACTAGGAAGAGAAAAAAGCAGCAATATCATTTTTTTCAGGATGAAGTGAAGTTTCAGAAGACAGGATTGTTTCCTCATATTGGAGAAAGATTGTTTCACATGAAACAATTGGAAGGGGAAAAAACGACAATGAATGATCTCTTAATGCAAATTCCAGAGCTTACTAGTCTTTTTGAAGAGCTCGTAGGAAAGAGAACTTTCTTACCGGTTGAGAATAAAGGAACAGACATTCACATCCCTGAGTCCGCTCTTGATACCTTTCATATGACTAGTGATCGATTTACAGAGTTTTTCCAAACAAAAACGAATGGCGATTTCTTATGTAGTAATCATTTGAATGACAACCTTTGTTTTCACTTAGCTGGAAAAAAGTTATCATCCTTTTCTATATTAAAATATAATCTGGTAGACAATCATTTCTCCCTTTCTTTGACAAAAGGAGATTTACTTCAATACAATGAATTACTTATTCATTATTTACTGCTATATAACCTAAGTATGATTGCCCGCTACGAAACGGAGTGGTGGAGTGAGTTAGTAAAGACCATGCCAAATAAGGACTTCCCTTTCATTCAATCATTCTTACAAGTCAGCTTAGACAAAGGCCCCTTTCTTGTTTATCAATATTTAATGATGAAGAAATAATAAGAAAAGCGAAGGACACTAGGCGTTAGGGGCGCTGGAGCTAGACAATTCTCTAAGTAGAAAATCTTATACTATCTTATCTTTATATAACAAAAAAGCACCCACTCAGGTGCTTTTTTCTTTGCCTAGCGACGTCCTACTCTCACAGAGGGAAACCCTCAACTACCATCGGCGCTGAAAAGCTTAACTTCCGTGTTCGGTATGGGAACGGGTGTGACCTTTTCGCTATCGCCACTAGACTTGTATTCAGTTGAAGAAAATCATTCCTTCAAAACTAGATAATGAATGAAGAAGAAAGAAATACGTTTCATCTATATTTGGTTAAGTCCTCGATCGATTAGTATCAGTCAGCTCCACACGTCGCCGCGCTTCCACCTCTGACCTATCAACCTGATCATCTTTCAGGGATCTTACTAGCTTGCGCTATGGGAAATCTCATCTTGAGGGGGGCTTCATGCTTAGATGCTTTCAGCACTTATCCCTTCCGCACATAGCTACCCAGCGATGCCTTTGGCAAGACAACTGGTACACCAGCGGTGCGTCCATCCCGGTCCTCTCGTACTAAGGACAGCTCCTCTCAAATTTCCTACGCCCACGACGGATAGGGACCGAACTGTCTCACGACGTTCTGAACCCAGCTCGCGTACCGCTTTAATGGGCGAACAGCCCAACCCTTGGGACCGACTACAGCCCCAGGATGCGATGAGCCGACATCGAGGTGCCAAACCTCCCCGTCGATGTGGACTCTTGGGGGAGATAAGCCTGTTATCCCCGGGGTAGCTTTTATCCGTTGAGCGATGGCCCTTCCATGCGGAACCACCGGATCACTAAGCCCGACTTTCGTCCCTGCTCGACTTGTAGGTCTCGCAGTCAAGCTCCCTTGTGCCTTTACACTCTACGAATGATTTCCAACCATTCTGAGGGAACCTTTGGGCGCCTCCGTTACTTTTTAGGAGGCGACCGCCCCAGTCAAACTGCCCACCTGACACTGTCTCCCACCCCGATTTAGGGGTGAGGGTTAGAATTTCAATACAGCCAGAGTAGTATCCCACCGACGCCTCCACCGAAGCTAGCGCTCCGGCTTCTCAGGCTCCTACCTATCCTGTACAAGCTGTACCAAAATTCAATATCAGGCTACAGTAAAGCTCCACGGGGTCTTTCCGTCCTGTCGCGGGTAACCTGCATCTTCACAGGTACTATAATTTCACCGAGTCTCTCGTTGAGACAGTGCCCAGATCGTTACGCCTTTCGTGCGGGTCGGAACTTACCCGACAAGGAATTTCGCTACCTTAGGACCGTTATAGTTACGGCCGCCGTTTACTGGGGCTTCGATTCAGAGCTTCGCTTTTAAGGCTAACCCCTCCTCTTAACCTTCCAGCACCGGGCAGGCGTCAGCCCCTATACTTCGCCTTGCGGCTTCGCAGAGACCTGTGTTTTTGCTAAACAGTCGCCTGGGCCTATTCACTGCGGCTCTTCTGGGCTATTCACCCTGAAGAGCACCCCTTCTCCCGAAGTTACGGGGTCATTTTGCCGAGTTCCTTAACGAGAGTTCTCTCGCTCACCTTAGGATTCTCTCCTCGCCTACCTGTGTCGGTTTGCGGTACGGGCACCTGTTACCTCGCTAGAGGCTTTTCTTGGCAGTGTGGAATCAGGAACTTCGGTACTATATTTCCCTCGCCATCACAGCTCAGCCTTTTGATCACGGGATTTGCCTCGTGATCAGCCTAACTGCTTGGACGCGCATATCCAACAGCGCGCTTACCCTATCCTCCTGCGTCCCCCCATCACTCAAACGGTAATTTGGTGGTACAGGAATATCAACCTGTTGTCCATCGCCTACGCCTTTCGGCCTCGGCTTAGGTCCCGACTAACCCTGAGCGGACGAGCCTTCCTCAGGAAACCTTAGGCATTCGGTGGATGGGATTCTCACCCATCTTTCGCTACTCATACCGGCATTCTCACTTCTAAGCGCTCCACCAGTCCTTCCGGTCTAGCTTCAACGCCCTTAGAACGCTCTCCTACCACTGACATCGTGTGACGCCAATCCACAGCTTCGGTGATACGTTTAGCCCCGTTACATTTTCGGCGCGGAGTCACTCGACCAGTGAGCTATTACGCACTCTTTAAATGGTGGCTGCTTCTAAGCCAACATCCTGGTTGTCTAAGCAACTCCACATCCTTTGCCACTTAACGTATACTTTGGGACCTTAGCTGGTGGTCTGGGCTGTTTCCCTTTCGACTACGGATCTTATCACTCGCAGTCTGACTCCCATGGATAAGTCTTTGGCATTCGGAGTTTGTCTGAATTCGGTAACCCGATGAGGGCCCCTAGTCCAAACAGTGCTCTACCTCCAAGACTCTTACTACATGAGGCTAGCCCTAAAGCTATTTCGGAGAGAACCAGCTATCTCCAAGTTCGATTGGAATTTCTCCGCTACCCACACCTCATCCCCGCACTTTTCAACGTGCGTGGGTTCGGGCCTCCATCCAGTGTTACCTGGACTTCACCCTGGACATGGGTAGATCACCTGGTTTCGGGTCTACGACCACATACTAAATTCGCCCTATTCAGACTCGCTTTCGCTACGGCTCCGTCTTATCAACTTAACCTCGCATGTAATCGTAACTCGCCGGTTCATTCTACAAAAGGCACGCTATCACTCGTTAACGAGCTCTAACTACTTGTAGGCACACGGTTTCAGGATCTCTTTCACTCCCCTTCCGGGGTGCTTTTCACCTTTCCCTCACGGTACTGGTTCACTATCGGTCACTAGGTAGTATTTAGCCTTGGGAGATGGTCCTCCCTGCTTCCGACGGAATTTCACGTGTTCCGCCGTACTCAGGATCCACTCAAGAGGGAACGAAGTTTCAACTACAGGGTTGTTACCTTCTATGACTGACCTTTCCAGATCGATTCGTCTACTTCATTCCTTTGTAACTCCGTATAGAGTGTCCTACAACCCCAAGAGGCAAGCCTCTTGGTTTGGGCTAATCCCGTTTCGCTCGCCGCTACTCAGGGAATCGCGTTTGCTTTCTATTCCTCCGGGTACTTAGATGTTTCAGTTCCCCGGGTCTGCCTTCATTACCCTATGTATTCAGGTAAAGATTCTATCCCATTACGGATAGAGGGTTTCCCCATTCGGAAATCTCCGGATCAAAGCTTACTTACAGCTCCCCGAAGCATATCGGTGTTAGTACCGTCCTTCATCGGCTCCTAGTGCCAAGGCATTCACCGTGCGCCCTTTCTAACTTAACCTATGGTTAAAAAGAATTTCTCTAATAAATTAGAGAGAAAACTAAAATGGCGATTACTCGGTATTTCTTTGTCCAGTTTCGGCTTCTAACTTCTCGGCCGTTTCGATCCGTCTAGTCAAATCCAAAAGCAGGATTT